>NZ_CP021421.1:2400000-3000000 GCF_002201515.1 Muribaculum intestinale
GATGAGATGGACCAGAAGTTCCTGGCCGCCATCAAGGGCCTTCAGCTCAGTCCGGAAGCCGTAAAGCAGTTCCACGACCTCAAACTCGTGTACACTCCTATCCACGGCACCGGTGTGAAGCTCATCCCCGACTCGCTTCGCAACTATGGCTTCACCAACATCATCAACGTGCCTGAGCAGGATGTAACTTCCGGTGATTTCCCGACCGTGGCTTCTCCCAACCCCGAGGTTCCATCGGCTATGGCAATGGCTATCGCCAAGGCCAAGGAGGTGGACGCCGACCTTATTCTTGCTTCCGACCCCGATGCCGACCGTATCGGATGTGTGCTCCGCGACGACAACGGCGAGTACGTGCTGATTAACGGCAATCAGATTGTGATGATTCTCCTCAATTACATCATGACCCGTAATAAGGAGCTTGGCCGTATCACAGGCAATGAGTATATCGTAAAGACCATCGTTACTACCGAGACCATCAAGTCGATTGCCGACAAGAATGGTTTCAAGATGTACGACTGCTACACAGGCTTCAAGTGGATTGCCGCTGTAATCCGTGAGAACGAGGGTACCGGTCGTTATCTCGGCGGTGGCGAGGAGAGCTACGGTTTCCTTGCCGAGGATTTCTGCCGCGACAAGGATGCTGTAAGCGCCATCTCACTTATGGCCGAGGCGCTCGCATGGGCCAAGACAAAGAATATGAATTTCCTCCAGATGCTGAAGGATATCTATATGACTTACGGATTCTCGCGTGAGGCAGGTATCTCTCTGGTGCGCAAAGGCAAGACCGGTGCTGAAGAGATTATCGCCATCATGAAGAATTTCCGTGCCAATCCGCCCAAGCAGCTTGCCGGCAGCCCCATTGTGACTATCAAGGATTACGCCGACCTCAACCTCACCGACGTGACTACAGGCAATGTATCGAAGATGGATATGCCTGTTACCTCCAACGTGCTCCAGTATTTCACTGCCGACGGTACAAAGGTCAGTGTGCGTCCTTCAGGCACAGAGCCTAAGATTAAGTTCTACGTTGAGGTGCGCGGAAAGATGGAGAAGCCCGAGGACTACGGCAAGGCTATCGAAGAGGCCGATGCAAAAATCGAGGCTATCAAGAAAGATCTCGGTATCGACTGATGATATCACTATAGCGTTATAGATAATATTCAGCGGAGACGCGCCCAACATGTGTATTGGATGCGTCTCCGCTTTATTAGAGCTTGTTTAATAATAAATGTTGCCGCCAGGGTCGTATAGCTTGAGTCGATTTTCGACATGTGCCGAAGGAGTGTACTTTATGTACATGACTGAGGGTCATGGCGAAAAGCGGCCAAGATATACGAGACAAAAGGTAGCTTTATAACCATTCAATCTCTTGCCTGCTTTAAAGCAAATGTAAAAATATATTAACAATATGGAACAAATTACTTCCAGTCGGTCATTCGCCGGCATATTTCCACCCGCTCTTCGGTCGTTATGGAGCCCCATAACTCCCTCATCACAAGCGAAATCTGCTCGCCGACTGACCGCCCTGACGGTAACATTTATTATTAAACAAGCTCTTAAACAAGCTCTAAGTAAGTTTTGAAATGGAAGTAGTCTACGAGGATAACCATCTGCTTGTGGTCAACAAGGCCCCGGGCGAGATTGTACAGGGCGACAAGACCGGTGACGAGCCGCTTGTCGAGACTCTGAAGCGCTGGCTTAAGGAGAAGTATGACAAGCCCGGCAATGTATTCTGCGGTGTGGTGCATCGTCTTGACCGACCTGTCGGGGGCCTGGTCGTGTTTGCCAAGACATCCAAGGCTCTCACTCGCATGAACGATCTATTCCGCAAAGGCGAAGTTGAGAAAACCTACTGGGCCATCACCCGCAATGTTCCTCCTGAGCCGGAGGGCACGCTTGTCCACTATATCACCTCGGTAGAGCGCAATAATAAATCGTATGCGTCGCTGCAGCCAAAGGAGGGCGCCCAAAAGGCTGTGCTCAAATACCGGCATATTGCTTCATCGGACCGTTATCATCTGCTGGAAGTGCGCTTGCTTACCGGACGCAAGCATCAGATACGTGTGCAGCTTTCTTCAATCGGATGTCCGATAAAGGGCGATTTGAAATATGGTGACAAGCGCTCCAATCCCGACGGCAGCATCTCGCTCCAGAGCCATCACATACGCTTCATTCATCCGGTAAGCGGCAATTCAATCGATATAACCGCACCGGTGCCCCATGACAACCTCTGGCAGGCTCTTGCCGGAGAAGTCAGGTAGTGTGCTTGTCATGAATATATAAAAAACAGTCAGAGCGTCATGTCAATGACGCTCTGACTCGTTTACAGTGATGCTGTTGGGGTGTCAGCATGTGTAGAATTGGGTGAATGCACGGATTATGTGGGCATTGTCGGCAGCGGACGCAGTCTCGCGCACGGAATGCATTGCCCAGATTGCAGCGCCCATATCCACACCTCTGAGATCAATCTTGGATGTTAGGATATTGCCGAGGGTCGAGCCGCCGGCTACGTCGCTGTGGTTGACGAAATACTGGTATGGCACTTCAGCCTGCTCGCATATGGCGCGGAACACGGCCGACGAGTCGGCATCGGTCATGTACTTGCAGTTTGCGTTTATTTTGATTACCGGACCTCCGCCTACTACGGGATGGTTGGTAGGGTCATGTTTCTCGACGTAGTTGGGATGTACGGCATGAGCATTGTCGGCCGATATCATGAATGACTCCGCAACAGCCCGCGAGAAGTCTTCGAATGTGCCACCGAATGCCTCGACTATGCGCATCATGATAGTGTGCAGTATTGGGGAAGCTGCTCCCTGCTTTGTGCCTGAGCCGGTCTCTTCGTTGTCGAATATTGCCATTACCCTTACTGTCGGCTCGGGTTTGATGGTATCGGTAGAGAGCAGCATGGCTCGCATGGCGGCATATGCCATCGACAGGTCGTCGAGACGACCGGAGGATATGAATTCGCCGTTGGAGCCCCAGCGTTGTGCCGGAGTGGTGTCGTAGAGCGACAAATCGCAGTCGAGTATCTGTTCTGGGTCGACTGCGAGTCGGTCGGCAACCATGCGCAGCACCATCCCTGCGGCGTTGGTCTGCCGGTCGATGATGCCTATCACCGGGAGCATGTCTTTCTGCTTCGACAAGGGGTTGCCTTCGTTGACAGAGCGGTTGAAGTGGATGGCGAGATGAGGTATTGTCAGCATCGGGTCATCAAATCTCACAAGGCGTGTGGCTGGATGGAGCGGGTCGATGCCGCGCAACATCACGCGTCCGGCTACCGATAGCGGACGGTCGAACCATGTATACAGAATCGGGCCACCGTAGACCTCGGTGTTGAGTTTTACCACACCGCCGTCGCATTTCATTTCCGGAGCCGGCTTGATGCGGAATCCGGGAGAATCGCTATGAGCGGAGATTATGCGGAAGCTGCTTGACGGAGTGCCGTCGCCGATTCTGAACGCGAAGATTGCCGAACTGTTTTTGACGACAAAGTAGCGGCCTTCAGGCTTAAGTTTTCCGCTCCACGAGTCGGCCATGTCGAGTTCGGTATATCCGTTGTCGGCGAGTATGCGCCGTATGGTGTCTACAGCCCAGAAGTTGCAGGGGGATGCGTTGAGAAAGTCTATCAGTCCTTCTGCTTCACGGGCAGTCATGTCTGAGAAATCCATCATATGTGGGTTGTAATTATTGTTTGTGGTCAGGATTCGGTGTATTGTCTTTCGCTATGCCCTTAGAATATGTAGTTGAATCCAAGATTGGCATAGATGGGGTATAGGGGGAAGTTTACAGTCTTGAATGAACCTTTGAAGATGTTGTTGAATCCCCAGCTGAGGTTAGCACGCAGGGCAAGGTGCTTGAATGCGCGCCATGAAACTCCGCCCTGCAGTCCGTACTGGAATGAGCGCAGGTCGCTGTTGAATTCGTATGGAGCGCTGGCTTCTCCTTCGAATTCCACTTTTTCGCCTGTGGGGTCACCTTCTCTGAGGTATCCGTCATGTACATTTCCGGAGAATTCATGGTTGAGGCTTACGCCGATGTAGGGACCAAGATGGAAGTTCCATTGGGATGACGGTCGCCAACGTGCAAGCACGGGGAATGTTATCAGCGACGCCTGATATTTTGTGTCTACGCGTCCAGTCCAGTTTCCGGCTATGCGCGAGCCGTCCTGTATGATTTCCATTCCATAGTTCTTTACCGTCGATTTGGTATCCATTCCTTTGTTCTCAAAGCAGATGCCGATTGAGAATCCCCATTTCGGTGCGGTGTCAATCCATTTTGTGACATTGCCTCCGATGGCGAGGTTCAGCATAGGATTGTATCCGTTGATTTTTCTGATTTCCGAGGGTAGAGGTATGGGTGCCGTACCTCCGATGTTTACACCGGCGTAAATTTCATATTCCAGTCCATGGAGTATTGACCATTCAAGCGCATGGGTTGTCTCTTTCTGGGCTTGAGCCTGGATTGGAGCTATTATGGCCAGGACCGCTATAAGTATGGCGTTTATCTTGAATTTCATTTTAGACTATTCTTCACAGGTTAATACGACTTGGTCGACCATCAAGGTACTTCCCGGGGCTCCTGAGAAGAGGTCGCCGTCGATACTTGATGACATTACAATCGATATGGAGTATTGGCCATTCTCGAGTTTCTCCATATCAATCTCCTTAAGGTAGACAAACGGCAGCGAGAATGTGCGCCATGTTTCTGTTGGAATCCTTTCGCCGTCGTTGAATCGTGCAAGCGCCACAACGTTGGGCGATGTCTGAACGTTGGTGCCATTAAGGTATTCCACATCTGCTGTACGTTCAAACATGACTCCGTATATGTTGAATTCGTCAATTTTTCCAGGGACGGCTTCGAGTTTGTTTGACAGAGATTCGTTCAGTTTGTAATACATTTCGCCGGGAGTATACCGATAATATCCTGACAGGCGCAACGGCTTGCGGTCGAACGGACGGCCGAATCGGGTTGACAGCAGCGTATTGGAAAGATTTACTTTGAACTCACCTATAAAGAGGCTTCCTGCGGCGAGTGGTGAATTGCGTAGATTTCCGAAGAGTCCGGTAATGCGTGTGGTCATTGCCGCACATTTGCCATCGATTCCGTTGTCGGACTGGTAGGTGGGGAATGAAGCGGGGTCAGATGAGCCTTGGCCTGTCATTGCATATCCGGCATTTCCGCTTGCCCATGAGAAACTCTCATTTCCGTCGGGTCCTATCTCGTAAAAAATATCGTAGCTATATCGGCTGGACTGTTGCTGTCTGACATGCTCGAAATCATAGGAGAGTGTTATGCCGGGCTCGTTGACCCATACGGTATACGTTTTCTGCCAGATTTTATCTTCGGCTGTAACGGTGTATCGCTGGGGTACGTCAAAGTTGCGTACTGTGCCGCTTGGCGGGTCGATAGTGGCTCCCTCGGTGAGTATGAATTCAGGAGCGAGGGCGCTTTTGTCGGTTCCCTTCTTTACAAAAAGGGTCACTTCAGAGTTGCGTATCGCAGCGTTCTGCGACATCACGTCTCCAGGGAGTGTCGCCGCAATTATATCGCATTCGGCGTTGAGCGGCTCTTTGCGTATGCATCCGGTTGTGACCATAGCAATCGCAGCAATCAGAAATGTATGAGTGATTGGTTTCATTGCTTGCAAAGTTAAGCAATAATAGGATAATATTTCAATGAAACAAGCGAAAATGATTGGTTTATTGCCTGTGTTATTGCCCGCCCGAAGTTTAGGCGTATGGATGTTTTCGGGTCAGTCGCCGCAGCTGTCGAGGCCGAGCTGTTGCAATTCTTCGTCAGGGTCAGGCATGGCTGCACATTCCGGATGTTGCGGTATGCGTTTTATGAATCTGGCAGGATTGCCGGCGACGATGGTGTCGGCCTCGACATCCCTGGTCACTATGCTGCCGGCTCCGACCACAGCATTTTCGCCGATTGTGACACCAGGCAGGATTGTCGCTCCAGCGCCAATCCATGCATTTTTTCCTATCCTGACCGGTTTGCAGGTTATGATATGGCGTTCGTAGAGGTCGTGGTTGTTGGATATAAGCTGAACGTTGGCGGCAATCATGGCACCGTCGTCGATTGATATGCCTCCGGCAGCCATCATCAGACATCCGGGCATTATCACTACGTTTTTCCCGATACTTACCATATGAGGGCGCACGGCGGTAACGGGGGAGTGGATAATGCTTGATTTGCCCAGCGTGGGGAATATGTCGTGCATCAGCCGGTCATATTCTTCTGTGCCCGGCATGGTGTGGTTGAATTTGAAAATCAGTTGCGACTGTCGGGTGGCAAGAGCCAGTTCTTCGGGAGTCTGTCGGGTGACATCTATTCTTATCTCGGGAATATCGGTTTTATTTTCCATATATTATTGTGGGGTAAAATCGTTGGTATGAATTATGCAAGTCATTCGCCTCTTGTTTCGGATATGAAGTGGCGTATGGCAGATATGGGGTGGATGAAAAGCATGCGAGGCCCGACATACCTCATTATCTTTTTTATTTTGTCGCGGTATGCGGGTGAATAGCAGTGGATTGTGCATCTCCTGCAACTTGAATGCGTGGCCGGCGTTCTCGGACATTTATCAAGTCTGGAGCAAGCATAAGCGAGCATGTCGGCACACTCGGGACAGAGTGTGCGGCCGGCGGTGCCATGGTGTTTGTGGCAATATATGGCTATCATTTGTGATATCACACGCTTCTTTTCAGATGTAACAGCGGATAGTGTCGACGACTTTGCCATTGTAGGGATGCTCTAAGATCTTGTTTAATAATAAATGTTACCGTCAGGGCGGTCAGTAATTTGTTTCATATCGTTGATATATTTTGCATTTACCTTTACCTTACAAGCTCTAACTTTCTTTTTATGAATTGCCGGTAGCATTGTTTTGGTGTTGGGCTGCTTTCAGTTCAATTGCTTCTTTGCCTGTCATGCCGGATATGTCAATTTTCGTTCCATAATTGTTGTGGGTAAGTATGGGCAAATAACTGTTATTTCTTATTACCGATAATTTCGTCGAAATGTTCGATTGCCCAGCCTACGAGTCCGGAGATATGTGGCATGAGACTTTTGCCGAGCGTCGATAGCGAGTATTCTACCCGTGGGGGTATCTCCGGATAGAGCCGGCGCACAATCAGTCCGTCGTTTTCAAGATTTTTCAAAGTTTCGGTAAGCACTTTAGGAGAAATGTCGGGCAGGGCTTTACCTATGGCGTTGAAGCGTGTGGCTTCGTTGTCGGCGAGCACGCACAGAATGAGCATCGACCATTTTCCGGAGAATCGCGAAATCACATTCCTTACCGGGCATGAATCTATACCGGTATATTTTTCAAAATTTTCTTTCAACGGCAACTTGTTCATTTTCAAAAATAGTTACTGGCAGGTAAGTGCGTTACTTTGGTGTAACGTCTTGTATGCGTGGAATGTACGTGTTAACTTTGCGTCACTGAAATAAACGCGGCTTACGGCTGCAAAGATAATGAATACTTTCCAAAGAAATTAGATTATGAATGAATTAAAGACAATCGCCTGTGGTGATAAGTATGCTCATGTATCGGTAGGCGACCTACACACACACGTGGGGAAACAGTTTGTAAAGGATGCCAGTGCAGCTACATCATGTGAGATTTCATTTGGTACTCTTCTTGCGGGAGAGTCTGTGCCGTTTTTCCACAGTCATAAGGAGAATGAGGAGAACTACATAATTCTCTCCGGGAAAGGCCGATTCCAGGTCGACGGCGATGTGTTTGATATCGCTGAGGGTTCGGTGGTCAGGGTAGCTACGGGCTGTGACCGCAATCTTAAATGCTCATCCGCCGAGCCGATGACTTACATCTGCATTCAGGCTAAGGAGGGTAGCCTTGGCGGCTATACCATGACCGACGCCGAGATTACCCAACGTGACAACAAGCTCTAAGCTATCTCTTAACAAATATTGGGGAACGAGAGCTTGAATTTTAACGGCAACGCGTGTCACAGTCGGTTTTCACTATTCCTTTGTGATATGCGTTGCCGTTTTATTATCGAATTATTATTTTACAACTTTCGATATTTCTGCCATTCTCTGTCAATGTGAAAATGTACATTCCCGGGGTGAATCCTTGTGTCGGGATTGAAATTCTATCTGCATCGGGATTGATAGCCCGGTTATATACGTTGACTCCATTTAATGATGTGACTGATATGGCGCGCGAGCCCTTATCGGCGTTTGGAACGGTTATTACGACAGGAACTCCGTGGACAGCCGGGTTGGGTGATGCCGATATGCGATTTTCGTCACGTATAACATCGGCTACACCTGATGACTTATCCATGCGGTAAAATCGTGTAGTTTTTAAATATTCATTATTCTCGTTGTACCAGCTGAATTCGGCTTGTGCGAGAATACTGTTGTCAGATTTAAAGAATTCGATTGACGCATCCCCTTCGCAATTGTCGGGAATATGGAATGAATAGATGGTATTGTTGTCTTCTGAAACGATTTCAAGTCCGGTATAATGAACTCCGTAATGTTTCTGTCGGAAATCTTCTTCACCGTCTCCATCACGGTCAGATGCTGTGATGCCAAACAGATATTCAGCGGCGTCAGGATTTGATGTATTAATAATGTCACCACCAACAGCGCCGTCATCTTCACGTACCTCAGCTATGTATCTTACATACTCAAATTTTGAGTCTTCATTGAAAAACGTCTGTGAGAATGGCAGGTATATACCAACATTCATGCTTGCCACGTCTATGCAGCGGGGAGTGCATAAAGTGCTGACGGGGACATCATACCATGTTATCCTGACCCATTCTCCATCATATTTAGGTACTTGTGTAGAATAGGTATATATGAAACCCCACATGTCGGAGGAGTCAATATAAGTCTCGATTTTAGTCAGATACTCGGAGTATTCGTAATAACCTTCCGGTTGGATTTGCAGAGAGATATAGATTGTGGTGCCGTCAATATAGCAATTAGACGTGAGACTTTCAATAGAAAGTGTCGAATCCAGATATTTGTTGTGCTCGTAAAACCAATTTATGAAATGTGATTTTCGGGACTCCATATCAGCCGTAGACGGAAGTTCATTCGTATCTGATATTGGAGGTACTATATCTGACAATTGCATGCGTTCTTCTTTTATGACTTTGGTCTTTACTACAGAGCCGGTCGATTCACGCTTTTCTGTTACTGTGTATGGATGAAGTATCTGGAAATTAAAAGATTTCAATGGATTTAAATCAAAGTCGAATATCTGGGCCTCATATCCATTATATCCATGTCGGGAGCTATATTCATCATCATCGGAAAAATAGATGGCAGCTTTTCCGTTTTTCATAAATGCACCGGGGATAAATCGGGTGTGCGCATTGTCCATTTCCTTAACCATAGTCTGTGCGTCGGCAGTGATGGCAAGTGTTAAAGTGATGAGTGGTAATGAAATGGTTTGATATTTCATAGTTGTTGTGTTTTTTGCAAAGTTAGGCAAAAAGAATAATAAAGGCGTAAACAAATGTTGAATTTTTTTTACATATTCGTAGATTTATCATGTGGTGTAAAAAAGAACATGATTAGATTAAGATGTATTTGCATGAAATGTAAATAAAAAAGGCAGCTGGAAGCTGCCTTGGTACGCCCGTGGGGAGTCGAACCCCAATCGATGGAACCGGAATCCATTATTCTATCCATTGAACTACGGGCGCATAATTGCTGTGTTGATTTTGATGCAATTCCGCTTCGGGCGGATAGCGGTTTCTAAAATCTTCGACAAAACTACGAATTATTTTGTATATTTGCAAAAATAAATTTGGCTACCTAATTAAAACGATACAGCTTGATGGATGTAAAAATTGAACCTACATGGCGGGAAGAACTTTCCGGCGAATGGGAAAAGCCGTATTTTGTGGCTCTGACCGATTTTGTCAGGCATGAATACCGTAATGGCGCTGCGCCGGTATTCCCTCCTGCGGGTAAAATATTCGCAGCGTTCGACAGTTGTCCTTTCCCGGAGGTTAAGGTAGTGATTCTCGGTCAGGATCCTTATCATGGACCGGGGCAGGCCAACGGGCTGTGTTTTTCGGTGAATGCCGGTGTGCCGCTACCTCCTTCGCTGATAAATATATTTAAAGAGGTGAAGGATGATCTTGCGCTTGAGTCAGTGCCGGGCGATGGCGATTTATCGCGCTGGGCACGTCAGGGAGTTTTGCTGCTTAACTCTACTCTTACTGTGGAGGCGCATCGTGCTGCTTCGCACCAGGGGCGAGGCTGGGAGACGTTTACCGATGCTGTAGTTCATCGGCTGAATGATGACCGCGACGGGCTTGTGTTCATTCTCTGGGGTAGCTATGCCATTAAGAAGGGTGCATTTATCGACCGTAGCCGTCATCTGGTGATTGAGTCGGCACATCCGTCTCCTCTGTCGGCTTACCGTGGATTTTTTGGCTCTCGCCCGTTCAGCCGCGCCAACGACTATCTTATAAAGCAGGGGAAGACACCTGTCGACTGGAGATAAACCGGAAATAAAAAAGATGAAGCATACACTTGAATCGCGCCTTGAGCGCGCCCGTGAATTGAGGAAACAGGGCTATACCTGTTCGCAATGTGTTGTCATGGTATTTGACGATGTGCACAATCTCTCAGAAGAAGCTGCCGCTGCCG
Organism: Muribaculum intestinale; assembly: GCF_002201515.1. NCBI lineage: Bacteria > Pseudomonadati > Bacteroidota > Bacteroidia > Bacteroidales > Muribaculaceae > Muribaculum > Muribaculum intestinale. The sequence continues at coordinate 2,410,654 of NZ_CP021421.1, forward strand.
TATCTATAGGTCTGGGTGGTGGAGTCGGAGGACAGCATCAGGCATGCGGCACTATAACCGGCATGGCTGTCGTAAGCGGATTTATGGTTGCAGGCAATCCGGCTGAAAAACAGAAAGTCTACGCCTCGATAAAAGATATGTGCTCGCGTTTTGCGGAGAGTAACGGCTCCATTGTATGTGGCGAGTTGCTTGCCGATAGGGCAAACCGTAAACCTTGCATGCAGTATATAGAGGACTCTGTGGCTATACTGCATAATGCTGTTGAAGCTGTCGGCAACTGATGTGGCGTGTAACACATTTTGCGTTTGCCGTGCTGGCTGTCATGCTGTCGGGATTGATGGCGTATGCCGATGATACCCGTACACGTGCATTTGACTCGCGTGTAGGTGCCTTGAAAGTCCATCCGTCCGGAGCCGATATGCTCCCTCCGGTAGTGAGACTTGGCAGCGGGCGCTCGATAGAAGTGTCGTTTGACATGATTGGCGATGACCGTCAGTATCTGCGTTACACTCTTGTGCATTGCAATGCCGACTGGCAGCCGGATGCGCTGGTGGGGAGCGAATATCTTGATGGATTCAATGACGCTGAGGTCGAGGACTGGGCGTTCTCAGGTGCCACTACGGTGCCTTATGTTCACTATCGTATAGTGATTCCCGACGGTAACATGAATCCTCTGCTTTCCGGTAATTATCTGCTGAAAGTATATGAGGACGGGAAGCCTGACGACATATTGCTCCAGGCACGGTTTGCAATCGAGGAGGGTGCTGTAGGTATTTCGGCCAAGGTGTCGGGTGTTACCGACATTGACTACATGCAGGCCCACCAGCAACTTGAAATCAGTGTCGACGGTGGCGATATGCTCAATATGGAGGATATCAACAACCGTCTGATAGTGAAAGTGAGACAGAACGGCCGCGAGGATGATATACGTACCTTGCAGCGTCCGCAATATGTCGACGGTCGAGGGAGCAACGGTGGAGTATGCGCGCATTATACCCATATGCGTCCGCTGATATTCAGCGCCGGCAATGAATACCGAAGGTTTGAGACTGTGTCGGTCGACCATCCCAATATGGGAGTGGCCGAGGTGGTGTATGCCGATCCGTACTATCATTTCCGATTGACAGATGACTCGCCGCGGAGGGAATATACCTACGACCGCACCCAACAGGGGCGCTATAGAGTGAGAGAAATAAATGCAGCCGAGCCGGAACTTGACGCCGACTATGTGGTGGTGCATTTCACTCTCGCCATGCCCGAACTTGCCGATAGCGAAATATATATCGACGGTGATCTTGCAAACCGTCGTCTTGACGCGACGTCGCGTATGCACTATGACAATGATGCCGGTGTGTATCGTCATGCCATGCTTCTTAAGCAGGGTAGCTACAACTACCAGTATGTAGTGGTGCCGCGCGGACAAAGTTCGGGGCTTACGGCTCCTGTCGAGGGCAATTTTGCCCAGACTGCCGACGAATACCGAATCGACGTATACTACCGTGCGCCGGGCTCTCGCTACGACCGTCTGCTCGGAAGCAGTACCGTAATGTCAATACAATGATGGAAACAAAAGAGGACGAAGTAATAATGCTACAGATTCAGGATACATTGGTGTCGCTTGACCTTGCAGAGCGTTTTTTCTGCTGCGATCTTTCGAAATGCATGGGTGAATGCTGCATCGAGGGCGATGCCGGAGCACCCATTACCCGCGAGGAATATGAGAAACTTAAGGAGGTGTTGCCGGTTGTAAGCGACGACCTTACTCCGGCCGGCCGCAAGGAGATTGAGGAGCGCGGTGTGGGTTATGTGGATGAGGAGGGCGACCTTGTCACTACGATTGTCAACGGACGCGACTGCGCGTTCTGCACATACGGTCCCGGTGGCGTCTGTCTGTGTGCTGTCGAGAAGGCTTATCGCGAAGGCCGTATCAAGGATTTCCGCAAACCGGCGTCGTGTGCTCTGTATCCTGTGAGGCTCACCCGGTATCCGTCGTTTACCGCTGTGAATTATCATCGCTGGAAGGTGTGCCGTGCCGCCGAGGTGCTTGGCCGCAAAGAGGGGATACGCCTGTATCAGTTCCTCGAAGGGCCGCTTACAGAATATTTCGGAAAGGAGTGGTACGACGAACTGAAATTGGCCTGTGAGGCATATCTTGATGAGTATGGCGGCTGATTCCGTTGCTGTAACCTCTGTTCCGCTTGTGTCTCTTTACGATTCAGGCGAGGTGTATGCTGCAACTACTTTCCGTGGATTGAGCAAGGCTGATGATGCTTACTCCGGATTTTCGCTGTGCCACTATGTCGGTGATGAGGCATCGCACTGGCAGCAGTGTCGGGATGAGCTCGCGTCATGTCTCGGTATATCCGCTGATATGGTTGTGGTGCCAAGACAGACACACAGCGCGCGTGTGGCGGTGGTTGACAGTGTGCCTGTCGATAGCCGTGATATTGATGGTGTCGATGCTGTGGTCACCGCATTGCAAGGAGTGGCTGTAGGTGTGAATACAGCCGACTGCCTGCCTCTGCTCCTTTGCGATGAGAAGGCAGGTGTGGTGTGTGCGGTGCATGCCGGATGGCGTGGTACTGTGGGCGGCGTCGTGGAAAATGCGGTAGACTGTATGGTGCGTGCCGGTGCGTCTGCCGGCGATATACATGGCTTTATCGCGCCTCATATCGGTGTGTGCTGTTTCGAGGTAGGCGACGAGGTGGCGTGCAGGTTTCATCCGGAAGATGTGGTGCATCTTGCAGATGAGAAACCTCATGTAAACCTTTCTGCCGCGGTTGTGCGCATACTCGTGTCAAAGGGTGTGCCAAGAGAAAATATAACCGATATCGGAGAGTGTACGCGATGCCGGAGCGACCGGTATTTTTCAGCCCGCGCTCTGGGTGTGGCTTCGGGTCGCAATTTCTCATTTATTATTAAACAAGCTCTAAATAGATGATAGTCAGAATCGATAGCCTTGACGCCGCCGGAGTGGAGGTGTTTGCTTCTCTTACCGAGGCACAGTTGCGCAATCGTCTTGACCCTGCGCAGGCGATGTTTATCGCAGAGAGTCCGAAGGTCATTGATGTAGCCTTGAACGCGGGTTATGAACCTGTGTCGCTGTTATGCGAGGAGCGGCATATCGCAGGAGATGCTGCGGGCATTATAGCCCGATGTGGCGATGAGGTGCCGGTATACACCGGTAGCCGCGAGCTTCTTGCAGCCCTCACCGGATATACGCTTACACGCGGTGTGCTGTGCGCCATGCGTCGCCCCGTAGAGAAGAGTGTGGGCGAGGTGTGTGATGGCGCGTCGCGTATAGTTGTCATCGACGGGGTGGTCGACACTACCAATATCGGCGCCATATTCAGGTCGGCGGCGGCCCTCGGTATCGACGGGGTGCTCCTTACCTCGACCTCGTGCGATCCGCTCAACCGTCGCTCGATACGTGTGTCGATGGGTTCGGTATTTCTTGTGCCGTGGGGCCGGCTCCCTGCCGAGGGCTATCGTAGCCTTCAGGAGATGGGATTCAAGACGGCGGCAATGGCGCTGAGCGACAACTCTGTCAGTATCGATGACGCGGAGTTGATGGCTGAGCCGCGTCTGGCCATAGTGATGGGCAGCGAGGGGGACGGCTTGCCACGCGATGTCATCGATAGCGCTGATTATGTGGTAAAAATACCGATGCATCATTGTGTGGATTCGCTCAATGTAGCCGCTGCATCGGCCGTGGCTTTCTGGCAGTTGCGTAAGCGCTGAGGAGCGTATTATGCGACTGCAATCATGTGACGGGCTTAGACCCCGTTCCCCAATATTTGTTAACGCTGGGGCGGTCAAGCATCGAGCAGATGTGTTCGCGCAGTGAGGGAGCAATGCGGTTGCATTGTGACCGAAACAAGCGGACGCAGATGTATGACGATTGGCCGAGGCGAAGGTAATTTCTGCCACGGACAGCCGAGAATAAATATGTCTGTGATGAACTCGGGATGAAGTTGAATTAAAGGAACCGCAACATAAACATTGCACACGCTGCCATCGCAATCGCGTTGGCGGTGTGAAGAATTTAATAGTCTGAAAGATTCAAGCCACGAGAAGGTACGTTCCACAACCCACCTGCCGCTAATCGGCTTGAATTCCGATGTGACGAAATTCGATTTCACACACTCCAATTCCACAAGCAATCCCTCTTTCAAGTTTTTTACTAAAGGTCCGCGATAGCCGTTGTCTGCCTTTAATAATCTGATCGTCGGATATTTGCAGGCCGTGTCAATTGCCAATCCAATCGCCCCCTTGCTGTCGTGGACATTTGCGCGTGATATAAATAGGGATATTCAGTTAATGGCTAACTGATTATTTGGCAGAGTTATAGATATTTTGTAACTTTACAAAGAACCCCCGATGAACCCATCACGGGCTTATTCGGGGGTAATTCTTAAAAATAAATGTTCGTGAAGTTACGGAAAATATCTGAGATTACGGCCACGTTGCCGTTTACCGAGTTCGATTTTATGCAAAAATATCGCGAGAGTTTTGCCGTAAGCGAGCTCGGGCGCATCCATGCGCAACTGCCATTGAAGGAGCTGGCAGAGAAAATCCGCTCGCATTTTCCCAAAACGCATCCTCAAGGCAACACGCCGATGTTCCCGCCGGAGGGAGAGGTGGCGCTGATGTTCCTCAAACCATATACCGGACAATCGGATGACGGCCTGATCGAGATGCTCAACGGCAACATACACATGCAGATGTTCTGCGGGGTGCTCATAGATCCCGCCAAGCCCATAAAGAACGGCAAGATAGTCAGTGCTATCCGTCAGCGCATAGCCGGAGTTCTGGACATCAGAGAACTGCAGAAAATCCTGTATGGCAAATGGGGCGGCTCGCTGAGAAACAAGGATTTGTGTCTGACCGATGCCACCTGCTACGAGAGCCATCTGCGGTTCCCGACAGATGTAAAACTGTTGTGGGAATGCTGCGAGTGGCTTCAATCTCTAATTGCAAAGACCTGTAAGGCGCTGAAGGAACGGCTGCCGCGCAACAAGTATCGTGATATTGACCGCGCCAGACTCACCTATGCCAAGCATCGCAAACACAGCAGGGCGGCCACTGTCAAACTCCGCCGTCGATTGCTCGGCTTGCTTTCCAAACAGATAGGGCAATGGAACAGAATCTGCAAGATACACACCGTTGACATCGCGCTCACCGCCGAGCAAAGCAAGCGTCTCTTCGCTCTTAAAGAGGTGTATCGACAGCAGAGAGCGCTTGCTCAGAAAAAGGAGGTGAAGAAACGCATCGTCAGCATAGACCGTCCGTACATCCGGCCCATCGTCAGAGGCAAGGAGAACAAGCGAGTGGAGTTCGGAGCCAAGGTCAACAACATCCAGATTGATGGAATATCATTCATCGAGCATCATTCCTTCGAAGCCTTCAACGAGGGCGTGAGATTACAGGAGTGTATTGAATATCAACAGGAATTGACCGGAGTCAAAGTCGCCAAAGTCGGAGCTGACACCATCTATGCCAACAACGACAACCGGCGGTACTGTACCGAAAACGGCATAACGACATGTTTTGTCCGCAAAGGCCCGAAGCCAAAGGATGAAAACACCGACATAAGCACAGCCCGACGAATAATCGGGACACTGCGCTCTACCGCCATGGAGGGCAGCTTCGGAAACCAGAAACAGCACTACGGTGTCAGCCGGATTGCTGCACGCAACTCCCGCAGCGAGACGCTGCTGCTCTTTTTCGGCATCCACATGGCAAATGCCGCAACGCTTGCCGCCCGACAACTCGCCATCGAAGAAAAGAAGAAACAGCGAGCGTGAAAAATCATACTGTCACCTCACCTCCGAAACATATCGGAGGCGAATCAGTGTATCCCTATCTGTCCGAAATGTCATATTTTATGCGCCGAGAATTGAAAATTTGCCCTCATAATCAAAACAGCACCGCCATAGGGCGACCACGCTCCATTTTCAGCTTGAAAAATCAAGCCATTAACTGAATATCCCTAAATATAGTCAGCGGGAATCCATTTAAATCTACGGCAAGATGTCTTTTTATACCATTGATTTTCTTTCCTCCGTCTATTCCCTTTACTGATTGGTCCAGTCCGGTACGCACGCTTTGGCTGTCTATGACGGCAACAGTCGTTGAGCCGATTTTCTTAGCGAATCCCTTGCCGTGACATTCAATTCTTGGGTCAAACAGTCAAAAAATCCTATAGAAATCCACTTGCGGTAAAATTCATACACGGTACGCCATTTTGGAAAATCATTTGGCAGAAGTTTCCATTGACACCCTGAAGTCATCTTGACTTATTTTAAACATACAAAATACAATAAGGAGTGTTAAGTGTAATGATAAAAACACACCTAAACACTCCTTGAATTGATAGAACTCATAGATAAAGACACCATAAGAATGGAAATCCTGCCGTATCTGACAACCGTCAAACGAGGCTACCCATGCAAGGGAGACCTTTGCGAGGTCATCCAGTGCATATTTAGCATGATGGATAACGCAGGAATTTCCATTGACGGCCTTTTCCTCAATGCCGATGCCGGATTTGATTGTCGCGATTTCAGAAAAAATGTGACAGTGCCGGAATCATTGCTAATGTAGATTCAACAATCATACCAAAAACGATGAGAAATATCTTTTGGACAGAAAACTCCTGTCTCTCAGATATAGCATTGAGAGGACAAATGCCTGGATGGACTCTTTCCGATCCGTGCTCAATCGTTTCGACAAAACGGTTTCCAGCTGGAAAGGGTGGAATCTTCTGGCATTCCATGTGATATTTCTTAAACACATTAACAGACTCAAAAAGTCAAGATGACTTCCCTGTTTTGATTAAGAAAAACAAGGCATTAATAATCTTAAATATATCAGCCTTTGATTTCGTATTGAAAATTTCTGGAAATTTTTCTAAAATAAAGTTGCGCTGTCTAAGTGTCAAATCTGTAGTATATCCCAACCTAATCCAACAAGTTATAAATGCTTAAAATCATATAACTGAATTGGGGTGAAATTAATTGTGTGCTGATGTATAAAATTACCTTATCATCGCATATCTCTGGCGCTTTTTGCCCTGTTCTTCAGTCACGTAGCTACGGCTACGCTCCTTCATCACAAGACAAAAATCACTCAGAGATATGCGACCCCAGCGTTAACAAATATTGGGGAACGGGGTCTTATTTTATGGGGCATTCGCCTCGCTGGGCGAAGTATTTCCATAGCGGAGCTGCCATAAGCGATTGCTTGATGCGGTCGTTGACGAGAAGGCGCTTTACTTCGTCGGGCTCGAGTACATGTACATTGATGTCTTCTGTCGGGTCGAGGTGTTGCTCGCCTATGAGTTCCACGCCGGTGGCGATGTAGCAGTAATTTAGGTTGTTCATACTTGTGGGATTGGCGCTGAGCACCATACTTAGCTCCCATTCGCCACCTCCGAATCCTGTTTCCTCGGCCAGTTCGCGCTTTGCTGCGGCGAGGGGATCCTCTCCGGGTTCTACACAGCCTGCACATAATTCCATGAATATATCGTCGAGACCGTGGCGATACTGTTCTACAAGCACCATCTTTCCATCGGTGGTGATTGCTATGATATTTACCCAGTCAGGATATTCGAGCACATAGAATTCATCCTTTATTTGCCCGTCGGGCATGCGCATTGTATCGCATCTGGCGGTGAGCCATGGCCGCTTTATTATGTAGCGGCTATCGGTAGTGGTCCATTTTTCCATGTCTGACTAACTATAGCATGCGCAGCGACATCCCGGAAGAGTCCGTATGTCGCTGCGCGTAGTTTGTGTATGTTACTGTACGTTGTGTTCGCCGGCTGTGCGCGCCATCTGGTCGCGTGTGAGAGCCAGTTTACGTTCAAGAAAATCGCGTTTTACCGAGAGCATGCGGCGCTCTTTCATGAATGATGCAAGTTTCCAGCTTTCGGCAAGCGAACGTCGGTCGTTGGCTGCAAGCGGGGTGGAATAATTGCGCTCGCCTTTGAATATGAGCTTCACCGTGCCGGAAGTGGCTGAGTTGTTGAGCCAGTATCCGAGAGTGTCACAATCCGCGCCGATGAAGGTTATCATCTCGGTGCCTCCGGAGCGGTAGTTGCGTTCGCCGTCGTAGGGCACTGAGGCTGACGCGACTTCTCCTGCGGAGCCAGAGAGTGCAATCGATGTGTGTTTGACCGGCGATGCAGTGAGGGAAGAGAGTATCTTGTATTGTCCCGAGGGTTCTACGCGTCCCTCTACACCCGTGCGTGAAAATAGGTTGGACTTGGCATATTGCTTTATGACGTAGTAGTCGTAGTCTTCTCCGAGCGAAGGGTCATGTACGAGCTGAAACTGCGGCATAATGGAGTCGATACGGTAAGCGATATATGCAGAGAGGGAGTCGGTCTGTTCGATTTCGCGTATGATGGCGCCCTCTTCTACTTTGGGCCGCAGAGCCATAGCTTGACGCTGGATATCAATCTGTGCGGGATATTTGCTTTTAATGGTGTCAAGCAGTTCAAGCGCAAGAGTGAAATCATGAGTTGTTGCGGCGCTGTCGGCCTGTTGCAGTAGGAGTGAGGCTTCCTTCTCTTCATTTGCCGAAGAGCCGGAGCATGATGTTGCCAATATCCCGGCCGATATTATGGCCGATGCGATGGTGGTAATGAATAGCGGTTTATTTGCTGCGTTGTACATCTTTTACGCCTTTTACGGTTTTGAGTTTCTTTATTAAAGTGTTGAGAGCCGCTGTGTCTCTGACACCGACTCCGAGAAATCCCTGGAAAATTCCGTCGTTGCTGTCGATGGATATGCTGCGCAGGGTGGTCGAGGATTCCTTGTTGATAATGGAGGTAATCGAGGTGACGATACCGATGTCGTCGTTTCCGATGATACGCAGTGTGGCTCCGAACTGCTCGCCCACTTTGCCTGACCAGCGGGTCGGTATGAGCCGGTAAGGGTAGCGCGAGCGTATGTTGGCTGCGTTGGGGCAGTCGTTGCGATGGATTTTGATGACGCCTTCGGAGGATATGAATCCGAACACCTCGTCGCCGTAAATGGGGTTGCAGCATTTCGACAGACGGTAGTTGACACCTTTTATACCCTCGCCGATTACGAGTACATCAGACGAGCCGCGTGTATCGTCTGGAGCTGTAGGCTGTAGCTGGAATTCTTCGGCCGATATCTTGTCGGGTGTGGTTTCTGTCGGGCGGTCGACAGCGACATATTGTTCGATTACCTCGTTGATGTCGAGTTGTTCGGCGGCAATGGCATTGAAGAAATCGGTCACGGTGCGGAAGCCCATCTTTTTGATGAGTTTCATCAGGGTGGCCTCCACAAGGTCGATTTTGCGGTTTTTCAGCCGGCGCTCCAACAGTTCTTTACCGAGGGAGGAAGCGCGGTTTTCCATCTCGTGGATACTCTGGCGTATGCGGTTGCGCGCTTTTCCGGTTACTACAAATGCCAGCCAGTCGATTTTGGGCACCTGCTGTGCGGATGTCATTATCTCCACGGTATCGCCCGAGCGGAGTTTATAGTTTATCTTCTGGTTGCGTCCGTTTACCTTGGCGCCTGTGCACGACATGCCGAGTTTGGTGTGTATATGGAAAGCGAAGTCGAGCACGGTGGCTCCGTAGGGGAGCTTGAAGAGGTCGCCCTTGGGGGTGAACACGAACACCTCCTTGTCGTAGAAGTCCATGCGCATGTTCTTCATCAGCTCCATCGGGCCTGTCTCTGCGGTCTCGAGTATGTCGCGTACATTGTTCATCCAGGCATCAAGTGACTCTTCGCTCTTTATGCCCTTGTATTTCCAATGGGCGGCGAGGCCTTTTTCGGCGATAAGGTCCATGCGGCGTGTGCGTATCTGCACTTCCACCCATCGGTCGCCCGGGCCCTTCACGGTGATATGCAGCGATTCGTAGCCGTTGCTCTTGGGTATGCTGAGCCAGTCCTTCATTCGGGAAGGATTGGGCTGGTACATGTCGGTGATGAGCGAGTATGCCAGCCAGCAATCGCTCTTCTCCTTTTCCTGTTCGGCGTCGATGATGATACGTATAGCAAACAGGTCGTAGATATGCTCCAGATCCGTTTTCTGTTTTACGAGTTTGTTCCAGATGGAATATATCGACTTCGTGCGTCCCTTGATTTCATATTTCAGGGGAGTCGCATCGAGTTTTTCCTTTATAGGGGCGATGAATTCGGCGATATATGCGTCGCGGCTCGCTTTGGTCTGGTTGAGTTTGTGGGCAATGTCGGTATATGTCTGTCGGTTGGTGTATTTGAGCGACAGATCCTCGAGTTCGCTTTTGATGGAGTAGAGTCCCAGACGATGTGATAGCGGGGCATAGAGATAGTTGCTCTCGTAGGCCACGTCATGAACCATCTTTTCATCGGGATGATGGTTGATTGCACGCATCATGGCGAGGCGGTCGACAATCATTATAATAATCACACGTATGTCTTCGGCGAAAGTGAGGAGCAGCTTTCGGAAGTTGTCGCTCTCCATTGCCGCCTGCCGGGCATACAGTGTAGATACTTTTAGAAGGCCTCGAATGAGGCGCGCTATGTCGTCGCCCCATTCCTTTACAAGTTCTTTCTCTTCGATAAACTCGCTTTTGCAGAGTATGAACAGCAGTATGGCTAGCACCATGTTGCGGTCGGGCGAAATCTTTTCGCACAGCAGTAGCGCTGTTTCGAGATTATGGATTATGGGATTTATGCTGAAGCGGTCGCGCGGACAGTGCTGTTGTTCGATGCCTTCGGTCATTATGACACGTACCCGCGCCACATCGTCGGGCAGTGTGATGTCGCGTGTGAGCCGAAGGAGGCGTCGGGATATTTCGATAAGCCTCAGGCGTTCGTCGTCGGTGAAGTATGCGTTGGGCATTTTCGTGGGTGTCAGGTGTTGTCAGTGCTGTTGATGTAGGACAGTTCCTCTGTAGTCATTGTGGGGAGTTGGTTCAGCTCGTCGATATAGTCGAGCAGTTGTGCTCTGCCGCGTCCGTCGTGGCTCGATGTATAGAACACCGGAGGGAGCTCTTCCCATGTTTCTTTTAGTTTGTCGAGGTATTTGCCGGTCACAATCTTTGCTGCCGCCGCCGACATTTTGTCGAGTTTGGTAAATACGATGGCAAACGGGACACCATTTTCACCGAGCCAGTCCATGAACTCGATGTCAATTTTCTGTGGGTCGTGGCGGGAGTCTACGAGCACAAACAGACATGTCATCTGCTGTCGGTTGAGTATATATTCCTCGATAATGCGACGTATCTGCCGCTGCTGCTCCTTGCCACGCTGTGCATAGCCGTAGCCGGGAAGGTCGACTATATACCATGACCCGTTGATAAGGAAATGGTTGATAAGAGTGGTTTTGCCCGGGGTCGACGATGTCATCGCCAGCCCCTTGTGTCGTGTCAGCATATTGATCAGCGAGGACTTTCCGACATTGCTTCGGCCTATGAATGCGTACTCGTGGTAGCATGTGGCGGGACATTTTTTGACGTCGGAATTACTGATCTCAAATTTCGAGGATGTTATGTCCATAGCTTCTGTAATTTATTTTTGTAAAGATAGCACTTTTAGATGATACTTCAATAACGATTTTGATGTTTACTATGTTTATGTCTGCTTATATAGGCATATGCCGGCGATGGCATGCTTCTCGTTTCGGTATGGGTGGAGTTAATTGAAAAATTCATAACTTTGGGGAGCGGGAAGATATAATTTTCATGAGAATACTTAAATAAATAAGATTATGGGAACGAGCAAGACGCGTGAGAGTGTGTTTCGGTTCAAGCGGTTTGATGTGGCCAATTCGCTGAGCGCAATGAAAGTAGGTACCGACGGTGTGCTGCTTGGCGCATGGGCGTGTGTGCCTGATGCCTCGATGGCCACGGTGCTTGATGTGGGCACCGGCAGCGGGCTGATTGCCCTTATGCTGGCACAGCGTTTTGACAATGCCTTTATTACCGGAATAGATATTGTAGAGGAGGCATGTGAGGAAGCGCTGGTGAATGCCGGCGCATCGCCATGGGCAGGACGTATCGCCATAGAGCATGCCGGTTTTTGCGAGTATGCCGGTCAGGGAGTGAGTTTCGATGCCGTAGTGAGCAATCCGCCATTTTTCAAGACGGAAATCAAGGCTCCGGACCGAGGACGCATGCTTGCACGCCATGGTGCCGACCTGGATTACGGAGTTATAATGCGGGCTTGCGCGTGCGGACTGTTGTCGGCCGACGGAATATTGTCGATGGTGTCTCCGGCCGAGCGGCAGAATGATATAATGTTTGATATGGAACTGTGCGGGCTCAGGCTGTCGCGTATGACGAGAGTGTTCACCAAACCGGGTGCACAGGAGCCCTCTCGGCTGTTGTGGGAGATGCGCAAAGATAAAAAGGCGTCACCGCCTAAGGTAGAAGACCTACTGATAGGCAGTGACGCATACAAGGCCCTGACGGGTGATTTCTATCTTTGAGATATTGAAATGGCATTAACGAGCGCAGTCGTCGGCTACAGACTGTGATATGCGCATGGCGCAGAAGTTGGGGCCGCACATTGTGCAGAAATGATCGCCTTCGGCTTTATGGCTCTCTACGTAATATTGGCGTGCGCGTGCGGGGTCGAGTGAGAGATTGAACTGGTCTTTCCACCGGAATTCATAGCGTGCGCGGCTCATGGCGTTGTCGCGTACCTGTGCACCGGGATGTCCCTTTGCAAGGTCGGCTGCGTGGGCGGCAATCTTGTAGGCGATTACACCGTTGCGCACATCCTCGAGATTGGGGAGAGAAAGGTGCTCTTTTGGGGTGACGTAGCAAATCATGGCTGTGCCCATCCACGCTATCTGTGCGGCTCCGATGGCCGATGTGATATGGTCGTAGCCGGGGGCTATGTCGGTGGTAAGCGGTCCGAGGGTATAGAATGGGGCTTCGTGGCACGACGATATCTGTCGGTCCATGTTTTCGCGTATCTTATGCATAGGCACGTGTCCGGGGCCTTCGATGAGCACCTGCACTCCGTGGGCCCAAGCCTTTTCGGTGAGTTCGCCGAGCACATCGAGCTCGAGGAACTGAGATGTGTCGTTGGCATCGTGGATTGAGCCGGGGCGCATACCGTCGCCAAGCGATACAGCCACATCGTAGCGGGCAAGTATCTCGCAGATTTCATCAAAATGTGTGTACAGGAAATTTTCCTCTCCATGCATTACGGCCCATTGAGTCATAATCGACCCTCCACGGCTTACGATTCCTGTAAGGCGCTCGGAGATGAGGTCGGCATGTCGGCGAAGCACTCCGGCATGGATGGTAAAGTAGTCTACACCCTGTTCGGCCTGCTCGATGAGTGTGTCGCGGTATATTTCCCATGTGAGTTTCGCTACATCGCCGTTGACTTTCTCCAGAGCCTGGTATACTGGCACAGTACCCATCGGTACTGGGCAGTTGCGTATAATCCATTCGCGTGTTTCGTGGATGTTGTCGCCGGTCGAGAGGTCCATCAGTGTGTCGCCACCCCAATAGCAGCTCCATACGGCTTTGCTTACCTCTTCTTCTATGCCCGATGACAGAGCTGAATTTCCGATATTGGTGTTGAGCTTTACCAGGAATTTCCGACCGATAATCATCGGCTCGCTTTCGGGGTGGTTGATGTTGGCAGGGATTACAGCCCTTCCGGCGGCTACTTCCTCGCGCACCATCTCGGGTGTGATGTCGGAGTGGATGCCGAGCGCCTCATTGTTGAGATTCTCACGGATAGCCACATACTCCATTTCCGGAGTGATTACGCCCTGACGGGCAAGGGCCATCTGTGTGACGGCGCATCCTTCTTTGGCACGGCGCGGCGCATAGCGGTGGGCGAAGCGTATGGAGTCGAGGCTTTTGTCGGCTTCGCGCTGGCGTCCGTACTCCGAGGTTATTGCGGGCAGTTGCTCGAGATCTTCGCGTGCTGCAATCCATTTTTCACGCGTACGAGGGATTCCACGGTTGATGTCGACGGTAACTGACGGGTCGGTGTATACGCCTGATGTGTCGTACACATAGACCGGGTCGTTGTGGCGAGTGAGTTTCTCTCCATTCACAATCTTTACAGTAGGGGTAAGGTCGATACGGCGCATGGGTACGTCGATATCGTGGAGTTTGCCATGGATATATACTTTTTCCGACGACGGATAGTTGCGTACGTCGATGTCGTTGATTTTCATGTCGTGATAAATGAGGTGTATTTTTATGAGAGAAAAGATGTGAGGGGAGACGAAGCCTCGGCACGGTGGCTTACGCGTCCGAGTCCGGCAAGATATGCCTTTCGTCCGGCTTCTACGGCAAGGCGGAACGCATCGGCCATGGCCACGGGGTCGCCGGCAACAGCAATCGCGGTGTTGACAAGCACAGCGTCGGCACCCATTTCCAGAGCGTCGGCTGCATGTGATGGTGCGCCGAGTCCGGCATCGACAACTACCGGCACTCTGCTCTCGGCGATGATGATCTCAAGCAGGTCGCGTGTCTTCAGTCCTTTGTTGGTGCCGATAGGAGCCCCCAGCGGCATTACGGCAGCCGCTCCCACATCCTCCAGACGTTTGCAGAGTACCGGGTCGGCCTGGATGTAAGGGAGCACATGGAATCCCTCGGCGGCAAGCTGCTCGGTGGCTTTCAGTGTCTCGATAGGGTCGGGCAACAGGTATTTCGGGTCGGGATGAATCTCCAGCTTGAGGAAGTCGGTATGGAAAATCTCACGAGAGAGGTGGGCTGCGAGTACTGCCTCTTTGGCGTTGCGCACACCTGATGTGTTAGGAAGAAACTGAACATTGTCGCGGTTGATGTGTGCGAGCATGTCGTCGGTGTCGGCATTGTCCATGTCGATACGCTTCATTGCCACTGTTATCATCTGCGAACCGGAGGCAAGTATCGCCTCAAGCATAAGACGGTTGCTGCTGAACTTGCCTGTTCCCATAAAGAGGCGCGATGTAAACTCGCGTCCTCCGATTATAAGTCTGTCCATTGCTGATAATGAGAGTATATTGTTTGTTGTGTTATTGATAGCGGTTGAGGGCCTCGATTACCTTTGCGGTGTATTCTTTTGGGTCGGGAGCGTTGATTATAGCCCCGGACATGGCCACTCCGTTGATTCCTGTTTCCATCAGCGGGTCTATGTCGTCAAGGGTGATTCCGCCGATAGCAACTACCGGAAGCTCACTGCCGGCATTGCGTATGGCCGACATTATGTCGCGGTATCCGTCGAGGCCGATTACAGGTGACAATGCGCTCTTGGTGGTGGTGAATCGGAATGGCCCGAGGCCTACGTAATCGACATCGATGCCGCGCATGGCGAGGATATCCTCGGCTGTATTGGCAGTGACGCCGATTATTGCATGGGGACCGAGCTCTTCACGTGCCTGTCGGGGGGGCATGTCATTCTTGCCGAGATGCACTCCGTGCACGCGAAGTTCGTCGGTGAGCCTGACGTTGTCGTCAATTACCATTATTGCGTCGTTCTCTTTGCAGAGGGGTATTATTTCGAGTGCTGTGGCACGCATCTCGTCGTAAGATGCGTCTTTCATGCGTAATTGAATCCACTTGCAGCCTCCTTCGAGTACGAGCCGCACCTCTTCCGTGATGGAGAAGCGTGGTGATGGATGGGTGATGAACTGAAGCATATGTGTTGTGTGTATGATTATTCTGATTGAGGAATCGGACTTTGGCCTCGCTCTATTGAGGCGAAAGCATCAAGGCGCTCTGCCATGTCGGCGCCCTCCCACAGATAGCCCAGTACGGCATATCCGGCGAAAGGGAGACTACGTATGTCGGCCACTCTTTCCGGTGTGATGCCTCCGAGTGCCACTACTTTGTTAGGAGGAATTGTCGACAATTCTTCCGCAGTGAAGGCGCCATGGTAGCCCGGCTTGGATATGCTTGTGAAAATCGGACTGAGCGTTATATAGTCGTACTTACGGGCGCATTCTTTGGCTTCGGCTATGGAATGGCAGCTACGCGATATGTTACCGCTGAAGTATGATGGTGCTTCAGGGCAGCGCCGGTTGAGATGTATGCCGCCGAGATTGAAGTCGCACAGCAGGTCAAAATGTCCATGCAGTTTGAGCCGCCGGTGATTGTGCGGGCCGATGCTTTCAATCAGATTGCGCATGTCGCGCAACGATGCGCCGGGATGGCGCAGGTGTACGAAGTCCCATCCGGCATCGAGTATTGCAGCTATCGCCTCGGCTTCTTCGGGACGTATATCGGGAGGCGTGATGGCAATCCGCAACAGATTATCCGCCATAAAAAGGCTGGATTACAAGCACTGAATCGCCTTCCTTGAGGATTGTGGAGTCGCGTTGGGTCAGAGGCACAACCTCGCCATTGAGAGCTGTAGCTACCCCTTCAGGGTTTATTCCGGCCAGATTAAGGGCTCCCTGGAGCGAGGTATGGTCGGGTATATTGATTTTTTTGTCGTTGACAGTTACTTCCATAATATATCGATGTTGTTTTTGTCTAAAACATGTTCTTAATATTCAGAACGCGTGGGACGGTGGAAAAGATGAATTCAGCAGTGGAATTATTCTCTGACAAGCATGGCCGACGGGGCAAACAGATGGTTGACCGGGCCGTGTCCATGACCTATTGCCACATCGGCTCCGGCCTTAATGGCGTCTGAGATATATTCTTTTGATTTCGTGACGGCATTGGCAATATCATGGCCGATTGCCATGTAGGAGGCTATTGCCGAAGAGAGTGTGCAGCCTGTGCCGTGGGTATTGACTGAGCGTACGCGTGGCGCCTGTAGTTTCATGATGCCTCTTTGCGGAGTATACAGCCAGTCGGTCACTATGTCAAGAAGTGTATCGGAGTCACCACCCTTTATCAAGATTGACTTCGCACCCATTTCGCGCAGAAGTTCTATCTGGGTTTCCGGATTTTTTGTGCCTGTGATTGCTTCCGCTTCCATTGCGTTGGGGGTAATGATGTCGGCCATCGGGATGAGTCGCTGTACTATTACGTCGACAGCATCTGCGGCAAGAAGACGTGAGCCGGATGTGGAAATCATGACCGGGTCGAGCACTATGTTGGTGGCGCGGTGGCATGTGAGCGAATCGGCTACCGCAGCGGCGGTAGGAGCGTCGAACAGCATACCTATCTTTATGGCTTTTGGGGGGATGTCGGCGAATACGGCATCAATCTGCCCGGTTACAATGTCGGGGCGGATGGCCTGTACGGCTGTTACTCCGAGAGTGTTCTGTACGGTAATTGCCGTAATTGCCGTCATGGCATATACACCTATTGCCGACATTGTCTTGATGTCGGCCTGGATTCCGGCGCCGCCTGATGAATCGGAGCCAGCTATTGATAGCACAGGGATGTATCTCAGCATGATGGTATGAAAATATGCAGTGTCGTTCCGGTGCTGAGAATGTGTGTGTTGCTCCTGTTTCCGGGAAAACCGGACCCGATGACCGGGATGGAAAACAATCCCTTCGGCGGCATTATCCGCGTCAGGTTCGAAGGGTATAATCTCAGCACACTTTATGGAGTGGCACCCCTTTGTTTATGTTGTTTTAAATTATTGTCGAACTGACTGTCAATCGATTGTAAATCTGTCGCTGTGGAGAAGTACCGGGAACTTTTCGCGGAATTCGTAGAGTGAGGAGTGGGATATACGCCCCATGACGCATTGTATTCCGTCGGACAGGTGTGCTTCTGTGCCTATAGTCTGACCTTTGGGGTCGATTATGGCAGAAGTGCCGGAATAGTTGCCGAAATCATCGCTTCCGGTGCGGTTGCATCCGACTACGTATGCCTGATTTTCAATTGCACGTGCTATTAGCAGGTGTTTCCATGCATATGCTCTTGAATCGGGCCAGTTAGCGACTATAATCAACAAATCGTATCCGTTGTGGCTGTTGCGTAGCCATACCGGAAACCGCAAATCGTAGCATACGGCCAACGCTATATTCCAGCCTCTGAATCGTATTGTCGGTATTGCCTTATGGCCGGAGGTATATACCTTGTCCTCTCCACCGGTTGAAAACAGGTGGTGCTTGTCGTAATAGGTGGTTTCGCCGGATGGCTCGGTAAGGAATGCCCGGTTGAACAGCCGACCGTCGTGGTCGAGCGCGATAAACGACCCTGCTATGGCCAGATTGCATGCCGAGGCGAGCTTTGCTGCCCATTCTATCGTAGGGCCGTCGGATGGCTCGGCGAGATTGCGGGCAGTATCGGCCTGAAGTATATATCCGGTAGAGAACATCTCCGGCAGAACGGCAATGTCAGCGTGTCCGGCAATGGCCTCTATTGCTGTTGATGCAGCCTTTAGGTTGGCTTTCTTGTCGGAGGTGGCAATGTCAAGTCCGATTGCCGCCACTGTCAGCGGGCCGTTGAGGTGAGGCCTTGTATTGTTGCAGGTCATTGGCTAATCGGTAATGAATTTATCGGGGTAACGGCCGTGAAACTGACTGTAGTATTCTTTGATGTTGCGCATATCCTGCTCGATGTCGCCTGTAGGGGTATAGCATCGGTCGACTACAATACGCTTGTATTTGTAGTCGATGGCGCCAAGCACCAGAGGCACGCCGGCGTCGCGGGCTATGTAGATGAATCCGCTATGCCATTTTGCCGTGGCCTTGCGTGTGCCTTCGGGAGTTATTGCAAGTACCAGACGTGTTGATTCGCGGAATTTCTTTACGATAGTCTCTGTGAGCGACTGCTTTTTGTTTTTACGCGGCACAGGTATGCCTCCGATAGCTCTGAATATTACTCCCAAGGGCCAGCGGAACCAGGATTCTTTCATCAGAAATCCGGCTTTGCGGCCTATGGAGCGTATGGTCAGTTCGCCGAGTATGAAGTCCCAGTTGGATGTGTGGGGAGCCACGCATATTATACATTTGGGATAGTCGGGCACGGTATATTCAACCGTCCACCCGGCCATACGCAGCAACCATTTGGATAAACCCATAATCTGTCGGATATCCGTAATGTTTTACTTATTTTGCAGCGGCAACGTTGGCTTCTTTCTGTGCGGCCGGGAGGGCTTCGTTCATCTGAGCCACGATTTCTTCAATGCCTTTATTGAAGTCGGAGGTGAGCTTTGTGTAGGCTTTGCGGAAATATTTGTCGCGGGCCACCTTGTAGTCATGAGCGTTTTCAAATGCCTTTTTGCCTTTGTCGAATGAGAATGATACGTTGGCAATAGTCTGGTACTGGAGGTCGGCTATATCGATTACAGTCTTATTCATCTTGTCGGCATCGATTCCCGGGATGAGGTTGCGTGCGATGATGCATTCGCCGGCTATGTTGCCGCATACGGCTTTTACAGCCTTCTTGAGATTACGTTTGTTTGCCATAATCAAAATGTATTTGAGGTTATTTCGTTTGCGAATATAACACTAATTTCCCGAAAAATGATGATAAACTCCCATAAAGTTGATAGCGTGTCGGGAGATGAATCCTGACACGCTATCTGATGCTGTTTGTAATCTACTTATAATCTGAATGTTATTGGGAATATACAGTATACCGGCACATTGTTGCCGCCCATTCGTCCAGCGTGCCAGCGCGGCATGCCGTCAAGTATTCTTACTGCTTCCCTGTCAAGCGAAGGTTCGATGCCGCGGAGTACATTGATGTGGGTTATCTCACCGTCAGGCTGTACTATAAAAGAGCATAGTACACGTCCCTGTATTTTTCGGGCGTATGCAGCAGCAGGGTATGTGCGGGAGGCGTTGATAAACTGCATCAGAGCACCGTATCCGCCGGGAAATGTGGGAGGCTCGTCGACGGTCTCGAAGTCATATGCCTCGATTACATCGGCGCAGAAGTTATGACCGGGATTTATTTCTGTGAGGGCGAGTGACTGGTCTGTTGTGTGTACGGCTATTCTACGCATTTGTGCGTGAGCCGAACGTGCCGACAATAGAAGTGCCGCAATAAGCAGGAGAGTGGAGAGGGGCAGTAGAGATAAGTCAGGAGTAGATTTTTTAATCATAAAACATGTGAGTGGTATGGTGCTGCAATGCCGGCAAGAGAGGCGTCCAGCATTGTGACATATGCAAATTTATAGTGCTGTTGTGTTAAATGCAACAGTATGTCCGCAATTTTCGATTTGTTTAGCGATGTTTTAAGTTTATTTGCATTTTCCCGGATGCGGGGCGCAATATGGCGTGAAGAAGCACGTTTCTAAAATATAGGAATCGCATGCGCGCTTCCTGCAATGGTAACAGTAATGACGATACGAAATCATATAATATCATTTATAGTCGCGCTTGTGGCCGGCGGTATGATTCCGCTATGTGCCGCAGATGGCTCGACAGCATATAATTTTCTGAATATAACATCCTCAAGCCGTATTTACGGTCTGGGTGGTGTGAATATATCTATTGTCGACGACGATATAAACTCGATTGACCAGAATCCGGGGCTGCTTGGTCCGGAGGTAGGGAAACAGCTG
Source organism: Muribaculum intestinale (assembly GCF_002201515.1). NCBI lineage: Bacteria > Pseudomonadati > Bacteroidota > Bacteroidia > Bacteroidales > Muribaculaceae > Muribaculum > Muribaculum intestinale. The sequence goes on from NZ_CP021421.1 coordinate 2,431,062, forward strand.
GGACTTAATTATATGCATTACGTCGGCGACGCAAATTTTGCCGGCGTGCGATACGGTATGGCAGCCGGAGAGCATGGAGCCTGGGCAGCCGGGATACAGTATTTCGGTTATGGCGATATGAAGGCGGCCGATGTGACGGGGAATATTACCGGTACTTTTTCGGCCAAGGATATGGCATTTTCCGCTACATACAGCCATGATATTACCGGGAGTCTCCGTGGCGGTATCACAGTCAAGGGTATATATTCGGCCTATGAGTCATATTCGGCATTTGCGCTTGCCACCGATCTCGGTATCAATTATTATGACCCCGACAGGGGTGTCTCGCTGTCGGCTGTAGTGGCAAATCTCGGAGGACAAATCAAGAGATTTAACGAGCGTTATGACCGTATGCCTGTCGATGTGCGTCTTGGATTGAGCAAGCAACTTGCCGATGTGCCGTTGCGTCTGTCGGTTACCGCATGGAATCTCACAAAATGGCATCTGCCTTATTATGATGCCGGCGACGGCTCTGCCACCAGTGAAATGGAGGAGAAAGATTCGTTCGGCTCCAATCTGTTCCGCCATCTGGTGTTCGGTGTGGAGTGGTTGCCCTCCGACAGGTTGTATATAGGTGTGGGATACAACTACAAGACGCGTACCGACATGGGCACATATTCCCGCAGCTTTTTCAGTGGATTCTCAGCTTGTGCCGGTATAAATGTAAGCAGATTTTCAGTCGGAATAGCTTTGGATCAGCCTCATACAGGAGCTACCACATTCATGCTCAACCTGTCGACGCGTCTGTGGGAATTCTAGGAGCTTGTTTAATAATAAATGTTGCCGCCAGGGTATACGAAACAAGAGATAGCTTTATTATTAAACAAGCTCTAAAGTCGAAAAATGTAATCATGCATATTGTGTATGTTGGAGTCGCTGTCTGAGCCGGACTTTCATATGCCGCATACTTTTCCTCGATATGGCCGATCTTAAACTTTATGACGTGTTTGATATGTCGCCCCTGCGCGATTATATACGAGAGCATGGAGAATGCCGCGTGTACTGCAAGGGTGAATGTTTCTGTAGAATTGGCGAGAATGCCCCGGATATCGGTGTGGTTAATTCCGGCGGATTTGCATTTGTAAGACCTGACTACAAGGGCGATGACCAGACATGCTCTCTTGCTTTTGCCGACGAACTTGTGGGCTCGTATATCTCGATGATGCCCGGCCGGAAATCCGGTTTTGATGTTAAGGCATTGTGTAAGTCGGAGGTATCGGCGCTTGCGCTGGATACGGTTGTCGAGTATATGGATACAATATCTCCCGATTACCGGCTGAGGTTTACGTATGCCATAGCCTATGCATTTATGATGAGAGGCATATCATACCGCTGTCAGTCGGTCGAGTCGCGATATGTCGAACTTCTCGAACGGATGCCGGATGTCAAGAGTTTCATGTCGACTTCTGCGATAGCGTCATATCTCGGTGTGACACGGGAGACATTGTCGAGGATGCGTGCAAGGATGTGTAAATAGTCTTTTTCTCCGACTTTGTGTTCTTTTTTGGTGTAATATTGAAAAAGTGTGATTTTTGTCACACTTTTTTAGCTGTCATGTGCGTAAATTAGAGAATTTTAAACAGACTTTTAACCTTATCCGACATGACAAAACGCATTTTAACAGCCACAGTGCTCACTATTGCAGCCATAATGCAGGTCGACGCCGTTGTTCCCGACGATAATGTTGTGATATCCGAGGGGAAGGAGTCGTATCGTTTTGTGCAGGTAAAAGGAGGCTTTGAGGTTGTGCATACAGTTGCCGACGAGTATCTTGCTACAAGACGTTCGGAGAAAATACAGCCTCATATATTTCATGACAATAACATACGTCTCGACAAAGCATCGGGAGGGAAGCCGCAATACCGTAATGCTAATTCACCTACGGTGTTCCACGATGACAGTAAGGTATGTTTCTTTGAATTCTTTCTAAGCAGCAACAAGAAGGCAAAGGCTCAGTTTCGTCGTACCTTTACCGACCCGGCATATTTTACCGGCATTTTTCCTCTTGACGAGTATCCGATACGCAATAAGACAATCTCTGTGGATATACCGGCTTCACTTCCGGGCATCGAACTTCTTGACTGTAATTTTCCTGCGGAGGGTATAGTGCGGTCAGATACAAAGGCGCCTGATGGTTCACGTAGGATAACTTATACGCTGACTGATGTCGGTCCGGCGGCTGACGATAAGTCGGCACCGTCGCCCAAGGCTTCTCTGCCATATATAATGGTAAAGGGGTATTTCCCGGATACAGATTCGCTTTACCGCTATCATCGCCGGCTTCTTGATGTGGATACTGTGATTCCTGATGTGTCAGGTATTGTCAGGAATATACTTGGCGACACGAAAGACCGCGACAAAGTCATAGAGCGTCTTTACCGGTATGTTCAGAACAATGTTCGGTATGTGGCTTTTGAGGAAGGAGAGGCCGGATATCGTCCGGACACACCGGCCGAAGTGCTGCGCAAGCGCTATGGCGATTGCAAGGGGATGGCCATGCTGCTTGCCACATTGCTTAACCGCAACGGTATAGATGCATATGTGGCCATAGTGGGAACGCGTTCCATACCATACGGCATTGCAGAGAATCCGTCGCTGTCGGCTTCCAACCATATGATATGCATTGTTCCTCGTAAAGAGGGTGCCTCTCTGTTTCTTGACCCGACCAACGGACAGATTTCAATGTATCATATACCATGGGGTATACGTGGGAAGGATGCCATGATGATACTGCCTGACGGATATGAGATGGTGAATATCCCGGAGGAATCGCCGCGGATGTCGGACGATGTGATAACGTATGATTACAGGCTTACTTCGGAAGGCCTTGCCGGAAAGGCGGTGCGTAGCTGTCGGGAGGATATGGCCGAACGTTTTGTGTCAATATTCAATAATGTTCCAAGCCAGCATGTGAATGAATTGTTGGCCAGAATGCTTGTGCCTGCTTCTAATATGGTCGCCTGTAAAGACAGTATTGTGTATGATACTTCTGTGCCGGGATTTGTTACTCTCACCGCTCCGGTATATAATAAGTCGGCCATAACAGAGGCTTCAGATGCTATATATATTGACCTTAATTCTTCTGACGGGCCATTTGGCGAACGTATTGATCTTGACGACCGCCGTGCTGACCTTGAGTTTTATGTGCCCGCATCAGTAGAGAGACGCACTGTCGTAGAGATGCCAGATGGCTACAGTGCCGTATTGCCGGAGAATTATGAGTCGGAGTGTCCATATGGCCGTTTCTCATGCACGTTTGCATGCGATGGTAGTACGGTGTCTATGACAAAACGCATGGAGGTGGTCAGAACCCGTATCCCGCTGGCTGATATCCCTGAATGGAACAATCATCTTTCAGCATGGAAAGAAGCCTGCAGCCTCCAGGTCGAACTTAGAAAACCATAACCGTTACAGCTTATAACATATGAGGAAACAATTTGTACTTTTTACATTTTTGCTGTTGGGTATTGTTGCCATGCATGCCGACAGTATGGCTGAATACCGGGCTTTTGCCGATACAGTGCGCGCCGATGTGTATTCGATGGATTTGCCGGCTTTCAAGGTAAGGGATATTCCGGAAAAGTATCGTAACGAGTCGGCCGTATACAAGGCCATATATGAGAATTTCGATGCCAAGAAAAAGACCGGTGTTGGAGTTCGTCCGGGACCGATGATGCTCCCTACGATATCCCGGCGGGCGCGTATAGAGGCCGGGCATCTTACCCGCATGCTGATACATATCAACGACAAGGCCGCGTTGGAGAAGTATTCCGAATTTGATTTCGGTATCGACAATAAGAAAAATTATTTCGAGGGTTATGAGAAAAACCGTCATGTGATGGGAGCACGTCTCATAAAAACCGACAATCGAATAGTGGACATTGACACGTCCGATTTCGTGGAGGTCGAGGAGGGCAAAACAGGCGAGAATAAGCGCCGTAAACTTGCTATTCCCGGTCTTGAGGTCGGGGATGACATAGATGTATTCTTTTACACTGAGACCCGTATGCAGAATGTGCATCCGGATCCGCTTACGTTTTATCTTAAAGAGTCGGCTCCGATACTCAACTACCGTATACATTGTGTGATTGATGACAATCTGACTGCGCAATACCGTATACTTAACGGTGCCCCGGATTTTGATGTGACACGCGATGATGACGGCAATTATGTGCTGGATCTGGAGATTGCCGATATTTCGGCGAAGGAGCCGCGCCTGTGGTACAATCAGTCGCAGCAGTCGCCTCAAATAAAGATGTATCTGTTCAACCGCCGAAACAGCAGTGACTTTACCCCTAAAAGCGCGCGATTTGACGGCATGCAGTGCAATCCGCCTGCCGAGTGGATAATCGGCGACCGTTGGGACCAGGATGACTGGTGGCTTGAAAACGGGGCTGTGGCCGGGAATCTTGTGATGAAGAATTATCTCAAGGACGGGCATAAGATAGCCAAGGATATAGGAAAAATGGTGAAGGATGGCCGAATTTCAGTGCGTGAGGGTGCGGATTATCTCTACAATCTGCTGTGCTATCTGTATATAGGCAATCTTGCCAGGCTTAATGCGCATGACTTTGCTTTACAGTACAACAGTCTGCTTAAGGCTCATAAATTTCCGATAGAGGCGGGTCTGTCGTCTGTCCCAGACCAGGAGCCGCTGTACGATGTAATTAATTTAAACAATACGATATTTTTCACCAGTCTGCAAGGTGATTCCTCGCGCTACTATTTTCCTCCCAAAAACGGGATATATTCTCCATCGGACATGATTCCTGGTGCTAATGGGCGTGTGGCGATGATGTGGCGTAAGCCAAAAGAGCGGAAGAAAGTGCCCGATGGCGACAATTACTTTAGATTGCCGGCTACGACTTTGGCCAAAAATCGTAATATTACATATGTTGATGCAGTCATTGACGGCAGTGTGATTGATATCAATCGCAAGGAGATACACACCGGTGCCGCCAAGAGGCATGCATTTCCGATTCTTTCGGAAGAGGATGTAAATGAAGGCTATCGCAAATACCTGTCACGATACGGACATACAGTCAGTGTTAAGGAAAACAAGAAGAGAGCAGCCGAACGAATGGAGCGTTATGCCGATGGACGTAAAGAGCAGAAGGAGGACTTCAAGAATGAAATCAGGGAGTATCATGGCGAGTATCCGTCGGAATTTGTTGACGGTAAGGTGACGAGCCTTGGTATAAATCCCGACAGCACCGCTCTTGTGTATGAGTTGTCGTATAAGATGGATAATCTCGTAAAGCGTGCCGGCAATAATGTCATCCTTTCTCTTGGCAAACTTTTCTGCGATCAGCTCGAGTTGCTTCCGTCAGACCGCGAACGTGATGTTGATGCTTATTTCGGCACACCCCGCGAGTACGTTACGCGTATCAGTGTGGATATTCCGTCGGGATATACTGTAAATGAGAGTTCGCTTTCAGGGCTCAATCGGTTAATATTAAATGAATCGGGGGCTTTCTCGGCAAACACTACATTGGTATCTCCCGACAAGCTACAGGTCGATATAATAAAGCGATACAATAAGGGTGTTCTTCCCGTATCGGAATGGCCCGAAATGCTGTCGGTGCTTGACATGGCTTCGGAGTGGAACAATGTGTCCATTCTGCTGGAAAAGAAGTAAGAGAGGGTGTTTAGGAGTCGATATCAGATAAAATATATCAAGCGCTTCAAGGTTACATATGCGCGGGGCTGCACTCAAAATGTGATAAGTGCAGCCCCATTTTTTTGTGGTATGACGACGAGTGATTGTCTGGCCGGTGTCGCCTGAAGATTTTTGTGACTTTTTATACAGGCAGATGTGTGCTGATTTCGTCGAGGCGCACGAGTTTGCTTACAATCGCATAGATGGTAAGTCCTGCGGCAGAGTGAATCTGCAATTTGGCGGTTATGTTGCGCCGGTGGGTCATCACTGTGTTGACCGAGACATTCATTTCGGCAGCGATTTCTTTGTTGCTAAGGCCTTTCACGATGCCTACCACAACTTCCTTCTCGCGTTGGCTTAGACTTTTAGTATCTTCATTATTGGCAGCATCAGTGTTCATGCGGCCGATGATGTCGGCCAATGACGATGGATTGTCATAAATGGATAGGGTATAGTCGTAGCTTTTGGTGTATTCTTTTGGGAGCAGGCACGAACAGATTGCCACGAGAGTAGCTTGTGGCAGAGATTTACGCAGACTGTCGAGGTCGGCCCGGTTTATGCCAATGGGGTCAATAAGAAGCAGTCGTGCGGGATTTTTTTCTATGTAGTCGGCGACTTTATCCGGTTCGATGGTGCAGATGTCGCCTGTAGAGAGAGTACGCATACGCTGTAGTGTCGCATGCAACCCTCCTGCGATTATCTGCGAAGAGGTGACGATGAGGATGTTCAGGGGTTTCATTGCATGGTGTTGTCGCGTGTAATCTCTTTCTGGGCAATAAGAGGTATGAGTATGTGATTCTCGATTTCCGAATGGCTCTCAAGATCTTCCTCGGCGTTGTAGAGGTCGACGAGCACGTCATACATCTTGTTGGGCTGGCTTGTGGTATAGAATTGGAGTATGATGTTTTTCAGCTCCGTGAGCTTTTCGCCGACTTCGTCGTGATGTTTTTTGAATACGTTTATGTTGTAGCTTGTAGGCTCCCCGCTTACAAGCGCGCGTATGTAGGGGAATACTTTTTTCTCTTCGTAGGCAAAGTGCTTTTTCACCTCTTCCAGATATGAATCAAAGAAGGCGATGATGGCGGGATTTATGTCATTGTGTGTCTCCTCAAGCGCCGATGTGAGATTCTGGCGTATATGCGGGAACTTGTATTTCAGGAAGTAGTCGTGGCTGTTTTGCAGAAACTCCACAATAGCGATTGGTGAGATTGCCGGCAGGAGGTCTGAATCGATAGTTCCGTTAAGGATAAAATTGACGATAAACAGAAAAGCCTGCGGGTCGATATCGTTTTCTCTGCATACGCAGTCGATACGTTTGCTTTCGAATCCCAGAGGTATATTGAAACGGCTCAGTATCGGCAGTATGTTGTAATCATGGCGGATAAGTTCGATTACAGTCTCTGAGCCGTTGAATGTTTTTGCGTTCTTGATTGACATGTTTGATGATAAAGCATTTTCCGTTAAAACCAACGCGGTGTGTAGCGTTGCATGAACATCCGGTGTATTGCGGGGTTGATGCAACGCGGCACGCCGCGTCATAATCGATATTAGTATGGTGATGTCTTTTATCGGGCAAGACCTGCGATTGATGCCTTGATGGCAGCAATCTTGTCGGTTGCGTCGCTCTGTTTGCGTCGTTCGAGTTCGACTACAGCGGCGGGAGCATTGTTGACAAAGCGCTCGTTTGACAGTTTTTTATTGACCGACGCAAGGAATCCTTCATAATGGGCGAGCTCCTTATTGAGGCGTTCAAGTTCGGCCTCGATATCGATGGCTCCGCGCAGAGGCACGTTGAATTCGGTTGTGTCGACCATGAACGATGCGGCTGCCGGGTCTTTTTCGGTCACGGAGGTGATGGCATCGAGGTTGGCGAGCTTGCTGATAACGCAATCGAGTCCAGGATTCCATTCTCCGATTACGTTGAGCGAAAGTGCATCGCGCGGCGAGAGGTTCTTTGATGCACGCACACCGCGCACACCGTTTATTACGCTTTTGGCGCGTTCCATAGCCGAGAGCAGAGTGCTGTCAGTGCATTTTGCCTCAGGCATCGGAGCGTACATGATTGATTCTCCGTCGTGACGCTCTGCAAGGTGCTGCCACAGTTCTTCAGTGATGAATGGCATGAACGGATGGAGCATCCGCAGAAGGCTGTCGAAGTATCCGAGTGTGGCGGCATATGTGGCGCTGTCGATGGGTGAGCCGTAGGCCGGTTTTACCATTTCGAGATACCACGATGAGAATTCGTCCCAGAACAGACGGTATACAGCCATCAGAGCCTCCGAGATGCGGAACTTGGAGAAGAGGTCGTTGACCTCGGCAACTGTTTCGCCCAGTTTACCCTCAAACCACTCAATGGCTTTTGCAGCGCTTTCAGGCTGAACTGCCGTATTCGACACCTCCCAGCCCTTTATAAGGCGGAATGCGTTCCAGATTTTGTTGCAGAAGTTACGACCTTGTTCGCATAGTTTGTCATCGAAGAGAATGTCGTTTCCGGCAGGAGCCGACAACATCATGCCCATGCGTACACCGTCGGCGCCATATTGCTTGATAAGCTCCAGCGGGTCGGGTGAGTTGCCAAGCTGCTTTGACATTTTGCGGCCAAGGTTGTCGCGTACGATACCGGTGAAGTATACGTTGCGGAACGGCATATTGCCTGCAAACTCGTATCCGGCCATAATCATGCGTGCTACCCAGAAGAAGATGATGTCGGGACCGGTGACAAGGTCGGCTGTGGGATAGTAATATTTGAATTCTTCGTTGTCGGGGTCAAGGATGCCGTTGAACAGTGTGATAGGCCACAACCATGATGAGAACCATGTGTCGAGGCAGTCTTCGTCCTGACGTATGTCGCCTATAGTCAGGGATGAGTCGCCGGTCCGGCTTATTGCCATTTCAAGGGCTTCTTCAGGAGTTTCGGCTACGACATACGAACCGTCGGGCAGATAATATGCGGGCACACGGTGTCCCCACCACAGCTGACGTGAGATACACCAGTCCTTTATGCCTTCCATCCAGTGGTTATAGGTGTTTTTGAATTTCTCGGGGATGAATCGGATATCGTCGTCCATCACAGCTGCATGGGCCGGTTTGGCGATTTCGCTCATCTTGACAAACCATTGGTCGGAGAGACGGGGTTCGGTGGCTGTGTCAGGATTTCGCTCGGAGTATCCCACCTTGTTTTCATATTCCTCGATTTTCTCGATGAGGCCGGCAGCCTGAAGGTCGGCTGCAATCTGACGGCGTACATCAAACCGGTCCATGCCTACATACATTCCGGCTGCTTCGCTGATAGTGCCGTTTTCGTTGAATATGTCGATTGTGTCGAGATTGTGTTTCTGACCGAGCATATTGTCGTTCATGTCATGGGCCGGAGTCACTTTCAGACAGCCTGTGCCAAACTCGATGTCGACATAGTCGTCCTCAATGACCGGAATCTCGCGGTTTACGAGAGGCACGATAACGCGTTTGCCGCGGAGATGCTGGTTCTTGGGGTCATTGGGGTTTATGCACATCGCGGTGTCTCCCATTATGGTCTCGGGACGTGTGGTGGCCACAATCGCATATCCGTCCTCGCCTGCGATTTTATAGCGCAGATAGTAGAGCTTGCTGTGCTCTTCGCGGTAGATAACTTCCGCATCACTCAGTGCTGTACATGCTTTTGGGTCCCAGTTTACCATACGCTTTCCGCGGTAGATGAGTCCCTTGCGGTAGAGATCTACGAATACACGAATCACACTCTTCGAGCGGAGTTCGTCCATTGTAAACGCCGTGCGGCTCCAGTCGCATGATGCACCGAGTTTTTTCAGCTGTTCCAGAATTATGCCGCCGTGCTTCTCTTTCCATGCCCATGCATGTTTGAGAAATTCCTCGCGGGTAAGGTCGGTCTTCTTAATGCCTTCTTTAGCGAGTTTAGCTACAACTTTAGCCTCTGTGGCGATTGATGCGTGGTCAGTGCCGGGTACCCACAGAGCATTTTTACCCTCCATACGCGCACGGCGTGTAAGGATATCCTGTATGGTATTGTTGAGCATGTGGCCCATATGGAGAATGCCTGTTACATTTGGCGGCGGTATTACAATGGTGTAAGGCTCGCGCTGGTCGGGTGTGGAGCCAAACAGATTGTGCTCCATCCAGTAGGCATACCACTTGTCTTCTACTTCCGCAGGACTGTAGTTTTTTGCTAACTCGTTCATAATTATATTGTTGTATATCTTAGTTGCGCTATGTGAAATTTCCTGCAAATTTAGCCAAAAAACTCCACATCACCAAACCTCTCTGATACTGTCGGCGTGGATGCAAATGAGGGTGGATGAGTGTGGTGAGGATATAATAGAACTGCGCGGTGACATCCCTGTATTTTTTTGGTGTCACCGCGCAGTTTGTGTATTTTGACGGAAAAGATGCTCTTATCCTATGGTGATGCCTGAAAATCCCATGAAGGCCATGGCAAGCATGCCTGCACATATGAGTGCGATGGGTATCCCGCGCATGGGGGCCGGGACGTCGACAAGGCGCAGGTGTTCGCGTATGCCGGCGAATACAGCCAGTGCGAGAGTGAAGCCGATGGCTGTAGCAACAGCATATACAATGGATTCGCCGAGATTCATCCCTTTCTGTATTACCAGAATGGCCACGCCAAGTACGGCACAGTTGGTGGTGATGAGCGGGAGAAATACACCAAGTGCCTGATATAGTCCGGGGGCAATCTTCTTGATGATTATCTCGAGCATCTGTACCAAGGCCGCGATAACGAGGATAAACACAATCGTCTGCATGTAGCCGAGGCCCCATGGCTCGAGAATGCCATGCTGGACGAGCCAGGTGACGCAGGTGGCAAGGGTCATTACAAACATTACCGCAGCGCCCATGCCTACGGCAGAACTCAGTTTTTTTGATACACCGAGAAACGGGCATATGCCTAAGAACTGTGCGAAAACGATATTATTGACAAATATCGCCGTAACGATTATCGAAAGATATGTAAGCATGGTCAGGAGCGGTTTCTAATGTAGTTGATCAATGCGATAAGGAATCCGAGGGCAATGAAAGCGCCGGGTGCGAGGACAAATACCAGCGAGCCGAATGTCTCGGGAAACAGACGTAGTCCGAACACAGTTCCTACGCCGAGTATCTCGCGTACTGCTCCAAGAAGAGTCAGAGCCAGGGTAAAGCCGAGTCCGATACCTATTCCGTCGAAGCAGGAATCGGATACCGTGTGCTTCGACGCGTATGCTTCAGCGCGTCCGAGCAGTATGCAGTTTACCACGATAAGCGGGATGAAGATGCCGAGCGAGGCGTTGAGTTCCGGAAGGTAGGCGGCCATGAACATCTGTAGGAGAGTCACAAATGTAGCTATCACTACGATATAGGCGGGGATGCGTACTCTGTCAGGCACAAGCGACTTTATTGCAGAGATGGCTATATTGGAGCATATCAGCACGCCGGTTGTGGCAAGTCCCATCGACATGCCTGTCATTGCCGATCCGGTAGTGCCGAGGGTAGGGCACATGCCGAGAAGCAATACGAAAGTCGGATTCTCGGCTATGAGACCATTATATATTATACGTAGCTTATTCATGTCTTACTCTTTAGATGATGTGTGGGTAGTGGCTCCGGTAGTTCCCTCGCCGGCCATGCATGATGGAGTGGTGGAGAATCCGTGGTCGGTCTTATAGGCTTCGAAAGCAGTGAAACAATTGCGCAGGGTCTCAAGAAAGGCGCGGGATGTGATTGTAGCCGCGGTGATGCCGTCGATGGCGCCTCCTGCATCCTTTGCTACATACATTGATGTGGTTGTGGGATTTTTACCGATGACGCTGCGGTTGCCTATATCCATGCGGAACCATTCCTGCATCTTGGCGCCAAGGCCGGGTGTCTCAGCATGTGAGAGCACCTGATATCCGGTGACTGAGCCGTCGGTACTGAATCCGTACATGATACGGATTTCGCCTCCGAATCCGTTTTTAGTGTAGCCCTTTACGGCCGCTCCCACCAGATTGCCATTCTCCATGGCCGGATATACCATAAACGGTATGGTGTCGTTGTCCGGTGTCCATTTCCATTCCTGACTTTTGGGGTTATTGTCGAATGGTGGTGTTACCGATTTGATAGCCTCAATCTCTTCTTTCTGCTGAGCCTCTTCAATCGGACCGGCGGTGAGGCTGTTGACCCATGCCAGAAGGGAGGAGGCCACGATTGTGATGATGCCGAGCGACAGCACCATATTCAATAATGTGGATGGTAATTTCTTCATTTCTTTACCCTCCTTTCTCCGAATTTGCGGGGCTTGATATAGCGGTTGATGAGCGGTACAAAGCTGTTCATGAGCAGTATTGCGAATGACATACCCTCTGGATATGCTCCCCAGCGTCGTATAACGATTGTGATTATACCAATCATTATGCCGTAGACAAGCATCCCTTTGCGCGACATAGGCGAAGTCACATAGTCGGTGGCCATGAAGAAGGCGCCGAGCAGAAGGCCTCCAGACAGTAATTCTATACCGATATTACCTCCTATGCAGAGGGTGAACAACGCTACGGAGCCTATAATGGCTACCGGTATGTGCCAAGTGATGACGCGCATTGCCAGAAGGTAGACTACGCCGATTACCAGCGCGATTGCGCTTACCTCGCCAAGCGAGCCACCTATTGCGCCTGTAGCGCTTTGCCATAAATCTATCGACGAGGGGTCTCCTCCCATTTTGAGTATCCCCAGAGTAGTGGCTCCTGTCGTTGCGTCGGCATATGCCCATCGGTTGACAAGAGGCAGTGGCCATGAGGTCATCTGCACCGGGAAGGAAATAAGCAGGAACACTCGTCCTACCAGTGCCGGATTCCATATGTTGCAGCCAAGTCCGCCAAACGACATCTTGCCGATACCGATTGCGACGAGGCAGCCGATAAGTACAATCCATATGGGCAGATTGGAGGGTAGGTTGAAGGCGAGAAGAAGTCCGGTAAGCACTGCGCTGCCATTCAATATGGTGGATGGGCGCCCGAACATCCAGCGGTTTATTATATATTCGAAAGCGACACACCCGGCTACTGCTGTAAGCACTACAATCGCGGCTCCTAAACCGAAGAAGTAGAGAGAGGCGGCAAGTGCGGGGAGAAGGGCCACGACTACATGCCACATGCATGACGCTACTGTCCGCTTTGTGTGCAGGTGGGGCGATGCCGATATGGTTAATAATTGGTTCATTGCTGTTATGTGACTGTTCTGAAATATTTGAGTATTATCCGGGAAGATTACTTTTTCTGGCTTTGGCGTGCCCGGATAGCGGCGCCTACGGTCTGTTTCCCTAATCGTATGAAGTCGAGAATCGGTCGTGACGAGGGGCAGCTGTAGCTGCAGCATCCACATTCGACACAGTTCATAATCTTCTCTTTTTCGACTTCTTCCCATTCGCCGAATCTTGAGAGTGTGGCGAGCAGGAACGGCTCAAGCCCCATCGGGCATGCGAATGCGCATTGTGCACATCTGATGCATGGTTCGATGCGCGGGCGTTGCGACATACTTTCAGGAAGCAACAGTATGCCTGACACTCCTTTGGTTGTCGGTGCGTCGATATTGACAATCGCTTTTCCCATCATAGGGCCTCCGAGGATAATTTTACCGGTGTCGGCAGGTACTCCTCCGGCCTGTTGGATAAGAGAGGCTACGGATACTCCGATGGCTGTACGATAGTTACCGGGACGTTGTACCGAGGGACCGGTAACGGTCACTACTCGTTCAATCAGAGGCTGTCCGAAGCGTACAGCCTGATATATTGCATAGGCAGTAGCTACATTCTGCACTATCGCGCCGGTGGCAATAGGCAGGGAGCCGGAGGGGACTTTTTTTCCAGTTATTGCTTCGATGAGCTGTTTCTCGCCGCCCTGGGGATATTTCACCGTCAGTTCTGTCACGGAGATGCCATTGATGCCGAGTTCGGCAATACGCCGGCGCAAGAGGTCTATAGCGTTCTGCTTATTCGCCTCGACACCGATTATAGCTCGTTCCACTCCCGCGGCCTTCATCAGGAGTCTTGTCCCGGCGAGTATCGCGTCGGGTTCTTCGAGCATTAGAGCATGGTCATTGGTGAGGTATGGCTCGCACTCGACAGCATTTATGATTACCAGGTCGGCTTTCATTCCCGGAGGGGGAGACAGTTTTACTTTTGTGGGGAATGTTGCGCCTCCAAGTCCTACGATTCCTGCTTTGTCTACAATGTCAATGATAGCTTTCGGGTCGAGAGCCTCTATTTCGTCATCGCCGCGCAGTGGTGTGAGGTCGCTTATTGTCCTGAGGTCTTTCTCATGGTCATCATCTAATGCGGCAATCGTCACTGATGGAGATGGCATTCCGTTAGGCATCTTTATCTGGTCGACTTTGGTTACGGTACCGGAAATCGGAGTGTGTACGTTGGCCGATACGAATCCGGAGGCTTCGGCGATGACAGAGCCTCTGTCGACATAATCTCCTTTTTTTACGAGACATCTAGCAGGAGCCCCGATGTGCTGTCCGAAAGTCAGAGTTACTTCCCGGGGAAGTTCGGTGTTTATGATTTTTGCTGATTCTGTCAGTTTGTTTTCAGGCGGATGCACTCCACCGATATGAAATGTACGCATACGGGTTAATCAATCTTTCGGTTCAACATTGCTTTCCTTTGCTTTTTTGGCTTCCGCCTCTTTGCGCTTGCGCTCGGCAATTGCAGCCATATCGGCCGCCGATATGGGGAATCCGGCGTCGTGGATAGCGCTTGTCGGACAGGCGAGCACGCATTTGCGGCATAGCTTGCATTTCGTAAAGTCGATATATGCAAGATTGTCAGTTACCGACACTGCGTCGTGAGGGCATGCTTTCATGCATTTGCCACATCCGATGCAGGCTGCGTTGCATTCTTTGCGAGCCACAGCTCCCTTCTCGCGGTTGGAGCAGGCTACCCATACGCGCATGCCCCGCGGCCATTTGTCGCGGAGTTCGATTATATGGCGCGGACATACTTTTGAGCACGCTCCGCACCCGGTGCATTTTTCCGGGTCAATGACCGGCAAGCCTGTCACAGGATCCATATACATGGCACCGAAACGGCATGCTTTCACACAGTCGCCGCACCCAAGGCATCCGAAAGGACATGATGTGGTACCTGAACCTGTGGTGTGTAACATGGCACACGATGCCGGCCCGTCGTAGCTGGCGGTCATCGGTCTGTTCTCGCATGTACCATAGCATTTGAGTACTGCTACCTGTGGCTTGGCAATGTTTGGTGCGAGTCCGACAATATCGGCAATTTTTTTCATTGCCTCCTCGCCTGCACCGGGGCACACGAGATTGTCAAGAGACGCAGCCGTAGCGCATGTACATGCGAAATCGTGGCATCCCGACCGGCCACAACTTCCACAGTTGGCTCCCGGGAGGAGTTCTTCCACCAAAGCAATGCGCGGGTCTTCTTTGACATAAAATCGCTTGGATACTACATAAAGGATGGCTGCACTCAGCAACCCAATCCCTCCAAGCACGATAATTGCACTGATTATGGACATATTTGGATATTTGTTAAAAAAGGTATCAGAGAGTCAGGGAGTAGAGAGGATGGATATCTGTCTTGTGTTGTAGTATGCTAATGTGTCGGACATGTTATCCTGATACAATCCATTCGGGATTAGCTAACAGTCTGTCGCGACAGATATACAGAATGATATAATAGATTGCGGTGACGGCAATTCCCATTGTGGCGGCCATCGTCTGTGATGTGCCCAGCCATATGGCTGTGAATGTACCGCAGACCAACAGCAGGCATGGCATGACAAGCGCCATAAGTATGGCTCGCATACGCTTTGAAGTAGTGATGGATATTTCCACTTTGTCGCCTATGTGGAAATTACTGGTTCTTTCCGAGCGGGGAATAGTGGCTTTGACAATAATCTCATCCTGCGGTTTTCCGCCCGGATGACATACCGACTTGACCGCACATCCGGAGCAATCGGCTCCGGACGCTATCGATACCGATAGCGTCCGTGAGCTTATGCCGGTCACTATGCCGTGATGGCGCAGTGAATATTCCATCAGTCTTCAAGTTTGTGTATCACCAGGCCCGAGCGTAGTTTGGGCTCGAACCATGTGGTCTTGGGTGGCATGATGTTGCCGGTGTCGGCGATTCTCATCAGCTGCTCCATAGATACCGGGTAGAGCGCCAGGGCTACTTTCATCTCGCCGGAGTCTACGCGGCGTTTCAGTTCGCCGAGGCCGCGTATGCCGCCTACGAAATCGATACGCTTGTCGGAACGCAGGTCGTGGATTCCTAGGATATCTCGCAGAATAAGGTCGCTTGATATAGTCACGTCGAGTCCGCCTATAGGGTCGGCATCGTTGTATCTTCCTTCGCGCGGAGTAAGGCTATACCAGTTTCCTTCGAGGTAGAGTGAGAAGTTGTGCAATGCAGCGGGACGGTATTCTTCGGTGCCCTTATCCTCTACGCAGAAGTCTTTTTTCAGAGCTTCAAGAAACTCTTCTGGGTTAAGCCCATTGAGGTCGCGGACTACGCGGTTGTAGTCGATAATGTTGAGATGTGATGCAGGGAATGCTACTGCAAGGAAGTAGTTGTATTCCTCGTCGCCCTTGTGGTTGGGGTTGTTTTTGGCCTTCTCGTTGCCGACGAGTGCGGCGGCGGCCGTACGGTGGTGGCCGTCGGCTATGTACAGTGCCGGAATGGCTGCGAATAGCTCGGTGATGCGGTCGATAATGGCATGGTCGTCAATCACCCAGAAGTGATGGCCGAAACCGTCGGGAGCGGTGAAGTCATATTCGGGCTCGGCGGCGGTAACATTGCGGATTATCGTCTCAAGCTCGTCGTTGTCGGGAAATGCGAAGAATACCGGCTCGATATTGGCATTGTTGATGCGCACGTGTTTCATGCGGTCTTCTTCTTTATCGCGACGTGTGAGTTCGTGCTTCTTGATGCGCTCCTCCATGTAGTCCTCTACGTTGGCCGCAATTACGAATCCGTACTGTGTATGGCCGTTCATGGTCTGGGCGTAGATGTAGTAGTGCTCTTCCCGGTCCTGTATGAGCCATCCGTTATGTTGGAATGCATTGAAGTTGGCTACCGCACGGTCGTATACCTTGGGGTCGTGCTCGTCAGTGCCGGGCTCGAAGTCTATTTCAGGCTTTATGATATGGTAAAGCGACTTTTCGTTGTCGCCGGCTTCAGCGCGGGCTTCTTCGGAGTTGAGTACGTCATATGGCCGTGAGGCAACTTCTGTAACGAGTTCGCGTGGAGGGCGTACTCCGCGGAAAGGTTTTATCTTTGCCATGATGCTTATTTTTTACGGATGATGGTCTGCTCGCGGTCCGGGCCAATCGATACGATTACAATAGGAGTTCCGAGTTCCTTTTCGAGGAATGCGATATAGTCGGTGAAGGCTGTGGGGAACTCCTCTTCGCTCCGCATCTTTGTCATATCGGTTTTCCAGCCGGGGAGAGTGATATAGACGGGCTTGATTTCATCTTCTTCGATTGAGAAGGGGAACTCCTCTACGCGCTCGCCGTTTATTTCGTAGGCCACGCAAGCCTTGATTTCGTCGAATCCGTCGAGTACGTCGCTCTTCATCATGATGAGCTTGTTGACTCCGTTGACCATGATTGCGTATTTAAGAGCTACAAGATCAATCCATCCGCAGCGGCGCTCGCGGCCGGTCACTGCTCCGTATTCGTGGCCGAGGTCGCGGATAAGTTTGCCGGTCTCGTCAAACAGTTCGGTCGGGAACGGCCCGGCGCCTACACGGGTGCAATAAGCCTTGAATATACCGTAGACGTCGCCGATTTTGCGTGGAGCCACGCCAAGTCCGGCACACGCTCCGGCACAGATTGTGTTGGATGATGTGACAAACGGATAGCTGCCGAAGTCGACGTCGAGCATTGTACCTTGAGCGCCTTCGCATAGCACGCTCTTGCCTTCGTTGAGGCAATGGTTCATATAATGCTCGCTGTCGATAATGTCGAATGTGCGCAGATATTCGATTGCATCAAGCCATTTTGCTTCCAGCTCGGCAAATTCAGGCTCTTCGCCCATCGAGCGCAACATCGCAACATGACGGTTGCGTGCAGCCTCGTATTTTTTGCCGAAATTGTGGAATATGTCGCCGAGTCGCAGACCGTTGCGGCTTACTTTGTCGGTATATGTAGGGCCGATGCCTTTACCGGTGGTGCCGATTTTAGCTCCACCTTTGGCCCGTTCGTTGGCCGCGTCAAGCAAGCGGTGGGTGGGGAGTATGAGGTGGATTTTTTTCGATAGCTTCAACACTTTGTGTAGGTCGGTTCCGCTCTTTTCGAGCGCTTCGGCTTCTTCGCGGAACAGTACCGGATCAAGTACTACTCCATTGCCGATGATATTGGTCTGGCCATGCTGGAACACACCGGAGGGGATAGACCGGAGCACATATTTCTTGCCTTCGAACTCAAGAGTGTGTCCGGCGTTAGGTCCGCCCTGGAATCGGGCTACCACGTCGTAGTCGGGAGTGAGCACGTCAACTACCTTGCCTTTGCCTTCGTCGCCCCACTGGAGGCCGAGCAATACGTCAACTTTCATTTTGATTCTGTGTTGGTTTATTGTAGTGTTATTGTTTCTTTTTTCTGCGGTTGCGGCGGGTACACGCCGCGCATATGCCATGGATATACAGACGGAAGTACGAAGAATGGAATGCGGAGTAGTGTCTTCCATCAACAAATGCCGCAAGCTCGGGGTCTTTCACTTCCTTCACTTTGCCGCACTGTGTGCAGATGAGGTGGAGGTGGTTGGATATTCCGGTCAATTCGTATTGAGCCGGATTTGACCCGAAACGGTGGCACCGCACTATCGCGGCATCGGTGAGCAGGTCGATAGTGTTGTAGATTGTAGCACGGCTTACATGGTATCCGTCGGCCTCAATAGCACTATATAGCTCGTCGATGTCGAAATGGTGTGACATCTCGCACACTTTGTCGAGTATGGCAAAGCGTTCGGGAGTGCGCCGCAGTTTCTTTGCTGAGAGGTAGGCTGTTAACGCTGCGTGCGCGGCATTTCGTGTCTTGTCGTCGACCATTGCGATGCAAAGATACTTAAATCCTTAGCTTTTACCAAATTTTTGTAAATGCCCGATTGGTCATGACTTATAGCATGCTGTGGGATATACAGAGTGTGTTGACCAATGGTGGCTCAACGCAGTTCGACTACGGTTATTCCCGCTCCTCCAAACTGTATGTGCTCGTCGTGGTAGCTGCGTACGCCGTGGATTGTGTCGAGATACTGTCGTATGTACTGTCGGAGTGCTCCCGTGCCTGTGCCATGAAGTATTCGCACACGCTCGGCATTGAATCGTATGGCATCGTCGATGTAGTATGTTACGGCCTGTACGGCTTCGTCTACGCGCATTCCGCGCACGTCGATTTCCTGTTTGAAGTCGAGCTGTCGCTGCCGTTGTGCGTCGGATGTGGCACCGACGAGCGATGCTCCCGATTTCATGCCGGAGGAGGGTTGGGCTATGGTGCGTCGCAGACGATTTACGGGTACCTCGGTCTGTAACATACCGAATGCCACTGTGGCTTTCTTCCCGTTTATGGCAAGCACTTTGCCTACTGTTCCCTGGCCGTCGAGACGTACGTTGTCGTCAACGCGTACGGGCTCGTTGTCTGCGGCCTGTCGTGTTTTTCCGCTCTCTTTTCGCCGTTTGGGCGCTTTTTTTAGCAATGCATTCTCTTTGCCGCCGGTGTGGAGCAGTCCTTCTTTTTCCTCACGGAGTCGGCGTCGTGCTTCGAGTGTGGATTCTTTCTCGGCCTGGGCGCGCTTTATCTCGTGGATGGTGCGTTCGATGGCTGCGTTACTACCGTCGAGTATCTTTCGGGCTTCTTCCTTGGCTTCGGCCAGAATTTCGCGACGTTTCTCGCGCAGTTGTTCGGCGTCTTCCTCATATTGTGCGAGGCGGCTTTCTATTTTTTTCTCTTTCTGGCGAATGGCCATTCTCTTGTTTTCCCAGTAGCGCTTGTCGCGGGCGATGTCGAGTAGATACTTGTCGAGGTTGATGTAATCGCTTCCGACTATTTTCTCGGCATCGGTAATGATAGTCTCGGGGAGTCCAATCTTGCGTGCTATTTCAATGGCAAACGAACTGCCGGGATTGCCGATTGAGAGCTTGAACATCGGTTGCATGAGATGACGGTCGTAGAGCATTGAGCCGTTGACGAGTCCGTCGGTGTCTTCTGCGAAGTGCTTGAGATTCTGGTAATGTGTGGTTATTACACCCCACATGTGGCGGTCGTTGAACTGGCTCAATACGGCCTGGGCGATGGCACCGCCTATCTGCGGCTCTGTTCCGCCTCCAAATTCATCAATCAGAACGAGGGTAGATGCGTCGCCGCGTTGGAGGAAATACTTCATGTTGCGGAGGTGAGAGCTGTAGGTTGACAGGTCGTCCTCGATTGACTGGTCGTCGCCTATATCTATGAATATGTCGGCGAATATGCCCATGTGGGAGTTTTCATAGACCGGTGGAAGCAGACCGCATTGCAGCATGTACTGCACAATACCTACAGTCTTAAGGCATACGGATTTTCCTCCCGCATTTGGACCGGATATTATGAGTATGCGTGAATCGCGGGTGAGGGTTATGTCGAGGGGTACAATCTCTTTTGACTGTCGTCGCAGAGACATCAGCAGTACGGGATGGGTGGCATGGTACCATTCCATTTCGGGTTTCTCGGTCAGCGCGGGCATGTGTGCATCGATATCGCGGGCGAGACGGGCCTTGGCCTGGATGAAATCGAGATAGCCTACGATGTCGAGCGATTCGATTATCTGCGGTATATCAGGACGCAATTCGTCGGTGAGTACAGTTAGTATTCGGGTTATTTCGCGGCGCTCCTCCATCTGGAGCTCGCGCACACGGTTGTTGGCCTCGACTATCTCAGCCGGCTCGATGTATACGGTCTTTCCGGAGGCCGATTCGTCGTGGACTATACCTGAAATACGGCGTTTGTACATCGGGGGTACAGGGATGACGAGACGTCCGTCGCGCATAGATGGTGTAACGTCGCTTTCGATATATCCGGCCTCGACTGCATTCGACATGACGCGTCTCATCATGGAGGCTATGGCTCCGGATGTGGATGACAGTTGCGAGCGTATCTCGCGCAACTCGGGAGAGGCGTTGTCGCGAATGTTGCCGAACCGGTCGATTATTCTGTCAATCGATTTTACGGTGAGTGGGAACGAGGCTATTTTTATCCCGGTTTCATCAAGATGTGGATAGTCGGAATGGCCGTTATCATGGCGATGGGCGTTGAAGAATACCGCGAGGTCAGACATGACTGCCAGCGACGAGCGTACGTCGAGCAGTTCAGGAGCGGTAATGAATGTGCCAGGCACGCGGGCGTGGGTGAGTACCTCGCTTACGTCGCGCACGCTTCCGAGGGGGAACTCCTCGTCGCTGTTAAGTATTGACAGCATTTCGGATGTGGAGCTGAGCCAATGGAGTACAGTCGGGAAATCAGACGAGAACGTCATCTCCTGGGTATGGCGCTGTCCGAGTGTCGATATGCAGCGTTCGGCCACCCATTCGCGCAGTGTGGCGAAGCCTATCTTGTGTTCAAAAGTGTCGGGATAAATCATAGCTTCTGCAAAATTAGCAAGAATTTGCAAAATGAGATGCTATTTGCATTTTTTAGGGAAAGTTACTACATGTGAATGTGTGGGAATAATTAATTTTGTGTAAAGGAAGGTGTCTATTTTATATCACATTATCCACACATGAAATCTATTCGCCTTATATCATATATATGTGTTGTCGCGGCTGTGTTGTCGCTTGCCGGATGTCGCTCCTCGCGCAGGGTGGTGCGGGGCAATGAGTCTGTTTCTACCACGGCCGGAGGTCTTGACCGTAGCCGTCCGGATACCCGAAAAATGCAGGGTGAGGATAAGAAACTTGTAGATGAAGCTCTTACATGGCTCGGTACTCCCTACCGCTATGGAGGAAGCGACTATAACGGTACCGATTGTTCGGGGCTTACAATGGAGGTCTACCGCAAGGCTCTTGGCATAAAGATTCCTCGGTCATCGCGTGAGCAGCAGCAGTTCTGCAAGTCGATATCCAAGGGTGCGCTAATGATTGGCGACCTTGTGTTTTTCAGTACCGGGCGTGATAAGAACCGTGTATCGCATGTTGGAATGTATGTCGGTGACGGAAAGATTGTACATGCCTCGGGGAGCAAGGGTGTTATAATAAGCAATATGGGTGAGCGTTATTATGCGAGCACATACCATTCGTCGGGACATGTCGGGCGCTCATCGGATAAGCATCGCAACAATAACAAGAATAAGAAAGAGAAACAGGTGGCTCCGCCTACGACACCGGTTGCAGAACCTGAGGTAAATCCGTCGACGCCTGCTCCTCAACGGATGGAGACAGACCCGCTGCGCTTTAATATGAATCAGGAAGTCGAGGCGCGTATCGATTCGATTTATTCATCGTTTCTTGACTGAGCGGGATGATATTGTATCTGCCATAATGAAATAAGGGCTGTTTCTTCACACGAAACAGCCCTTGATTTGATGACTATTGTCGATTGATTGCTATCAGATGATGCCTTGTCCCATCATGGCGTGGGCTACCTTCATGAAGCCTGCGATGTTGGCGCCCTTCATGTAGTTGATGTAGCCGTCGGGCTGTGTGCCGTATTTCACACACTGCTCGTGGATGTTGTCCATGATGTAGTGGAGTTTTTCGTCGACTTCTTTGGCGCTCCATTGCAGGTGCATTGCATTTTGGCTCATTTCGAGTCCGGAGGTAGCGACACCTCCGGCATTTACAGCCTTGCCGGGGGCATAGATGGTGTGGGTCTCGATGAAGTGGTCGATGGCCTCGGGGGTACAGCCCATGTTGCTGACCTCGGCCACCATTTCCACGCCGTTGTCGACAAGCATGCGTGCGTCGTCGCCGTCGAGCTCGTTCTGTGTGGCACATGGTAGTGCTATGTCGACTTTCTGCTCCCATGGCTTGCGTCCGGGGAAGAACTTGGCTTCAGGGAATTTTTCAACATAGGGCTCTACGATGTCGTTGCCTGAGGCGCGGAGTTCGAGCATGTATTCAATCTTCTCGCCTGATATGCCGGCAGGGTCGTAGACGTATCCGTCGGGGCCGGAGATTGTGACAACCTTTGCTCCGAGTTCGCTTGCCTTAAGGGCTGCGCCCCATGCTACATTTCCGAAGCCGGATATGGCCACGGTCTTGCCTGCTATGGTCTCGTTGCGCAGTGCGAGCATATTGTTTACGAAATAGATAGCTCCGAATCCGGTTGCTTCGGGACGGATGCGCGAGCCACCGAAGTCGAGCCCTTTTCCGGTGAATGTGCCGTTGTGTTCCTCAACGAGTTTCTTGTACATTCCGTACATGTATCCGACCTCACGGCCTCCTACGCCGATATCGCCGGCGGGTACGTCGCGGTCGGGGCCTACATTCTTCCAAAGGCCAAGCATGAATGCCTGGCAGAAGCGCATTATCTCACGGTCGCTCTTGCCGCGTGGCGAGAAGTCGGAGCCGCCTTTCGCTCCACCCATCGGCAGGGTTGTAAGGGCGTTTTTGAATGTCTGCTCGAATCCGAGGAATTTAAGTATGGAGAGGGTTACAGACGCGTGGAATCGGATGCCGCCTTTATACGGGCCTATGGCGTTGTTGAACTGTACGCGATAGCCGATATTTGTCTGCACTTCGCCTTTGTCGTCAATCCATGTGACGCGGAATGTGACAATGCGGTCGGGTTCGACCATTCGTTCGATTATTTTTGCTTTCTCAAACTCGGGGTGCTGGTTGTATACGTCGGCTACGCTCAGAAGCACTTCACGCACTGCCTGCAGATACTCTTTCTCTCCGGGATGCTTTGCCTCGAGAGATGTGATGATATTGTTGATATCCATATCAAAAACTTTTTTTGATTGATAAACTTGAATTCTGTTTATGTTGTGAGTTCTGTTGTCATGTGACACACAAATATAACAGTTAATTCTGACATTTAGCTATAAAGACAGCGTGATTTTTTTATGTTTAAGGACATAAAAACGCTTGCCGGATGGTGTATGGACGCCTTTTGGTTGCAAAATGCTTAAACTGTCGCAACAATTTGTCATAATGTTGCATATTCTGTGAAAGTTGAGTAATTTTGTTCAGACAAAAAATGAGATATTAACTTCTACAATTATTAAACAAGCTCATATATTATGGTAATACAACGTTGGCAGAGCGTGTTTCTGCTTATTGGCGCTATAGCCATGGGACTGTTTGCATTTCTTGGTACAGTATGCATAGGCGTTACCGACGGGATGGTGTGCTGGCACTCTCTTGACTGCATTCCTCTTTTCATTCTTAACTGCGCTACGGCGCTGGTGGCGTTTATCGACATTTTCCTGTTCAATAATCTTAAAATGCAGAAGCGTGTGGCTATGATTGCCGCATTCATGTCGCTTGTGTCACTTGCACTCACTGTGGCCGCCGTTATGTCGCTTGACCAGGTTGTGGAAGCCGGGACGGTGGCCTGGCGCTGGACGATTGGTCTGCCTGTTGTGGCTGTGATATTTTTCATATGGGCCAACCGGCGCATGCGTGCCGACGAACGGCTTCTTAAAAGCTACGACCGCATACGCTAAGATACAAGTTCGGAATAACATTATAATCCATAGAATAAAAATCGTCTCAGTCTATTCATATGGGCTGAGACGACTTTTTATGGAGGGTTTTGTATATGGCTCAGTCGAGCATGAGGGAGATGAACGGACGAGTGGCCGGGAAGTCGAGAATCTTGCGTGTGACATCGTTGCCGAATACCATGGAGGTTAGTACTTCGATGTCGACATCGTAGTCGAGGGCACCCATGTAGCCGTCGTTGATTACAGCAAATCCACGGTCGATGGTGTATATGTGGCTGTTCTGACCGAGAATCGGGTCGTATACTTTTATATTGGCCTTGAGTTCGGGGTAGCTTGCGGCAAGCGACCGCAACAGCATATACACATTTATTATACGCATACTTCCTCTGGGGGTATCTGTGCCTTGTGGCGCATCGAAATATCCGTATACCTCAATCGGGAGATTGCAATACTTCTTTCTAATCAGCGAGAGGGCGCCGAGTCGGGCGTCGGAGTCTCGTGCCAGAATGTCAGTGATGCGTACTGAAGTGTTGTCGACCGGTACGGCAAATACAATGGCTGCACCGTTTCCATCTGCATCCGACAATATGTATGCGCAGCCGCCGTCGATAGAGATGTCCTTGAGTATGTGCTGCCACTGTTCGCGTGAGTGCTGTATGCAACAGGGGCGTTGCATCATCATCTCCTGAAACAGGGTGTAGGCTCCGTCGGTCGATGATGCGTCGGTGGCGGTGTATTGTCCGGAGGTGGTGAAGGTGTGGGCTGACGAGTAGCGTTCAAGATTGATGTGAAACGCCGGCGAGAATCCGAGATTTTCATAGAACCGATATAGTCCGTCATTGGCCGGAATGAGTGTGCAGACCACGTCGCCACGTTTGTAGCTCTGGCGCAGGGCCTGCGACATTAGTTCGGTCATGCATCCATCTCCGCGATATGGTGTGAGAGTGGCGGCGCTACATATATATCCGGCCTGGATATTGCAGCCGTGGAAGTTCATCGAGTATTGCTGAAGCATAAGCGCGCTTACGGTGCGCTTGTCGCGACACAATGTTACGGCTTCGTCGTCGCGATATACTTCCGAGAAGAACATATCAATCCACTGCGGCGTATCATCGAAACATTCGCTCCAGATTTCCCTTACATTGTCCTTGGTACTCATAGTTTGTGAATAAACAGTTGTTGGTGTTTATCCATAAACATTCAGGGGGCATGTGTGGTTTAGAAATTCACAATTTAGGGTGGCTTATTCAGGATTGGCCGGCGAAGTGGGATGAAGCGGGCGATGGGCAGCGCGACGGGCTTCGCGTTCGGCCTGGAGCGCTTTCATCACTGTAGCCTGTGTCATGAAGGATTCGCAGAACTTGTCGTAGATGTATGCGACGGCTACGGGCGATGGATGCAGCATGTCGGCGGCATAAAACCTATAGTCGCGCAGGTCGTCCATCATTATCTCGTAGGCGGGAAAGTATAGCGATGTGTCCTTGAACTCTTGTGTCAGCTGGTCGATTGCAAGCAGCAGTGTCGATTTGCTTGCCTGGTTGCCGTGTGCGCCGTCGGCGAGATGGCGTATGGGGCTTACGGTGAACACAGTCTTCAGGGCCGGATAGCGTGCCTGTAGCTCACGGAGCATTTTTTTCCACAGACCATAGACTTTCTGGGTGTTGAGCATTTCGCGCTGAAAGAGTGTAGCCGGCTTTTTGTGGCAGTTGGCTACCACGCGTCCCTCTTCGGTAAGACGGAAAATCCATGATGTGCCGAAGGTGATGAATAATGCCGATGCCTTCGACAGAGCTTCCGACGCCTCGGCCTGCGACTTATTGATATGCTCGACCACTGCGTCGGGGTCGGGCCCGGAGAAACGGGAGTGATGGCTCCAGCTATGCCACAGTCCTTCGTGCTGAAATAGGTCGTCGCGAGTGTAGGGACGTTCATATAGAATGTCGAGCAGTGCCGATGCGATACTTGCCGGATTGTAAAGCGTGCCGCATGGGTTGACACATGCGGGGAATCCTCCTCCAAGCAGACAGCCTCCTACATTGTCGGTAAAGCATGAACCGAGCATTACTACAGGCTGCTCGTGGCTTACAAGCCCCTGATATCCTTTAAGCGGCTGTACTATGGTGCGAAATTCTGTATTCATATTATCAAACCGTTTTATGCTCTAAACATCGGCATCGGCTACAAAGTTAGTCAATCTTCCGTCAAACTCAAAGTGGACCGAAGGTTAAGAAACTGTTTAAGAACATATAATATGGTAAATCAAACTTTTATTTATATCTTTGGAATGATGAGGAATATGGCACAGCAGCGGGCAAGGATTATAGGCATTGCGCGGCATCGCCTCTCGACTGACGGTGATGGCGTGACTACGCTCGTGGCTTTTCACGGCTGTCCGCTCCGTTGCCGATATTGTCTTAACCCGCAGTCGTTAGGCGACGGCGGACGTTTCCGAGAATATTCGCCGGATCAGCTATATGCCGAGACCCGCATTGACGAGCTTTATTTCATCGCCACAAATGGCGGCGTGACTTTCGGCGGCGGAGAACCTTGTCTGCGCCCGCAGTTTATCAGTGAGTTCCGTGGGTTGTGCGGTCCGGAGTGGCAGCTCAATCTTGAAACATCGCTCAATGTGCCGGTTGCCAACATCAAGGCGTTGCTCCCGGTGGCCAACACCCTGATTATCGACATCAAGGACATAAACCCCGACATTTACCGCGACTACACGGCTCAGAGCAACGCTCTTGTTATCGAAAATCTCCGTCTGATAGCGGAATCCGGACGGCAAAGCGACTGCATAGTCCGCATACCGCTGATACCCGGCTACAACACCGATGCTGACCGTGAGAACAGCCGCAAGGCTCTTGAAGCCCTCGGCTTCATCCGATTCGATTTATTCACCTACCAAATCCGCAAACACTGACACTATGGCACGAGGAAAGCAGACCTGCAAGATATTGAAAGAGATACGTCGGCAGATAGCCGAGGCAAACGGCATCGAGTTCGCCACATCGGAATGTCGCTATAAGGGCGACTGCCTCGGCACATGCCCCAAATGCGAAGCCGAGGTGCGCTACCTTGAGCAGCAGCTCCGCGCCCGCTCCCTCGCCGGAAAAGCCGTAGCCCTCGCCGGTATCTCGGCAGGAATGATTCTCATGTCGGGGTGCAGCGGCACATCAACAAAAAATCAGAACAATGATGATCTTCTTGGCGTATTTATTGAATCGCCCGAAATGATTGAAGAAGTAGAAGATACTGATGAAGGCGAAATGCCCTTGTTTGAAGATTCAATTTCATGTTTGACACCTGAAATTAACGGTGCCAAAGAAGGCGAGATTAGCAACGCCTCCGAGTTCATAGTAATACAAGGCGATATCGCAATGGAACCGGAAGATGACACTGATGAAGTCAAAATATATAATGTAGTGGAGCAAATGCCGGAGTTTCCGGGAGGGCAGGCTGCATTGTTGAAGTTCATTGGTGACAATCTCAAATATCCGAAAGAAACAGTTGGTTGTTTTCAAGGAAGTGTCAGAGTAAGGTTTTATGTTGACACATTAGGCCATGTATGTGACCCACAGATAGTCCGAGGTCTGGATTCCGCTCTTGATAGAGAAGTCTTGAGAGTCGTGAGGCTGTTCCCTGATTTCATTCCGGGACAACATGAGGGCAGGAAAGTTAATGTATATATGAATTTGCCAATAAGTTTTGACCCTAACCGATATTGACTATGGCACGAGGAAAGCAGACCTGCAAGATACTTAAAGAGATACGTCGGCAGATAGCCGAGGCAAACGGCATCGAGTTCGCCACTTCGGAATGTCGCTATAAGGGCGACTGCCTCGGCACATGCCCCAAGTGCGAGGCCGAGGTGCGCTACCTTGAGCAGCAGCTCCGCTCGCGTCAGCGCATGGGTAAAGCCGTAGCTATCGCCGGTATCTCGGCGGCATCCCTCGCCATGCTAATGCCTATCAGCACGGAGGCACAGATGCAACAGGAGCGTCAAGACTTTCTGAAAGGGAGCATACCGGCAGTGACAGATACAATCACAGTCAAAGGCATAGTGCTGAGTGGTGACACGTTGCCGGACGGCGGCATATCAAAAGAGCCGTTAATCGGAGCGACGATATCAAACAATCGCACAGCATTAGGAGCCATAGCAGATTTGGAAGGCCATTTCGGACTGCCCGCCTGTATCGGTGATACATTGGAAGTGGAATATGTCGGTTATGAACCGCAAACGATTGTCGTGACCGAGGATATGAGAAATGTGGAAATCACACTTGTTCCGTACCAAGCATTTATGGGAGAAGTTGTAGTATTGGATGCAAGACAAGAAGAGAATCATTATCTCGACCTCAATGTGATAGACGAGCATGGCAATCTGATGGATAGTGATAATTTAGACATTTCGAGAATATGGATTGATGAGGACGGAGAGGAGGATTACGAATATCTTAATCCAAAGTACTTTGACGAGAATCATCCATGCCGCATTTATTGGGATTATGACTTGGCACTCCAAGACAAAGATGACAAGCCATTAAAAGAAGCCACACTCCGCATCGAAGCTGAGGGTTACGACGACCCTGTGATAATAAAGGTCAAGTACCCCAAACGCAACGCCAAGAAAACCATCAAGTTCAAACACAAAAAGAAATAGCCTATGGATAAGATTGGCAAATTCATAGCATCGGCGGTGGTCATGTTCTTATTCATGTTCAGCCTGATATTCTGTTTCGACTCCCCCGACACACTGACCAATATCCTGCTGGTCAGTGCAAACGTGCTGTTTTGGGGCGGACTTCTCTGGCTCATCAATCGGAAAGGAGGAAAGCGATGAAGAGAGCTATAAAAATGTCATTATGGATATTGTGCGGATTGGCATGTGTCTTGACTGTTATAATTTGCTTCTTTGGGGTATTCTCATATTTCACTCAGAATTTCAAAAAAGAACAAGATGGATACTTTGCAAGGGTAGAATATTCTATCGAAGGATATATAATAGACAAACAAATCGTTGGCGGTCCTTACTGCCTAATAGAGTTAGAGCCAACAAAATTTGAAATAATGAAAAACGAAATCCGTTCATCAGATGATTATGTAGGAGTCTTTGCCTCAGATACATCTAAAGTGTTTATAATAGCCCCATTGCCTGAGAATTTTTCATCATCATTAGATAGGATCGAGATAAACACTCATAACAGACAATTCGTATTTAATGACACGTCTGTGTCCACATTAAGAACTGCATCACTTTACAAGCATAAACTGCCTAATGGTAACGGCTATATTCCCTTCTAAATCGCCATGGAAGATGTTTTGAGATACATATTCATTGCCGTCATAGTCTATGCCGTTGGTATGGAGATATATAAGGCTGTTCGTACTCGGACGGTTGACTATTCTCTTTGGGCGATTATAGTGCTTATGGGTGCAGTGTTATGGATTTCAAGAGGATTTCTTATCTCCAGTCGGATATATGATTTCCTGATGATTGCCGTATGGCTTGTTGCAATCGGTTGTTTTGTTCTCTCGTGGAAATCCCAATACGGGAAGTATCTGAAATCTATTGCCATTGGTGGACTTTTAGTTTTCTTTGCTCTCTTTAGCTATTGGAATATAAAGGCGCAGTCCATCGTTCCAACAACCTTAGTAACTTCTCTAAATGGATATTCAACAAATCGAATAGATGAGGTGTGTTTCCGTTATAACGGAACTCCTTTTTGGAGAAGTTACAATCTCAACAACTACCCAAATGTAAAGCTACTTCCTGAACAGTACGATGTAAGGCTGACTATCAAGCTGATATCAACCAATATCGCCAAACTTGAATCAATCACATTAATTCCAAGAGCCAAGATATGAAAACCTCTCTCCGATATAAGATAGTACTTTGGATGGTGTGGGTGCAACTCGCGCTCCTGCCAATTATCTACATAATGCTTGCTGTCACGAATAATGGACTGATATGGCGATGGAATTTGCTTAACTGGCTGATGGTTGGCGGCTATATTCTCGGATTACTTGCCCTTCCACTCAGCCGTGGGCTTGAAAAACCAAAACTACTGAAATGGTGGTTAAGAATAGATTTCTGGCTTTCAGCTATACCGGCAATTCTTGTATTACCATTGCTCTTTTATGTCGGAAGACATAATATAGATGCAGAAGATGGTGATTACGTTCTCTATCACACACGCGGTTTAATGATGGCCGCGCCACACTATGCCTTAGGTAAAAAAGAAGGTCTATTTATTCGACCTATGGCTAAATCTGTTAGAATAAATGATTATGACAATGGAAAGATGGACTGTTTCAAAGTCGATACTCTGAGGGGCTGTTTTTATGGGTTAAACAGTGGAGGTGCTCAGGTTTCATGGGTTTTGCCGCTTGACTCCATAAAATATCATCAATATGCGGAAGATATAACCGAGTTGATTGATAGCATATATCAAGCTCAACCTTTGTTCAGGGATTATTATCATGGGACATTCGTTTTCCCGGACAACTTCGCCGAAATAAATTATGATTCCTATAGTATTAATTATGAGGATTCTATAAATTATAATACTATTGACCGTCTTGATGGCGACAGTCTGCGGGTTACTATTATCAATAACGGAATCATCGAATTGCCTTATCCCATAGATTCTGTCGGCAATCTCACACCCAAAGAAGTCAGAACTTTCTTTGAAAAGCTGAAAGGGGGCAAGCAATGAAACTGACAGGTAGTAAATCATTTTTGCTTAGTATTGCATTGATAATGTCATTTGTTGGGGCTTTGGGCGCTGGCGTAATGCTTGGAACGGGCTTGAATTGGTGGTTGTTTGCGTTTTTTGCAGCGATGGCGGTTCTCGGGTCGGTATGTGCTTCAAAGATATTGAAACTGGTGCCGGATGTCGGCATTATCATAAAATACAACTTTCCCAAGGATGCAGGTTATTACCAAAAGGGGAAACGGAAGACTGCACCTGTAAACGATAATGACATTCTGTATCATCTAAAGATGTTTCTACCCTTTATTCAAATAGGAATGTTCGTGTTTGCGGCTGCTCTATTTAGCGGTGACAGTCATGATGTTCCACAACGAGTCGAATCTATCAGTTTTGATGGCGGTCAGGCAGAGTTGGTTATTTTTGACCAGGGTGCATTTGGCTCCTACGCCGACCTTAGAATTTATAACAGTAAAGCGGAACATATTGAGAGTATACATATTAGAGCCGAGGATGCTGCTCTCACTATTGACAGCATCAAAGGTAAAGATGTCTATATCAGCTATTGCAATTTTCCATGGAACGATACTATCCTAGCTTATGATAGAGTTATGTTAGGCGAGTCACTTATTGACCATGACAACCTGAAATTCAACTACCATTTCAGAAATATCAAGTAAAAGTTGAGAAAGATATGACAGCAGCCGGATTTGTAACCGCCATAAGGGAGATAACTCCTGATGAAAGTAAGTTCACGAAATTGCCTGAAGGTTTCGCCCAAATCTATCTGGACGAACTATTCATTGGCAATAAGAGTATTCACACGAATGTTGAGCCGGAAAATGCTATTATAGACTTGATGTCAAATTATGATGTCTCCAAGCTGACAATAATGATTTTCAGTTTCAATCGGTCCGATGAATTGAAAGATACAGAGCTATTTATTTTTTTGGATGGAGAGAGGCTTTTCCGCTTACAATTCATAAAGCGACCGGGGAGATAGTCGAAATGGACTGGGCGGACGATAACCGCATTGTAAATTATATTGCCAAGGATCCGCAATCATATCTCGACCTTTTGTTTGCATTGCAAGAGAACAGCCTGTCAACTCTCTTTTCAGACAGGCAAAAATGGAGTGCCAAGCAATTGGCTGACATCGCCGGAGGCAGTAAATATCAACCTCATTTAACGGATTTATTGTCATAAAGTGTTTAGAATATGAAACATATACTTTTGATAATTACAGCCATATTGATCTTGTGTGTCTCGTGCAGGGGCAAAGGATCAGCGTCGGCATCGAATGATAGCCCTCATGACTCGATTGCAGCGATAGATGACAACAGGTCTTTTGAGTTCTTAAGAAAACTCGGCATAGAATATGAATCGTTTATCGCTAAAAATGATTCTTTGCCGGCCCCATCTGACCGTGATTTTCTCCTCACCACTCATGAGCAGTGTTCATTACTAAGAGGCATAATCACTCCTGATTTTGCCCCGTCGGATACCGCATCGGCATATCTTGTAGCAGTCCGTCAAATAAACGATAATGTAATCCTATGTCAATACAAATATCTTTTCAGCGATGCCGAAGATGTGTATATTGCCACATACGATACTGACGGGCATCTGATTGACGCAATGTTCGCAGGTAACGATTGGGATAAGTCGGAATTAGCTTATAATCTGACGGACTCTACAGAGTTAGTCTCCGTCGATCATACTTTAGTGTATTTTATTGGAGACCATGAGTTTACTTATAACCATGAATACAAAGAAATAGAACATAACGTCAATACCGACAAGGACACAACCACCTACTCTCAAATGGCATCAATGACTTGTAACATAGAGCCGAACGGTAAAATCGACATAACTATGGAAGACGGATATGAAGATGGAGTGTTTAGATTAAGGCGTGGTTCAGACAGTAAGAAGGAATGGAAACTAATGAATGAGATACTCTCACTGACCCGCTATCCTTATTCCGATAAGCATGTGCTTGACCGATGGAACGATTTGGGAAATCGGGTTGATGCGGCTTCCTATGAATCATTCGTTTATCATTTTTTCAAATATGTATTCTTGCCACAGCCTGAAAAGGTCTTGAAGTGGGTTTACGATAATCGTGACTACAAATCAATGACCTTGACAAGACCGCTTGGATTCTATTATACATATACTCCACAATCTCGCAAAATCATCGACGAAGCCATCGCCCGACTTGACAATCCGGCAATGCAGACATATTATAAGGAAATGACTGAACTGTGGGTTTCAAATGATTGATATTATGAAAAATCTAATTCGTGTGACGTTCGCGATAGGGGTGGGCAATTATCTCCATTTACGGAGCTATTATTCATGCGGTTTTTAATAACAGAAAGACTCGGCACTACTATTCGGAGTTTCTCAAGTTACCACAAAAGGTACAAAGAGAATGGACAATCAGGTCTTGGACAGTCACAACGATTTTGTGGATTTACGTCATAATACTAATCGCCAAATGATTTTTACCACTTACTTATGAGACTGACGGATAAACGCTTTTTGATATTTGAGGGATTCTGCATATTGTATTCAGTATTGCTGATGGAAATCGTCGACTTGTTGTTCGGCTCAAGCATGTTGGGGTTTAAACTAATTATAGTAGGTTCGTGCATGATAAGCGGTCTTATGACATGGCTTATGGCAGACGGAAAGCATTGGGCGGTATTTGGAATTATATATGAGGTGATTTCTCTTTTGATTCTATCTGCAATCTTTTGGGTATCGTTTTTCATTAGTACCCCGCTTTATGCTTGGATTTCCAAAGAGACTTATGCGGATATTGAATTGTTTGGTTATCTCATTCTGACAATCGGCACGTTTACTTTACTTCCGACATTTGGATTGGCTTTCTTTGGCTATCAGCTATTCCGTCGAGACAAAGATAAAAATGGAATCGGGTAAGTGAGGGCATGAGTGTCGAACAGGCTATAAATAACGGCGGCATGCTATCTGTTGAGATGACAGCATGCCGCCTATACTATAGATTAATGAATCCGATGTATTATTTTCCTTCGGCCGATTTCACAGGAATGTTTTTATTGTCCTCTGGAATAAGTCCGCGGTTGCGGAGCAGGGCATTTGCGTCGGGCTTGCGGCCACGGAAGTTGATGTATAGCTGCATCGGATCCTCCGAGCCACCCATTTCGAGCACATTCTCACGGAAAGCCTTGGCTGTGGCGGGGTCGAATATGCCGCGCTCCTTGAAGAGTTCAAAGCCGTCGGTGTCGAGCACTTCGGCCCAAAGATATGTATAATATCCCGAAGCATATCCGTCGCTGCCGAATACATGCTTGAAGTAGGGAGAACGGTAGCGGTACTGTACCTCGCGTGGCATTCCGAGCTTGGCGGCTACAGCCTTCTCAAAGCCTTCGACATCTATATCGTCGGCCGAGGTGAGTTTGCCCCATTCAAGGTCGAGCAGAGCGGCTCCGGCGAGTTCGGTGGTAGTGAAGCCCTGGTTGTGGGTCGATGCTTTCTGTAGCTTCTCGATAAGAACGTCGGGTATTACTTCGCCGGTCTTGTAGTTGCGGGCGAATTGGCGCAGAAGTTCCGGTTCCATGGCCCAGTGCTCGTGAATCTGCGAGGGGAGTTCTACGAAGTCGCGGTCGACATTGGTACCTGCCTGGCTCTTATACTTGGCGCGTGAGAGCATGCCGTGGAGGCCGTGGCCGAATTCGTGGAACATGGTCTCGACCTCGTCGATTGTGAGCAGCGAGGGAGAGTCGCCGGTAGGATGGGTGAAGTTGCAGACGTTGAAGATGACGGGGCGCTCTACCTCGCCGTTATCTCCTACCCATGAGCCCTTGAACTCACTCATCCATGCTCCCTGTCGCTTGGAGGAGCGGGTGAAATAGTCGGTCATGAATACTGCCACATGATTGTTGTCGGCGTCGCGCACATCATATACAGTAACTTCGGGGTCGTACTTGGGAGCGTCGGGCATTTCGGTGAATGTGACACCATACAGTCTGTTGGCCATGGTGAATATGCCTTTGCGCACACTGTCGACATGGAAATACTGGCGCACCTCGTCTTCGTCAAGAGCGTATTTGGCTTTACGCACCTTTTCGGCGTAGTAATAGTAGTCCCAGGGTTCGATGGTGATCTGGTGTCCCTCTTTGTTGGCGAGAGCCTGCATCTCAGCTACTTCCTCGGCCACACGGGAGGTAGCCGGTTTCCAGATCTGCATGAGGAGGTCTTCGGCATTTTTCACGTTCTTGGCCATGACATTCTCTGTCATGTAATCGGCATAGTTCTTATATCCGAGCAGGTTGGCCTTGCGTGTGCGTGCCTTTACGATTTCGGCGATTATGGGATAGTTGTTGTACTTTCCTGAAGAGGCGAGAGTAGTGTAGCCTTTGTACATCTTCTCACGCAGTGAGCGTGAGTCGGCATACTGGAGTAGGGGGAGGCGTGATGGGGCATGGAGAGTGAACACCCACTTTCCTTCGCCAAGACCCCGTTTTTCGGCCTCTGCTTTTGCTACGGCAACGCTTGTAGCGGGAAGTCCTGCCAGCTCCTTGCTGTCATCGACCACGATTGAGAATTCGTTGGTAGCTGAGAGTAGATTCTTATTGAATTTCAGATAGAGATCGGCGAGAGTTGTGTTGATGGTTTTTAGCTGTTCCTGCTTTTCGGCATCGAGGAGAGCTCCGCTGCGCACCATATCTTTGTATGCTTTTTCAACGGCGAGCATCTGCGGACGTGTATAGCCGGCCGATGTACGGTTGTCGTAGAGAGTCTTTATGCGCCTGAACAGTCCGGGATTCATGGAAATCTCATCGGTGTGGGCCGAATAGAGTGGATAAAACTCTTCGCCTACAGCCGTCATCTCAGGAGTCGAGTTTGACTCGTCGAGATTAAAGAATACCATGCATACTTTCTCAAGAATCGGACCGCTGTGGTCAAGAGCCACAATTGTGTTGGAGAAAGTCGGTGCTTCGGGATTGTTGACGATTGCGTCGACAGCCTTCTGCTGTTCGGCTATTCCTGCCTTCAGAGCGGGGAGGTAGTCGGCGACAGTGATGCGGTCGAACGGCGGAATCTGGTAGGGAGTGTCATACTTTACCAGAAACGGATTCTGACGTTGCTGGGCCATGGCATGATTGCTTGTCAAGGCGCATCCGGCCACAATAGCGGCTGATGCGAGGGTAGTTAATAAACGGTTCAAAATATTTATGATATTGATTGGTGAATTAGTCGGTGTGAGAGATATCAGGAGCATTCCATACGAATGTGGCAGTCATCGGATAGTGGTCGGAACTTTTTATATCGCCCCGCACTATATCGACGGCGCGCATGTCGCCGCGGTAGAATATCTGGTCGATATGGAAATAGAATCTGTTGTCGATATATGTGATGGTCGGACCGAATCCGCTATCGGCATAGGCGTCGCGCATTCCGGCGCTGCAGATGCTCCGGTAGGCGTAGTTGCCCTGCACGTCATTGAAGTCACCGACAAGAATCGCGTTGCCCGGATGCTCCTCAAGGAACTGTCGGATGTGTCGTGCCTGTTCGGCGCGTAGCTTGAATGCAACCGCGAGTTTTGACAGGATGCTGTTTTTTACCTTTGAGAGTTCAGAGCGGGTAGGGGATTCGATACGTTTGTCGGTAAGTTCGCGATATAGCGCTTTGTCGTCGGGTGTCAGTCCGATTGATTGCAGATGGCAGTTTACAACGAGCAGCGGATGCCCGTCCACATCAAGTTCGTATGCGGAATAATGGGCTGTATGCCATGCGGGCTGTGGAGTAGGGACGATTTTAAAAGGATATTTAGAAAATATAATCTCTCCGCCCTCGGGTATGAAATTGCTATATGGATATATCTTGTTGATGGTATCCATCTGCAGCTTGAATCTGTAGTTTGGGTTGTATCCTTCCTGCATGCATACGATATCGGGCTGAGTGTCGATAATCTGTTGCAGGCTTCGGCTTTCTTTTGCTCCTTTTCCGCCGGAGTCATCTGACTCGAACTCGTGGTCGACAAAGCCGTATACATTATATGTCATTACTGAAAAACTGCGGGCACGCTCCGATTGTGATAGCGCCCCCCCGATATGAAGGGGTGATATTGTAAGAATTGCCGGCATGGCTATTAGGAGAGCCGCTGTCGGGAGTAATGCCGATTTGCGCCATATGATAAACGATACGGGCACCATTACAAGCATGAGTATAATCCATGCCGGGAAAGTCATACCGAATATTTGAGGCCAGACTGACTTGTTGGGGTCAATGGCACCTCCATATGCGGATAAGAGCAGTCCGGCCGCTACGAGAATGTCGAAAGCGAGGATGCCAAATCGTATTAATCTACTTATCGGATTTATATTCATACATTATCTTTGGTGTGGCGGGATATATCAATCAGTCTCTTTTTTTCGGAACTGGACAGAGATGCGTAGCCCGACCGGCGCACTTTGTCAAGGATTTCATCAAGCTGCTCTTCGTTTGTCCTGCTCCCCCCGGATGCCTTGTTGAAGCCGGATGTACTGCTTTTAGCATTCTTTCTGTGGCAGTTATAACGCGAGAGAAAGGCAGAAAGATCACGACCGCGTGTCAGCACCACTGCATATATTATTCCTGCAGAGGCACCGCCGATATGGGCTATTCTGCTACCATCGCCAAGCATTGCTATAACGATGGTTATCACAGCGACCCATTTTAGAGCCACCTCTCCGAATATAATCATATTCCACCGGTAGTCGGGGTGGAGCACTGTAGTGGCTGTAACGACAGCCATGACCGATGCCGAAGAACCGGCGAGAAGACCATAGCTGTGCCATGGAGGAGTTGTGCCTACGGCTACAAACATCAGCGCTCCGGCTATGCCTCCTGCAATATATAGGAAGTAAATCTGCCTGGAGATGCCTGTAAGCATGAACACGCTTCCAAACCAGTAGAGCCACAGCATGTTGAAGATGAGGTGGAACAGGTCGGCGTGCACAAACATGTAGGTGAGCAGTGTCCATGGGCGCGAGGCAAGCATAAGCATGCTGTCGGGGCACTCAATCAGGGGCATAAGCTCGACCATTATACCGGAATTGCACAGAGACGCGACGAGCCGGCCGAGTATGATTAAGGCGAAAATTCCGGTGTTGACGATTATAAGCCGTACTGTGGCAGAACTGTTGTGCCACATTGTTGTGAGCGGATTAATAGAAATCATTTCTGCGGATTACACCTTGATGTTTCCAGTAAAGAATAAGAAGCACGCCGAATATCATGCCGCCAAGGTGAGCGAAGTGGGCGATGCCGTCGGTAGCTGAACTGATGCCCAATCCCAATTCGATGATGCCGTAGCCGATTACCATCCATTTGGCCTTTATCGGGATGGGGATAAACATAAGATATAGCGGACGATTGGGAAAGAGCATTCCAAAGGCCAGCAGCACACCATAGATGGCGCCGGATGCGCCTATCGTCACCAGGTAATGATTGTAAAATGTCTGAAGACTTTCGCCCACTGAGCCTACCGTGAAACCCATATCGACGCGATTTATTGCGTCGGCCATTTCGGGGAATCCGACTCCATATGCATTGGACAGAATCTTTATAGCCATATTCTCGGCTGTAAGCATCCAGGTAAATTCCTGAATAATGGCGGCTCCTACTCCACATGTGATATAGTAGAACAGATAGCGCGGTCCCCCGAGCACGCGTTCGAGAGTGATGCCGAACATGAACAGGGTGAACATGTTGAAAAACAGGTGGGCGATGCTCCCGGTATCATGCATAAACATGTATGTAAACAACTGGGCCACATGGAAGTCGTTGCCTTTCCAGTAATGGAGCCCTCCGATATCGAGTATTTTCCCGGTAGTGGAAGCGGGAAGCACAATCATGGCAATCCATATGATTACATTGATTATGATGAGATTTTTGGTTACCGGAGGCATGGCGCTCCAGAATGAGTTGCCGTTGCGTAACATAAGTCAGATTACAATATTTCTCATTAAAATTTCAACTTGCAAAATTACGTAAAAATAGCCGGAATGCCACATCCAGCCATCCTAATACAGCATTTTTAAAGAAAATTTCGACAAAATTTAACAGAAAGGCCGTGAAATATGAATTTTAAATGTAAATTTGTGCGATAAAAGGTCTAGACCTGAATACAGCTGCTATGTATATAAAGCATATTCCGCTATATTTTTTTACCGTAAATCGATCTCTCATCATCATGAATAAAACCGAACTTGTAGCCAAGGTGGCCGATATTACCGGCGTAGGGCGTAACGATGTGCGTGCGGTTATTGACTGCTGCTTCGATACGATAACCAACGTTCTTGAGATGGACGGCAAGGTTTCTCTGGCCGGCTTCGGCACATTCTCTGTATCAGAGAAGATGCCTCGTGCCGGATATAATCCTCACACGGGCGAGCATATCGAAATTCCTGGCCGTCGGGCTGTTCGCTTCAAGTGTGGTGCGGATATGGATACACGTATACGCTGACAATAAACCATAATACTTATAAAATATATTTTATGAAGAGACTATCAACTATTCTTGCAACTGTCATTGTCGCATTGGCATTTGCCCTGCCGTCATCGGCCCAGATTTCATTTGGCCCGAAAGTCGGTATCTGTGTGAATGAGCTTCATTTCAACAAGGATGTGTTAAACACTGCTAACCGTACCGGATTTACCGGAGGTGTGATGATTGACGGCCATATGCCGCTGCTTGGTTTTGCGTTTGATGCATCGCTGATGTATGTGCGTCGTGAGGCCGGTAAGAATTTCCACAGTGATTATGTTGCTATCCCTGTTAACCTGAAGTATCGTTTCAGCTTTCCTGTTGTGAACCGTATTGTCGTGCCATTCCTCTCTACCGGTCCTGAGTGGGCATATCTTGTGCATCATACCAAAGTTGATGGTCTTGATGACAATAAATCCAATTTCTCGTGGAATTTCGGTCTTGGTGTAGAGTTGTTCAAGCATCTGCAGCTGGCCGGCAATTATGGCCTTGGCCTGTCGAAAGCCTATGAGACTCCTGATGGAGCTGATGGGAAGAATCGTTTCTGGACAGTGACAGCCGCATGGCTTTTCTAAGCCGCTTCATACGCTACATAAAGAGCCGGATTGCATTATGCAGTCCGGCTCTTTATGTAAGGTATGTTTATTCGGCGATATCTGCAGCTCCGAGTGATGATATTAGCAGATGCAGTGTCTGTGTTGTATCGGCGTCCGAGTCTATTTTTACAAGAGTGGACATTACTTTCAGAGCATCATATGCATCATGCAGAGCGGCGCAATCGGGGTTGTCGCGGCCTGTGGCGTAATAATAGTGATAGAGCAGAGAGCCAAGATGGCGTGTGGCGTCGGCTACGGCATTGCGTCGGCTGTCATCGGGAATAGTAAGGTTGAGCAGTTGCTCAAGAGCATTCCATGCTGTCAGATAGCATATCATCCGCTGTTCGTTGCCGGCCTCGGTGCGGGCAGTGGTGGCTATAGCTTTGAGTGCGGTATTTATGGCCTGCTTCAGTCGTCCGGCAGCTATCTGCGACTCGGCCAAAGCGCATGCAGCGGTCAAAAGGTCATCGGCGTGTCGTGGCGAATTGTTGCGTTGCCACTGAGCCATTGTGTCGGCGGTGAGTTCGTCGGCGAGCTGCATGGCTTCAAAAGCCTGACGGCGAAGGAGCATGTCGTATACTTCCTTCGCCGCTGACTGTATGGGATTTTCCTTTGTCATTTATCTTCCTTAATGGCGTCAAGCCGGGTCTTGATGTCAGAGAATATGCTGTCAATTTCTCCCGAGCCGGGAATCGCATGGTACTTACCCTCTTCCTTGTAGTAGTCGCGCAGAGGGGAGGTCTGGGAGTGGTATACGTTGAGGCGTCGGGTTATTGTATCGAGATTGTCATCGCTGCGTCCCGACATCTGTCCGCGTTTCAGCAGTCGGTCGACGAGTTCTTTGTCATCGACTTCCAACCCTACTACGGCATGGACTTTTGAGCCATGTCGGGATAGCATCTCCTTAAGTGCTTTTGCCTGCGGGATTGTGCGGGGAAATCCATCGAATATCACTCCTTTTTCGGCTTCAGGAGTATTGTCAAGTACATGCTCCAGCACTTTTATCATCAGGTCGTCAGGTATAAGCTGTCCCTGGGATATATAGCTGTCGGCAATTTTGCCGAGTTCGGTACCGCGGGCGATGTGGTCGCGTAGCACTTCTCCGGTTGATATGTGATAAAGACCGTATTCTTCGATCAGTTTGTCGCTTTGGGTGCCTTTGCCGCTCCCGGGGGCACCGAATATGACGATGTTAAACATAACTTTATGACGATTGGGTAAATTGGAATATATATATAAATGAATATAGGTCGAGGTAGCGTTTACAAGCAGTGAGATTCATCCATACCGCATGGGAGCGGTCTAAGAAACTGTTTAAAATTCATATTACTTTGCTTTTGAGAGTCTTGTCGGCGTCTTTTTGTTTGTTTTTCGGTCATGTCGCTACGGCTACACTCCCTTATCACAAGCAAAAATCCATCTGACAATCCTTCTCAAAATCGGTATCATATAAATTAAAAAGTTTCTAAGCATTGGCGTCATTTGCTTTGTCGCAGATGACATATATGTCACGAAG
The DNA here is from genome assembly GCF_002201515.1 of Muribaculum intestinale. Lineage (NCBI taxonomy): Bacteria > Pseudomonadati > Bacteroidota > Bacteroidia > Bacteroidales > Muribaculaceae > Muribaculum > Muribaculum intestinale. The sequence goes on from NZ_CP021421.1 coordinate 2,472,755, forward strand.
ATTGCGGGCCAGGCCGTCAAGGTCGAGGCCGAATCCGATGATAAATTTTGTAGGTATCTCGAAACCGACATAGTCGGGAACGACGCCACATTGTTCCGACTGAGGCTTGAACAGAAGGGTCGCTACTTTTATCGATGCGGGGTTCTTCGCATTAAGGTCTTTCAGAAGATTACATATTGTATGGCCGGTATCTACGATATCTTCCACGACAATCACGTGGCGGCCTTCGATATTTTCGGTGAGACCAAGCACCTGCTTGACATTGCCGGTGGTAGAGGTGCCCTCGTAGCTTTTCAGACGTATGAACGCAATCTCCGCATCAATGCCTATCGAACGGAACAAATCGGAGGCAAAAGGGAACGCACCTGTGAGCACACAGAGTATAAGCGGACATTTCCCGGCATACTCCCGGCCTATTTCCTTCCCGATTTCTGCGATGCGGCGCTGTATCGTTTCGTGGGTAATATAGGGCTGGAATGTCAGCCCGTTATATGTCACTGTTTCCATCTTGAAAATGATTGTTTCGACAAAATTACAAAAAAAATCGGCATAGAAACGTCAGAGTGCGGATTTTATTTGAGAATCAGACTATGAAGCAATGAAAGGGCACAGGCTGTAGCCTGATTTATGATGTCGGAGCGATTGCCGGAGAAATGGAAGAGACGTGACTCTGTAGTGCCATGGCAACGGGCGGCAATCCACACGGTGCCTACCGGTTTACCGGGAACAGCTCCCCCGGGGCCTGCAATTCCGGAGGTGGCTACGGCACAGTCGGTGGCGCATACCCGGCATGCGCCTTCTGCCATCTGCTCGACTACAGGCCGGCTTACTGCGCCATATGTTGCGAGGGCAGACTCACTGACTCCGAGCACTCTGTGCTTTACATCGTTGCTGTAGGATACGATGCCACCCATAAACACCTCGGAACTGCCGGAGATGAGGGTGATATAGTGGGCTATATTCCCTCCTGTACAGCTTTCTGCTGTAGAAATAGTGATGTTGCGTTGCTGAAGAATATCAAATACAGCTTTTGCTTCTATTTCAGGTGATAAGTATGAGGTCTCGTTCATATCTGTAGCGTGAATTAAAGAAATCGCTTATACGGAAACTCGTGCATATGGTGCGGCATCCATGGCACAGAAGTCACCATCAAGATATTTGAAATATCCGGCTATTGCCACCATTGCGGCATTGTCGGTAGTGAATGCGCGTTCAGGGATGAAGGCCGCAAGATTGTGGCTGGCACAGTAGTCAGCGACAGCTGCTCTCACTCCGGAGTTGGCCGACACTCCACCTCCGATTGCCACGGTTTTCACACCGGTAATCTTGACTGCTTTGTCTAGCTTATCGAGGAGTATGGCTATTATGGTGGCCTGTAACGATGCGGCAAGGTCGGCCTTGTTGTTTTCAATGAAATCGGGGTCGGCTTTTACATTGTCGCGAAGTGTGTAGAGGAAAGATGTCTTTAGCCCACTGAAGCTGTAGTCGAGTTCAGGGATATGAGGTTTGGCAAACTTGAATCGTTTCGGGTCGCCTTCTTGCGAGAGACGGTCGATGTGCGGGCCTCCCGGATATGGGAGGCCCATGACTTTCGCGCATTTGTCGAACGCCTCTCCGGCCGCGTCGTCAATAGTCTGTCCAAGTACTTGCATGTCTCTGGGGCTGTTGACGAGTATAATCTGGGAGTTGCCTCCGGATATCAGCAGACAGAGGTATGGAAATTCGGGCACACGGTCGGTTACAGTATTGCGTATGAAGTGGCTCAGTACATGGCCGTGCAGGTGATTGACATCGACAATCCTGCAGCCGAGACCTATAGCCATGCCTTTGGCGAATGATGTGCCGACAAGCAGGGAGCCGAGAAGGCCGGGGCCACGTGTAAACGCTATTGCCGATATGTCGGATGGAGATATGCCGGCGCGTCGTATGGCTGTATCGACTACAGGTACGATATTCTGTTGATGAGCTCTTGATGCAAGTTCTGGTACGACGCCTCCGTATTCTTCATGAACTTTCTGGCTCGCGATTACATTACTTAGGAGAAGTCCGTCTTTTATTACGGCTGCTGATGTATCGTCGCACGATGATTCGATACCGAGTATTATTGTGGACATATTGCTCAATTTTTTTCAATGCAAATTTATAGGAAATTTATGACTTCATCACGACAAATCTTTCATGGGCTGATAAGATTTTGTAATTTTGCGATATATAAGAGCGTTTTTAGGAGCGCCGACATATGTGCAGACGCGCCATACAGCTGGTGCATATGGCCTGAGATGCAACAATGACTGTGACAGAATGCTCTAAACATAGACAAAGACATTAATGAAGATATTTACAAGTGCCCAGATCCGCTCGATTGAAAATGCCGTAATAGAAAAGGAGGGCGTTACGTCAATTGAGCTTGTGGAGCGTGCCGCTTCGGCTATTACATGGGAAATCATGAGCCGTTGGCGTCCATCGCGTCCGATGATGGTGTTTGCCGGTCCGGGTAATAATGGCGCTGATGCTTTAGCGGTGGCCCGTATGCTTGCCGATGAGGGCTATACTGTCACCGTCCTGTTGTTCAATGTCACTGACCGAGGACTTTCCGACGCGTGTCGCCACTATCGCGATGAACTTACGAATGTGCCTGGAGTGTCATTTACAGAAATCACGAATGATTTTAATCCGCCTGTGATAACCCGCGACGCAATAGTGATAGACGGACTCTTTGGATCCGGACTTAAGGAACCGCTTAAAGGAGGATTCAAGTCGCTGGTAGATTATATCAACAGTTCGAATGCAACGATAGTTTCAATCGATATGCCTTCGGGAATGTTTGGCGAATGGAACGAAGCTACTTTGTCGCGCGATGTTGTTCATGCTACTCTTACTCTTGCCATCGAGTTCCCCCGTCTGTCTTTTTTTATTCAGGACAATGCGGAGTTTTTAGGCGAATGGAAGGTGCTTGATATAAAACTTGCGAGCAATGAGTCGCGAGGCGAGCAGAGTCCGTACTATCTGCTTGAGAAAAAAGATGTAAAACGGATACTCCGTCAGCGTCCGGAATTTTGCTCTAAGGCCGATTTCGGCTCAATGCTTCTCGTTGCCGGGTGTTATGGAATGATAGGCGCGTCGCAGATGGCAGCTCTTGGAGCTCTCCGTTCAGGTATTGGACGCCTTACGGTGCATGGTCCCAGATGTGGGTTTATTCCTATGCAGACATCCGTACCTGAGGCGATGTTTCATGCCGACCAGCATGATATCGTAATCACAGACATATCGCCAAAGCATGAATATGATGTCGTGGCGCTTGGTCCGGGCATCGGCACTCATGATTACACCGTGCGGGCAGTAGAGAATTTTATCAATATGTCCACAAATCCATTGGTGATTGATGCCGATGGACTCAACTGTATCGCACAGCGTCCCAATCTGTTGGAGCATGTGCCGCCGATGTCGGTCATTACACCTCATGCCGGAGAATTTGACAGATTGTTCGGGCCGCATACATCTCATGAGTCCCGATTGAAGACTGCCGTAGAGAAGTCGGCATACTATAGTATAATAATATTGCTAAAGGGGCGTTACACAAGTGTAGTGCGTCCCGACGGCAAGATATATTTTATCGGTAGCGGCTGTCAGGCACTTGCCACACCTGGCAGTGGTGATGTGCTTACCGGTATAGTAGGTTCTTTCATTGCCCAGGGGTATACTCCTGATCTTGCTGCAGCCATCGGGGCATATATACATGGAATGGCAGGCACGCTGGCTGCTGAGAATGACGGAACTTTTGGAGTGCTCGCCACAGATGTTGCCCGTAATATCTCAAAGGCCATACGCGATATTTTAAACTGATTCAACAACAGATAACATCATAGATATGAAATACAACCGTGCACTACTCATCTCGGCATGCCTGCTTGCGATAGGAGCGGGCAATGCCCAGACCACACAGAAGTTTTCGGCCACAAAAGCCAATGACTACGGGCTTGTATATTCCCTTCCTGTAACAGTGCTTGATATTACAATCGAGGCTGAGCATGTTGTCAAGGAGCCCGGCGAGTTTTACCTGTATGCGAAGAAGTATCTCAATGTGGATAATCCGATTACCAAGAAATCGGAAAGCTGGAGTGTAAAATCAGTTGTAGTAAATGCGCGTGGTGTCGCAAACAACTCTGAGCGCTATCTGATGCAGTTTAAACCAGGCTACACTCCTTATCTGATAATGGACGAGAACAACCTGCCGGTTGCTATCAATACGGAAAATGTGCCGGTGGCGGAAGACCCTGTCATTCCTGTGCCGGTGTCGGCTAAACCGACTCCTTTGCAGACCCCTGCGGCCAACCAGGTAATCACAGCTGAGATGCTGCAGAGCCAGTCGGTGGCAAAGCGTGCCGAGCTTGCCGCACAACGCATATATGAATTGCGTCAGAGCCGATCGGATCTGATAACCGGACAGGCCGACCAGATGCCCCCGGATGGAAAGGCCATGCAAATTGTAATTGATGAGATAGCAGCACAGGAAGCTGCTCTTACGGCGATGTTTGTCGGTACGACTCAGACCGAGACTGATGTCAATACCATCACGTATACTCCCGGTGATGACGTATCGCGCAAGGTCATAGCCCGAATTTCAGCTATCGGCGGCATAGTCGATGCAAACGACCTGTCGGGCGATCCTATAACATTATCATTGCGGGTCACAGACCGCGGACGGCTGCCTCTGAACGAGAAAGGACAGCCTAAGGAATTTCCAAAGGGAGGCATAGCCTATTGTATTCCCGGCAGTGCTTCTCTGAGCATATCGTTTCGTGGCGATGTCATGTGGGAGGGTAGTATCGATGCCGCACAGTATGGTATTGTATTCGGGCTCGATCCCAAGCCATTTAATGACCGTAAGGATCCATCATATCTTATACTGAATCCTGTTACCGGCGCGATTCGTGAGCTTGGCAGTGTAGCTGTTGTCCAGCCTTAGACCATTCGATATGTTGTATGACATTGTTTTAAATCATATATAAGCGAACCATCGTTGATATATGAAAATTAATAGCAGTTTTATTTGGATAATTCGATAATATTACTTAGTTTTGCTACGTAGAAAATCGGATACCATACTAAAAAACAAAATTATAAAAATATTTACAATATGGCCCGGCTTTCTTCACCGGGCCATATTTTTGTCAATTATGGCATTAGTCATTTTCATGATGACAGGCTCGATTCCTCTAAGCATAGAGGTTGATGGAAATAGAAAAAAGCAACAACAAATAAGTGAATCATAGGTTAGAAATCCGGCCGCGCGAGAGCGTATCCGGATTTTGTTTTACCAGATTGATTTCATAGGCCATGCTGAAAGAGAGACTTCGGTGGTGCCGTTTAGAGAGAACAGATTGGCTTCTGTCGATGTATCTGGCGAGTATGTGAGCATGGTCAATGTTTTTTCTCCATTGTTGACGAATATTTCGACAGTTGATTTGTCGACAAATATATCAAGGTCGAGTATTCCGTTTTTATCCGGAATACGTGTGTGCGATATTCTGTCGAACTTTGGTATCGACACGTCGGTCGATGCGGTACGGTCGACAACAAGGTATTTTGTCTGGCTGTCGTAGCTGATTGTCACTTTGTATCCGTTGCCGCTGCATATATTTACTCCGCATATGTCGGGCTTGTCGGTCTTTATGGCGAGTTTCATTTCATATACATTGCCAAATGGAGAAATAGCAGGGAGCTTAGTCACACCCGGGCGAAGTCGACGGTTTATTTTTATCGGAGATTTGCGGAGAGTGGCAAGAGAACCGATAGGCTGCTGTCGCATACGCATGCCGTCGGGAGTGGAGTATAACGACAGTTTGCGTGGAATCGACCATATGCCTTTGCCCCATTCTGAGGGAGCTGCAGTGGCGTAGTCCCAGGTATTTACCCATCCGATAGTATATACATCGTCGGCTGACGGATTGTCGAAGTTCTGGAACACACGTGATGCATAGTAGTCAAATCCGTCATCTACATACAGAGGCGAGGCCTCGGGGCGTTCGGGTATGAATCTTTTTCCATCAAAATCGCCTACAAAGTATTGTTCACGGGCCCAGTTTACGGATATGACAAGCACCCATTTCTTCTTGCCGTCTTCAGTCGGCAACTGAAATAAGTCGGGACATTCCCATGATTTCTCGGAGTCTCCCATAGGACCGAAATCGCTCAGCCATTCCCAGTGCTTCAAATCTGTGGATGAATAGAATGCTATCTTCTTTTCAAGTGCTTTTGCCACTGCCATTATCCATCTGTTGCTTTCTGAATGCCATATTACAGTAGGGTCGCGAAATTCAGTGCTCCAGATGTCTATTACCGGATTAAGGTCGTAGTATTGGAATGTAGCCCCGTTATCGAGGCTGAATGCTATACTCTGGGATTGCTTTTTTGAGTGTTCGTCGAATGACGTGAATGCTGCAATCAATGCGTCGGCACCATATCCGGCGGTATTGCCGCGGTCTACGACTATGCTTCCTGTGAAGGCAGAGATATCGCGGGGAAGTCCCTTTATAGCGTGGTCATTGAGTTCGTTCCAGTGAATCAGGTCGTCGGATGTTGCGGCTCCCCAACTGTAAGCCATGTATCGGCCATTGTGGCGAATCGTTCCACACGGGTCTCCTATCCATCTGTGGGCCGGGGTAAAGTGGTATTGCGGACGATACTTCTCTTTATACGTTATGCTGTCGGAAGCAAAGAGCGTGATAACAAGATTTGTAAATAGTAGCAGGAAGATTAATCTCATGATTTGATTTATATGGTTTAAGTTGTAGATGGAGTTTGAAAAAGTGGAAGACCACCGATTTAATCAGCTTGTCTCTCCACATTGTTGTTACCTCAAAATATTTGGTTGATGTAGTGTCTGTATCAGAAAGAGGGGTATCCGGGATTCTGTATGTATATGCCTCCGGAGAAGTTGTACTGAGCTACCGGTACCGGGAAATATTCTTCACCGGTGTCGAATGAAGCATTCTGGTAGTAAATACGGTTGTCTTTCTCTGCGGCAAAGTAATTGTTCATCGTCTCTTTGGCGATACCCCAGCGTACAAGGTCGAAGAAACGCTCACCCTCCATGGCTTTTTCGAGTCGCATCTCTGTGCGGAGAGCCTTGCGGGCGTAATCCTGATTCCATCCCGCAGACGGATAGAGACCGATTTTGTAGTTGGCAGCATCTTTAGTGGGGTCGTTGAAGTCCTTGACATAAGCGCTGTTCTGTGCGCGCTGACGTACCTGGTTGATGAGTGTGCGTGCTTCCTCAAGACCGTTGCCACCGATTTCAATCAATGCTTCGGCCTTGTAGAGCAGCAGGTCGGCATATCGGATAACCTGCCAATTGAGAGCGGATGCTCCCCAAGGCCATCCCTGGGTGGCGTCTTTTGACTCAGGCGAGAGCCAGAATCTCTTGGTGTTGTTGTAGCCGTAGGTGTCGCTGTTGCGTACCCAAAGTCCGCAGGGACGTTCTTCGTATGTCTTATATCTTATGGTAGGACGCCCAATGACAAAGTCGAGACGAGGGTCTACATTGCCGTCGACGTTTCCGAGTGTGTATCCTCCGTTATTGTCAAAGACTACTGTACCATAGTCGGGCTTTTGCTGATAGTCGAATACGGGGAGACCGTTGGCATCGGTCTGGTAGGCGTTGATAAGATCTTGCGAGGGGAGGAAGAAGCCGTCACCCTGCCAAGGGCAGCCGGGGCCGGTCATGGAGTTGAGCAGCATAGACCAGTTTATGCGGCCAACTCCGCTTGAGCCGTCGTCTTTTGAGAATTGGATGGCGAAAACCGATTCCGGTCCGTTCTCATATTCCAGGAGATCGAGCTTTTGGAAGTCATCAAGGAGCTGATACCCCTGAACCTTATCGATAAGCTCCACAACCTCACCCATGAGGGTTTTGTTAATATTTATTACAGCATTAGTCTGTGAATCCTGTTCATATGCCTGATATAGCTTGACCTTGGCTGCGTAGGCGAGAGCGATGCGGCGGTTTATACGACCTATTTCGCTTTGATTGTCGGGCAGATTCTCGGCTGCGGCGAGTAGATCCTTTGCGATGCGGTCAAGATGTTGCTCGCGTGAGAATTCATCGTTGCGCACGTAGGGATATTCAATTTCAGGGAGGTCGATATCCATATATGGGATGCGGTTGAATAGGCGTACAAGTTCGAAATACCAGTGGTCGCGGATTACGCATATTTCGGCTATACGGGTGTTCTTTTGTGGGATTATGCTTTCATCGACTTTGCGGAGTGCACGGATGGCGGAATTACAGCGGGATATTCCGCAGTATACGTTAAACCACTTGCCATCAAGAAATCCGTTGTTGGGCTGGATTTTTGCGGTTTCCATATCGTGGATTTCCCATGCATCGGTCTCACCTCCGCCGCCTTTGTAGGCATTGTCGGCACGTACCTCGCCGTAGCTCCAGTTTGTAACGGGAAACCAGTGTGGATCATTGGAGTCGGCATATCTACATCCGAATGTGGCGTATGCTCCGTGGACGAGAAGGTCGACAGCCTCGGGATCATTCATGTTTGCATCGGATAACGGACCTTGTGGCTTGTTTTCCAGGAAGTCGTCGCTACAAGCACTTAATGAGAGGCCGATAAGTGCAATCGGTAATATATTTTTCAGTTTCATTTTTGTAGTATTTGATGATTGGGAGTATATTAGAAGCCAAACTGTATGCCGAAAGTGTATTGGCGTGGCAGGGCGTAGGGATATCCGAGACCTTCAGGATCGGCACCTGAGTATTTGGTAAGGGTCAGCAGATTCTGAGCCTGGAAATATATGCGTGCGTTCTGCAGGCGGAGAGTCTTGCGCAGCTTCTCGGGCAATGTATATCCAAGAGAGAGTGTCTTCAGGCGTATGAATGAGCCGTCTTCGATGAAGTATTCCGAGCTTTCATTCTCGTTGTTTGAGTTGTCGACAGCCGGAGCGGGTACGTCGGAATCATAATAGCCGGTCTGGAGGAAGCGGTCGTATGCGTTGGAGGCCTCAAGCAACTGTATACCATGATTGCCTGTCCATAGAGGGAAGAAGTCGGTGTAGTATTTGGAGTTGTTCCATGCGTCGCGTATGATGCTGTTGAAGAATAGGCTGAGGTCGAAACCTTTCCAGTTGGCTCCGAGATTGAGACCGAACTGAGCTTTGGGTAAATCAGTACCGAGCCATGTGCGGTCGCGGTCGTTGATTTCATTATCGCCGTTGGTGTCCACATATCGTACTCGTCCTACGGCGGGATTACCGAAACTTACTTTATATTCCGCTTTATAGGCGTCTACTTCTTCCTGAGTGCGGAATATGCCGTCGGTCTTGTATCCCATCCAAGAGCCGAGTGATTGTCCTACGATACTTTTGTCTATGCCGTTGCCGCCACCCCAGGTGTAGTATATATCGTCCATCAAATCAGTGACTTCATTCTTCATCACGGTAGCGTTCAGACCGATGCTATAGCTGAAATCCTTATTAATCGATTGGCGCCATTCGGCGGTGATTTCCACACCCTTGTTTACCATGGAGCCGCCATTGTACCAGCAGTATCCGCCTTCGCCGATAGTGGCTATATATGGCTTTTCTACGAGCATGTTGTCGGTCTTTTTGTGGAAGTAGTCAAATGATAGAGCCAGCTTGTGGTTGAATAGGGATGCGTCGAAACCGAAGTTGGTCTGATATGTCTTCTCCCAGGTGAGGTCAGGATTGGTGCTGCGAGAACGGAGTGCTCCCGGGAGGAGTGTGTTCCCTCCGCCGATTGCATAAGCGGCACGGTCGAGATCCATCGCATATTTGGCATAAAAGGCATCGTTGGCGATGATGTCGTTACCGTTGACACCGTATGCACCGCGTATTTTGAGGTCGCTGAGCCATGAACGTGTGGCTTCCATGAAGTTTTCCTGAGATATGCGCCATCCAGCAGAAACAGACGGGAACCAGTCGTAGTTGTGGGCAGTCGACAGACGAGAGGATGCATCGCGCCGGAGAGTGAACGAAAGTAGGTATTTGTTGTCCCAGCTATAGTTGATTTTGCCGAAAACGGAGAACATAGAGTAGTTGGATGCACCGGACCCTGTATTCTTGTTTGCGGTTACGTTGCCGAGATACAGGTAGTTGGGGTCTTCGATCTCGAGGCCTTTTCCCTCTCCGAACATGTCTTCGAAGTGGTTGCGCTTTGCTTCTATGCCGACAAGAGCCATTATTGAGTTTTTGCCGAAGTCGGCGTTATACTGTGCGATATTGGTCCATACCCAGTCGGTAGTCTTGCTTGAATACTGGTACAGATTGTTGGTGTTGTCGCGAAGGTTGGCCGGAGTGAAAATTTTGTCGTTACCGTTGTGGTAGTTTACGCCGAAATTGGTTTTCAGTATGAGGTTTTTAATGGGCTCTACAGATAGGTATGCATTTCCAAATATGCGCCAATATTCACGCTTGTTGTTGCCTTCTTCTTCAATCTGTCGCATGATATTGGGGGTGTCGTTGAGGCCGAATGCCACTTGGTCGTTGTAGTTGCCCTCAGAGTCGTAGACAGTACGGGCCGGATGCATTTTGATAGCATTTTCTTCTATGCCGCCGGGAGCATTGTGCTGACGCCACCAGTTGACAGTAACATTGCCACCGACACGCAGACGGTTGTTGAGGAATCCGTAGTCGGAGCTGAAACGGGTGTTGGCTTTCTGGAAGTCGGAACCTTTGATGATACCGTCGTGGTCGAGCCAGCTGACCGACAGAGATGATGAGCCGTTTTCATCGCCTTTTGAAATGCCGATGCTGTATGTCTGCATCAGAGCTGTGCGGTGTATCTCCTTTTCCCAGTCGGTATTCTGAGGATTTACGATTACGCCATTGAGATTAGTGTAGGGCTGTAGTTTTGGAGTAGCGCCATTGCCGTATAGTTCGGAATTTGGGGTGGTGCCGTAGGAATACTTGTAGGCGGACCAATATACCTGACCCCACTGGTCGGCATTGAGCATGTCAAGTCCGCTCTGGTAGGTCTGTAGTGTGAGTGTTGCATCAAAAGTCACGCGGCATTCGCCTTTTTTGGCACGCTTGGTGGTGATGATGATTACGCCATTGGCTGCCTGTGCGCCGTAGATTGATGCAGATGCGGCGTCTTTCAGTACTTGAATTGATTCTACATCGTTGCTGTTGAGAATTGTCCCCGGATTCTCACGGGTCATCACACCGTCGATTACATAGAGCGGTCCGTTGGCATCGCTTCGGAATGACGAGGCGCCACGTATAGATGTGCCTGTGCTCAGGCCACCGGGAGTACCGTCGGTAGTGATATTCATGCCCGCTACACGTCCCTGCAGGGATTGTATTACATTGCCTGTAGGAGTGTCGGCGACATCTTTCATCTTTACAACAGAGACTGACCCTGTGAGGTCGGATTTCTTTTCGGAAGAATAGCCTACAACCACAACCTCGTCAAGGTGTTCGGCATCCTCTTCAAGGTATATTGTCATAGTGGGCTGAGCCGCAGCTTTCATTGTAGTATAGCCGACGTACGACACCGTTATGTATGAGCCTTCGGGAACTGTCATGGTAAAGTTACCGTCGAAATCGGTGGCGGCACCCATGCTCCCTTTCACATCTGAAATAATACTTGCGCCAATCAGCGGCTCGTCATCGGTCTTGGAAAGCACTGTTCCATGCACCGTGATGTTCTGTGCTTGTGCGGCAATTGCAAAGACAAACAGCAAAATCGCACTGAGAATCTGTTTTTTCATGTTGATATTGGTTGGTAAATTTTATGCTGCAAATTTAATTCGCACAATATGGTGCAGCATATAATGGATGTTGCGTCGGTTATCAAAATCTGTGTGTCGCACGATTTTTGACAGAATATGCAACAAAAGTGATAATAGATTGTGAAATGGTATTAATCCGTTGATTTACATGACTGTTATGTGGGGTATGAATGTGTCATGCCCACAGAGGAGACATTCACTGAACTGACGGATTGCTATTTTCCCAATCGATTGCGTACCTCGGTAGGAGTTTCTCCATAGGCATCGCGATAGCATTTTGTGAAATAGGCCGGAGTAGAGAAGCCGGTTTCATAGGCAATCTCACTTATCGTTTTATCGGTCGATACGATTAGGTTATGACCGTGTTTCAGGCGTATGCGTCTTATCAGTTCTACCGGAGAATAGTTGGTCAGAGCTTTTATCTTGCGATAGAATTGTGAGCGCTCAAGCCCCATCTTCGAAGCAATCTTGTCGACATTCAAATCGGAGTTTCCCATATCGGCCTTTAATATTTCGATGAATCGACGATAGAAATCATTGTCGATTTCTGATACCGGTAATGTCGGCTTGCTTGCCGGATTCTGTGGGTCCGGTGACATACATTTAGTCGCAGATGCCGCCGCAGGAGTAGTGTCACCGCTCCATATCTCCTTTATACGCTTGCGGTTGGAGATGAGCGATGCGCATCTTGAAGCCAGCACGGCTCCGCTGAACGGTTTTGCAAGGTATCCGTCGGCTCCATTGTCGTATCCCTGTATACGTTGCTCATCCATAGAGCATGCGGTGAGCATGAGTATGGGTATGTGTGAGGTGGATATCTCTTCCTTTATACGCCGACAGCATTCCATGCCGTCCATCACAGGCATCATGACATCGCAAATGATAAGGTCAGGCACATATTTTGTTGCCATTCTTATGCCGTCGCGACCATTTGTAGCCGTGATTATATTGTAGGATGTATTGAGGAGTTCGCTTACAAGGCGGAGTATGTCTTTATTGTCATCAATAATCAGTAAGAGAGGCTTCGCCGCATCAAAGGTCAGGTCGGCTTCGATTCCGGATAATTCTGTTGCTACATCCTCGGGGGTGATATTTTGCTCGGTGGCAACGGTCGTGTCGGAAATGTGCCTTATGGGAAGTTCGACAGTAAATACCGACCCTTCGTTAAGTGCGCTTTTTACAGAGATTGTGCCTCCGTGTAGTTCTACAAATGCTTTTACCAGTGAAAGACCTATGCCAGATCCTCTTGGATGTATACGGTCGGCCTGGTAGAACCTGTCGAATATGTTGCCGAGATCGCGTTCGCTTATGCCTTCGCCGGTGTCGGCCACTTTAAGTGTAAGTCGTTCGTTTTCTACGCTATATGACACATGTATGGAGCCATTGTCGGGAGTATATTTGAATGCATTGGAAATCAGATTGAAGAATATACGCTCGATTTTTTCTGCATCAAATGCTCCTGTGACAGGTGCGCCAGCGGGTGTATCAAGCGACAGTCTGATATCGCGTTTCCTGGCTACAGCGTAGAATGATTCCATCCATTCGTTTATCGCATGTCCGAAATCTATCTCAGAGAGATGCAGGTCGAGTTTGCCGTTTTCATATTTTCTGAAGTCAAGTATCTGATTTATAAGGCGACGAAGGATTTTTACATTTTTGTCGGCAATTTTGATTAGTGTATGTTGCTGAGGCGTTAGATTGTTTGCATCCGCAAGTTGTGATACAGGCTCGGATATAAGTGTGAGAGGAGTGCGTAAATCATGAGATACATTGGTGAAAAACATAAGTTTAGACTGAGTGGCTTCCTGTAGTTTTTCGTTAAGAGACTTTTGCATGTCGCGCTGTTCTTCCAGTAGTCTGTTGCGTTCCATGAGCGCCATCTGATGGCGGCGGTGCTGCCAGAATGATCTTAGCACAAGAAAGAATACGCCGAATAGTAGCACGATCATAGCTATGCTTGCATAGAATAGCGATGTCTGCGACGAGTGTTTGGCCCAGTAATCATCGATTTTCTCTTTCAGAAGTTTCATTTTTCGTGTCTCTTCGGTCAGAGTCTCGTTCTGAAGGAGCAATATGTCGGCATTGGAGAGGTCGACTGCTGATGATGCCGGTATCTCAACCTCACGCTGATATGGCTCGCCTTTCAATATCGCGAGTGCCGTTTGTATTAAGCGGTGTCCTTAGGTAGGATATAGGAATGTAGCGTCGATAATACTGTCGGCCACTGCTTTTATACCAATTTCGGGTGCCGCGTCGATTCCGATTATCTTTATGTCATTGCGCCCATGACGGCGAGTTATTTCAGCGGCGGCTATAGCCATTCGGTCGTTATGAGCGTATATGAGATTGGCTTCCGGATGAGCTTTCAGTAATGAGTCGACAATAGGTATTGCCTCTTCTTTATTCCAGTTGCCGGCCTCGCTTGCTATTATTTTGCCTCCACCGGCGGTCAGTTCATTTGCGAATCCGTTGTGTCGGTTTTCAGCAGGAGTAGAGCCGCGCAGTCCGTATATCTCGATTACTTTGGGTGGCTCGGTGAGTATGTGGAATGCATAATGTGCGGCTTCCCGGCCAATGCTTTTGTCATCGACACCTATATGTGCGGTATATGAATCGCCGATAATATTCCGGTCGAATATTATTACCGGTATTCCCGATTCATATACCTCTTTTATAATAGGAGTGAGGGCTTGCGCTTCGTTGGGCGATACAATTATTATATCAAACCCGTTGTCGGCGAAGTAGCGTATGTCGGAAATCTGTTTCGGATTGCTGTCGTCGGCTGAACGAATTTCTACTTCCGCATCTTCATGAAGCATTATTTCACGGTTGATTTCGTCGTTCATTTTCGAGCGCCAGTCATCCTGACTGCATTGTGATACTCCGATTTTATATATTCTGCTGTCGGAACATGCTGCAAGAGCAGTGGTGAGAAATGTGATAATAAACAGGTATATAGACAACTTTTTCATGAGAATTGCGCATATAAGGTAATCAACACTGCAAAGATATTGATAATCATATGAAAAACAGTGCTTATGATAATAAAAATGATGTGCATACAACGAATTTAATAGACAATGCACGATTTTTTATAGGCTGTAATTGGGCAATATAGTAGTTTTGCAGTATGGAAACGCAACGGATACAACACATGGCAATTCCGTTGTCGACAGGAACTTTATTCAATGGAGAAAAGATTGTTTTAGATTTGCATTAACCTGAAAATTTTACCACTCACATCAGTATAAAATCAATATGGATAAAATAAAAACCGGACTTACCGCTCTTATGACAGGAGCTTCTCTTATGATGGCATCGAACGCCAATTGTGCCGACGGAGTTACTGTGGACCATCTTGGAGTAAACAATACCCTTGTGCGCGTGGACAGCGGCAGGAAGTTTCTGCTGATGCCTGTTCAGGAGAGTAACGATGATGCGACCGTAAATATACTTGTCGACGGGAAGCTCGACCGCACTCTTCATGTGCGTCTGGCAAAAACTAAGGTGGATTATTGTGTGCCGTTTGACATGGAGCAGTATGCCGGTCACGACGTTGTACTCAATATTGTAACTTCACAGAGTCGTTCGTCGGTACGTGATGCCAAGGAGGATGCTTGTTGGTCACGTTTTGCTCTTGTTGACACGTTTGACACTTCAAATCGCGAAAAGTATCGTCCGGCTTTCCACCACACCCCTCTGTATGGATGGATGAACGATCCTAACGGCATGGTATATAAAGATGGGATATGGCATCTGTATTATCAGTGGAATCCGTATGGCTCAAAATGGCAGAATCTCAGCTGGGGGCATTCATCGTCCAAGGATCTTGTAACCTGGGAGCATCATCCGGTAGCTATCGAGCCAAACGGGCTGGGATATGTGTTCAGTGGCAGTTCGGTGCTTGACCCGGACAATACCGCAGGATTCGGGAAGGATGCCATAATATCGCTATATACTTCGGCGGCTGCAAGCCAGATACAGAGTCTTGCCCACAGTAAAGACAACGGAATGACGTTTGAGATATATCCCGGCAATCCGGTAATCACTCTTGAAAGTGAGGCTCGCGACCCTAATATGTTCTGGAACGCAGCTACCGGAGAATGGAATTTGCTCCTCGCCCATGCTCTTGACCACGAGATGCTGATATTCCGCTCGCCTGATTTGAAGAACTGGACTCTGAACAGCGCTTTTGGCAAAGGCCTTGGAGCGCAGGATGGTGTATGGGAATGTCCTGACCTGTTTGAACTCACTGTGGAGGGTTCCGGAGAAAAAAAGTGGATGCTGATATGCAATATCAATCCCGGCGGTCCGTTCGGCGGCAGCGCAGCTCAATATTTCATTGGTGATTTTGACGGCAAGACTTTTACTCCCGACAAGGATGCTGATGGGAATGTGCCTACAAAATGGATGGATTTCGGTAAGGATCATTACGCTACGGTAAGTTGGAGCGATGCTCCTGACAACCGTCGTACTGTGATAGGATGGATGAGCAACTGGCAGTATGCGGCCGAAGTTCCGACGATGCAGTTCAGAAGCGCCAATACACTCCCGCGTGAAATGGGGCTGTTTAAGGCTTCTGACGGACAGATATACGTATCTACCGTTCCGTCGCCCGAAGTTGATATGCTCCGCGACCGTCTTGTAAGCCGTCAGAGTAAGTTATCTGTCGGTAAGAATCCACGGAAAATATCACTCCCAGCGGACAACGATGGAATATGTGAGATTCTTCTTGACATTGATTCACGCAAAGGAGCTCCTGTGTCGGTAATGCTGTCGAATGATGAAGGAGATTATGTAGATATGGTTTATAATCCGTCGGAAAGTACTCTTACTTTTGATCGCCGCAAGAGTGGAGTTACTGATTTCAGCCAGGATTTCCCTGCAGTAACTGTCGCGCCGACATTCTCCTACGACGATTCAACTCTAAAACTGCGTATATTTGTCGACAGGTCAAGTATAGAGGTTTTTGAAGCTGACGGAAAATTCGCTATGACCAATCTGGTGTTCCCTACTGCTCCTTACAATCGTATCTCTTTCAGCGCGGATGGTGGAAAGGCAGATATAAGGAATCTCAAAATATTCTCTATAAAGGATGTTAATGACTGAAATTATAACAGTAGAATAAACTAAATCATATGGAAATATCACAACCGCTTGCCGTGGACCGCAAAACTTCACTGATGCAGATTGTGCCGGTAATGCTATGCTTTTTTGCAATGGGTTTTGTCGACCTCGTAGGCACAGCTTCAAATTATGTACAGAAAGATCTTGCTCTCTCCGACTCGGAGGCAAATCTTTTCCCGTCGCTTGTCTTTTTTTGGTTCTTGATTTTCTCAGTGCCGACAGGCATGCTCATGAATAAGATTGGACGTAAAAAGACAGTGCTTATAAGCCTTGTAATCACAGCAGTATCGCTATTCATTCCGGCTTTTGGCGACAGCTATGCAATAATGCTTATTTCATTTTCTCTTTTAGGTATCGGGAATGCAGTAATGCAGACATCGCTTAACCCTTTGGTGACTAATCTTATAAGTGGCGACAAACTTGCGTCGACTCTTACTTTCGGACAGTTTGTGAAGGCAATAGCCTCTTTTCTCGCGCCGATTATCGCCGCATGGGGTGCCACTACTGCTATTCCTACATTCGGCCTTGGCTGGCGATCGCTGTTTATCATTTATGCAGTTATAAGTTTCTTGTCTATATCGGTGCTTGGCGCTACTCCGATTCAGGAGGAGCGTCCTGACAAAGCCTCCGGTGTAGGAGAGTGCATCAAATTGTTGGGTCGTCCGTTTATACTCTTGTGCTTTATAGGTATTATGTGTCATGTTGGTATTGATGTGGGCACCAATACTACTGCTCCAAAAATTATAATGGAGCGCCTCGGACTACCTCTTGAAGAGGCCGGTTTTGCAACAAGTATATATTTTATTTTCCGTACTGCCGGATGTTTCCTCGGTGCTTTTATCCTTCGCTCGGTGTCTCCCAGACTGTTCTTCGGGTTCAGTGTCGCAATGATGCTTGTGGCTATGGGGATGCTATTCGTGTGTGACACTCTTACAGCCCTGTATATAGGTATCGGTCTTATCGGATTCGGCAATTCAAATGTATTCTCAGTGGTATTTGCACAGGCTCTCAACACTTCTCCCAATGAGAAAAACGAAGTGTCGGGACTGATGATTATGGGTCTTTTTGGAGGCACTGTGTTTCCTCTGGCCATGGGCTTTGCCGCTGACGCGGTAGGACAGGTCGGTGCAGTAGCCGTAATGACTGCCGGAGTGATATATCTCATGTACTATACAATAAAAATAAAGAAATAAAAGTTACCCCAATAAATATTTTAATACCATCATTATGAACAACAATGTAGTCGTAGGAATGGGAGAGGCCCTGTGGGATGTTCTCCCTGAAGGAAAGAAAATAGGTGGAGCACCCGCCAATTTTGCCTATCATGTGTCACAGTTTGGTCTACCAAGTTGCGTCGTAAGCGCTGTAGGTGATGATGCTCTTGGCGATGAGATACTTGAGAATCTGACCTCAAAAGGACTCAAGCAACTTATCGAAAAGGTGCCTTATCCTACGGGTACCGTGCAGGTCGAGATTGATCAGGCCGGAGTGCCTCAGTATGAGATAAAGGAGAATGTGGCCTGGGATAATATTCCCTGGACTACTTCGCTTGAGACTCTTGCAAAAAAAACAAAAGCCGTATGTTTTGGCTCGCTTGCCCAGCGCAATGTCGTGTCGCGCGAAACCATCAACCGCTTCCTTGACACTATGCCCAGGGATGAGGATACTCTTGTGGTATTTGATGTGAACTTGCGGCAGGGATTCTACAATAAGGAGATTCTCTGTAAATCGATGGAACACTGCAATATTCTGAAGATTAACGATGAAGAACTGGTCACTGTAAGCCGCATGTTCGGCTATCCAGGCATAGACCTTCAGGACAAGTGCTGGATTCTCCTTGGTAAATACAATCTGAAGATGCTTATTCTTACATGTGGTATCAATGGCAGTTACGTATTTACCCCCGGCAATGTATCATTCCTGCCTACTCCGAGGGTTGAGGTCGCAGATACTGTAGGTGCCGGCGACTCGTTTACCGCCGCATTCATATCCTGTGTACTTAAGGGTATGCCGGTGGCAGAGGCTCACCGCAGGGCTGTTGCTACTTCTGCATTTGTATGTACATGCAATGGTGCAATGCCTGTGCTTCCTGATGAGTACACCAAGTGATAATTAATTAACACATAACTAAACCGCACGTCTACAGAATACTTATAGGCGTGCGGTTTTGCTTGTAATTAGTTGGATTTAGAATTGCAGTATGTATTACTTGCGTGGACGATTACCATTCTGACGGCGAGGTTGCTCGGTGAGAGGTTTGGCATCCTCAGTGAGTTTTAACTCGGTGCCATTTGTTAATTCTATTTCATATCCTCCTCGTTTACGGGAAATTTCTACGATGTCTTGGCCTGAGAAGTTGGTTGACACAAATTTTGATATAGCCGCCGGGATAATGTTATGGGCGGCTTTTATCTGGTGTTTTTTACTCTTATTGCCACAGAACATGTATTTGAGCACAGCTATGCTGCAAACATTCTCGGGTTCGATGAGACCAATCTCATTGATCTCAATTGGTATGTGTTTGCCGGAATCATTGCCGGATGTGCGTTTACATATTTCACATTTGCTATCCGAAAATGGAGATACAAGACCATGACTGCGATTGCCTTTGGGCTGGCTGTCATATATCTTGCATATTTCTACTTCGTTATTGATTATGGTGTAGAGAAAGAGATGCTGTTTGTCCCGCTGTTCATTCGTGGAGCGGGGGCAGTAATAATTTCGATTGTATTTCTTACATCAATAGTCCAGAGTGGGCTGCCGTTTCAGGTATTTCCGCAGGCTCTTACTATAAACGGATTCACCGGAGCTGTGATGGGGGCTACATTTGGGCCCGCAGTTATTGGCGAGATTTTGCGTAGGACTATGGCAAAGAATGCCGATTTGCTCAGTGCCAACATTGTCGACTTTAATCCCGACTTGACCCATATCCCGATTGCTCGGATTTATGGAATTGTACAGACTCAGGCGTTGGTAGTATCAATGAAGGAAATTTACGGATGGCTTCTTATTATTGTAGCGCTTACATCATTGCTGGTGATTCTTGTAAGCTATAGTTCGGTTCGTCCATTTGCCATATTCCCGAAGTGGAGCAATGTCCGACGTGTGATAAAACACATTGTGCATACGGATAAGGATATTAGAAATAATGAGATATGTACGCAGCCATAAACTTTATTTTAGAAAAGCATCTTATATGATGTATGATGCTGATTAGATAATAATTTATTACTGTCCGCTAAACCATAAAAAGGCGAGTCCAACTTCCTGAACGGCAGAAGTTGGGCTTACTTTTTGTATTTGACAAGCCCCCTCAGCAGTTTTCAGGAACTTCGGGAGGCGATTCCGATGCTTCGGCGAGCATGATTTTCAGGTCTGCATCGGGCTGATTGAGGAACTTTTCGAGATTCAGGTAATACATCAGCACAATTCTGACGATTGTAGCCAGCCCGGAGAAGCTCCAACGTCTTTCGAGTTTGCTTTGAAGTACTGACAGCAGCAGATTTGCGATGAGTGTAACCCATATCTGGATTTTGATGGCGTTGGCGCTCTCGCCATAGAAGTATCTCAAGGGGAAGTTCTGTTTGATCTGCTTGAAAAGAGACTCTATCTGCCATCGGCGGCGGTATATCGCCACGATTGTCTCTGGCGGCATGTCGAAGTCGTTGGTCAGAAGCGATATGAGTTTTGGCTTCCCGTTCTTCTTGATGTCAACGTATGTAATTATTCTGGCGATGTGGTTTATGCCGTCTTTACGGAACACCACGACCTGTTCACGGTATTCCATCAGTCCCTGCGGGTTCTGATGCATACAGTCTACAAGTACCTCATAACTTAGGTTCTTCTTCATTTTGGTGACATATACAACGCCACGGTCCGTCAGTTCCTCGAATTTGGCATAATTGATATAGGCGCGGTCAAGAGCGACTATCTCGTTGTGGCTGTAATGGCTCGGAGCAAGCATGAAAGAGTCATTGGTCGCCGCCGAAGTGAACTGCACGTCGCAGGGGACGCCCTCGTTGGCATGTATTACCGAGTGTACCTTGATACCTCCCTTCTTCTTTCCGGTTTTGGGATGTCGGCCAACACCCTTGAAAATGGCGTTGGAGAACAATGTGATTGTAGTGGAATCGATAATCCTAAGCTGCTTTATCCACTCTTCCGTGCCGTTGCGTCTGCTGTCCGATGAAAGAATGTCTTTGTTGGCTGCATACAGGTCGCGATAGACATCCTCAAAGAACTTCTCTGACCGTCGGGCATTTGCATCCGACAGGGTGCTGCGCTTTGGTACAGTATCAATTCCGACATGGTGCAGTTTGCGAACCTCCGCTGTCATAGATGTCTCTATCTCACGCAATGAGTCGAAGCGCTGGATCACGGCATAGAGCATCGTAAGCAGATGCGTATAGCCGTCAAAGCTCTTTACATACTTCTCTCCGCCGTGTTTTCGGCTGAATTCAACAATTTTTTCACGATTGAGTGATTTTATCAGCTGTCCATATATCGGCTGTCCGAAGAAATTACTACTTTTACTCATGGTTATTCATGGATTGTTTGGCGACACCAAAATAACCATTTAGGGCTGACTCCTGCAATAGGTGTCAGCCCTAATTTTTCAATCGCTCAAAAAAAGTTTAGCGGACAGTAATAATAATAATTGTCATTTTTTATTGTGCTGGCAAGACTCTTAAAGCAATAATTTAATGAGTTAGTCTGTGTCGTAATTGAATGTTGATTACGATACAGACTAACTCTATGTTTTTGTTGTAGTGGAATGGATTGTCAGCGGCGGTCGGGATGGCCTTCGTAGTAGTTGACAAAGGCACGGTTGACCAGACGTGTGCCTCCGGGTGTAGGATAATCGCCCGAGAAGTACCAGTCGCCAGGCGACGATGGAACAGCGCGGTGCAGTCCGTCGAGAGTCTGATATATGATTTTTACCTCTGCGCGTGTTCCATCCGGGGTAAGCATGCGCGCTATCTGGGCTGAAATCTCTTCGTCGGAGAAGGGTGCATATATGTCTTTTACACAATTTATAATCTCTGTATCGGACATCGATTCCTGCTCCAGACAGCGATGGTATACGTCATCGAGCACGTGTGTGCGTCCGCTCTCTTTCAGTAGTGCGACGGCTGCACGGAATGCACAGAATTCTCCCATACGCGACATGTCGATACCATAGCAGTCGGGATAGCGCACCTGCGGTGATGAACTTACCACTACTATCTGTCGCGGCGACAGACGGTCAAGCATGCGCAGAATCGACTGGCGGAGAGTGGTGCCGCGCACGATAGAGTCGTCAATCACTACAAGGGAGTCGACTCCCGGTTCAATCAGACCGTATGTCACGTCGTAGACATGTGTGGCGAGATCGGTGCGTGTAGCACCTTCTGCGATAAACGTGCGTAGCTTGATATCCTTTATGGCCACTTTCTCCACGCGCAGTTTGTCGCTCATTATCTCTTCGAGTACTGCGGGTGTAAGTTCGTCCCTTTTCTGTGCGGAAAGTATTGCTTCTGTCCGGCGATGGTCAAGTTCACTCTCAAGCCCTTCGCACATACCGATAAACGCCACTTCTGCCGTGTTGGGAATAAAGGAGAACACTGCATGGCGAAGGTCGCCTCCCAATGCTTCGGTAACAGGTGCGGCGAGCTGACATCCGAGAGCCTTGCGTTCACGGTATATGTCGGCATCACTTCCACGAGAGAAATAAATGCGCTCAAACGAGCAGCGGGCGTCGGAGGCAGTCGGGAGCACCTGCTCCACACTTACATTTCCGCTCTTTGCCACAATGACAGCCGCTCCGGGAGCCAGTTCGTGCACATCGTCGATTGCGACATCCATTACAGTCTGTATTACAGGGCGTTCGGAGGCTACAACCACAATCTCGTCGTCGGTATAATAGAATGCCGGACGTATGCCATGGGGGTCGCGCAATGTCCATATGTCACCGGATCCGACGGCTCCGCATATTACATATCCGCCGTCCCAGCTTGGGGCTGTGGAGCGCAGGATAGACGGTATGTCGAGATTGTCCTCTATCGCACGGGCGCGTTCTATGCCGTCAAGACCCTGCAGGGTGAACTCCTGGTGCAGACGGCTGTTCTCTTTGTCGAGGGAGTAGCCGAGCTGCTCAAGTATGATTACCGTGTCGGAAAAAATGCGCGGATGCTGCCCTTTGGCCACCACTTCAGAGAATATACTTTCGACATTGGTCATGTTGAAGTTTCCGCAGAGCATAAGCGAGCGCGAGCACCAGTTATTGCGGCGCAGAAACGGATGCACATAGCTCATGCCGCTGCGCCCGGTGGTAGAGTAGCGTAGATGGCCCATGTATATCTCGCCGATAAACGGGGCTTCCTCCTCGACCCATTCTGCGCTATGGTCGCCGAGCCGGGCATGCTCTATCTGATGGTTGATTGACGAGAATATCTCGCTTATGGCTCCTGAGCCGAGCGCACGCTCGCGATACACATATTCGCTGCCGGCGGGGGAGTGCATCTTGATACATCCGGCGCCGGCGGCTTCCTGTCCGCGGTTGTGTTGCTTTTCCATCAGCAGGTACAGCTTGTTGAGGCCGTAATGCCATGTGCCGTACTTTTCCTTGTAGTAACTCAGCGGCTTGAGCAGGCGCACCATAGCCACGCCGCATTCATGTTTGAGAGGTTCCATCTATCGGTAAGTTGGTTATAATAGAAGAGCCGCATCCCTGTCGGAAGGTGTGCGGCTCTATATGAAAATGCTATTTTGACGATAAGTAATGGTGTATGCCTTCAGCGGCCTGTCGGCCTGATGCGATACATCTTACCACGAGTGATGCCCCGGTCGAGGCATCGCCGGCGGCAAATATTCCAGATACGGATGTCGACATGTCGGCGTTGACTTTTACATTTCCGCGCGCGTCTATCTCTACACCGGCCTGTTCAAGAAGCCCTTCGGCTCTTGGATTGGTAAATCCGAGGGCGAGGAGCACCAGTTCGGTCTTTATCTTCTCAGTCTTGCCCGACCTTTTTATAGTCTTTCGGCCGGTGGCGGCATCGTTGACCCATTCGATTTCCTCTACCTCGACTTCGCTTACACGCCCGTCGCTGTCTCCTATGAAACGGCGAGTGTCGAGTAACCATCTTCGGGTGCATCCTTCCAGATGGCTGCTGGAAGTCTTGAGTACAACAGGCCAATAGGGCCATGGGGTGTCGGGATTCTCACCTTCGGGGGGCATAGGCATGATTTCAATCTGGGTAACACTCCGTGCGCCTTGTCGGTTGGCTGTACCTACGCAGTCGCTGCCGGTATCGCCTCCCCCGATTACAAGCACGTTCTTGTCTTTGGCCGAGATACGGATATCGGCCGGGAACTCAAGGCCGGCATTTACGCGGTTCTGTTGCTGTAGTAGTTCGAGTGCGAAATGGACTCCGTGCAGCCCGCGGCCCTCCACCTGAAGGTCGCGCGGTACTTCTGCACCGATGGCTATACATACCGCATCATATTCTTCGGTAATTTGTGACAACGGAATGTCGGTACCGACTTCAACTCCTGTGCGGAATTCTATTCCTTCCTGCTTGAGAATATCCACACGCCTGTCAATCACGCTTTTGTTGAGTTTAAAATCAGGTATGCCGAAACGCAGCAGACCGCCTGTGGCTTCGTTTTTCTCAAATACTGTGACTATGTGCCCATGCTGGTTGAGACGGTTGGCGCATGTAAGACCTGCAGGGCCCGAACCGATTACGGCCACCCGTTTTCCGGTACGTGTCGACGGTATGCGTGGCTCCACCACTCCTTCGAGGAAAGCGCGCTCTACGATTGCGGCTTCGTTCTCACGTATTGTTACCGGCTCATGCTCCTTGTTGAGCACGCATCCTTTCTCGCACAGGGCCGGGCATACACGTCCGGTAAATTCGGGAAAGTCATCAGTGGCTGTGAGCAGACGGTATGCTCCGCGTATGTCGTTTTTGTAAAGACGGTCCTGCCATTCTGGCTGCTTGTTACCCAGAGGGCAGCTCCAATGGCAGAACGGTACTCCACATTCCATGCAGCGCGATGCCTGCAGGCGGCGATCCTCCGGATTGAGAGTCTGCTCTACCTCTCCGTAATCCTTTATTCTGTCGTTGACGGGCCGGTAGCCGGCCTCTTTACGCGGTATTGTTAGAAACGCTTTGGGATTTCCCATATATTGTGTTGCGTTATGTATTCTTGATTAGTTGGTAATATCTTGGCCGACTGATAGATGGCTCAGTCGCGCTCGATGCCGGCAATCTTCTCCTGCATGCGATCCATTTTTTCCTGGTGGAGCACCTTTTTGTATTCAAATGGAATGACCTTGATAAACTGGTCGACATACTGCTGCCAGTTGTCGAGCATCATTCCGGCGAGTGGTGAGCGTGTGTGCTTGTAGTGGTTGCCAATCAGACGGTACAGTTCGCGGTTGTCGGCCATATCTTCGATGAGCGACAGCTCGACCATCTCCATGTTGCAGAAGTAGTCAAAATTGCCATCAGGATTCCATACGTAAGCAATGCCTCCGCTCATGCCGGCGGCAAAGTTACGCCCTGTCGAGCCGAGCACTACAGTACGTCCTCCGGTCATGTATTCGCAGCAATGATCGCCTACACCTTCCACTACGGCGATTGCGCCCGAGTTGCGCACACAGAATCGTTCGCCTACACGTCCGTTGATGTATATTTCGCCTGAGGTGGCTCCGTAGAGCAATGTGTTTCCGGCGATTATATTGTCCTGTGGCAGGAATTTAGCTCCTGTCGGCGGCACTATTACAATGCGTCCGCCTGACAGTCCCTTGCCTACATAATCGTTGGCGTCTCCCTCAAGCCTGAATGATATGCCGTGGGCGAGAAATGCGCCGAACGACTGACCTGCCGAGCCGTGGAACGTGCATGATATTGTTCCGTCGGACAGACCGGCGTTGCCATACTTTCTTGCAATCACGCCCGAGAGCATGGCGCCTACAGAGCGGTCAGTATTGTGTATGGGGAACTCGAGTTCGACAGGCATACCCGACTCAATGGCAGGATATGCTCTGGAAATCAGTTCACGGTCGAGTACATGGTCGATGTCGTGCTTCTGGGGCACGACATTGATTATGGCGTTGACCTTGGCTTCCGACGGCATGTAGAGCAGACGCGAGAAGTCGAGGTGGGATGTCTTTGGTGTGGTATAGTCGGCCTTGACGCATAGCATGTCGGTGCGTCCGATTACTTCGTCGAGCGAGCGGACGCCAATCTCTGCCAGAGTCTCCCTGATTTCACGTGCAAGGAAACGGAAGAAGTTGACCACATACTCCGAGCGGCCGACAAAGCGTCGGCGCAGTTCCTCATTTTGTGTGGCTACACCTACAGGGCATGTGTTGAGATGACATTTGCGCATCATCACGCATCCAAGCACAATCAGCGCGCTTGTGGCGAATCCGTATTCTTCGGCTCCGAGCATAGCCATTGCGATGACGTCGCGCGCTGTCTTCAGCTGACCGTCGGCCTGGAGCTTTACCTGTCCGCGGAGATTGTTGAGCACAAGGGTCTGCTGGGTTTCAGCCAATCCGATTTCCACAGGCAGACCGGCATATCTGATTGAGCTGGCGGGAGACGCACCGGTGCCTCCGTCGCTGCCCGAGATGGTTATCAGGTCGCTCTTGGCCTTGGCGACACCGGCGGCTATAGTGCCGACACCGCTCTCGCTTACCAGTTTGACGCTCACAGCAGCCTGAGGATTGACATTTTTCAGGTCGAAGATAAGCTGGGCAAGGTCCTCGATGGAATAGATGTCGTGGTGGGGCGGGGGAGATATGAGCGATATGCCGGGTATAGAGTGGCGTGTACGGGCAATAATTTTGTCGACCTTGAAGCCCGGCAACTGGCCGCCTTCGCCGGGTTTCGCGCCCTGAGCTATCTTAATCTGTATCTCGTCGGCATTGACAAGGTATTCGGCAGTAACACCGAAACGTCCGGATGCCACCTGCTTGATGGCTGAACGTGCCGACGAACCATCCTCACGTGGCTTGAATCGCTCCGGGTCTTCTCCACCTTCGCCGG
This sequence comes from Muribaculum intestinale, assembly GCF_002201515.1. Lineage (NCBI taxonomy): Bacteria > Pseudomonadati > Bacteroidota > Bacteroidia > Bacteroidales > Muribaculaceae > Muribaculum > Muribaculum intestinale. The sequence goes on from NZ_CP021421.1 coordinate 2,499,690, forward strand.
TATTGGAGCGTGCTCCGATGGCGTTCATGGCTATACCGAGCGCTTCATGGGCCTCGCGTGAGATTGACCCGAACGACATGGCCCCTGTAACGAACCGACGCATAATCGCTTCCTCCGGCTCGACCTCTTCAACAGGCACAGGTGAGCCTTTGCGAAACTCGAGGAAGTCGCGTATGAATATGGGCGCCGGCTTATTGTCGACGATTGAGGTGAATTCCTTAAATTTCTTATAGCTTCCCAGACGTGTGGCAATCTGCAGTGTGGCTATGGCTTCGGGAGTCCATGCGTGGCTTTCGCCATCCTTGCGGAATGCGTATTGTCCGATATGGCGCAGCGGCTCGTCGGGGTCGCTTTCTCCGGTATATGCTGCGGTATGGGTGGCAAGTATCTCGTGGGTCAGGTCGGCAAGGTCTATACCTCCGATTTTGCTTACGGTAGAACCGAAATATCTGCGTGTCAGCTCCTCCGAGATGCCGATTGCCTCAAACAGCTGTGCTCCTTTATACGAAGTGAGGGTAGATATGCCCATTTTTGACATTACTTTGAGCAGACCTTTGTCGACAGCCTTGATGAAGTTCTTTTCGGCGGTGTGGAAGTCGAGCTGCAGCTCTTTGCGTTCTACCAGGTCGTTGATGACGGCGAACGCAAGGTAGGGATTTACGGCACTGGCTCCGTAGCCTGAGAGCAGAGCGAAGTGCATTACCTCGCGTGCACCGGCTGTCTCGATTATAAGCGCAGTCTGTAAGCGTTTTTTTCTGTCAATCAGATGGTGATGAACCGCCGAAGTGGCGAGCAGCGACGGTATCGGGGCATTATCCCGGTCGACGCCGCGGTCGGAGAGCACGATATAGTTGCAGCCTTCGTCGACGGCCTGCTCGGCTTCGTTGCAAAGACGCTCGATGGCATCCTCCAGACCTTGGGCTCCATCTTTGACCGGGAATGTCATTGCGAGTTTGCGAGTGTTGAATCCCTTGTAGCGCAGATTGCAGAGTATGTCGAGCTCGCGATTGGTGATGATGGGGCGCTTCAAGAGCACCATCTTGCACAGTTCGGGCGACAGCTCAAAGAGGTTGAGATTTATGGCTCCGATGTAGCTGTCGAGACTCATCACGAGCTCTTCGCGGAGCGGGTCGATAGGCGGGTTTGTGACTTGGGCAAAGTGCTGGCGGAAGTAGTTGAAGAGAATCTGCGGCTCACGGCTCAGTACTGCCAAAGGTGTGTCGCAGCCCATAGAGTTGACCGGCTCTTTTGCATCAGCAGCCATCGGAGTCATTATCTTTTCGATATCTTCGCGATGGTATGAGAATGCCTTAAGCTGTCTGTGGAAGTCGGCTACCGTGTTCTCCACCTTTCTGCCGGTGGTAATCTTGTCGAGTATGATGCGGTTGCGTTGCAGCCAGTCTCGGTAAGGGAATTCTCCGGCAAGTTTTTCCTTGAGTTCAGGGTCATAATATATCTCTCCCTTCTCCATGTCGACCATCAGCATCTTGCCGGGGCGCAGGCGTCCTTTCTCCTTCACTTCCGATGCTTCGAACGGAAGCACTCCTATCTCCGACGCCACTACCATAGTGCCGTTGTTGGTAATCAGATAGCGTGCCGGGCGCAGGCCGTTTCGGTCAAGCATGCCACCGGCATAGCGTCCGTCGCTGAAGAGCAGTGTGGCCGGACCGTCCCATGCCTCCATGAGGATTGAGTGATATTCATAGAATGCCTTCAGCTCCGGTGATATGGGGTTGCGATCGTTGAATGACTCCGGCACAAGCATTGCAAGGGCGTGGGGGAGCGACATGCCCGACATGACGAAGTACTCAAGTACGTTGTCGAGCGAGGCCGAGTCGCTCATGCCCGGCTGTATGATAGGAGTTACGTCGTTGTCGCCCAGCACAGCGGGATGCAGCACACACTCGCGGGCTTTCATCCACATGCGGTTGCCCTGTATGGTATTGATTTCACCGTTGTGACCGAGCATTCTGAACGGCTGTGCCAGTGCCCATGTCGGAAAAGTGTTGGTGGAGAAGCGCGAATGTACAAGCGCCATCCCGGTGGTGAAATGCGGATTCATCAGGTCGGGGAAATAGTAGCGCAGTTGCAGACTCGACAGCATTCCTTTATATACAATCACGCGCGATGACAAGCTCACGATATAAAATTGCTCCTTGTCGGGGATGTCAAGCGATGCGATTTTCTTCTCGATGCGTCGGCGCAGTATATACAGTCGAGGTTCCATCGGTTCGTCGCTGCTTTCGTCGGCGATGAATATCTGTCGTATGGCCGGCTCGGCTCCGCGGGCCACGATACCGAGCTGGTCGTTGTTGGTGGGGACATCGCGCACGGCTATGAGCGACAGTCCGGCCTCCATTGCTTCGCGTTCGATAATGTCGAGTATTGTCTGCTGTATGTACTCATCTTTCGGGAGAAACACAAGGCCGGTACCGTAGCGGCCCTTTTCGGGCACTGCGATTCCTTGCAGCAGAATAAACTCGTGAGGTATCTGTACCATTATGCCGGCTCCGTCGCCGGTCTTGGGGTCGGCGCCTTCGGCACCTCGGTGGACCATGTGCTCAAGCACCTGCAGTCCTTTTTCAACAAGCTGATGCGATTTTACGCCCTTGATATTGACGAGCAGTCCTACGCCGCAGGCGTCGTGCTCGTAGCGGCTGTCATATAGCCCTCTGGACGTTGGCAAACCTTTATGCATATCTTTTTTCTTAAAAAACTTTCCTTAATGAGGTAGGAGAGAAGAGAAGAGAAGGGGGCGGCGTAATGCCGCCTCCATTCATGTATGTGTATATGTCCGGTTTAGCGGATAAAGAGCAGTTCGCGGTACTTGGGCAGTGGCCACATTTCGTCATCAACCATCAGCTCGAGCTTGTCGATGTGATAGCGGATGACATCCATGCAGGGGAGCACATTATCGTGGTATGCGATGGCTTTTTCCCTCTCGTCATCAATCTTGTTTGCGGCTTTGCGGGCATTGACCATCTTTTTCACCTCTTCCATGATTGTGGCCATGTGGGTTGATATGCGTTCGATGGTGTCGAGATCCATTGCGGCGAGCTTGTCGCCCTTTTCGTTGGGGAATAGAGTCTTGAGTTTGAACACATTGTCGGTGAGTACAGACTGGTAGCGGATTGCCACGGGTATTACATGGTTGATGGCGAGGTCGCCGAGTACGCGGGCTTCAATCTGGAGTTTCTTGGTATACATCTCCCACTTCACCTCGTTGCGTGCCTCGAGCTCGAGCTTGGTGAATACTCCGGTCTTGCTGAACATCTCGATGCTTGAGGGTGAAAGATATGCGTCGAAAATCTTTGGTGCCGATGTCTCGCAGTCGAGGCCTCGGCGGCCGGCTTCTTCCTTCCATTCGTCGGAGTATCCGTTGCCGTCGAAATGTATAGCCTTTGACTCGCGCAGTATCTCTTTTACCTCGGCAAGGAGAGCGTGGTCGAGACCTTCGCCGGCGGCGATGCGTGCGTCGACTTTTGTCTTGAAGTCCATCAGTTGCTCGGCTATGGCGGCATTGAGTGCAATCATGGCCGAGGCACAGTTGGCCGACGAGCCTACTGCACGGAATTCGAAGCGGTTGCCGGTAAAGGCAAATGGCGACGTGCGGTTGCGGTCGGTGTTGTCGACCATGATTTCGGGAATCTGGTCTACGTTGATTTTCAAGCCCTTTTTCCCTGCCAGTTCTATGAGATCGTCGGAGTCGCTTTTTTCGAGTTTGTCGAATATTTCTGACAGCTGTGAGCCGAGGAATATGGATATGATAGCCGGGGGCGCCTCATTGGCTCCAAGACGGTGGGCGTTTGTAGCCGACATAATCGAGGCTTTCAACAGCCCGTTGTGGCGATGTACCGCCGCCATTGTATTGGCCACGAATGTTATAAACTGCAGATTATCTTTTGGGGTCTTGCCGGGAGCGTATAGCAGCACACCTTTGTCAGTGCCAAGGCTCCAGTTGTTGTGCTTGCCCGAGCCGTTGATGCCTGCGAATGGCTTCTCATGGAGGAGTACACGGAAATTGTGGCGGCGTGCCACCTCTGCGATGAGCGACATCAGCAGTAGATTGTGGTCGTTGGCAAGATTGGTCTCCTCAAATATGGGGGCAAGCTCAAACTGGTTGGGGGCTACCTCGTTGTGGCGGGTCTTGGCGGGAATGCCGAGTTTGTGGCACTCGATTTCAAGGTCGAGCATGAAGGATTCGACACGTGAGGGTATGGCACCGAAATAGTGATCTTCGAGCTGTTGGTTTTTGGCGCTTTCATGTCCCATGAGAGTGCGACCGGTCATCACCAGGTCGGGACGTGCACTGTAGAGAGCCTCGTCGACGAGGAAGTATTCCTGCTCCCATCCCAGAAACGAGTTGACATGCTTTACCTCGGGGTCGAAATATCGGGCTACGGCTGTGGCGGCCTTGTCAACGCTGTTGAGGGCTCGTAGCAGAGGTGTCTTGTAGTCGAGCGATTCGCCGGTATAGGCGATGAAGATTGTCGGGATACAGAGAGTCTTGTCGAGGATGAACGCAGGCGACGATATGTCCCAGGCCGAATAACCTCGTGCCTCGAATGTGTTGCGTATACCTCCATTGGGGAAGCTCGATGCGTCGGGCTCCTGTTGTACAAGTAGCTTGCCGGTGAATTCCTCGACCATGCCGCCTTTGCCGTCGTGCTCAACGAAAGCATCGTGCTTTTCTGCGGTGCCGTCGGTCAGTGGATGGAACCAATGGGTGTAGTGGCGCGCACCGTTGTCAATGGCCCACTGCTTCATGCCTGCGGCCACACTGTCGGCGACTTCGCGAGACAAGGTCTTTTTGTTGTCGATAGCATCGACAAGTGCATCATAGGTTTTCTTGGGAAGATACTCAAACATCTTCTGACGGTTGAAGACGTATTTTCCGTAATACTCTGTCGGACGCTCTTTGGGAGTTTCCACAGGTATGGCTTTACGGTCAAAAGCCTCTTCCACTACTTTAAATCTCAACTTTGACATAACACTTTGAATATATGATTATTAGTTGGTTTGTATCTATTCATTTACAGAAAGCTGGCGCATCCGCTCCACCGCACGCACTGTGTCCTCGTAGCGGCCGAATGCAGTGAGTCTGAAATATCCTTCGCCTGATGGGCCGAAGCCTGAGCCGGGGGTACCGGCCACATGGCAATGGTTGAGAAGAAAATCGAAAAATTCCCATGATGACATGCTGTCGGGAGTGCGGAGCCATATGTATGGAGCGTCAATACCTCCCCATACATGCAGTCCCATCTGCTCAAGGCCTTCGCGCAATATCCTTGCGTTGCGCATGTAGTAGGCTATTGTGTCTGCTACCTGTCGGTGTCCTTCGGGAGTATAGAGGGCCTCGGCTGCACGCTGTATAATGTAGCTCGCACCGTTGAATTTTGTAGATTGCCGGCGTAGCCATAGGCTGTTGAGACTCACAATGGTACCATCTTCCGCTACACCTTTCAGTTCTTTAGGTACTACGGTGTATCCACATCTCAGCCCTGTGAATCCGGCGGTCTTGGAGAAACTGCGGAATTCGATGGCTACCTCGCGGGCACCCTCAATCTCATATATTGAATGGGGCACGTCGGGACTGGTTATATATGCCTCGTAGGCCGAATCAAATAATATAAGCGAACCGTGGGCACGTGCGTATTCAACCCATCTGGCGAGTTCATCGCGGGTAAGAGTCGTGCCTGTGGGATTGTTGGGGTAGCACAGGTAGATTACATCGGGACTGTCGGTCGGGAGAGCCGGTATGAATGCGTTTTCTGCTATACACGGCAGATAGCTTATGCGGCTCCAGCATCCGTCGGGGGTGGGTGTACCGGCACGTCCGGCCATTACATTTGTGTCGACATATACCGGATATACAGGGTCGGTGACGGCTACGCGGCATTCCGTAGAAATGATATCACCTATGTTGCCTGTATCGCTTTTGGCACCATCGCTTACGAAAATCTCGTCGATATCCACGTTTACTCCACGCGACATATAGTCGCCTTCGGCTATGGCCCGGCGTAGCCATTCATAACCCTGTTCGGGACCATATCCGTGAAATGTGGAGGGGTCGCTCTGGTCGTCGGCCGCTTTTTTCATTGCTTCAACGGCGGCCGGACATATCGGGCACGTTACATCGCCTATGCCCATACGGATTATATCCACATCGGGATTAGCCGTGGCGTAGGCCTTAAGTCGGCGGGCTACTTCGGTGAAAAGGTAGGTAGGCGCGAGCCGGTGGAAGTTATCGTTAATCCTTATCATTGTTATCCCATTATTTGTCAGTCCCTGTATATTAATCTATAGTAGTCGGCGGTAGGTGCCGTTGAATACGGTTTCGGCCGGTCCGGTCATGTACACATGTGAGTCGTCAGGATTCCATTCTATTTCGAGGTCGCCTCCGAGCAGATGTATTATGGCGTGGCGCTCCGTGAGCCGATTGAGTACACATGCCACAAGCGAGGCGCATGCTCCCGTGCCGCATGCCATTGTCTCGCCGCTGCCACGCTCCCACACGCGCATTCGCAATTCGGTGGTATTTACTACTTCGACAAACTCGATGTTTGCCCTGTCAGGCCATATGACATGGTGTTCGAGTTCCGGGCCAAGAATTTCTACGGGGGCATTATCGGCAGAATCGACCAATATGACTCCATGAGGATTTCCCATTGATACGGCTGTAATCTTTACCGGACCTTGGGATGTAGGTACATTTTCGCTGACCATCCTGGGAGCATTGAATCTTACCGGGACTTCGACTGGAGCGGTCACGGGAATCCCCATGTCGACTGTGACAGATGTTATGTTGCCCTGACGGTCGGGGTGGAGACGTAATGTTTTTATTCCTGAAAGTGTCTCGAGAGTGACGGTTGTCTTGTCGGTCAGTCGGGATTCGTAGACATAGCGTCCGACACAGCGGCTGCCGTTGCCGCACATTCGCGCTTCGGAGCCATCTGCATTAAAAATACGCATCTTGAAATCGGCACATTCCGAAGGACAGATGAGGATGATTCCGTCGCCGCCTACACCTGTGTGGCGGTCGCTCATCTCGATGGCAAGCTGTGGCAGATTTTCCGGCACACGCTCCATACAGTCGATATATATGTAGTCGTTGCCTATGCCATGCATCTTGGTGAATGGAATCTCTTTTATCATAGGTTTAGAGATTGGTTGTAGGGGATTCGGCTCCCGTTACGTCTGCAAAATTAGTAATTTCCGTTTTCTCTGCAATAGGGAATGTGAAAAAATTTCGAAAAAACTTTAAATTTCTTGATATTATGAGTCTTTTTTGTGTTTGTGCTTGCAAAATGCTGTATATTTATGGGCGTTGGTGAAATTTTGCTATGATGCATTGTCGTGCGGGTGATATACTATGTTAACAGAGAGCCGACTCTTATGTCATACCTAATATTATAATAAGGATAATAAACATTATTTAGTTTTTTTGTCTGATTGGGATGTTAATCCATGGAATTTGCGTAATTTTGTGTCCCGTTATGAAACACGGATTCGACAACGAGAAATATGTGAAAATCCAGTCCAGCCATATTAAGGACAGGATTGCAAAGTTTGGCAACAAACTTTATCTGGAGCTTGGAGGCAAGCTGTTCGACGACCATCATGCAAGCCGCGTGCTCCCCGGATTTCAGCCCGACAGCAAGTTGCGTATGCTGAGCCAGCTTGCAGATCATGCCGAAATAGTGATAGTAATCAGTGCTGTAGATATTGAAAAGAACAAGGTCAGGCAGGATCTCGGCATTACCTATGACATGGATGCCCTCAGACTTAGAAGTGAGTTTCAGAACCGGGGATTCAGAGTCAATTCAATCGTCATCACACACTACAACGGACAGGCCAGTGCCGATGCGTTTCGTCAGCGATTGGAACGCATGGGCATAAAGAGCTATGTTCACTACATAATTGACGGATATCCTGCCAATGTAGGGCTTATCGCCTCTGACGATGGCTTTGGCCGGAATGACTATATCGAGACTGAGGAGCCCCTGGTAATCGTGACAGCTCCGGGTCCGGGCAGCGGCAAGATGGCCGTGTGTCTCAGTCAGCTCTATAACGAGCACAAGCGCGGCATAGAGGCCGGATATGCCAAGTTTGAGACATTCCCGGTATGGAATCTGTCATTACGGCATCCCGTTAATATCGCATACGAGGCTGCAACCGCCGACCTTAATGACGTAAACATGATTGATCCATTTCATCTCGATGCATATGGAGAGAAAGCGGTCAACTACAATCGCGATATCGAGATATTCCCGGTGCTTGATGCTCTGTTCCGCGGCATCTATGGGGCGAATCCATATAAGTCACCTACCGACATGGGAGTCAATATGGTAGGATTCTGCATCAGCGACGATGATGTATGCTGTGATGCTTCGCGCAACGAGATTATCCGCCGTTACTTTACTGCGCTCAACCGCATGGCCTTGGGCGAGAGCAATGACGCCGAGGTAAATAAGATTGCGCTCCTTTTCAATCAGGCCGGCATAGACCTCAGCTACCGCAAGACTATAGCCGCTGCACGTGCACGCTCGAAAGAGACCGGTGTGCCATGCTCGGCGATAGAATTGGCCGACGGCACTATAATCACAGCCAAAACCTCGCCGTTGCTTGGCCCGAGCGCCGCGCTGATACTGAATGCCATCAAGCATCTGGCCGGCATCGGTCACGATGTAAAGCTGCTGCCGCAGGACCTCATAGAGCCCATACAGCATACTAAGATAAACTATCTGCGCAGCCGCAACCCACGCCTACATACCGATGAGGTGCTGGTGGCCCTGTCGGTACTGAGTCCGCGCGACGAAAACTGCCGCCGCGCGCTGGAGAAGCTACCCGAACTTGACGGATGTCAAGTGCATTCTACAGTAATGCTCGGCGAAGTCGACCACAAGATATTCAAAAAACTCGGAGTAGGGCTCACCTGTGACCCTGCAAAGAAGAAATGACAGAGGAGTCGCCTGAAAGATAATCAATGCCCCCATTAAAGAAAAATTTCGTTAATGGGGGTATTTTTCTTGTCAAATGGTGGGCGTCTTTTGAGAAATTGTGTAATTTTGCACATGCAAGAGCGGATAATCCGTGAATGCATGCATACTGCATAACAAATTACATATATATAAAAGTACTCTGTATGAAGAAGCATAACTTTTATGCCGGACCGTCGATTCTTAGTGAATACACAATAAAGAACACGGCCGAGGCAATCAAGGACTTCGCCGGAACCGGTCTGTCCATTCTTGAGGTATCACACCGCAGCAAGGAGTTTACAGCCGTTATGGATGAAGCACAGGCCCTTGTAAAGGAACTTCTCGAAGTCCCCGAAGGATATTCCGTGCTTTTCCTCGGCGGAGGTGCGTCAATGCAGTTCTGCATGGTGCCTTTCAACCTGCTCAAGAAGAAAGCCGCCTATACCGATACCGGCACATGGGCCGCAAATGCTATAAAGGAAGCCAAACTATTCGGTGAGGTCGATGTAGTGGCCTCTTCAAAAGACAAGAACTATACTTATATCCCCAAGAACTTCACAGTACCCGAGGATGCCGACTATTTCCACTTCACCAGCAACAATACAATATTCGGTACCGAAGTGCGCTTCGACCCGGATGTAAACGTACCTCTGGTGGCCGATATGTCGAGCGACATCTTCTCCCGTCCTGTCGATGTAAGCAAATATGACGTCATTTATGCCGGTGCGCAGAAGAATCTCGCCCCTGCCGGTGTGACAATCGTCATCGTAAAGGACTCCGCCCTTGGCAATGTGGACCGCGCTATCCCCACCATGCTCGACTACCGCACCCACATCAAAAAGGGCTCGATGTTCAACACTCCCCCCGTGCTCCCCATCTATTCAGCTCTCCAGACCCTCAAGTACTACAAGGAACTCGGCGGTGTGAAAGAGATGGAACGCCGCGACCTTGCCAAGGCCGAACTGCTCTACAGCGCCATCGACTCCAGCAAGATGTTTGTAGGTACTGTCGAGCCTGAGGATCGTTCGATAATGAATGTATGCTTCGTTATGAAGCCCGAATATGTGGAGCTTGAGAAAGAATTCATCGACTTCGCCTCTACAAAGGGCATAGTGGGCATCAAGGGCCACCGTTCGGTAGGCGGATTCCGTGCATCGCTCTACAATGCACTCCCCATCGAGAGCGTAAAAGTGCTCGTCGAGGCAATGAACGAGTTTGAAAAGAAACACTGATACATTACATTAATCACTACGGAAATGAAAGTATTGGTAGCAACCGAAAAACCGTTTGCGGCAGTAGCCGTCGACGGTATACGCCGGGTAATCGAAGAAGCCGGCTACGAACTCGATCTTCTTGAAAAATATACCGACCGTGCCGACCTCCTCGCTGCAGTAGCCAACGCCGATGGTCTGATTATACGTTCAGACAAAGTGGATGCAGAAGTGCTCGACGCAGCTAAGAACCTCAAGATAGTAGTGCGCGCCGGTGCCGGCTACGACAACGTAGACCTCGCTGCAGCCACTGCCCACAATGTAGTAGTAGAGAATACACCCGGCCAGAACTCCAACGCAGTGGCCGAGCTCGTATTCGGCATGGCTGTGATGGCTGCGCGCAACTACTACAACGGTACTTCAGGCACAGAACTCAAAGGCAAGCGCCTCGGCATTCAGGCCTATGGCCAGGTAGGCCGCAACGTAGCCCGCGTGGCCAAGGGATTCGGCATGGAAGTAAGCGCATTCGATCCCTATTGCCCCGATGGCGCCATGGAGGCCGAGGGTGTTACTCCCCTGCATGACACCGACACACTGTACTCAGGTAATGAAGTAGTGTCGATTCACATTCCGGCCACTCCCGAGACAAAAGGCAGCATAGGCTACGACCTTATTACCAAAATGCCCAAAGGCGGAATTCTTATCAATACCGCCCGCAAGGAGGTAATCGACGAAGCCGGTCTCGAAAAAGCACTTGAAGCCCGTACGGATATCAAGTACATGGCTGATATCAAGCCCGATAATGCCGATGTGCTCAAAGAGAAATTTGGCGACCGCGTGTTCTTTACCCCCAAGAAAATGGGTGCACAGACCGCCGAGGCCAACATCAACGCCGGTATCGCCGCCGCCAACCAGACCGTGGCCTACCTCCGCGACGGCATCAACCGTTTCCAGGTCAACAAGTAATTCTTGCAAATAATCTTATAAAAGGGGCTGTGTTTAACACAGCCCCTTTTCGATTTGAAAGGTGTAAATGTTAAAAAGGGGAGTATAATATAAATATTGGGAGATTTTTTTTGCATAAAATTTATTTAATATATAATTTTGTTGTGAAACGAAATTAATATGTTTCGAATGCGCTTTAATTATATCAATTATCTAATCCTGAATAAGAGCATTATGCTCTAAGTGCCTAAGTCTTGAATCGTATCGTGCGGTTGATGCGGTTGTATCAAGGTGTTTTTTGTTTAAATTCAAGAATTCCTTGATATTATTTGGTTTGGTCGATATCGCTTATTAGATTTCGTGCCGATTTTTTAATTTTAATACCAATCATTATTAGAATGAATTACATGAAGAAGAAAGTCGCTACATCGCTGGCCTTCATGATTTTGTGGGGGGGGGGTATAACCTCCTGTAACACAGAGGATAAGGCTGAAGAAGCGGTGGCGCGTCTCAGCATTGACACTCATGAGGCCACACTTGCCCGCAACGGCAGGTCACCTCTCGACCAGGATGTCAAGTTCAGAGTGATAGCCAACAAGGGCTATGAAATAACATCAGAGCAGGATTGGCTCGGCGTCGACAAACCTACAGGGCACGGTCTGAACGACGTACTGATTGTTGCGAAAGAAAATGAAAGTGGTGCGCTGCGTACTGGCACTTTGCTTGTGCGTAGCGGTAATCTTTACGAGGAGCTTGTAGTGACTCAGACCGAGCAGGCTCCCGACCCAATGCGTTTGTTTTATCATCAGGATTTTGAATGGTGTATACCTCTTGCCCAACCTAATTCCGATCCGGTGGGAGATCAGGATACGAGCGGAAAAAAACGACAGGATGTACTTGCCGACCCAATAAAGTCAGGCTGGGAAGCCACTGGCCTTACAATATATAATATGCAGGGCAAACAGGTGTCGGCTTATATTAGTTACATACATTTCAATAATAATTTCAAGAAATACCATCCGGAGTATAAGTCGTACGATGCCGGTGTGATACTTCCACGCCTTGATTTGGGTACGGAAAAGGTTAATGCAGTCATTACTGTGCAGATTTGTCCGGAAGGTTCGCTTAAGAGTGGTCTCGACAAAGTACCATTCGTGGTGTCAATTGAAAGCGGCAGCGGCTATGTCGGTGCGACCGGAAGCGCAAAGAAGAGTCCGGTATTCACACCACCTACCGTGCAACTTATGTGGCATACTGTAGAATACGTGTTGCGAGATATATCCTCCGATACACGCATAGCATTGCGCACCGACGGTAATACTGCCGATTATTGCCGCTGGATGCTCAATGAGATTTCATTAAAGGAAACTAAACTCTGATATCTGTCTACATATGAATATGTATCGCAATTTCAAGGCGCTGCTCATGTGTGGCGTCATATTATTGAGCGGGAGTAGCCTGCTTGTTTCGTGCGACGATGATAAGGAGCCTGAGGCTTATATCGAGGCATCGCAGACTATATTTAATCTTGATGCCGAGGGTCTTGATGCAGACGGCAAGCGTCCTACATTTGAGCTAGGTTGCAATCGGGACTGGAGCGTGCGCATATGTCCCGACTGGGTTAAGCTCAACTATACCTCAGGCTGTCGTGGACGGGTAGTGATGCACCTTACTGCCGAGCCCAACACTACCGACCAAAATCGTCGCGGTTGCATCGAACTTGCTGCAGTAGGAGGAAAACCGGAATTGCTTTATGTGAACCAAACTCGTCTTGAGGGAGATGTGTCGGCATCTGTCTCCAACTTTAATGTTAATATGATTGGCAATCTGCCAAATGGTGGTAATCCGACTTTCAATGTCACCTCAACCTATGCATGGTCGATTGAGTCTAGCGACTGGATTTCAGCTCAGCCTCCAAGTGGGCAGGCCGGTACTACGGCTGTGACTCTCCATGTTGGCATCAACGATACCCGTGCCACACGCAGCGGGCGTGTCACCGTGACAATCGGCGACAAGAGAGTCGATATAACAATCACACAGGACGCCAAAGGTTTCACAGTGCCTGTAGATGCCATCGACATAGACATCGACGGTACAGCTACTTCTGCCGGACAACCTCTCGTGGCTCCCGTCACGGCTCTCGAGGCATGGTCTGTAACCGAGAAGCCGGAGTGGCTTACTGTAACTCCCGACAACGGGCAGCCGGGTACCACAAATATCACGCTCAACGTGCAGCCCAACAGCGGAGATCCGCGTGCGGGGAATATTGTGCTGACTTCGGAGCATGGAGCCATATTTACTCTTATGGTGTTGCAGGCCGGGAATCTTCCGTTTGACAACCGTCAGGTAGGCTACAGTTATTTCTGGGAACCGTTCGACTGGTGTCATGATGCTGCCGAGGAGCGCCGTAAGACTGACCCCTCTTTTGCCAACAATATGGATCAGATGAATCTTATCAATGGTTCGGGAGCCAAGAATCTGAATATATATGATGGCGACGGATTAAAATACGCACCATATTTTTATGCTGAGCAGGGTGGTAAATGGGAGGTCGTAAAAGAATATACATCCGATAAGCGCGACTGGGTATTTATTCTTGACGGATACCTGCGTATGGGTGCTTCCAGCAACACGGTAGGCCTAAAGACCGGTGTGCCTCTTGATATTGAGAATGGTCATTGTGCGAATGTGGAATTATCGTTCAAAGGTTGCAAGAACGGCACTGATAATATTGTTCTTGTTGTTGAAATCGAGGGTCCCGGTGAGATTGTTGGCGGCCAGACTGCAAAACTCGGACCTGAGTTCAAAGTGCCTAATCAAGACAAAACAAAGAAGTGGAAATGGGAAAATCTTTCTTTAACAGTCAACAAGGTTACCTCCGATACCCGCTTTATCATCCGACCCACCGTGATGGACGACAAGGACAAGAATCCAGCTGCAAAATACAATCGTCGTTGGCTTATTGATGAGGTAAGCATCAAGCGTGTGGCTAACTAATTCCATGCAATATAGATTTAATGTAAATAAAAAGTAATGAAATCAATATATCGAAATATGGCCTTATGCGGTCGCGCCATGATAATGCTGCTTATGCTCGTCTTGTCAATTGGTGCTATGAACGCCTCCGCACAAGTCACCGGTACTGTTGTCGACCCTGAAGGAGAACCTCTGACGGGAGCCACTATAATGGTAGTAGGCACATCTGTCGGCACATCGGCCGACTTCGATGGCAATTTCTCAATTAATGCAAAGTCCGGGCAGTCGCTTCGTGTAAGTTCAGTAGGATATGAGACTACCGTCGTAAAGGTTGATTCTGAGAATCATATTGACATTGTGCTTAAGGAGAATTCTACAGTGCTTCAGGATGTCGTGGTCGTGGGCTATGGCACAATGGAAAAGAAGCGCGTAACCTCATCGATTACCTCAATCAAAGGTGATAATCTTATCAGTGGTCTCGGCGGATCTACTATTGCTACCGCCCTTCAGGGCAAGGTGAGCGGTCTTACAATCTCCGGCAGTGCCTCGCCCAATGCCTCCAACGGCTATCAGCTGCGTGGAGTTGCTTCGGTCAATGCCGGGAAAGGCCCCCTTGTGGTAATAGATGGTGTGCCCGGTGGTGACTTGCGAATCATCAATCAGGAAGATATCGAGAGCATTGATGTTCTAAAGGACGCCTCGGCAGGTGCAATCTATGGTACACGTGCTGCAGCGGGTGTGATTCTCGTTACCACAAAACGTGCTAAGGAGGGCAAGACCCAGGTAACTTACTCTATGGAGCTCTCTACTGAGAGTGTGCGCAAGCATCTCGACCTGCTTTCCTCGCAGGAGTATACCGAGTATGGACTTGGACAGGACTATGGATATGATACCGATTGGTATAAACAACTAACCAACGACCATCCATTCTCACAGCGCCATTCGCTTGCCATAAATGGCGGAACAAAGAATCTCCAGCTCTATTCGTCATTTGTTTACTCTGATCAAAAAGGTATTGTGATTGGTGATGGCCGCAAGGATTATTCGGCTCGACTCAACGGGCGTTATACGATGTGGGATGGCAGGGTCGAAATAGGTGTCCGCACTCAGTTCCGCGAGGCTGATCGCGACAACCGCACGGGCAGTTATTCGTTTCAGCAGGCGCTAACACTCAATCCGACAATTCCGATGATGAATCCCGAGGCTCCGGCTAAGTACAATGTCAGCGGCTATGGCCTTGGTAGCACTACCTGGAATCCTGTTGCCGACATCATGCTCAAGAAATTTGACGGCAAGGACAAGTGGTTTCTCGGAGATGCCACACTGAAAGTCACCATCCTTGATGGCCTGTGGATTCAAGGCACAATGGGTATTGACCAGCGTCAGTATCAGAAGTATGAATACTACAACTTCGAACACCGTAACAGTGTTACCGGTAACAAGCGTGGAAAGGCAAGCCACTCGTTCAGCAAGACCGACAACAAGTCATTTGAAGCATATGCGACATTCATGCGCGACTTTAACCGGAAGCACCGGTTCGATGCTGTTGTCGGATGGAGCTTCTGGGAGACCAATGGCGAAGCATTCAGTATGAGTAACGCTAACTTCTCGGTCGATGGATTGGGACCATGGGACATGAGTGCCGGTACCGACCTCAAGGACGGGGAGGCCGATATGTCATCAAGCAAGGATCCGCGTGAGCGTCTCATCTCTGTATTCGGAAGAGCAAACTATTCGTTTGATGACAGATACATGTTTACGGCAAGCTATCGTAGAGAAGGTTCCTCGAAGTTCGGGCCGCGCAACAGATGGGGCGATTTTTGGTCGGTGTCAGGGGGATGGCGTATCTCGCGCGAGAAGTTCATGGAAAATCTGACTTGGATTAACGACCTGAAGTTACGCGTTGGCTATGGAATTACAGGCAACAACGACTTCGGTGCCGGATACACCGTGCGTATGTATTCTGTAGGTACTGAGGGCATGTGGGCTGTAAATGGTATCTGGCAGAACGCTTATGGTACAACAATCAACATGAACCCAGACTTGAAGTGGGAGCAGAAGAAAGAGCTAAACGTCGGTATAGACTATTCGTTTCTTAATAACAGGATTTATGGCAAGTTTGACATTTATCACCGTCGTGTCGATGACATGCTCTACCAGGTGCCCGCTCCTGTGCTTCCCATGGTACATTCCGTGCTGATGACCAACGTTGGCTCGCTTACCAACAACGGATGGGAATTTGAGATTTCTGGCGATATTTTCGCTATGAATGATTTCTCCTGGACATCCACATTGCGCATGAGCCACAACACCTCGAAAATAGACAATCTTGGCACTGAGGATGCTGTGGTGCTCGGCGATGCATTTCCGGCATCCATGGGCAATGCATCACGTATCGTCAATGGTTCGAGAATAGGCGAGTTCTGGCTTTTCAAGCATGCTGGTCTTGACTCCGATGGCAAATGGCTCATCTACGACAAGAATAACAACATTGTACCGGGTACCGCCGAGAATCTCAACAACGACAACAAGCATTATGTAGGCAATGGTGTGCCTACACTTATCATGTCGATGGACAACAATTTTCGTTATCGTAACTTCGACCTTGGCATTTCGCTCCGCTCATGGATTGACTATGATGTATTCTCTCAGCTAAATCTCTATCATGGCATCAAGCAGTCATCGGCAGAAAATCTTCTCAAAATTGCCTATACCGACAATGCAGCCATCAACGACAAGCGTATTCTCAGCGACTACTTCCTGAGCGATGGAACATTCCTGAAGATTGACGCGCTTACTTTTGGCTACACACTCAATCTGTCCAAGTACAACAAGTATCTGAGCAAAGTGCGTGCCTACGTTACGGCACGTGACCTTTACACATGGACCAAATACAAAGGCTATAATCCGGAAGTCAGTATCAACGGTCTCTTCCCGGGTTTTGAGTATGTTGTGAGCACCTATACCATGTATCCTCAGACTACACGCTGGACTCTGGGACTTCAGCTTACTTTCTAACACACTAAAAGCAATACAATGAAACTGAAATATGCCTTATTCGGACTCCTTGCTGTTGCGTCCGTGACATCATGCGATCTTGATGAGAAATTTTACTCCAAGGTCACTCCAGATAACTTCTTCACCGCCCCGGAAAATACCTATGCGGTGCTCGGACGTCCGTTTACTCATCTGAAATACTTTATGTCCAACGACCGCTGGTATCTTCAGGAACTTACTACCGACGAGATGACCTGCCCCTTCCGTACAAAGGGCAAGGACTTCTACAACAACGGCGAGTATGTGCGCCTGCAGGAGCATACATGGACATCTGTCGACCGCTTTATTGAGAACTCTTATATCGCTCCAATTCAGGGTGTGGCCCGTTCGATAGCCTCACGAGAGGACCTTGCCAATGTCGACTATGTGGCACTCGGACTTACCAGTCAGGACAAGGCCTGGCAGCTTGCTCAGCTCGATTGTCTTACCGCATACTATTATATGCGTGCGTTAGATTTCTTTGGCGGGGTGCCTGTGGTATATTCTACTTCCGATGCAGTGCGCGGGCGCTCCTCTGATGAGGAGACGTTCAATCATATAGAGCAGCTCATTATTTCTTCACGGCCCAATCTAAAGATACGCAAATCAATCAATGAGGCTCAGGACGGATTTATCACTCAGGCCGGAGCTACTGTGATGCTCGGCATGCTGTATCTAAATGCCGAAGCATATATCGGCAAGGATCGCTTTGCCGACGCCGCCAAGGAGTTTGAGAGCGTGATACGAGGTGATTATGGTCCTTACGAGCTTGACCCAACGTGGTCTGGGCCTCATGGCTTTGATAATGACAAGTCGCCTGAAGCGATATGGAACCTGATGTCGGAACACTCGCTGATGGAGTGGAACTGGTGGTATCGCTACTTCTTTCCCCAAAACGCCAAGACATACTTCGATGTTTCTTTCCCTGCGTCAATATACAATGGTTTTATTCTTACACCGTCGCGACCTACTGCCAACGGTGCCATCTACACCCAGTGGAAACTCGGGAATAGTTATGAGAAGTTCAACGACGCAGACCTGCGCAAGAAACCATATGTATATCTTGGCAATAAAAAGTATGAAGGCATGTTCCTTGTCGGTAAGCTAACCAGTCCACGTACCGGTCAGACTGTCAAGGGTGCCAAGGAATTTGCAGGCAAGGATATCACACGTGTCGATTGTGTCGACGTTCCGGGAGGCACCAAGAGTCACGAGATGGAGGGGCAGGAAAACTCAGGTGTATGTCTCGTGAAGTCGCCTATTCCAACAGACGATGATTACGACCTGCTTTGGAATCCTGACATGCCAATCTATCGTCTTACCGAAGTATATTATGCGTTGGCCGAATGCAAGTGGCGTGCAGGCGATAAAAAAGGTGCCGCAGATCTCATCAACGAGGTGCGCAGACGCAACTTTGCAAATGGTATAGACCCCGATCCAGTGCCCGACAATTTTGACATATATCGTATGGCCGACGAGTGGCTTATTGAATTTCTTGGAGAGGGACACCGTCGTACCGATCTTATTCGTTGGGGACTTTGGACTACTGAGGACTGGTGGGCACACTCCGCTACCAACGATAAGAACAAATGTCGGTTTCCTCTTCCCGACAAGTACCTTGCAGGTAATCCACTCCTTGTTCAGAATCCCGGTTATTAATGCCTTAATATTAGATTGAAATGAAAATCATGAAATATCTCGCATTAGCCTTTTTGGCTTTCTCATTGCTGTCGTGTGAAGATGACAAAATCAACTATCGTCAGCCTGGTGAGAGTGTGCCTATTGATATTGAACGCGAGCCCGGAATGAATGTAGTGGGCCGAGTGACAGTTGACGGACGTCCGCGTGCCGGAGTTGTGGTAAGTGATGGTGTAAATGTAGTCGCTACCAATGATAAAGGCGAATACCAGATGCAATCGCTTGACCGGCAGCATGTGTTTGTGTCGGTGCCGGCCGATTGCCAAGTTCCTGTAGATGGTGGTTTCTGCAAATTCTACAAGACAATCGACTTGAGTCAGGATGCCGCCATACAGCTCAATTTCGACTTGGCATCTGCTCCGGAAAAGACTGACTTCACTCTCCTTACTCTTGCCGATGTACAGATTGGAACAGATACTGATATAAGCATGCTTGATGACATCTTGGCCAATACTGGTTGGAAAAATTATGTAGCCTCACTTACCGGTAATATGATTGGAATATCTCTTGGCGATATCTGTTGGAACGCTCCCGCTCACTATAGTACTTATCGCAACCGTATCGCCCAACTTGGTGTGCCAATGCTATCTGTTATAGGTAATCATGACCACGACAAGGGTGGTACAGGAGATATTACTACTGATAAGAATTACCGCGATGCCATGGGGCCTACATACTATTCGCTTAATATCGGTGACTGGCATATTGTTGCTCTGGATGATGTCCTTTATACATCCCACAGTGACTATGCTGCAACTATTACAGACCAGCAGATGGCTTGGCTTAAAGAGGATTTAAAGTATGTGGACAAATCCAAGTCTATACTTATCGGACTTCATATTCCGACTATACGCAGGAATTCTTCAGGTCATGTCACCAATAATCATGAACTATATGATTTGGTTAAAGATTACCATCAGGTACAGATTCTTTCCGGGCATCTTCATAATAATCAGCATTATGATATCGCTTCCAATATTCGGGAGTCATCGATTGGCGCTGTTATGGGAGCATGGTGGAACGGCATGATATGCAATGATGGAAGTCCTCGTGGATATGCTCTGCTCAATATGAGCGGTAGCAAGGTGGTAAATAACAAATATTACGGATGTGATACACCTGAAGACTATCAGATTAAGATTTATCTTCCCGCTGAAGCTACGTTCAGAGCAGGTCGTGTGCCCGGTACTATTGCGTCTCCCGCCGATGCGCAACCTCGTATACGGGATGATGAAACATTGCTTATCAATGTGTTTTATTGGCATACCGATTGGACAGTTGATGTACAGGTCGATGGTGGCTCTTGGACTCCGATTCATCCGGTGCGCAATATTCTTGACCCGCGTGCTGTACGCGAACTTGAGTATAGCAACTCTTGGGAACAACGTCCGACATCCGAGCCTGAAAAGAATTGTGACCACATGTTCCTATATAAGCCTGCCAATAAAAACTGGCGGACTCTTAATGTGCGTGCTACTGATGGCTATGGCAACAATTACAATGCATCTGTTAACAATGAGTAGCTACAGTTCGAAGCTCGTTCTCCAATCTCCGCTATGATTTTATAATCTTTGTTATAGCCTATCTTCCGGGTATCAGAAAATGGTTTGTAGCTCTCCTTTTTTGATGCCCGGTTTTTATATTTAAAATATATTTTTTAATATTCCATATTTATTGTATAAATTCGTGTGTTAATACCTCTTTCTAAATAAACATGAGAATCTTATATTCATTGCTTCTGGGGACATCCGTGTTAGGGATGTCACTGCCGGGGTTTGCTGCCATGCCGAAGGATAATCCGATGGTGTTCGGCAACGCTCGTCTTTCGGTGATTACGCCTACGCTTTTGCGTCTTGAGTTTGCCAAGGATGGCAAGTTTGTCGATGAGCCCACGCTGTTTGCCTACGACCGTACGAGCATGTTGCCTATGGATAGCATCAAGATTACTGACCTTGGCGATAACCGCTATGAGATTGTCACCTCGGCTCTGACAATAAACTATCACGACGACGGTTTTCCGTTCTCTACATCCAATCTGATGGTTTATTACGATCTCAACGGCAAACGCAAGAAATTTACCAACCGTTTTCTGCCCAAGAACAATCTTGGCGGTACGGTAGAGACACTTGACCGTGTGACGCGTGAGATACCGATGGACGACGGTCTGCTCAGCCGCGACGGATGGTATATGATTGACGATGAACGTACTGATCTCCTTACTCCCGACGGATGGATAAGGCCGCGCGATACCAACACACACATTCAGGACCAGTATTGCTTTATCTACGGCAATGACTACCGGAGCGCGCTCGCATCTCTCGGAGCAATAAGCGGACGTGTGCCGATGACCCGGAAGTATATCCATGGCGTGTGGTATTGTCGCTACTGGGACTATACATCCGATGAGTTTCTTGATATTATCCGTGGATATGACGAGAACGATTTCCCGCTTGACAACATAGTATTTGACATGGGCTGGCATACCAACGACGCTACGCTCGGCACCGGACATAACGGGCATCTTAATTGGAACGGCTATACATGGAACCGCGAACTTATACCCGACCCCAAGGCTCTTATCGACTCTGTGCATGCACGCGGGGTAACGGTGTCGCTCAACGACCATCCTCACGACGGTATACGTCCTCACGAACACAATTATGCGGAGTTTGCGGCTGCTATGGGGGCAAAGGATGGCGAGGTGCCGCTGTTTGATCTTTCTGACCGCAGATATATGGATAATTTCTTCAAGTACGCCCATCGTCCGAGCGAGGATATGGGGGTGGACTTCTGGTGGCTCGACTGGCAGCAGAATTATCTGTATCCCCACGTACGCGGACATCATTCTACTTCACTGTCATGGATCAACGAACTTTACTATCGCGACTCTCAGCAAGGAAACCGCCGCGGCGCGGGTTACAGTCGCTGGGCCGGGTGGGGCGACCACAGGCACCCGATTCAGTTCTCAGGCGATGCCCAGGCCAATTGGGAGATGCTTGCGTTTGAGGTAAAGCTAACGGCATGCAGCGGTCAGGGCGGCTGCTACTACTGGGCGCATGATATCGGTGGTTTCCGAGGCGAGCCAAATCCTGAATTAAGTGTGCGCTGGACTCAGTTTGGCGCTCTGTCGGCGGCTCTGCGTGTCCATTCCACCAAGGACAAACGTCTCGACCGGCGTCCGTGGATTTCAGGCGAGAAAGAGACAAAGGCCATGCGCCGTATGTATCATATGCGTTCGGAGATGATGCCTTATATATATTCGAGTGTATGGCAGACCCACAATACCATGGTGCCGCTAAATCGCTCGATGTTTATCGACTATGGCGACCAGAAGGAATCGTTCGGCCAGCCGCAGCAGTTTACATTTGGCGACATTCTGCTTGCCGCTCCGATATCGAGCCCCGGAACAGGCGCCAATCTTACTGCCTCGCAGCGGGTATGGTTCCCGGCCGGAGAGGTATGGTATGATTATTTCACACATGAAATGAAGCAGGGCGGACATACGGCCGATATCTCCAAGCCACTTGATGAGTTTCCGCTCTATGTGCGTGGTGGCTGGGTGCTTCCGATGCAGCCGTATACTCCGCGTCCGGCGTCGGCTCCTCTTGACACGCTTGTCATGCGCGTGTATCCCGCTGCTAAGGATGTCGACAATACATTTACGCTATATGAGGACGATGGCATCTCGCTTGACTATCAGAAAGGGGTATATGCCACGACTCCTTTGCGCTATATCCAGTCGGGCAATAAGGCAATAGTTTCGGTCGAACCTGTCGAGGGCGGTTATCCGGGACTCGTCAAACGTCGCGCCTATCGACTTCAGCTTCCGGCCTTTCAGTCCGGAGCAAAGGTCAAGGTCAACGGCAAGATAGTGAAGCCTTCGTATGACGACACTGTGGGCTGTCATGTCGTGTCGGTGCCTGCAATGCCATTGTCACGTCGTATTACTATAGAATATGATAAGTAGACTATAGAATTCATTCTATCCCTAATTTTACGCGGCTATGTCAACTTTGAGTGATGTAGCCGCGTTTATTTTTTTATTTAACGTTATTTAAGCTCACGTCGGGCGATTTATAAGATTTTTGGCATGAAGTAAAACTGACATATCGTTGCAAGTGTTAAATGTAAATGTTAATTTTGCATTCATGTGTTAAATGCGAGATACTTGTTTACCGAGTATGCCGGAGCGCTTATAAGCTGTGCAAACATTTGCGCGTATAAATTGTTAACATTATATAATATAAATGACTCCCAACAGACGTATATATTATTTAAAATGAAGAAGAAAACTATCTGGATTCTTACAATTATAATGGCATTGACCTTCTGCGGGTTGCTGTACATTCAGATTATGTATATGAAAAACATGATCCGTATGCGCGACGACCAGTTTGCAGAGGGTGTACGCCGCTCCCTGTATGCCGTGACATCGACTCTTGAGCAGGATGAGACAAGGCATTTCCTTGAAGAGGATGCCGCCGCGATAGAGCAGAGTGTATACGGGTCGCTTGATACCGGGTCGAAAAACTCCACGTCGGGGAGCATGAAGTATTCGTTTACCACTCCTGACGGCCTTCATGGCGACCTTACAATCCATGGCGACCTTCGGGGCCGGTCATCATCTATTTCTCCTACCGCATCGGGCCGCTACAGGTCGCTTCAAGAGACAATAAAGGGGCAGTATCTGTATCAGAAAGGTCTGCTCAACGAGGTCATACTGAATATCCTCAGCCAGTCGAGCAACCGTCCTATCGCTGAGCGAGCCGATTCGGCTACTGTGGCTCGTTATCTTGCAGGAGAGTTTGAAAACAACGGGCTCAATCTGCCGTTTGAGTTTGCTGTTGTCAACCGCGCCGGACGCGCAATATACCATACCGCGGGATTCAATAGCAGCGATGCCGGGCGCAACAATATGTTTGTCCAGACATTGTTCCCCAACGACCCGGCCAATAAGGTATATTATATTAAGGTATATTTCCCGACCAAGAAAGATTATATCATGTCGTCGGTAAAGTTCATGATACCGTCGTTTGTGTTCACGTTTATCTTGCTTGTTGTGTTTTTGTATACTATCATAATAGCATTCAGGCAGAAGCGGCTCACCGAGATGAAAAACGACTTCATCAACAACATGACGCATGAATTCAAGACACCCATATCGTCGATATCGCTTGCAGCGCAGATGCTCAATGATGACAGTGTGCGTAAATCGCCCACTATGATGCAGCATATCTCCACCGTAATCAATGATGAGACAAAGCGACTGCGCTTCCAGGTAGAGAAGGTGCTTCAGATGTCGATGTTCGACCGTCAGAAAGCCACTCTGCGCCTTCAGGAGATTGATGCCAACAAGACGATTTCCAATATAGTGAGCACATTCAAACTCAAGGTCGAAAGCTGTGGCGGACATATCGAGAGTGATCTTGCGGCCGACGATGCAATAGTCGAAGTCGACGAGATGCATTTTACAAATGTAATATTCAATCTGCTTGACAATGCCGTCAAGTACCGTCGCGAGGATGTGCCATTGACTTTGCGCGTAAGCACAGCCGACATCAGCCCCGAACGCCTTGAAATCCGTGTCAGTGACAACGGTATCGGCATACGGCGCGACGAACTGAAAAAGATATTCGAAAAATTCTATCGTGTGCCTACCGGCAACCGTCATGATGTGAAAGGCTTTGGGCTCGGCCTGGCCTATGTGCATAAGATGATAGGCGAGCTGCATGGCGAGATACGAGTGGAAAGCGAATTCGGACAAGGAACAACATTTATAATTATATTACCACTTACTAACTGACAACAACTATGGAAGAACGTTTGCGTATACTCTTATGCGAAGATGATGAGAATCTTGGCATGTTGCTGCGGGAATATCTGCAAGCAAAGGGCTTCAACGCCGACCTCTATCCCGACGGAGAAGCCGGATATAAGGCATTTCTCAAGGGCAAATATGATCTTGCCGTGCTTGATGTGATGATGCCTAAGAAGGACGGATTTGCGCTTGCGCAGGAAATCCGTACAGTCAATTCTGAAATTCCTATCATCTTCCTGACAGCAAAATCGCTTAAGGAAGATATTCTCGAGGGTTTCAAAATCGGAGCTGACGACTACATAACCAAACCCTTCTCTATGGAGGAGCTGGTATTCCGCATCGAGGCCATTCTGCGTCGAGTAAAGGGCAAGAAGGGTAAGGAAATCACGATGTACAAAATCGGACGCTTCACATTTGACACTCAGAAGCAAGTGCTCATGATTGATGACAAAGTAACCAAACTCACTACCAAGGAGTCGGAACTGCTCAGTCTGCTCTGTGCCCATGTCAATGAAATCCTTGAACGTAACTTTGCCCTCAAGACCATATGGATTGACGATAATTATTTCAATGCACGTTCGATGGATGTCTACATCACCAAGTTGCGCAAGCACCTTAAGGACGATCCCGCCATCGAGATTATCAATATCCATGGCAAGGGCTACAAGCTAATCGCTCCTGAAGTAGAGACAGCTCCGGCACAGTAATCGGCCCACGGTTGTCAAAGTATAGCATACCGACCCGCGACAATGGCATGACAGGCCGTGTCGCGGGTCGGCGCATACTGCCAAAATGTCGCATATTTCTGTCATAATTCAACATTGGCACGATATATGTTGTTACTTATTGTGGGGGCGGAGGCAGACAATGCTCCTTCGCTCACACATGATCATAACCAATAAACGAACGAATTAACTAAACTAAAAAACTTATTACTGATATGAACGTCAAACCACTTGCCGACAGAGTGCTTATCAAGCCCACACCTGCCGAAGAACGTACACTTTCGGGAATCATCATCCCCGATTCCGCTAAAGAGAAACCCCTCCGTGGCACAGTAATCGCTGCCGGCAACGGCACTAAGGACGAGGAAATGGTGCTTAAAGCCAATGACGAGGTGCTTTATGGCAAGTATTCCGGCACAGAAATCGAGCTTGACGGTGAGAAATACATCATCATGCGTCAGAGCGACGTGTTCGCTGTAATAGCCGAATAATACAGATTCAATTTTATTTAGTCACTAAAAACACAAGCTATCATGGCAAAAGATATAAAATTCAATATCAAGGCTCGCGAAGAGCTCAAGAAAGGTGTCGACGCTCTTGCTGATGCCGTTAAGGTAACTCTCGGTCCTAAAGGACGCAACGTAATCATCGACAAGAAGTTCGGTGCTCCTCATATTACCAAGGATGGTGTGAGCGTGGCCCGTGAGGTAGAGCTTGAGGACCCGTTCCAGAACATGGGCGCACAGCTTGTCAAGGAGGTAGCATCCAAAACAGGCGACGATGCCGGCGACGGTACCACCACCGCTACCGTGCTTGCTCAGGCAATCATCAACGTAGGCCTCAAGAATGTCACCGCAGGCGCCAACCCCATGGACCTCAAGCGCGGAATCGACAAAGCGGTAGCAGCAGTAGTCGAGAGCATCAAGGGCCAGAGCGAGGAAGTTGGCGACGACCTCAAGAAGATTGAGGATGTAGCCCGCGTATCGGCCAACAACGATGCCGAAATCGGAAAGCTCATCGCAGAGGCAATGCGCAAGGTGAAGAAAGAGGGTGTCATCACAGTCGACGAGGCCAAGGGCACAGAGACTACTGTGGACATTGTAGAGGGTATGCAGTTTGACCGCGGCTACATCTCTCCCTATTTCGTTACCAACACAGAGAAGATGGAGTGTGACATGGATCGTCCTTTCATCCTTATCTATGACAAGAAGATCTCCAACCTCAAGGAACTCCTCCCTGTGCTCGAGGCTGAGGCTCAGACCGGACGTCCTCTCCTTATCATTGCCGAGGATGTAGATCAGGAAGCTCTCGCCACTCTCGTTGTAAACCGTCTGCGCGGTTCGCTCAAGGTTTGCGCTGTGAAGGCTCCCGGATTCGGCGACCGTCGCAAGGAGATGCTTGAGGATATCGCTGTGCTTACAGGCGGTACCGTTGTAAGCCAGGAAAAAGGTATGGAGCTTGCAAAGGTAACTCTCGATATGCTCGGCCAGGCAGAGACTGTCACCGTCAACAAGGAGAACACCACCATCGTCAACGGTTCAGGCTCGAAAGAGGCTATCGCATCGCGTGTAGCCCAGATTAAGGCTCAGATTCAGACTACCACAAGTGACTACGACAAGGAGAAGCTCCACGAACGTCTCGCCAAGCTTGCAGGCGGTGTAGCCGTACTTCATATCGGCGCACCGTCTGAGGTAGAGATGAAGGAGAAGAAGGACCGTGTCGACGATGCATTGAGCGCTACTCGTGCTGCAATCGCCGAAGGTATCGTGCCCGGCGGTGGCGTGGCCTACATCCGTGCCATCTCGGCTCTCGACGGCCTCAAGGGCGACAACGACGATGAGGAGACAGGTATCGCCATCATACGCCGTGCCATTGAGGAACCCCTCCGTCAGATTGTGGCCAATGCCGGTGTGGAAGGTGCCGTTGTTATACAGAAAGTAAAGGATGGCAACGCCGACTTCGGTTACAATGCCCGCACAGGTGAGTATGAGAATCTGCTCGCTGCCGGTGTGATTGACCCTGCAAAGGTGACACGTGTGGCTCTTGAAAATGCCGCTTCTATAGCCGGCATGTTCCTCACCACCGAGTGTGTGATTGCCGACAAGAAAGAAGATAATCCTGCTCCTGCAATGCCTGCCGGAGGCATGGGCGGAATGGGCGGCATGATGTAATCAACTGTCTGTTTCTAATTATACAATGGGACATTGCGGCAATTCTTGCTGCGGTGTCCCTTGCTTTTTTTGCGGGGAATTAGTAATTTTGTCAAAAATAATCACGCCCATGCTTCAGTCTATGACGGGATTCGGCAAAGCTGTCGTTACAATCCCAACAAAAAAGATAACAGTCGAGATTAAGTCGCTGAATTCAAAGCAACTTGACATAAACACACGTATACCAGCCGTTTTTCGCGAGAAAGAACTTGATTTGCGCAATATGGTGTCATCGCGTCTGCAGCGCGGCAAGGTCGATATGCAGATATATTCCGAACCGATAGGCGTGGAGACCACTGTATCGCTCAATCTTCCTCTTATGGCCGCATATAAGGCCCAGGTTGAGGAGATGGCTGTGGCATTGGGTATTCCATGGCCCGAGGATTGGTATAGTGTGCTTATGCGTTTTCCTGAAACTGTAAAGAGCGAGTTGCCCGACACTCTTACCGATGATGACATCGCGGCTTTGCATCAGGCTGTGGAGGAGGCTCTTGAGGCTCTTGTGCAATTTCGCAGCAAGGAGGGCGAAAGACTTCGGGAATTCTTCACTGTGCGCATCGAGCGTATAAGGGCGCTGCTTGCCGAAGTAGAGCCTTACGAGAAAGAGCGTGTAGAGAAGATACGTGCACGTCTTGAGGAGAATCTCGCTAAAATCGAAGGTGTGGCTCTCGACAAAAACCGTCTTGAGCAGGAGATGATTTTCTATATCGAGAAGCTGGATATCAACGAAGAGAAGCAACGCCTGTCGCAGCATCTCAGCTATTTCATGGAGACAATGGCCAACGGCGAAGGGCAGGGTAAGAAACTTGGCTTCATAAGCCAGGAGATGGGGCGCGAAATCAATACGCTTGGCTCGAAGAGCAACAATGCCGAGATGCAGCGCATTGTGGTAAAGATGAAAGACGAACTGGAGCAGATAAAAGAGCAGGTGCTCAATGTGCTGTAACCGTTTGAAAATACATTTTCTATCATTGATTTTTGGAGAATATTATCCCCTATGGATGGAAAAATCATAATACTCTCGGCACCTTCGGGCTGTGGCAAGTCGACCATCATCGGACGGCTGATGGAGCGTGGCGACCTCAATCTTGCATTTTCAATTTCAGCTACCTCGCGAGCCCCGCGCGGCACGGAGAAGCATGGCGTGGATTATTATTATCTGACGGCAGAAGAGTTTCGACGCCGTATTGATGCCGGCGATTTTGTGGAGTATGAAGAGGTGTATCCCGGGCGTTTCTACGGAACGTTGCGCAGCGAGATTGACCGTATTACCTCTGGTGGGTCAAATGTGGTGCTTGATATAGATGTGAAGGGAGCCTTGAATGTAAAGCGTATCTACGGTGACAGAGCACTCACATTGTATATCGTGCCACCGTCGATTGATGAATTGCGCCGTCGTCTGGAAGGCCGAGCCACCGATGCTCCAGATGTAATCGAGGAGAGGGTGGGGAAGGCAGCCTATGAGCTTACTTTTGCTCCGCAGTATGACTGCTCGGTCGTAAATGACCGTCTCGACGATGCTGTAGAAGAGGCCCACAGGATTATTAAGGATTTCATCGAGCGCGACTGATTGGCAGGGTATCTCCACCGCTTCCAACTGACAGAGGCATGATACCTGGCTCATTGACCGTTCATGATAATATTGTATAGTTATGTCGGTACAACGCAAGCGCATAGGCATAATGGGCGGCTCGTATAATCCCGTGCATGCCGGTCATATGATTGTGGCCTCGTATATCGCGCAATGGGGCGCCCTTGACGAGGTGTGGCTTACGCTTTCTCCCCAAAATCCGTTTAAGCGAAATCTCAATCTGGCCGATGATGCCCACCGGCTTGAGATGTTGCGTATAGCCGTGGGGAGTTCGCCGTTTCTCCGCGTGTGTGATGTAGAGCTTTCGATGCCGCGTCCGAGCTATACGGTAGACACCCTCGCCAGACTATCGGAGATGTATCCCGACTGCGACTTCCGTCTTATTGTCGGAGCTGACAACTGGGAATCGTTCGGTAAATGGCGTTCTCCCGACGAGATTGTGTCGCGTCACGGTCTGATAGTCTATCCGCGTCCCGGATATTCGACAGACGGGTGTGAGGGTACTCCGGGAGTCACATGTGTCGAAGCTCCGCAGGTAGAACTGTCGTCGACATTTATCCGCGACGCCATAGCCGCCGGCCGCGACATGAACTTTTTCCTCCCTCCGGGGGTATATCAATATATAATCGAAAACGGACTGTACGGCTCAGTGCAGTGACATAAATCTTAATGTATCTTATGACCACTCAATCATCATTGCTCAACAACAACACGCTGGCTTTCATAGCTCTGTCAAATGAATATTGTCAGGCGCTTGAAAGTGCCCGCGAGAGTGAACGCATCCCTTTCGTGGAGAATATGCTGCGCCTGCTTCCCAGAATATATATATCGGCCACCGACCTGCAACTGAATCAGTTTCTTGCTGAAGATGCGTATCTCGAAGGGCGTCTTGACGAGGATTTCTACGACTCGGTAAGGCGTAGCGTGGAGAATCTGCTTGGCCCTGACGATACATATCTGGAAGTTTTCGAGGAGGACATGAAATATTCCGACACGCCTATAGCGGCGTCGGTGTCGGAAGGTCTTGCCGATATCTTTCAGGTGATGTACAATCTGCTTGATGCCATACGTGATATGCCTGAAGAGGTCGTGCTCTCGGCTCTTGTTGCGGTGAAAGATGACTTTGAGTCCTATTGGAGCCGTGTGCTCTGCAACGTGTTGCGTGCGCTCAACCATATACGCTATACTTCCACCACAGCCGACGAGTAATAATAATGGCCGGCTATCGAGTGGCCGGCGCAGCGTGCTACCAATTCCGGAAGATAAAAAAAAGAGTCTCCCCCGTCCGGCCTCTCTCCATTAATACGGACGGGGTAAGTTGAGACTCTTGTATTATGTATTGTGCCTCGCTTGCGGGCATTGGCAATGTGTGCCTATGAGGCTGCTTGGGATTATGCTATTTCTTTCTTGAGCTGGTCGGTCCAGGCCTTTATCCTTTCGGCGGTGAGATCTTCTTTGTTTACGTTATCGAGCATAAGCCCTACGTAGATGCCGTCCTGGAAAGCCTCAGTCGACTCAAAGTCGTAGCCGTCGGCGTTGAAATGGCCTATGAATTTTGCTCCTGTAGGGAGAAGGCGGGTGTATAATTCGCCCAAAGCGCCGCAGAAAGTGTCGCTCATTGACTCGTCGCCACAGCCGAACAGTGCAATCTTCTTGCCGGATAGGTCGGTTGCCTCCAGACCGTCGACCATATCAAACCAATCGTCCTGCAACTCTCCGGAGCCCCATGTGCTTGAGCCGAAAATCAGTACGTCGTATGGCTCGACGTCGGATGGGGCGGAATCCGCGACATTATGGATGTCGGCGGTGTCGACACCCATGGCTTTGGCTATCTCTTCTGCTACCTCGGCTGTCATGCCGGTGCTTGATCCGTAGAATATACCTATTTTCTTCATTGTCATTAATATATAATTCTGATATTATAACACGAAGAATGACAAAAAGTTCTCACTTGCCGACTGACTGTGGCTCAATCGCGGAACCGTCAGAAAGCCAGGTGAAAAGCCACACGTATGCCCCATCGCGGGGCATAGGGGTTGTCGCGGTAGGTGAGTCGCCACACGTAGTCGACACGGAACACGCGCAAAATGTTGTCAAGTCCGGCGCTTATCTCCATATATGGACGGTCGGTCATTGTGGTGGTGTGGACGTCGGCCGGGAATACAAACAGTTGCGGATTGTACAGCGGATTGTTGCGCCGGCTTAGATGTCCCCACAGCCCTTTGAAGTTGATTACCTCGCGGAGTTTCAGTCGGTCAAGCAACGGAATGCGGTTGAATATAAGGCCGTTCATCCAATAGGTGAAGTCGACCATGGCGTAGGAGTCGTTGATAAACTCCAGCGGATTCATCAACGCGAAACTTTCGGGCTGTATGGTGTATGAGAGGTTGGCGTTGGGGAGCATGAGATTCATGTATGGTGTGCTGCTCCACACGTGGCCGCCTTTCACAACTGCATCTATGTAGCCGAATGCCGAGAGCCACCAGCGCTGGGAGTAGCGCAACTCGGTGCGGTTGATGGTGAACATGCTCCCGAGAAATCCTTTCGGAGCAAATGTGTGGGTAAGTTCGAATACCGGTGCGTCGAGGTTGATTGGCATGCGGTTGGTCTTGCCCTGGTAGAACTTTTCTCCCGGCGCATAGCGGAGTTTCAGTTCGAACATGGCCTCGTTGTAGTGGCCGAAACTCTGTCCGTGGCCGTTGACAAAGGGTATCCAGCGGGTGGCTTCCTGGCGTTCGAAGGCGGCGGAGGCCACGAGCGAGAAGTTGTTGCGCAGTTCGAGTGTGTATTCGAGTTGCTGTCGGCGCTGGTATGTCAGGCGCGTATCTTCCATGCGTTTCAGCGACAGGAAGAGGTTGTCGGCGTTGGTGTATACATAGCGTTGGCCAAGCTGGTCGATGTCGTAGAGCGATGTGAAGCGCAGGGAGTGTACAGGGAACTCTCGGCTGTGGAGCTTCTTGTCGAGGAATGAGTACTCTACCTCGCCGCGGTATTTCCATTTGTGGTCGCGCAGTCCGTAAGCCACGTAGCCACGGGCAAACCAGCGTGGCGACAGCGCTGCGGTGGTCATGCCTCCGGTGCGCAGACGTATACCCTCCACGGTGTTGTAACTGATTGAGGTGTTGACAGGTCCGTAATCGAATTTGCTTGGTTTGCCGGTGTGTACATATCCGCTTACAAGCAGCCGGAGTGTGCGCTCGGTCCAATAGTAGAGCGGAACCCGGCGCATGCGCTCTACCATAGTGGCAAGTGATTTCTCCGAGCGGGCGAGCGGCACATTGCGGTGTGTGCTCCAGAAGTCGTTGTCCTGCGAGTAGGCGTCGTCGGCCACAATCTGGTATTCAGCATGGCCGAACGCGAGGTCTTCGTTGGCAGGGGCGTCGAAGTTGAAGCGGCTGTATGTAGTGTTGCGCCGCACGAACAGGCCGGGCATGCCGGGGAGAATGCTCAACTCCATGGACATGTCGTCGGATGTCTTCAGACGCGATCCGTCGGGTGCGCGGTCGAATGTCTGTGTGAGTGTCATGCCATCGACAAAGTTGACGTTGATGCTGTGGGGGAGATACAGCTCGAGCTTCTTGACCATCATTGTCGAATCGGACTTCGGCACATAGAGCTTTCCGAGAAATCCCCATGTCTGTGGGGTGTGGGGCACAAAGCTGAGCACTACGCACGAGTCGCCCGCCACGACCACAGTGTCGGAGAGATAAAATTTGTAGAAGTCGGCGGCTATAGGCGACAATGGACTTACAAAGCGGTTTTGCAACAGGGTGATGTCGTTGCTATAGATGTCGATTTCGCGGAACACGTCCTCGAGCACTTTGCGCACGTTTTCCTGATTGGACATTATGTCGTCGAGGCCTTCATGGTGTAGTCCCGTTACGTGTTCGCGCTCGCGGTCGTCGCTGTGTCGGTAGTTGACGGTCGAGGCCTTCTCGCGCATGGCTATGTTGAGTATCGGCTTGCCCGACATGGCAGATGTGTCGACATGGTCGCGCAGGAATGCGAATTTCCGGTCGAGCCACGATGTGGTGTCGGGCTTGTAATCGTTGACGGCTATCGACATGCGCTCATACTTGTCGAAATTGTAGTAGGGGTTGCGGTGGGGGTCGGTAAGGTTGCGTGCGGCTCTTATCCTCTCCATGAATGCCACTGCGGGATTGCCTTTCTTGCGGTATTTCTCTTTCTTGGGCTTTACTACTACTTCGGCCAGCTGCACTCCTGTAGGGTCGAGTTCTACAATCATCTGGAGGCTGTAGCTGCGGTTTATGGGTATGGTGGCGGTGGTGTATCCCATTACGCTTACTCTTACACTGTCGGTCTGTGAGTAGGAGCGTAGCGAGAATCGGCCGGCATCGTCGGTCAGAGTGCCGCCCGGCGTGGTTGTGAGCGCTACAGCGGCGTAGGGAACAGGTTCGCGGCTACGGCTGTCGAATACCACACCCTTCACCTCTACATTGTCAGCAATGACGATGCCGCTCCCTGTGGCGGCAAGCAGAATTATGGCTATGATGCGGGGGAGATATATGATATAGTTGCGGAAGAATGCCATTTATGAGTGAATCAACCTGCAAAGGTACTTACATTCCGCCATAATCCATGCCATGCCAACGTATTTTATGCGTTTTTAGCTAATATTGGGGATATTGCGGGTGGGAAGTTCCACTTACAGCTGTTTTTGAGTTTGTAAAGTATGACGTAAATTATATCTATGAGCCATTTTTTTGTCTCATATCCGCTACATCCGCTTTTCCTCTTCAATAGACAGGGTGATATTTCATTTTTTATTGTAACTTTGTCGAATACCGCGTAAATAAGTTCTTCGTTATGAATGTTTAAAGCACCCATATTATAGTACTATAGCGAATAAACTTGATTGTATGCTGTGCATTAACATTTAGAGATTGTCTAAATTTATATGATACCGATTTTGAGAAGGATTGTCTGATGGATTTTTGCTTGTGATGAGGGAGTGTAGCCGTAGCTACATGACCGAAGAATAAACAAAAAGACACCGACAAGACTCTCAAAAGCAAAGTAATATGAATTTTAGACAATCTCTTAATGATGAGGAAAAAGATTTTGTTATAAAAAGATGTATTAACCATGAATTATTTTGTTTCCCAAAATCTTTTAATATAGAGAATATAGAAGAAAATAATCTCGAAGAAGACGTTGATGGTTTAGGTGATGGCTTTGCAATAGCTGAAACTCTTGATTGTGTTAGGGCAGATATTGAAGAGGAAACTCAAATGGAGTTTCAAGAGTTTCTGCAAGAAAATGGGTCTTCTATAGCAGAACAAGCTCTTTATGAATATGCTGAAACAAACGCTATTGTTGCTTTAGACCAAAATGGGAATGTCATTAAAGAATTTTATTCGTTTGATGAAATAGCTACCTATTTCGGTGTAAAAAGGGCAGACAATGTGAAAAATGTCCTTGTTGGCCGTCAAAAAAGTGCATACGGATATGTTTGGAAATATAGAAAAGATTTGAATGCAAATGGATGAATTTGCTAATTTGCCTGAATGGGTATACTTCTTAAGTAGGGATATTCAGTTAATGGCTAACTGATTATTTGGCAGAGTTATAGATATTTTGTAACTTTACAAAGAACCCCCGATGAACCCATCACGGGCTTATTCGGAGGTAATTCTTAAAAATAAATGTTCGTGAAGTTACGGAAAATATCTGAGATTACGGCCACGTTGCCGTTTACCGAGTTCGATTTTATGCAAAAATATCGCGAGAGTTTTGCCGTAAGCGAGCTCGGGCGCATCCATGCGCAACTGCCATTGAAGGAGCTGGCAGAGAAAATCCGCTCGCATTTTCCCAAAACGCATCCTCAAGGCAACACGCCGATGTTCCCGCCGGAGGGAGAGGTGGCGCTGATGTTCCTCAAACCATATACCGGACAATCGGATGACGGCCTGATCGAGATGCTCAACGGCAACATACACATGCAGATGTTCTGCGGGGTGCTCATAGATCCCGCCAAGCCCATAAAGAACGGCAAGATAGTCAGTGCTATCCGTCAGCGCATAGCCGGAGTTCTGGACATCAGAGAACTGCAGAAAATCCTGTATGGCAAATGGGGCGGCTCGCTGAGAAACAAGGATTTGTGTCTGACCGATGCCACCTGCTACGAGAGCCATCTGCGGTTCCCGACAGATGTAAAACTGTTGTGGGAATGCTGCGAGTGGCTTCAATCTCTAATTGCAAAGACCTGTAAGGCGCTGAAGGAACGGCTGCCGCGCAACAAGTATCGTGATATTGACCGCGCCAGACTCACCTATGCCAAGCATCGCAAACACAGCAGGGCGGCCACTGTCAAACTCCGCCGTCGATTGCTCGGCTTGCTTTCCAAACAGATAGGGCAATGGAACAGAATCTGCAAGATACACACCGTTGACATCGCGCTCACCGCCGAGCAAAGCAAGCGTCTCTTCGCTCTTAAAGAGGTGTATCGACAGCAGAGAGCGCTTGCTCAGAAAAAGGAGGTGAAGAAACGCATCGTCAGCATAGACCGTCCGTACATCCGGCCCATCGTCAGAGGCAAGGAGAACAAGCGAGTGGAGTTCGGAGCCAAGGTCAACAACATCCAGATTGATGGAATATCATTCATCGAGCATCATTCCTTCGAAGCCTTCAACGAGGGCGTGAGATTACAGGAGTGTATTGAATATCAACAGGAACTGACCGGAGTCAAAGTCGCCAAAGTCGGAGCTGACACCATCTATGCCAACAACGACAACCGGCGGTACTGTACCGAAAACGGCATAACGACATGTTTTGTCCGCAAAGGCCCGAAGCCAAAGGATGAAAACACCGACATAAGCACAGCCCGACGAATAATCGGGACACTGCGCTCTACCGCCATGGAGGGCAGCTTCGGAAACCAGAAACAGCACTACGGTGTCAGCCGGATTGCTGCACGCAACTCCCGCAGCGAGACGCTGCTGCTCTTTTTCGGCATCCACATGGCAAATGCCGCAACGCTTGCCGCCCGACAACTCGCCATCGAAGAAAAGAAGAAACAGCGAGCGTGAAAAATCATACTGTCACCTCACCTCCGAAACATATCGGAGGCGAATCAGTGTATCCCTATCTGTCCGAAATGTCATATTTTATGCGCCGAGAATTGAAAATTTGCCCTCATAATCAAAACAGCACCGCCATAGGGCGACCACGCTCCATTTTCAGCTTGAAAAATCAAGCCATTAACTGAATATCCCTAAGTAGGATATATTCTATCTGGGAGAAATTATTGTGATTTTATCATTTTGGATGGCGTAGACTGGATTGATGAGTGGATTTGGAAAGCGAATTTTGGAATTCGGAGGAAAATGGGTAAATTTGCGTGTCTTATAATACAATTATTCTCTATTCAGTGTAACATTATTAATGTTCAAACATGAAAAAACATTTTGCATGGCTGACGGCAGCCGGTATCCTTACGGCATGCTCGCAGGGTGGACCGCTACAGGTGAGTTCGCCCGATGGAAAACTTCTTGTAAACTTCAATATCGAGGAGGGTGGGGCGCCCGCTTACAGCGCTTCGTTTGACGGGGAGGAGATTGTGGCCACCTCTTATCTGGGATTTCAGATGGAGAAATTCGGGGCACTTACCTCCGGATTCAAGATGACCGCACATCATGAGTCGGAACATAACGAGACCTGGGCGCCGGTGTGGGGCGAGCAGGATTCGGTGGTCAACCACTACCGTCAGCTTGTGGTGGAGATGAAGAAAAAGACCGACAGTGTCGATGTGCTTCTCAATGTGGAGTTCCGTGTGTTTGACGAGGGCTTTGCTTTCCGCTACGTATTTCCCGAGCAGAAGACCAAGCAGTTTGTCATTGACCAGGAGCTTAGCCGGTTTGCCATGACCGGCGACCATACAGCCTGGTGGATACCAGGCGACTACGACACGCAGGAGTATGAGTACACACGCTCGCAGCTGAGTGAAATCGCCGCGCGCCATACCGCAGCTCTTGTGGGCAATGTGTCGGCCTCGGCATTTGACCAGTGGGCCGTGCAGACGTCGCTCATGATGAAGACCGGGGACGAAAAGCCGCTGTATCTCAACATACACGAGGCTGCGCTCATCGACTATCCTGCGATGCATCTGCTTTACAATGACTCCAGCTGCACGTTTACCTCGGCCCTTACTCCCGACGGCAACGGGCATATGGCGGTAATCGACACTCCGTTCTCTACCCCATGGCGTGTGGTGATGGTCAGCGACAAGGCTACCGACATACTGTCGACACAGATTATATACAATCTCAACGAGTCGTGTGTGCTCGACGACACATCATGGATTCACCCTACAAAATACATGGGTGTATGGTGGGAAATGATTACCGGCAAAAGCGACTGGAGCTACACCAATGCCCACGACTTCGACCTCGCCACGTTTGATTACTCAAAGGCCCGTCCCCACGGACGCCATGGCGCCACTACCGACAACGTAAAGCGCTATATCGATTTTGCAGCGGCCAACGGATTCGACCAGTTGCTCGTGGAGGGCTGGAATGTTGGCTGGGAGGACTGGCTCGGGCGCGAGAAAGATTATGTGTTTGACTTCGTGACACCATATCCCGACTTCGATATCAAGGCGCTCAACGACTATGCCCATTCCAAGGGTATCAAGCTGATGATGCATCATGAGACTTCCGGCTCTATACCCAACTATGAGCGTCATATGGAGGCTGCCTACAGTCTTATGAACGAGTATGGTTACGACGCGGTGAAGAGCGGCTATGTGGGCAATATCCTGCCCAAGGGTTCGTACCATTACGGACAGCCTCAGATACGCCATTATCTCGACGCCATCAGGCGTGCCGCCGACCACAAGATAATGGTCAACGCTCATGAGGCTGTGCGTCCGACCGGTCTTGCGCGCACTTATCCCAACCTTGTAGGCAACGAGAGTGCTATGGGCACCGAGTACCGCAACATGACTCCGGGCCATGTCACTATCCTGCCGTTTACACGTTTGAAGGGAGGTCCGATGGATTTCACTCCCGGTATTTTTGAGATGGACCTCGGTAAGTTCTCCCCCGACAAGACCCACAAGCGTGCAACGGTGGCCGGTCAGCTCGCTCTCTATGTGACCATGTACTCGCCTCTCCAGATGGCCGCCGACCTGCCCGAGCACTATGCCGAGAAGATGGATGCATTCCAGTTTATAAAGGATGTGCCTGTCGATTGGAGCAAGAGCCATTATCTTGATGCGGAGCCGGGCGAGTTTATCGTGGCCGCACGCCGTGCCAAGGGCGGCGATGACTGGTATGTTGGAGGTGTCACCAACGATGAGGCACGCGACGTCACCGTGTCGATGTCGTTCCTGAAGCCGGGTGTCACTTATCAGGCTACATTCTATACCGATGCTCCCGATGCTGACTGCGACAGCAACTCGGGCGCCTACGAAATCAGCAAGGAGACTGTGACATCGCGTACGGTATCGACAATCCATATGGCACGCGGGGGCGGTTTCGCAATATCTATTGTGCCTGTGAAATAAGATATTGGCTAAATTGTTTTAAGGCGACAATCAGTATTCTCCGAAATCAAATTCCAGCTGCACCGGCCCGTCTCCATGGTTTTTGACCTGAGGATTGGCCACGGTAAGACCAATCAGGCGCACTTTGTGGCCATCGAAATCGGTCTCTGCAAGCAGCGACTCAGAAATCTCGCGCAGCCTGTCATCATCCTCAACCGGATGTGGCAGGGTGCGCGAGCGTGTTATCTGACGGAAGTCGTCATATTTCAGCTTTAACACCACCGTGCGCCCACGGAATTGCGAGCGTTCCATACGACGCATTACGTCGCGCCTCACTCCGTTGAGTTCCATGGCCAGTATGCGGCGGTTGTCAGTATCTTCGATGAATGTAGTCTCAGCTCCTACCGATTTGCGTGTACGCTCTGTCACAACAGGACGGTTGTCAATACCGCGCGCATATAGATAATAGTCGCGTCCTGCTTTTCCGAAATGGCTCACGAGTTGCGCCTCGCTGTAGCTGCGCAGATCGGCTCCGGTGAATATCCCGATACGGTGCATCCGTCCGGCCGTTACCTCTCCAATGCCGAAGAATTTCTCGACGGGCAATGCTGCCACAAAATTATCTATATCCGACGGAGTAATGACGGTCAGACCGTCGGGCTTGCGGTAGTCCGATGCGATTTTTGCCAGCATTTTGTTGACCGATACTCCTGCCGATGCTGTCAGTCCGGTGACCTCGGCTATGCGGCGTTTTATCTCGCGGGCCACTATTGTGGCCGAAGGGTGATGGCTCACGTCAAGGAATGCCTCGTCGAGTGAAAGAGGCTCGATTATTGGAGTATAGTCGAGGAATATGTTTCTGATTGATTCTGACACAGCCTTGTATGCCTCAAACCGGGGCTCTACCACAATCAGGCTCGCACACCGTCTTTTGGCTGTGGCTACCGCCATGGCCGAATGTATGCCGTAGGGCCTTGCCTCATAGCTTGCTGTTGCCACTACTCCGCGCGGTCCGTCATGCCCAACCACCACCGGGCGCCCGCGGAGCACGGGGTTGTCGCGCTGCTCGACCGATGCGTAAAAAGCATCCATATCAACATGTATTATTTTCCTCTGGCCCATTTCAGATGCAAAATTATATAATTTTTATCGACATTGTATAGGGTAGTGTGTTATATAACACCCGTTAAATACTTTGCGACATCGTGTGACTGTCGTCGATATATTATCTTTTTTATTATCTTTGTGGAGCATAATCTCTTACCGGAACATGAACGAGGAAAGTCTTAGCCAGCTATATCTGAAAGATACAGCATTTCAGAATCTTATGCAGCGCCGTATTTTCAACGTGCTGCTTGTGGCGTCGCCTTACGACGCTTTTATGATGGAGGAGGACGGGCGAGTCGAGGAGCAGCTCTACTTTGAGTATGTGGCCCTCAACCTGAGTTCCCCTCCGCGAGTCACGCGTGTGTCGCGCCCTTGCGAGGCCGAGGAGCTGCTCGCTACAAAAAATTTCGACCTTATAATAATGATGCCGGGCATTGACCTGAGCGAGACATTCGAAGGTGCCAAGAATCTGAAAGCGATAAATCCCGACATTCCCATAGTTGTGCTGACGCCATTCAGCAAGGAGGTGTCGCGTCGCTTGTCAAACGAAGATTTTGCCGGTGTCGACTATGTGTTCTCATGGCTCGGAAATGTGGATTTGCTTCTGGCTATAATCAAGCTGCTTGAGGACAAGATGAATGCCGACAACGATATAAACGAGGTCGGTGTTCAGATGATACTTCTGGTAGAGGACTCCGTAAGGTTTTATTCGTCGGTACTACCCACACTGTACAAGTTCCTGCTTAAGCAGTCGCTGATATTTTCGACCGAGGCTCTCAACGAGCATGAGCAGATGCTGCGCATGCGCGGTCGCCCTAAGGTGATGCTCGCCCGCGATTATGAGGAGGCTGTAGAGCTGTATGAGCGCTACGGAAAGCATATGCTTGGTGTAATCAGCGATGTGTCGTTCAGGATGGGAGGAGAGAAAGACAGCCACGCCGGTCTGAAGCTGGCCGCCTATCTGCGCGGACGTGATCCTTATCTGCCTATTATCATCGAATCGAGCGAGGAAGACAATCGCAAGCGTGTCAAAGAGTTTGGCTGTCAGTTTATCGACAAGAACTCAAAGAAATTTCCGGTCGACCTTGGTAGCGCCATAATGCGCGACTTCGGATTCGGCGACTTCATAATCCGTGATCCGGAGACAGGCGAAGAGATACTCCGTATCCACGACCTAAAGGATCTGCAGCATCATATATTCGACATCCCGGCCAAGTCGCTCTTCTATCATGCGAGCTACAACGATATATCGCGCTGGCTCTATTCGAGAGCCCTGTTTCCTATCGCCGAGGTAATCAAGGGTCACCGCTTCAAGAGCATAGAGGAAGCCCCGGCCGTGCGTCAGCTGTTTTTCGATTTGATAGTGAAATACCGTAAGATGAAGAACCGCGGCGTGGTGGCTATATTCCGAAAGGACCGGTTTGACCATTATTCCAATTTCGCCCGCATAGGGCAGGGGTCGCTTGGCGGCAAGGGCCGCGGTCTGGCTTTCATCGACTCGATTATCAAGAAAAATCCGGTGTGTGACAACTTCGAAGGCGTAACGCTCACGATTCCGCGCACTGTGGTAATATGCACCGATATCTTCGACGAGTTTATGGAGAGCAACAATCTGTATCCGATAGCTCTTTCCGACCGACCTGACGAGGAGATACTGAAAGCGTTTCTGAGCGGACGTCTTCCCGAGCGCCTTATCGAGGATTTCTTCGCCTTGTTTGAGGTGGTCGACAAGCCGTTGGCGATACGCTCGTCGTCGCTGCTCGAAGATAGTCATTATCAGCCTTTTGCCGGGATATATTCGACCTATATGATACCCCATGTGTCGGATCGCTACGAGATGCTTGCTATGCTTTCCGATGCTATCAAGGGTGTGTATGCCTCGGTGTTTTATGCCGACTCAAAGGCATATATGGCTGCAACCCAGAATGTCATCGACCAGGAGAAAATGGCTGTCATAATCCAGGAGGTGGTAGGCCGCAGTGTGGGGGATTATTATTTCCCGTCATTCTCCGGAGTGGGTCGTTCGCTGAATTACTATCCCATTAACGACGAAGTGCCTGAGGACGGTGTGGTCGAGACTGCCGTCGGCCTTGGAAAATATATAGTGGACGGTGGATTAAGTCTGCGTTTCTCTCCGCGTCATCCCGACAAGGTCCTTCAGACCTCAGAGCTGTCGCTGGCTCTGCGTGATACCCAGACGCGTTTCTATGCTCTCGACATGCGCGAGCAGATGATATCCGACTTTAAGGTCGACGACGGTTTCAATATAGCGCGTCTGCGTATACAGGATGTTGCGAAATCGGGAGCGCTACGGTATATGGTATCTACATATGACCCGTATGACCAGGTGATACGCGACTGTGACGAGGGTGATGGACGCCGAGTAGTCACATTTGCCAATGTGTTGCAGCACAGAGTGTATCCACTTGCGGTGCTGACCGACTTCATGCTGTCGAAAGGCTCGGAAGAGATGGGACGTCCTGTGGAGATTGAATTTGCCGGGGTAATCGATGTGAACGATACTTCGAAGGGTATGCTTTACTGGCTCCAGATACGTCCGATTGTAGAGCGCAAGGAGATAGTCGACGAAAGCATACTTGGGCTTCCGGACAGTTCTCTTCTTCTTCGCAGCAACGCCGCTTTGGGACATGGCACAATCGAGAATGTCAGCGCCATAGTCTATGTGAAGCCACAGGGCTTTAATTCGGCAAATAATTCACTAATAGCACGGGAAATTGAAAAAATAAATCGTAACTTTACAGAGCGTAACGAAGGCTACGTGCTCATAGGTCCCGGTAGGTGGGGCTCAAGCGATACGGCTCTGGGTATTCCGGTCAAATGGCCCCACATCTCCTCGGCCAGACTTATTGTCGAATCGTCGCTGTCCAACTACCGTATCGAACCGAGTCAGGGCACACATTTCTTCCAGAATCTCACCTCGTTCGGAGTAGGCTATTTCACTATCAATCCGTCGAGCAACGACGGATTCTACGATGTGGACTATCTCGACTCTCTGCCTGCGGAGTATGACAGCCGGTTTGTGCGCATTGTACGCTTTGACACTCCTCTTGCAATCGGTATAAACGGTCGCAAGGGTCAAGGGGTGGTGGTCCGCCCCGATGCCGGCATACAGAATGACATGACCAACTAACAAGACACGATGCAATGGCAATGAATTCTTTTTGGCGCGCTTTAGGTTTCCGTTCGCACGACGATGATATTGACGATCTGGCCGATTGTCCGTCGGCGCTCCCTATACAATCCTCACGTCAGGCTGCAGAACCGGATGATTCGACATCGGATACCGTTACGTCAGCAGATGACGGCACACAAAAGGAGGGGGATTCATGTGCGGATAATCCGGAATCGTCGGGCGTCTGCGCCAATGAGCCGGAATCATTTCCCCTGAATATATTTGATTCGCTGCTTGAGGTATTCAATGAGGCTCAGCCCGACTTCATAAGAAAGTGTCTGGACATGGATGCTCAGCGGCGTTATCTCTATAATTGTGTGGACGCTTCATTCCGCGACTACATACTCCGGATAAAGGACTCTGCACGCAATGAGGCGTGCAGGGAACGAGACAATGAGCATCGGCGCATGACCGAAGAGATTGACTCGCTACGTGTGCAGGTAAAGGACAGTGGAAAGACGACCAACGACCTGAAGGCAATGCGTGCGAGTGCCGACCGGCAGAAGCGCACGTTCAATGAACGCATACGCGACCTCGAGAGGCAGCTGGCGGCAGCCATGGCCGAAAAAGAGCAATATGACTTTGAGGTGAAGAGCCTCATGAACAAGCTGAAAGTACAGCAGGTGCAGCAATCAGATGTGCAGGAGCTCGATGAGTTGCGCACACGTCTGGCTGATGCCAACAAGCAGATTACAGCCATGAATGCAGCCAGCGCGATGCGTGAGACTTCAGAGGCGGCGTCGCGTCGTGAGATTGAGTCCTTGCGTGCCAGGGTGAAAGAACTTACAACCCAGCTTGATGACGCCAGGGAAGAGGCAGGAGCGGCTGTCATAAAAGAATCCGCTTCCGAGAGCGATATCCTATTGTTGAAGAGGCGTCTTGCTGAAGCCGAGGCAACGATGAAGGCCTCTGAGCAACGCCTTGTAGATGCGGAGTCAAAAGCCCGCAATCTTCAGGCACGTCTTGATGAGGCTGAAAAGGCATTGAAAGAAACTTCCGCCACGGACACCGAAGAAAAGACGGTATCTTCCGATATTTTTTGCTTCGGTATGCCTGCTGTCGAGCACCACGATGATGAGTCTCCCGAAAAAATACCGGCGGCTGACGTGGTATCACAGCCGGAGGAACAGGCACCGAAAAAACGGCGTGGACGTCCCAAGAAGACTATGCCCCGCATATCAGCAATAGATGAGTCGATGGACTCTACAGAATGGCTTGTGGCCACACCTCCGGCAGGAACGTCGGTCAAGGTGGCTCCGTTATCTGACCCGGCATTCGGCTACCAGGAGCCGCCTCGTAAGCCCCAGCCTCCAGAAAATGATGCCCAAATGCTGCTTTTCTAAAAAACTTTAATGAAAATAACACCCCCTATGATATCCAGAATTATATTATCAGCGGCCATACTTTGTGTGCCATCCATATACGCTGCTTCGGTAAAAAGCTCCGACATAGCTCCGTATGTATATCCACAAAATACTCCAGATGCTCCGCAGGCTATGGCTTTCGGTATCGACGGAAAGACTTATACGGCGCTCGCCGATGGTGGAAAGAGGCTTGTGCGGTATGATATTCGTACAGGCAAGGAGATTGCTACAGTGATTGACGTAAAAAACACACGTGACAACCAGATTCAGCAGATTGCCGGATATACATTCAGCCCTGACGAGAGTTATGTGCTCGTTTATGCGGAAAAGGAGCCGGTATACCGTCGTTCGTTTACAGCTGAATATTACATATACGAGGTGCGACACAATGTATTGAGCCCGCTGTCGAC
This sequence comes from Muribaculum intestinale, assembly GCF_002201515.1. NCBI lineage: Bacteria > Pseudomonadati > Bacteroidota > Bacteroidia > Bacteroidales > Muribaculaceae > Muribaculum > Muribaculum intestinale. The sequence goes on from NZ_CP021421.1 coordinate 2,544,460, forward strand.
AAAGCATCCCCGCCAGCGCGCTCCGCAGTGGTCGCCCGACGGACGCATGATAGCCTTTGCTGCCGATGGGAATATATACATATCCAAACTCGACTATCTTACCGAAGTAGCAGTAACTTCCGATGGCGCTAAAAACAGTGTGATAAACGGTGTGCCTGACTGGAGTTACGAGGAAGAGTTCGACACCACATGCTCTATGGCCTGGGCGCCCGATAATACCACACTCTGTTATCTGAAATATGACGAGTCGGCTGTGCCTCTTTATTCTTTCCCGCTGTATCAAGGCACCTGCAATCCCGATGACACCTATGCCCTTTATCCGGGGAACTACTCTTACAAATATCCCGTTGCCGGAGAGAAAAATGCTACAGTGTCGCTCCACAGCTATGATGTTGATCTTCGCAAGACCAAGACAATCTCTTTTTCGGACTCACGTATCGAGTATATACCTCGTATAGAGTATGCGCCGTCATCCAACCGTCTGATGGTCACGACCCTCAATCGCGCCCAGAACCGTATGGAGATATATTCCGTAAATCCGAAGTCGACGGTATCCAAGTCGGTATATGTCGATGAGTCACGTACCGGATGGATTGACCCTATGGCTTACGAAGGGATGAAGCTGCTGCCGGAGGGTTTTGTTGTAATGTCGGAACGCTCAGGATTCAATCATCTTTATCTTTATTCATATGCCGGAGCTCTGCAGCGCCAGATTACGTCGGGCGACTACGATGTCACTGCCTACTATGGCTATGATTCCAAGAGCGGCACCCATTATTATCAGGCGGCTTCGACGTCGCCTCTAAGCCGAGTTGTAAGCCGGATCGATGCCAAAGGGCGTGTAACCCACATCTCTCCGGAGAACGGATCATCGGCAGCGGTGTTTACTCCGGCTATGGATTTATGTGTGCTCAGTTACAGCAATGTCACTGCAGCTCCGGTATATTCGCTTGTAACACCTTCAAACGGCAAGAGTGTGCGTACGCTTGTCGACAATAAGGAGTATATGGCCCGTTATCCTCGCCTGCCGCGTAAGGAATTCTTTACAATGAATTCCGACGGTTATACGCTTAACGGCTATATCCTTCGTCCTGCCGATTTTGATGCTTCGCGTCGTTATCCGGTGGTAATGTATCAATATAGCGGACCGGGCTCGCAGGAGGTACTTGACCGCTGGCGTATGGACTGGGATTATTTCTTTACTACTCAGGGCTATGTGATAATATGTGTAGACGGCCGTGGTACCGGCGGACGTGGTGCGGCTTTCAAGCATACAGTATACCGCCGTCTCGGCCAGTACGAGACAATCGACCAAATCAATGCAGCACGTTATGCTGCATCACTTCCTTTTGTCGACAGTGACCGTATCGGTATTTTCGGCTGGAGTTATGGCGGATATGAGGCGCTTATGGCTGCTTCGGAAAAGGGTGCTCCTTATCGTGCGGCAGTAGCTGTGGCTCCTGTGACTTCATGGCGCTACTACGATACTATATATACCGAACGTTATATGCTCACTCCTGCGGAAAATTCCGAAGGGTATGATTTTGGTGCGCCAATCAACCGCACCTCCGCGCTTGACTGTGACTTGTTGATAATGCATGGCACTGCCGATGACAATGTGCATTTGATGAATACCATGCAGTATGTATCGGTGCTGGAGTCCCAAGGGAGCACATGTGATATGCTGTTGTTCCCCAATATGAACCATTCTATATATGGATGTGGCTCGAGGTCGATAGTATATCTGAAGATGCTTCAACATTTTAACCGTTCGATGCGTTAAGAAATCCGCTTGGATTCCTCAGTAGTGGAATTCACACTGAGTGTATAATCCTAAGTTTTTGTATTTTAGAATAAAAAAGACATCTTATCAGCTTCTGATTATATAGCCTGTCGCATAACAGGCAAATAGCAATTATTATCAATTACGCAATGGAACAAAGACGATACCGTGCAAACTCATACGCTATCCACGGCCTTTGGCTCAACTGGGCCTTGTCGGTGGGTGCGCTTGCAGCTACATTGTTTTGTGCTCTGTTTATTTCCAAACTTTGGTTACCGGCTGTGGTGCTCGGTTTCCAGTTTCTGCTTATGGGCCGTCTACGGGTCATAAAGGATGGAAGTTGCTCTTCTTGTGGGCTCATACCGTATGTTGTAATCCGTATATTGTTTATAACTGCTGTGATGATGGTGGCGATAAATTTCTATTGCCTGCATTTTGTCGACCACGCTCTGCTTGAATCGGGGGTTGTAAATATTAATATACCGTATATCACTGTGCTGATAATAGCTCCTGTCACTTTTATTGTTAGTACAGTGGCATATTTCCGCAATAATTCACTGTCGGTGTGCTTTGAGTGTCATGCGCATTTTGGCCGGTCGAATGAGCGTGGATTCCTGGGTAAGATATTTTCCCGCGAGGGGCGTTTCCAGTTGCGCATGCTTATGCTTGCCTCGCTTATTATCTCAGTCTATGCCTGGGCATATTATTTCTGGCGTTACTCCAATGTCAACTACAATTCGGCCGATATATTCTTTTATATATGGATTCCTGTGATTTTGTATGTGTTGTCGCTGGTGAATCTCGGTATCCGTTATGTGTCGATTGATGCGTTTTACCGTAAGAATATTGCCGGAGAAGCCAATGACCATGTATCATCGACTCTGATAAGATATATCATTTTGTGTGGCGACAATATGTTCCTGCATATTGGAGGAACTGACGATCTGGAGACCAAGGCCGACACTCCGGCACAGAGTTATATCCTATATAGAGAGCGTGTCAGCGAGTATGATGCCATAAATACTTTCAGCGGTATTGTGGGTAATGCTTTCCGTCCTAATCTGCGTTTCCTTTACGAGAACTCCAATTTTCATATCGACTGCAATATATTCCACTATATATGTGTGCTTGACTCGGCATCGGAATTGCATGGCAGCGGTCTTGAAGGTGAGTGGTTTACGCAAAGCGAACTGTTGCGTATGGTGGAGAACCGCGAGGTGTCGCCGATGCTTATCAGTGAGATAGAGCGTCTGTATACTGTAATCATGGCTTTCAAGACTTACGATATCAGTGGCCGGCGTCTGTATGACATAAAGCATTACAAGCCATCTTTCCGTCTGCATGATATAGCCAGTCTGATTGTCGACTACAATGATCCGCAGTGGTTGTTTGTGGCCAAGGACAACGAGGACCGTCCATTCTTCTATTTCAAACGTTTCTGGCGCCGATATGTCCGTGGTATATCCGACTGATTGCAATTTGCTTGTAGTGACCGGGCCTACGGCTTCGGGAAAGACGCGCCGTGCGGTGGCGCTTGCCCGTGAATTTGGCGGTGAGATTATCAGCGCTGATTCGCGGCAGTTGTATCGCGGCATGGATCTGGGCACCGGCAAAGACTTGGAAGAGTATGGCGAGGTGCCATATCATATGATTGATATATGTCCGGCAGGATATAGGTATAATCTGTATGAATACGTGCGCGACTTCGGCAAGGTATATGCCGACATATGCTCGCGCGGACGGTTGCCTATATTGTGTGGAGGCACCGGCTTGTATGTCGAGACTGTGCTGAAAGGCATTTCGCTTCCGGAAGTTCCGGAGAATCCGGCATTGCGTCAGTCGCTCGAAGGAAAGACTCTTGAAGAACTGACCGGAATATTGAGCGGAATGAAGGAGCTCCACAATGTGACGGATGTGGATACTGCCAAACGAGCTATACGTGCGATAGAGATTCAGACTTATTATGCCGAACATCCTGAGCAGGCTGAACTGACACGTCCTCACCCGATAGAGAATGCTGTGGTGATAGGTGTCGACATACCGCGCGATGACAGACGTCGGCGCATATCGGAGCGTCTGGTTGCCAGGCTTGAATCAGGTATGGTCGAGGAGGTGCGCCGTCTTATCGATATTGAAGGCATAGACCCTGAGAATCTTATTTATTATGGGTTGGAATATAAGTTTCTTACTCTATATGTTACAGGGCAGATTGGTTATGATGAGATGGTGTGCGGGCTTGAGACGGCTATCCATCAGTTTGCCAAACGCCAGATGACCTGGTTTCGTGGAATGACGGCAAGAGGAACTAATATACATTGGCTTCCATATGACATGGAGGACAATGAATTTTTGGAAGCTGTAAAGTCATTTTTATGACGTATTAGCCGGTTTTTGCGACAAAAACAGTAACTTTGCTGATAATAAAGCATCAGATTAATCATATATACATATAATTCCACACATTTATACGTAATGAAGAAGTATTTTAAGCCATTGCTCTTGTTCGCTTCTGCGATGGGAGCCCTGTTTTCATTTGATATGTATGGCCAGATGCCGCAGTTGCCTCCGATTCCTGTCGACAGCGCCGTGCGTATAGGTCATCTTGACAACGGCCTTACATATTATATCCGGCATAATGAATATCCCAAAGGGCAGGCTGATTTTTACATAGCCCAGAAGGTAGGTTCTATTCAGGAGGAGGACTCACAGCGTGGACTGGCCCACTTCCTTGAGCACATGTGCTTTAACGGAACTAAGAATTTTCCCGGCAATGAGCTTGTAAGCTGGCTTGAAAGCGTCGGGGTGAAATTCGGACAGAATCTGAATGCCTACACGTCGGTTGACAAGACAGTATACAATATGTGCAACGTGCCTGTGGCGCGCGAAGGTGTGCAGGATTCCTGCCTGCTTATCCTCCATGACTGGGCCGACGACCTGCTGCTTGACCCGGAGGAGATTGACAAGGAACGCGGTGTAATTCACGAGGAATGGCGCCAAAGCAATGTGGGACAGTCGCGTATAATCGAGCAGTTGCTGCCGGTCATGTATCCCGACAGCAAGTATGCCTATCGTCTTCCGATAGGCACGATGGAGGTTGTCGACAACTTTCCCCATCAGGTGTTGCGCGACTATTATGAGAAATGGTATCGTCCCGACCTGCAGGGAATAGTAGTGGTAGGTGACATCGACCCTGATCGTATCGAAGCGAAGATAAAAGAGATTTTCAGTCCGATTGCCAATCCTGTCAATCCTGCAAAAAGAGAATACTATCCCGTGTCGGATACTCCTGGCACTATATATGCCATCGGAAAGGACAAGGAGATGCCATATAGTGTGATGCAACTGATGTTCAAGCATGATGCGACTCCCGACGAGAATAAGAAGACCATGGATTATATGATTGAAGACTATGCAGTGTCGATGATTGTCGCCATGCTCAATACTCGTCTTTCAGATCTTATCTCCAAGCCCGAGTCACCGGCAAGTGTGGCCCAGGCGGCTTATGGCGATTTCTTTATGGCCAAGACCAAGGATGCATTCTATCTACTGGCGCTCCCTAAGGACACTGCAGCTCTCGAGGCTCTTGCAACAGTATATCGTGAGGGATTGCGTGCCGTGCGTTCAGGATTTACCGCCACGGAATATGACAGAGCCCGCAGCGAATTTCTATCGCAACTTGAAAAGCGATATACAAACCGCGCGACTCAGACCAATACATCGCTTGTCAACAGTTATGTGGCCAATTTTACCGATGGCGAGCCTATCCCGGGTATAGAGAATGCTTACACAATCATGTCGCAGCTTGCTAACCAGATACCTGTAGAGGCAATCAATATGATGGCATCTCAGCTTATGCCTGCCGACAATCGGGTGTTGCTTGCCATGTTCCCCGACAAGGATGGGGTGGTGGTACCTACCGAGCAACAGTTTGCCGAGGTACTTGCCGCTGTCGATGCCGAGAATATCGAGGGGTATGTCGATAATGTAATCAACGAGCCTCTTATCGCACAGCTTCCCGCCCCGGGTAAGATTGTCTCGACAGATATCGATAAGGTATATGGTGCTACTGTCTGGACTCTTTCTAATGGAGCGCGTGTCGTGGCCAGGGCTACCGATTTCAAGGCCGGGGAGATTCTATTTGCCGCACGTGCTATGGGAGGTACATCGACACTTCCCGACAGTCTCGATAATGAGTTGCGCTATATGGATGTCACGCTTTCGCAGCTTGGCATGGGGCCGTATGACAATGCCGGTCTCGGAAAATTCCTTGCCGGCAAGCAGGCGTCAATCGAACTTGAGCTCGGCAGCTACGTGCGGGATATTTCCGGTTCGGCTGTGCCTAAGAATCTCGGGGTGCTGATGGAGATGATTTATGCACTGTTTACCGATGCCACATTGTCGGACGATGAGTTTGAGGCCGGTAAGAATATGGTGCGTTCTATGCTCCACAATCAGGAGGCCGATCCGAAATACCAGTTCACTAAGCAGCTCTATGAGCATCTGTATGCTTCGCCTCGCCGTCATTTGACAGACATGGCTGTGATAGATGGTGTAGACCGCAGCCGTTCGCTCGCAATCGTGAAGGATGCTCTCTCGAATGCAGGTGAGTATACATTCTATTTTGTCGGCTCGTTTGATGTCGATTCGCTGAAGCCTCTTGTAGAGCAATACATAGCCTCACTTCCCGGAAAGGCTACTGAAAGGAAACAGGTTGCTTTGGACCCGGCGCTCGGTGTGACCAAAGGAGCCGGTACGGAGATTGTGAAACAGGTAATGGAGACTCCGACAACGTATGCGGCAGTGTTGCTTACAGGCAATGTTCCGTTTACAGCAAAGGAGCAGAAACTGGCAAGCATAGCCGGACAGATATTGAGTGCCCGTCTGATAAAACTCGTGCGTGAGGATTTGGGTGCGGTATATTCGATATGGGCCAATGGTAATTTGGCGCGTTTAACCGAGCCTAATGCTTCACTTCAGTCAATGTTCCCGATGAAACCGGAGATGCGTGACCGGGTGCTTGAGATAATAGCTTCACAAATTGATGATATGACCAATCCGGCCAATATCACGGCTGAAGAACTGGCCAAGGTAAAGGAGTTCATGCTTAAGAATGCCGAGGAATCGCTGAAAAAGAACGATGCGCTTATTGGCGCCATGCTGGGATACCAGCTTGTGCCGGCAGATACATACCTTGATGCTGCCGAAACGATAAAGGCTATTACAGCCGCTGATGTGGCCGGGTATATGAAGACATTGTCTGATCAGAATAATTACCGGGTGTTTCTGATGGAACCCGAGGACGGTAAGTAAAAATGAGTTAATGTGGTTTTATGCCATGTGTGGTGTCCGGTGTGCGTAAGTGCATCGGACACTGTTTTTTATGGTGGAGATGTGCCCTTTTTTCAGGCGAAATTTAAGAGCATTTTAAAACCTTTTTTAGCGAGCATTGTTTTAAGGGTATAAAAACTTCTAACTCAACTATTCAATGTTTATGAAAAAAGCTTTATTTCTGATTGCTCTCATGCTGGGTAGTGTGACTGCTTTCGCACAGAAAATGAACAAAAACGAGGTGAAACAGCTTCAGGCCTTTGCCGCTCAGACCTCAGAGAAGGGTGGCACCAATGGTGAGGTTCTTAAAATCACGGATATGTCGTCTCCTTCAACCTGGGAAGGCATTACTGTTGAGAACGGACGTGTCGTTGCCATCCAGTGGAAGGACAAACACCTCGCAGGCGAGTTGAATCTTTCAGGATTTACCGCTCTTAAGAAAGTTGATGTGTCGCGTAATGCCATTACATCGATTAATGTTACCGGTGATGCCGCTCTTTCCAACCTCAACGCAAGCCGTAACAAGCTCTCCAATCTTACTCTAAGCGGTAACACCGCTCTTACGGATCTTTCGATTTACCGTAACCGTCTGACAGATGTAAATCTGACGAATACACCTCTGCTTACCAACCTGAATTGCTCAAACAATCTCTTTGTCGAGCTGAGTGTGGCTAATGCGACAACTTTAAAGACTCTTAACTGCCAGGGATGTCATCTTGAAGCCCTTAATGTAGAGGGATGCGCCCAGTTGAAGAATCTTTACTGTGGTTACAACAAACTTACTACTATCAATCTGTTCGGTGTCGAGAATCTTACCAATTTCAATATCGATGACAACGAAATCAGCAATCTTATCATCTCCGGTCTGCCTTCGCTCAGCACTTTCATCTGTTCGGATAACCGTATGAACACTCTTGCGCTGCGCAATTGTAACGCACTGATTGATGTGGTTTGCTCGTACAACGACCTTACCCAGTTCTCTGTCGACAATTGTCCCAATATCCAGTATGTGGATTGCTCTTACAATGACCTGACATCGCTCACTCTGAGCAACCAGACATTCTTGCAGCGTCTCATCTGCAACAACAACCAGCTGACTATGCTCGATGTATCGTTTGACTCGGCTCTTACTTACATCAACTGCCGCTACAACTACATTACCGATTTCCGTACTATCGGCTGTAGCAATCTGTCAATGGTGGCATGTCAGTGGAACTATTGATATCTGCGTGGCCCTCGCGGCAGCTCCAGCCTCTCTTCTCCCTCGTCACGATAGCTTTTTAAGCCGCGAAGGGGTTGAGAAATCCCCGAAAGGCTAAGTCTGAACAGCAGACCATAAACCATATTTTACCTGCGAAAGGGGTGCACTTCACATTGAGGTGCACCCCTTTCTGCTGCTTAGGATTTCAAGATGATTATTAAGTTTAATATACTCTAACTCCGGTAGCGCAGTTCCTAATTCAGTTGCAGCCGGTATTCTCTTGGAGTGCTTCCGGTTTGTTTTTTGAAGAAGCGGATGAAGTGCTGCGAGTGCTGGAAGCCAAGTAGTTCGGCAATCTGTTTGGTGCTCAATGCCGGATTCAACAACGAGTTTTTAGCATAGGTTATCATTTTCAGCTGTATGTATTCCTGTGCGGTCTTGCCCGTTTCCTGCTTTACAAGATCGCCGAAATAGTTGGATGAAAGGCATATCTTGTCGGCGAAATACTTTACTGTGGGTATTCCGTCGATTGCTCCGCGTCCACTGTCAAGATATTCGTCAATCAGCTGCTCGAATTTGCCGAGAGCGTTGTGGTTCAGTTCTTCACGCGTGACAAACTGACGCTCGTAGAAGCGCATGCAGTAATTGAGCATCACCTCTATGTTGGATATGATAAGTGACTTGGAAAACTTGTCGATGGGATGTTGCAGCTCACGGGCTATCTTGTCCATATAGTCCTGCAAAATCAGGCGTTCTTCCGTAGACAGATGCAACGCTTCGTTTGAGGCGTAGGAAAAGAATGTGTATTGCTTGATTTTATGACCCAAGGGAGTCCGCAGAAGAAAATCGGGATGAAACAGCAGTCCTACAGCTTCCGGTGCGGGGCCATCCTCCAGGCGATGTATGCCTACTGTCTGGCCGGGAGCGAAACTGACAACCGTTTCATCGTCGAAATCATACGATGTCTTTCCATAGTTTATCTTGCACCCGGTGGTCTTTTTGATGAAAAGCGAATAAAAACCGAAGTGCATGCAATGTGTCGGTTGCTCCACAGTATCATCAAAATGAACTATGCCGACAAGCGGGTGTCGTGTTTCAAAACCGAAATAGCGGTTGTATTTTTCAATAGTGTCTGCCTCGTATATTTCCATATAAGATTTCTTTTTCGCAAAGATAGCTATAATCGGTTGTAGCGCAATGCAGGAAACTCACCAATATGTAATCGGGGTACATAAATCCGTAAGATTGGTACATTTTGCGAATCAGAGGTTTAAGGCAGATGTTATATTCCGTAATCGAGGTACATTCAGGCGTAACATTGGTTATTCCTGCCATTGGTTTTGAAGCTAATTTTGCAGTGTGAAAACAAATCAATAAGGAGGAAATATGGCAACTGATATTATTGAACGTATGAGAAACGGCGAGCACATATCCGAGACTGCTCCCGAACTTCTCTGTGACGAGATTGAGAATACCCGTCGGCTTATCGCCGAGTTGAACACCGGCTACCATACGCCCGACGAGATACGCGCCATTCTGGAACGCATCTGGGGGCAGAGGCTTGACAGCACGGTGAGGATGTTCCCGCCGTTTTATACCGCTCTCGGCAAAATGACAACGGTAGGCAAGGAGGTTTTTATAAACTTCGGATGCACCTTTCTCGATCAGGGCGGCATAACGCTGGAGGACGGAGTGTTTATCGGACCCGGTGTGAAAATCGCGACCGAAGGACATCCTGAAGAACCTGAAAGACGACATTCACTGATTACAGCCCCGATTGTGATTCGCCGTAACGCATGGATTGGAGCCGGAGCGATAATACTGCCCGGTGTCACCATCGGTGAAAATGCCATAGTAGCCGCCGGTGCTGTCGTAAAAAAGGATGTCGCTGATAATACAATCGTCGCAGGAATACCCGCAAGGTATATCCGACATATAAATACTTGAATATATGAAAATCAAAATGCTTTTAATGATAATGTCCATGCTTTCTCTGACAGCGTGTGCATCATGCACCACAACGGATGATGACCCCATAACTGAAAATCCGGTTCCTGATTCGACTCTAGGCACTGAAACCGGCAAAAATGGCAGCGTACTGGTGGCATACTTCTCATGTATAGGCACCACAGAAGGTATTGCCGAGGGTATAGCGGACATAACCGGGGCATCCACATTCAGAATCGAAGCGGAAGAGCCTTACACTGCCGCCGACCTCGACTATAACGTCGACTGTCGCGCCAACAGGGAGCAGAACAATCCCAAGGCTCGTCCGGCAATCAAAAGTATGCCTGACGGTCTTGACCGATACGATGTGGTTTTCCTCGGTTATCCGATATGGTGGGGAGAAGCACCGCGTATAATCAGCACCTTCCTTGAGCGCGGAGATTTCAAAGGGAAAACGATTGTGCCGTTCTGCACCTCACACTCCAGCGGTCTTGGAAGCAGCGACCGCAATCTGCATTCTCTCGCTCCGGATGCTGTCTGGATACCCGGACGACGCTTTGCGGGAAACACTGCCAAAACAGAGCTTGAAAAGTGGATTTCAGGACTTGATATAAAATTTGACACAGATATGGATTACTCTAAATTTCCTCTTTCAGAAGGAAAAAACGGTAAGGCACCCACAATCCGCCTCAGCAGCGGATATGATATGCCGGTGGTGGGTCTCGGCACATACAGCCTTACAGGCGACGTGTGCGTGAACTCGGTAAAGTCGGCTATCTCTCTCGGCTTCCGAAAGATTGACACCGCGCACATGTACGGCAACGAGGTAGAGGTGGGCCGTGGAGTGCGTGAATCGGGTGTGCCGCGTGAAGAAATCTTTGTGGCTACGAAAATATACCCCAACCAGTATGGCAACCCCGAAGCCGCCATAGATGAGTGTCTGCGCAAACTCGACCTCGGCTACGTTGACCTGATGCTTCTGCATCATCCCGGCACAAACGACGTGAAAGCCTACAAAGCGATGGAGCGATATGTCAGGGAGGGGAAAATCCGCTCCATAGGCGTGTCATGCTACTATATTAAGGAAATCGACGAGTTCATCCGTCAGGTCGATATAAAGCCTGTGCTTGTGCAGAACGAGGTTCATCCCTATTATCAGGATACCGATGTTGTTCCCCATATCCAGAATCTCGGAATAGCGGTCGAGGCATGGTATCCGTTAGGGGGCAGAGGGCATCAGAAGGAATTGCTGAGCGACCCGGTGCTGACCGAAATCGCCATGCGGCACGGCAAATCAGTCGCACAGGTCATTCTGCGCTGGGACTTGCAGCGTGGTGTTGTCGTAATTCCCGGATCAAGCAATCCCGACCACATGAAGGAGAACATCTCAATATTTGACTTCGAGTTGACCGAGGATGAGATGACGCAGATTGCCGCACTTAACCGCAACGAGAAACATGACTGGTATTGATGTGAAAAAACTGAATTATTAACAGAACGAAACAACTCATAAAATAACCAAACTATGTTAGGAAATTTTGTATATGCCAACCCCACTAAGCTATTCTTTGGTGACGAAGCACAGAAAAATCTCGCAAAGGCTCTCATGCCTTTCGGCAAGAAAGTATTACTCACTTATGGCGGAGGCTCCATCAAGCGTAATGGAGTCTATGATGATGTCATATCCGCGCTCAAATCCGCCGGCAAAGAAGTGGTGGAACTACCCGGCGTAATGCCTAATCCTACGGTTGAAAAACTGAACGAGGGCATTAAGGTTGCGCGTGAAAACAACGTGGATTTCATTCTTGCCGTAGGCGGAGGCTCAACAATCGACTATGCCAAAGCTGTCAGCGTTTCGGCGTGGTATAACGGTGATGCATGGCAGCGATTCTGGGTAAAACAGGAAGACCCGACTCCCGGAGAAAGAATAATCCCGGTAGGTGCTGTTCTGACAATGGCCGGTACCGGCTCGGAGATGAACGGAGGCTCGGTAATCACCAACCACGCCGCCAGGATGAAAATCGGCAAGGTATTCGGCGTAGATGTGATGCCTAAGTTTGCAGTACTCAATCCAAAATATACTTTTAGTCTGCCACAACGCCAGATGGTAGCCGGAATATTCGACACCATGAGCCACATTTTGGAACAGTATTTCTCCGGCGATGACGACAGTACGTCCGATTATCTCGCCGAAGGACTTATGCGCTCTGTAATCGCATCAAGCCGTGTGGCAGTTAAAAATCCGGAGGATTATGAAGCCCGCTCCAATCTCATGTGGTCGGCCACATGGGCACTCAACACCCTTATCGGAGAGGGCAAGCCACAGGACTGGATGGTTCACATGATAGGTCAGGCCATAGGTGCATATACTGACGCAACACACGGCATGACTCTTTCAGGTGTATCAGTGGCATACTACCGCCACATCATGAGATACGGACTGAAACGCTTTGTGCGTTTTGCAGAAGTAATCTGGGGCGTTATTCCTGAAGGAAAAACCGATGAGCAGATAGCCTCTGAGGGTATTGACGCACTTGAATCATGGATAAAGGAAATCGGTGCAGCTTCCGAAATAACATCGCTCGGTGTCACACCCGACATGCTTGACCGCATCGCCGATTCCACCATCATTCTGACCGGCGGCTATCAGACTCTTGACCATGCCGAGATTGTTGACATTCTTCGCAATAGCCTCTGATTAACCGGCATGAACAGACGTGATGCTATTAAACGGATTGGGGCACTGGCGGCTGGTGCTGTGATAAGCTCAACCGGACTGGCCGGTGCCTCAAATCTGATTAACGGGAACAATGGCAATATGAAGATACTTGCGATAAATGGAAGCGCCAGAAAACAGGGACCTTGCGTTTGGCACAATCTTGCATTTGCCACCTTCGTCAGAAGTGGTTTCAAGATATATCTTCCCGCAGCCTCTCCCGCGGGCTTCATCGACCAATCGCGTGATTATATGATGTGCGATGCCTTTGTTGCGGAAAAGCTCACGGACATATATGTTCATAAGATATGCACATCGACCCGTCGGATTGTTGGGCGATGGAAGTTCTTCGGTAAAGCATACTGCTCCGCAGCCACATTCCACTCCGTCGTATTCAGCTACAAAAGCCAGGTGTGTGTCATCTGCGATATGCTTGCGATAGTACTGCCGGTTGGCAACGAGCATACGCGGATGAGGCTCGACACCAGACACATTCCTTATAACTTCAGCGCGCCAGTGCATCAGGGTCGGCAGAGCCGTTATCCTTTTTAACTCAATCATCTTATCAGGCTGTGAATATCTGACGATGCGGTCTTCTTCAATTATGGCCGGTGCGTCCGGATTTTTGTCTGCCATCTCTTAGAGATTGTCTAAAATTCATATTACTTTGCTTTTGAGAGTCTTGTCCGCGTCTTTTTGTTTATTCTTCGGTCATGTAGCTACGGCTACACTCCCTCATCACAAGCAAAAATCCATCAGACAATCCTTCTCAAAATCGGTATCATATAAATTTAGACAATCTCTAAGAGATTGTCTAAATTTTATTGATTAAAAATTTTATGGCAGCGAAATCAATCATTTCTTCCGCTGATTCATTCAGTATCTCATAGTTCCGGGCGAGTCTGCGGCAAGAGTCAAGCCATGCGAAAGTCCTCTCAACCACCCATCTGAGCGGCTTTGGCAGGAATCCCTTAACTCCATTGGGGGTATTGGATACCTCAAGCTCGATGCCGAAGTCTTTTTCAATGTCTTTGTCCACGTCTCCCCGATACCCTCGGTCGGACAATACCTTGCGCAGGTCTTCCCATACATCATCCGCCAGTCCGCATAGATCATGAGCCATTTTTGAATCGTGAATACCAGCGTTACAGACTTTCCTCGCAAGGATGAAGCCATTGCGGTCGGTGATGATATTCCTTTTGACACCCTTGACTTTTTTGTTGCCGTCATATCCGTTATCTCCCTGTCTGCTACCCCATCTGACACTTTGGGCATCCATCGCGCCAACACTCGGACTTGATGCCTGGCCGCGTTTGCGACGTATCTTTCTGACGAGTTTCTCAAGGAAATGCTCGACACGACCCTCTTGTCTCCATTTATGGTAGTAATAATAGACACTTTTCCACGCGGGATAGTCGTGAGGCAACCTTCGCCATTGACAACCGCTGGCCAATAGGTAGAGGATAGCTTCAAAAACTGATTGTAGTGAATATTTTCTCTTGCGTCTATCATTTTCAAGGAATTCTTTGTTTATATAAGACCACTGACCCTCGGTCAGATGTGTCTGATAGAGATTGATTTCGTGCATAATATTAGCCTTTTCTCTTTCAACACTCTGATTGAGGGTTTGTTATGCCTAATAACATTATTTCGCACTAATTTTTAGACAATCTCTTAATTACCTTGTTTATTTATCGTTTTACTATCTATAAGGATTATGAGGCGGTCGGAGTTCGGTATGAAAGTTTAAAATGGCTTGCGCTATGATGCTCCTGTGGTGAAATCATTTGACGGATGCATAATAGTAGGTGGATGTGGAGGGTATGCGATTGAGAGCCAGGGTGTTGTCGGCGTTCCGGTAATCGGGTGATTTGTATGGATAAGAAATAAATATTAAATTTGTAGCAAAGCGAGGGTGCCGGTGGTATTCTCGCTGTGCTATGTGAATTAGTCAATCTTTTATAAATTATTAGATATAAGTCTTTTACCTTATCATGAAAATTAGAAGTGTAATCGGAGCGATGCTGTTGCCTGCGTGCGTTTTGTCGGCGCAGGGGCAGATTACGCTTGTGCGCGACGGAAAGCCTCAGTCGCGTATTGTAGTTAACAGTGATTCTCCTGTCGACCGCCGTGCGGCCGACCTTCTGCAGGACTTTGTAGGGCGCATCAGTGATGCAAAGCTGCCGGTAGTCGAGTCGAAAAAACTTAAGAAGGGCGACGTAGTAATCGGTCAGGGCTCGACCGAAGGTCTTACTGAGGACGGATTCCGCCTCGCTGACGGCGATGGCATACTCTATATAAGCAGCGGCGGCGACAAGGGCACACTCAACGGTGTGGTGCAGCTGCTCGAAGACTATCTTGGCGTGCAATACTATGCCGCCGATGCCTATACTCTCGACCGTCGCTCGACCGTAGATATTTCCGCTATCGGCGACCGTGTGGTAAATCCTGCGTTCCGCTATCGTCAGAGCCAGTGCTATGCGATGCAGGAGGACCCAATCTACAGGATATGGATGCGATTTGAGGAGCCGTCCGATGAGTTTGCCGACGGTCTGTGGGTACATACATTCCGGCGTCTGCTCCCTCCGGAAGAGTATGGCGAGACGCATCCGGAGTATTACTCATATATCAACGGTATGCGTCGTCCGGGCAACGCGAGTCAATGGTGTCTCACCAATCCTGAGTTGTTTGAGATTGTTGCCGCACGCATCGACTCTATTTTCAAGGCCAACCCCGACCGCAACATGATATCCGTGAGTCAGAACGACGGCAATTTTACCAATTGCCACTGTGAGGAGTGCAGCAAGATTGACGAGTACGAGGGGAGTCTGTCGGGCAACTATGTGCGTTTCCTCAACAAACTTGCCGAGCGTTTCCCCGACAAGCAGTTCTCGACACTCGCCTATCTGTTTACGATGCATCCGCCCAAGCATGTAAAGCCTCTGCCCAATGTCAATATTATGCTGTGTGACATTGACACCAAGCGCGAGGTGCCACTTACCGACAATGCCTCGGGCCGCGACTTCATGAAGGCGCTTGAGGGGTGGTCGAAGATTTCCAACAATATCTTCATCTGGGACTACGGCATCAACTTCGACAACATGGTGGCGCCGTTCCCCAACTTCCCTATTCTTCAGAAAAACATACAGCTCTTCAAGGAGCATAACGCTACGATGCACTTCTCGCAAATCGGCGGCTCGAAAGGCGGCGACTTCTCCGAGATGAGGGCGTATATGGTGAGCAAACTGATGTGGAATCCGTATCTCGACGCCGACTCGCTCATGCGCTCGTTTATGGATGGCTACTACGGTGCGGCCTCCCCGTATATCTACCAGTATGAGAAGCTGCTTGAGGGTGGCCTGCTCGCCAGCGACAAGGAACTGTGGATCTACGATTCGCCGGTCACTCACAAGGACGGAATGCTCAATGCCAAGTGTCGCAAGCGCTACAACGAGCTGTTTGACGATGCCGAGCGTGCCGTTGCCGGCGATTCGGTGCTGCTGCGCCGTGTGCGCATGGCGCGCCTCCCACTCCAGTATTCCGAGCTTGAAATCGCACGTACCGAGCAGGGGCACGACCCGGAGGAGCTGAAGCAGGCTCTTGCCCTGTTTGACGAGCGCACTGCCGAATACGGAGTGCCCACACTCAACGAGCGCAACAATCATCCTTCGGAATATTGCAAGCTGTACATGGAGCGCTTCCTGCCAGGCACAACTGTCAACAAGGCCGCTGGCGCAAAGATAACCTGGAACGTGCCTCCTACAGGGCGATATGCCGAAATCGGAGAGACAGCCCTTACCGACGGCCTATACGGAGGCACCACCTTCGTCGAGAGCTGGATAGGGTGGGAAGGTATCGATGGCTCGTTTGTGATTGACCTTGGCGAGGAAAAAGAGTTTTCGTCGGTTTCCTCCGACTTTCTCCATCAGCTTGGGGCATGGATTCTTCTGCCGGAGAAGGTGGTCTACAGCATTTCAGACAATGGCGTCGACTTCACCCATTTCGGCGAGAAGGTGCAGCCTGAGGACCGTGACCCTAAGGTGAAATTCGTATCGCTCGGCCATGAGTCGCCCTCGCCTGTAAAAGCCCGCTACATAAAGGTCGACATAACAGGCGTGAAGACCTGCCCGTCGTGGCACTATGGCGTGGGATATCCCGCATGGTTCTTCCTTGACGAAGTTACCGTCGACTGATACTCCCGATAAATATTATAAGCGTGGAGTCGGAAACCGACGTGTTGGCCCCGGATGTTGTAGGGCTGATGTTTCATCCCGATCTGTTTTATGGTACTCCGCTTGCCGCCAAAATTAAGAGCTTGTTTAATAATAAATGTTACCGTCAGGGCGGTCAGTCGTCGGACAGATTTTCGCTTGTGATGAGGGAGTTATGGGGCTCCATAACGACCGAAGAGCGGGCGGAAATATGCCGGCGAATGGCCGACGAGAGGTAATTTGTTTCATATAGTTGATATATTTTTGCATTTACCTTACAAGCAGCCAAGAGATTGTATAGGTTATAAAGTTACCTTTTGTCTCGTATATCTTGGCCGCTTTTCGCCCTATTCCTCAGTCATGTACATAAAGTACACTCCTTCGTCACATGTCGAAAATCGCCTCAAGCTATACGACCCTGTCGGCAACATTTATTATTAAACAAGCTCTAAGAATTACAGCTTTTTTGACTATTCACAGCGAGAGGCCTTGCATCTGTCGTTGGATGAGCGGAAATTGTTTATCGAATGTCTTGACCGTATAAAGAATGAGATAGAGCATCCTGTCGATAATCACACTGCTGAGATTGTGGCCAGCCACATCCAGGTGCTCCTTGATTATTTGTCACGTTTTTATGAGCGTCAGTTTATCACTCGCCGTAAGGTCAATTCGGATGTATTGACAAAATTTGAAAAGGCGCTGAAGGAGTACTATGCCGACGGTCATGGCAAAGATGGAGTGCCTACTGTGAATTATTTTGCTGAGATAGTAAATCTGACACCCGGCTATTTCGGCGATCTGGTAAAGAAGGAAACCGGCAAAACCGCACAGGAACTGATATCACTCAGGATTATAGAATTTGCCAAGCAGCAGCTTACTGCCACGGATGATGATATTAGTATCGTTGCATATGACCTTGGATTTCAGTATCCGCAACATTTCTCCAGAATGTTTAAGCGGGTTACCGGAATAAGTCCCACGCAGTTTCGCAAACAGATAAGCATCGGCTATAATTAGCCCACGTTCCCCGGCATTAACAGATGTTTTGGGGGAGGAACGTGGTATTATTAGACAAGCTATTAAACAAGCTCTTATTTCTTAGACGGCAGTTTGGGCGTAATTGAGATGAAGAATTCAAAGTTTATCCCGGGCATCGGATGTGACAGCACCGACAGGTAGTCTTCGTTGAAAAGATTGTTTACAGCGAGTTTCAATGACAGGTCGGCGGGACGGAATGAGAAACTTTTTTCAAGCGATATATTGTTCATGAAGTATTCTGGCAGGTGGCCGGTAAGAGTATATTCGTTGCTTGACATGGTGAATCGCCGCGAATAATATACCCACTTGTATAGAAAAGCCCAAGAGTGCCACGAGAGACGTCCTGTCAGCGAGGCCGAATGGCGTGGCACGTATGGAAGCTGCTTTCCTACGGAACGGTCGGCGTCTGACATTTTGTCTCCCTCGTTTATCGACGGAGTCCATGAGTATGACGCGTTGAGGTCTAAGTGCCAGTCTTTAATCGGCTGTATTCCGATATTTATCTTTGTCTCGATGCCGTATGCGTGTACTTTCTTTACATTTCGGGGCGAGAAGAATCCCTTTGTCGTCGGGAGCCAGATTATCCAGTCGCTGATGTGACTGTCAAACCATGTCGCCCCTCCGTCAATGGAGAACACTCCGGGCTTTCCTGTGCTGAATGTGGCCCCGAGGTCGTAGCTGAATCCATGTTCGCTTTTCAGGTCGGGATTGCCGCCCGGCAGAAAGTACAGGTCGTTGAGGGTGGGAAACCGGTAGTTGCGCGATATGGAACCCTTCAGCATGATGTTGCCGGTGTGCGACACGATGCCGTCGATGAAAAAAGCGGGTATGAGCGGTGCCCATGTGCTCCCATACATATCCTCGCGCATCACGGCTGACATGCCCAGGCGTTCGCACGGCTGCCATTTTGCCGATACCGCGCCTGAAAGTTCAATCCGGCCCTTGTCATATCCGATAATGGCGCGGTTGGCATCCTGGAGCTGTATGTTGCGGTCTTCGCTGCGCACGAATTGCTGGTGTGCCGACAGATTGGCTGTAAAATACCATTTGCGTGATGGGGTATATTCACCTTCGGCCTGGGCGTAGAATGTGTTGATGTGGCTGCGCGAGCGCGTCATGGTGGTCCAGTTGTCATTGGCTGTCTCGCGGCGATAGTCATAGGCCATCCATGTGTGTATATACCCGCCTTTCACTCCTGCTTTCCAGGAGCTCCTGATGTGATTCCATGAGAGTATGCCGCGTATGGTCTGTTCGCGCTGACGGTTCTCGAAGTCTGACTCGCCGTAGTCGGTAGTCAGCAGTGGCAATTCACGATTTGAGCTTGTATACCATGCGTTCATGCCGAAATGGTCGCCGTGCAGGGTGTTGTAGTATACTTCCTGAAGCAGATGGAAATCCTTGAACGAGGCGTTGCGGTTGCGCTCTTTCGGGTGATACTGGGATATGATATTGTGGTTGTCGTCGTATATGTTAAGTTTCTTGTCGTGATTGATGTATGTATAGTCGTTGGGCGACGAGGAGTATACGGCGCGTGTCGACACTTTCCATTTGTCACTGCCATAGGTGACACGTGCGAATTCATCGAAAGTGCTGAACGAGCCTATGCCCTGCACGTATTGCAATCCGAGCCCGTCGTTGATGTCGGACGATGTGGCCAGTTTTACAAGGCCTCCCAGGCCGCCGCCTGTCTCGTTGACCGACGATGTGCCGTGGAGCAGTGATGCCCGGTCGATAAAAAACGACGGAATCGTAGAGAAATCGGTCATGCCCAGCATAGGGCTGTTGATGCGCATTCCGTTCCATGTCACTTGTGTGTGGCTTGGCGATGTGCCGCGGAATGCCACAGTCGACAGAGTGGCGCGTCCGTGGCTCTTGACGAAAATCGACGAATTAAATGTCAGCACATCGGCCATCGACAGTGCGATGTTCTCTTTCAGCATGGATGAGTCGAGCACGGTTTTCTGTATGCCGATATCTTTCATCGGCCGTTTGGCGGTATAGATTACTTCGCCGAGCCGATAGGTCTTTTGTGCTATGGCCGGTGTCGCAATCGACATGGCGGTAAGTAGGAGTAGTCCTTTGGAATTCATAAAGCAGAGTGGGGCGGATGTGTCAGGCATCGGTCAGATTGGTCGTGTGGATTGTTGAAGTCAGTTCCAGCAGAATGCGCCGGGATTTATGCCTGCGTAGAATTGGTCAATAAGAGAGCCGGCGGGGCTGTAGCGGTATATGATGCCTCTCTGCTGGTAATCAATCGCATCGGCCACATATATCTCTCCGTTGTCGGGATTCACGGTCAGACCGTAATATATCGTGCTTCGCTCTTCGATGAGAGGCGCTGCAGGGAGTGCGTCGGAATTGATTTCCATGCACCATATCCCTCCGTTTATCCATAGCAGCTTGTCGCGGTCGCCGTTTAGCTGAAGTTCCGACGGAGATTCGCCGAGGCGCATGGTGTAGCGCTTCTCTATGCCGAATGTCTCGGCGTCGATACGGCAGATTGTCGGGGCTTCGTATCCATAGGGGCTTCCGTCGTATCCGCCATCGGTGAGTACCCACAGCTTATCGTTGTGGTCGATAGCGATTGATGAGGGTTGTATGCCCACAGTCAGTTTGTCGACGACACGGTCGGTCTCGGTGTCGATTTTTATAACACTGTTCTGGTAGCTCCAGCATGTGCAGTAGATATATTTCCCATATTGCACCATCTGCTCTGTCGACCCGTTGTCGGCCTCCATGCCGGGCACGGTGATATATCCTGTGATGGAATACGTTGTGGGGTCGATGATGAATATACGGTTATCCCATAGCTGGGTCACGTATGCTTTCGTGTCGCTTATGAAATGTATGTATCGTGCGGCGGTGAAGTCCTCGATGCGTCCGGTCTCTTTCAGTGTGCGTGTGTCCACTGCGAATATTACGTGGGAATTGTCTACCACAATCCAGCCTTTGCCGTCGTGGATAGTCATGGACTGGGCCACATCGCCGAGCCTGTATCCGTTGGCACGGTAAAACAGCTCGTTTTCTACGGTATTGGTCGAGGGGTCATAGTAAGACAGTGTGGCATTTCCATACTGGTAGTTGCCTTCGTTGGTGATAAACAGGCCATGAGGTGGTATGGTGAATTCCTCTTCTTCACCATAATCCCATTTCATACATGAAGTGACAAGCATGCATTGGCATGCCGTAAATATATTGAGAAGACAGATAGATACTTTACGCATCGGCATAAGTGAGGATTATTGTTTTGCGAGAGAAAGGTCGATGAAACCGAAAACCTCGGTTGATACTTCGCCAAGCCCTCCGGCTTTGGAGTTGACGCCTGTCTGTACCTTGATAAAATCGATATAGGCGAGTCGTGCCTGGCTTCCGTCGACATTCATGGCGTCGGATATGCGAAACCGGTTGCATTGCGGGCCATAAGAGAGGGATATATTGTCGCTGCCCATATTGTCGGCATATCCCCATCCGAAAGCACTGTTGTTCCATAGCCCACTTGAGGTGTCTTGTGATGTGCGTGCTGCCAGGCATGTGCCTTTTAGGGTGTATGTATCCGATTTTACCCATGCCGGATAGTAATAATCCTGTTTATGTACAAATCCGAGATAGTCGACAGTGCCGGAGTTGCCTTGGCTGTCGGTCCAGGATACAGCAAGGCCGGGAGCGTCAGGGCGCGAATATGTCACGGCGTAATCCTGTATTGTGCCCTCTTTCCCGGTTTCGCTTCCGCGCAGCTCATACCATGTGTCATCCGGCTTCCCGTTGCCGTTGGTATCTTGCATCACGTATACGATGCCGGGCTCGTTGGAACCTCCTGTTCCGCTCGAAGTGTTGAGGTATGAATTGCCCATTATGGCAAAATCATAGTCACCGTCGCTCGACGGTATGCTGTGATCGAATCCTACAACGATATATCCGCCAAATGCGCCAAGCGAGACAAACAGTCGTTCGGAAAGACGCTGCTCGGCCCATGCGGCTGCCGCTTCGGGAGTAATATCTCCTGCGATTGATTCAGTCATTGTCGACTCGTTGATAAACTGTCCCGGGGCCGGAGTCCATTCATACACATGAGTGCTCATTTCCGAGCTTGTCGGCAGAGACGGGCGGAAATTGCCTTCCGGAGTGTTGCCGTTCTCTCCGGATTGGATTATATCATCCTTGTTGCACGACATCAGCAAAGATGCTGATGCCGTGGCAATAAGGACATATGTCATTGGTCGTGTCATTTTACTATCTTGAGGCTTGAGTTGCCGGCTTTTATCACATATATTCCGGCTGAGAGCGATGAAATGTCGAATGAATTGTTTTCGCTTGACATTACACACTGTCCGGCGGTGTTGTATACCGATGCAAAGGATGCGTTGCCGATGCTGACGGTCTTGTTGGCACGGTCATAGCTGATGTTGGTGTCGTTGGCATTGACGGTCGAGATGCCCGATGTCGACACAGGCTTTACCATAAGTTTGTCGAGACAGAAGTAGGTCGGAGTGTTGTCTCCCCATTGGCCTACGTCAGTGGTCTTGAGCGAGAAGTAGATCTGATTGACGATGCCGAGCGATGACAAGTCGACATATTTCCATCCTCTGTTTATGGTAAGGTCGCCATTGGTATACGATGCGAGCTCTGTATCCACAGTGCGTTCGCTTTCGTCGGGAGCGATGCCATGTATTGTAAGGGTAAATTTGTCACCGTTATGGAACGCGCGTGCATACGAGTCGCCATATTCGATACAGTAGTACGGATAGCTGTTGAGATTGACATAAACGCCTACGGCTTCATACGCTTTCCCGTCGTTGAAAGCCATGTCGGCAGGATGCTTTGCGAAAGCGCTGCTGGCATATGCTACCATATAGGGCACCTCTGCGCTTACTACAGGCATATCGTTTTCATCGGTTTTCACTGTGCCGTCCTCGTTGAGCACGATACCGCCCTTGGCCATGTTGCTGAACTGAAATTTCAGGGTGTCATCCTGGCGCACATTGTTGGCCGAGTTGGATGCAGTGAATCCCCACCAGGTATTGTAATCCCCCATAGAGTTGTGCACGAATGAGAAACACTGGCTGTCGATGCTTTCAGCATCGTCGTCGTATGTGCCTGTCCATGCACCGTTTTCCGCATCAAAATTCAATGTTGTGGTAGCCTTTGTGAGGTCAAGAACTACGATGTCGGACTGGGCGTTCAACGTGAGCGCACCGGCAAGGGTGAAAATTGAGATAATGATTCTGTTCATATTGTTGATAATTAAGTAATAATGAATAATCCCGGTCATACATACAGACACGCGATGCGATGACGGGATTCAGAATCATTCTCAGAGCCTGTTGTGGCCCTGATGTTAGGTTGTGAGATGCCCATAGTCCCGTAGGCAAGGATGTCTGCTGAATAAATGGCAGGTCTTCTGACTTATCCCGGTCGTTGTTGCGCCTTCTCGGCCTCAGAGGCCAATGGCGTTGTGCAACAGACTTTATATTTAGGACTTACAGCAGCGGGTACTGTTCCGGATTTGCACCGGATTCCCTATCCGAGAGCCTTGTGGCTTTATCGGATAGCTCCATTGGTCTTGACTCTTCAAGGGGAGCAGCCATTTTTCGTGTGCAAATTTAAGAATATTTTTTTATATGGGATAACAATGTATTGATTTTGTGATTACCTTTGCACCCGCATTACTAAAGATGTCTATGAGACCTATTCTTCAATTTGGAATTATTTTCGTATTTCTCGCTGTCGGCGAGTTCGTTGTGAAATGTACCGGTATTACCGTGCCGTCAAGTATCATAGGTATGCTGTTGCTTGCTCTGTCGTTGAAACTCGGTATAGTGCGCCTTGAGTGGGTCGAACGTATTTCTGCATTTCTTGTGCACAACCTCGGCTTTTTCTTTGTCCCTGCCGGAGTGGGGCTGATGAAGTGTCTTGGTCTGCTCGCTGACCAATGGATTCCGATTGTCGGAGCTTCTGTGGGCAGTACTGTAGTCATTATCGCCGTTACCGGATGGGTTCATCAGCTGGTGCGCCGCAGTATGTCAAGGCGTCAGCGTCGCAGTGTCGGTATATAATATAAATAGGTGTATGGAATTTCTCACTAATAAATATTTTCTGATAGCGCTGACTTTTGGCTTTTATCTTTGCGGTCAGTTGTTGCAGCGTCGTGCCGGAGTCAAGATACTCAATCCGATACTTATCGCTATAGCATGTCTGATATGTTTCTTATGTTTCTTTGATATTGATTTCGAAACGTATCAGGCCGGAGGTGAATATATTGATTTCTGGCTCAAGCCGGCAGTAGTGGCGCTTGGTGTGCCGTTGTACAAGCAGCTCAGTGCCATCAGGAAACAGCTTGTGCCCTTGCTTGTGTCAGAACTTGCAGGGTGCGTGGCCGGCATTGTGTCGGTGCTTCTGCTTGCACGGCTGTTCGGTGCCACACAGGAAGTGGCGATGTCGCTTGCTCCCAAAGCTGTCACTACACCTATTGCAATGGAGATTGCCTCGGCTATCGGAGGAATTCCTCCGCTTACAGCTGCGGTGGTGGTGTGTACAGGCATATTCGGAGGTATGGCCGGTTTCGGGATAGTCAGAATGAGTCGTATCAGCAGTCCTATTGCATCCGGACTGTCTATTGGCACGGCGGCTCATGCTGTCGGTACTTCGGCGGCAATGGAGCGTAGCGACCGCTATGGCGCGTTTTCTTCGCTTGGACTTACTCTTAACGGACTTCTGACAGCCCTTCTCGCTCCGATGATAATACGCATGATGGGATACGCGTTCTGATTATAATTGTCATTATAATTTATCATATCTCTTGCGGGGCTGTGGCCCTGTGGGAGATTTTTGCTAAATTTGCAGAGTAATAGCACAATGCGGAGTGGCATGTATGAGTGACGATATTCAGAATGCACTTCCGGAGGATTGCTGTAATCCAATAGAACCCATAGATTATCAAGATATAAATGGCCGAAAACAATCTGTTGTCACGTCTCGACGGCATAGAGGCGCGTTTCGAGGAGGTAAGCCTTCTCATTACCGACCCCTCGGTGATTGCCGACATGAAACGTTATGTAAAGCTCACAAAAGAATATAAGGACCTTGAACGCCTGACCAAGGCTACACGCGCCTATCGTACTGCACTCGACAATATCGCCGAGGCGCATGAGGTGTTGGCCTCGGAAAATGATGAGGAACTCCGTGCTATGGCTAAGGATGAGCTTGACGAGGCTACTGCCAGACTGCCGGAGATGGAGGAGGAGATTAAGCTGCTTCTCGTTCCGGCTGACCCCGAGGACGGAAAGAATGCAATCGTGGAGATTCGCGGTGGTACCGGTGGCGATGAGGCTGCGATATTTGCCGGTGATTTATACAAGATGTATACCAAGTATTGCGAGTCGAAAGGCTGGCAATGTGCGGTGAGCAGTTTCAGTGAGGGAGCTGCAGGCGGCTTCAAAGAGATTGTGTTCTCAGTGACAGGCGAGGGCGTATACGGAATTCTTAAATATGAATCCGGAGTCCATCGCGTACAGCGTGTACCGGCTACGGAGACTCAGGGACGTGTACATACCTCTGCGGCTACAGTAGCTGTACTCCCCGAGGCGGAGGAATTTGATATTGAAATCAATGAGGGTGAAATCAAATGGGACACATTCCGCTCGGGAGGTGCCGGAGGTCAGAATGTAAACAAGGTTGAGTCGGGAGTGCGTCTGCGCTACATGTGGCGCAATCCTAACACCGGAGTCACGGAAGAGATTCTTATAGAATGTACCGAGACTCGCGACCAGCCAAAGAATAAAGAGCGTGCTCTCAGCCGACTGCGCACGTTTATCTACGACAAAGAGCATCAGAAATATCTCGACGATATAGCCTCGCGACGCAAGACAATGGTGTCGACCGGCGACCGTTCGGCCAAGATACGTACCTACAACTATCCGCAGGGACGTATTACAGACCATCGCATCAACTATACCATATATAATCTCTCCGCGTTTATGGACGGTGATATACAGGACTGCATCGACCACCTGATAGTTGCCGAGAACGCAGAGAAACTCAAAGCCAGCGAACTTTAGGCCCCGTAGGCATGTGTCTCGATATGCAGCCTGCTGTGTGTGAAAAAGAACGAATGCACGTGACACAAAATTAAAATCAAGATAATGAAACGCGAAAATTTAATCGAAAACATCAAGAGCAAGGGCTCCTTTTTATGCGTAGGGCTTGACCCGGATATTAAGAAAATCCCGGAGCATCTGCTTCGTGAGGAGAATCCGCTTCTTGCATTCTGCAAGGCAATTGTCGATGCTACCGCTCCTTATTGTGTCGCTTTCAAGCCCAATTTGGCCTTCTTTGAAAGCATGGGTGTGGAAGGCTGGCTGGCTCTGGAGGATACGGTAAGGTATATTAAAGAAAATTATCCCGATCAGTTTGTGATAGCCGATGCCAAGCGCGGCGATATCGGCAATACGTCTAAACTGTATGCACGCGGTGTATTCGAGCATCTTCAGGCCGATGCTGTGACAGTGGCTCCCTATATGGGCGAGGACAGTGTTACCCCTTTCCTCGGTTATCCCGGCAAATGGGTGGTGCTTCTGGCGCTTACATCCAACAAGGGCAGCCATGACTTTCAGTTCATTCAGGACGGCGAAGGTCATCGCCTGTTTGAAAACGTGATACTCGCTTCACAGAAATGGGCTTCTTCCGACGAACTGATGTATGTGGTCGGCGCTACACAGGGCAAGATGTTTGAAGATATACGTGCGGTTGCTCCCGACAATTTCCTTCTTGTGCCCGGAGTCGGTGCGCAGGGCGGCAGTCTGGAAGAGGTCGTAAAATACGGTATGACCAAAGACTGCGGACTGCTTGTGAACTCATCAAGGGGCATTATCTATGCATCTACCGGAGCTGACTTCGCCGAGGCTGCCGGACACGAAGCCGCAAAACTCCGCGACCAGATGGCCGGCCTCCTCAAGGAATATGGCGTAATAGACTGATAGCCCTGAATATGCTTGTCTGTTAACCATATTTACATAATTATAAGTGTAAGTGTCAAAAATTTCAATTATCTTTGCCGATACAATACTGTGATTTTTACTTAACCAAATAATATAATAATGGCAACTATCGACAATTACAATTTCAACGGCAAGAAGGCTATCGTTCGCGTGGACTTCAATGTGCCTCTGGACGAAAACGGCAATATTACCGACGACACCCGTATCCGCGGTGCGCTTCCTACCCTTAAGAAAATTCTTAACGACGGAGGCAGCCTCATCATAATGTCGCATATGGGCAAACCTAAAGGCAAGGTGAACCCCAAATTCTCCCTGTCGCAGATTAAGGATGCCGTAGCAAAGGCTCTTGGCACTGATGTCAAGTTTGCTCCTGACTGCGCCAACGCTGCAGAGGCTGCTGCAAGCCTCAAGCCCGGTGAAGTCCTTCTGCTTGAAAACCTCCGCTTCTATCCCGAAGAAGAGGGCAAGCCCGTCGGCATTGACAAGGCTGACCCCGCTTATGAGGATGCCAAGAAGGAGATGAAGGCCCGTCAGAAAGAATTTGCCAAGACTCTTGCAAGCTATGCCGACGTATATGTAAACGATGCCTTCGGCACCGCTCACCGCAAGCATGCCTCTACAGCTGTTATCGCTGACTATTTCAGCGCTGACGACAAGATGCTCGGCTACCTCATGGAGAAAGAAGTAAAGGCTGTTGACAATATCCTCAGCGATATCAAACGTCCTTTCACCGCTATCATGGGTGGTTCAAAGGTATCTACCAAAATCGGTATTATCGAGAATCTTATGGACAAGGTCGACAACCTTATCCTCTGCGGCGGCATGACATATACCTTTGCCAAGGCTCAGGGCGGTAAGATTGGCCAGTCTATCGTAGAGGATGACAAGCTCGACCTCGCTCTTGATATCATCAAGAAAGCCAAAGAGAAAGGCGTCAACCTTATTCTTGGTACCGATTGCGTTGCCGCTGACGCATTCAGCAATGATGCCAATACAATGATATGCCCCAGCAATGATATCCCCGACGGATGGGAAGGTCTTGATGCAGGTCCTGAGACTCGCAAGAGATTTGCTGACGCAATCGAGCCCTCTAAGACTATCCTTTGGAACGGCCCTGCCGGTGTATTCGAGTTCGACAACTTTACTGCCGGTTCGCGTGCGATAGCCGACGCTATTGTAAAGGCTACTGAAAACGGCGCATTCTCTCTCGTTGGCGGTGGCGACTCTGTGGCTTGTGTCAACAAGTTCGGTCTGGCCGACCAGGTTAGCTATGTATCTACCGGCGGTGGCGCTCTCCTTGAGGCTATCGAGGGTAAGGTACTTCCCGGCGTAGCCGCTATCAAGGGCTAATAGCCGTAAGGTATATAGACGAATATCAGGTGGCATCGGGCTGTTTGTCCGGTGCCACTATTGTAATACTCCACGTAAATCGGATTGCATATGCCTGATTTACTTGGCTATGCATGCTTTAGATATGGAAATATTTGGCGACGAACGTTTCTGGGCCTGGGTGGAAGCTCACAATAACGATGACCCCGCTAAATTGCGCCTTGCATGGCATGGGCGCGAGCCGTGGATTGACGATGCGGTAAGGCAGATAGAATGCCGGCGGAAATATCGTCGGAAACTTCAGTATGAAATATCATACGACAGGTTCTATTTCCCGACTTCACTTTCCGGAGAACAGTCGACAGGCGATGAACTGGCCCGTATACATGCGGCGATGATTCCTTCCGGTGCTCACACGATTGTCGATCTTACTTCCGGACTCGGAGTTGATGCTATGACGATAGCCCGAGCTACAGGTGTCCATGTTGTTGAGGTAGAGCGTGATTCTGTAGTCTCTGCGGCCTTGAGACATAATGCGGGTGTTGTCGGAGCTAATGTAGAGGCAATATGCGCCGACTGTCGCGATTATCTTGAAAGTGTGCCTGACGGCAGATTTGATATCGCGTTCATTGATCCTGCCCGTAGGGATGCTGATGGAGGACGTGTATTCGGTATACGTGATTGTGAACCGGACATCTTGACTATGTTGCCGTTGCTGAGGCGGAAAGTGAGGACGCTTATAGTCAAGCTGTCTCCTATGCTTGACGTGACCCGGACTTTACGCGATTTGCCTGGCACGACTGACCTGTGGTCGCTCGGGTCATCCACAGAATGCAAGGAGATTGTAGCATGTTGCGACTTGCAGGCCGACATTAGTAGTGACTATGAACCGGACATTCATGCCGTTACGCCTAATGGTGAGATAAGTTTCAGACTCGGAGAGGAAGCATGTGCAGAGTCCAGGTATGGTACACCCATGGCCGGCGGATGGCTATATGAACCATGGCCGGCAGTGATGAAAGTCGCCCCATGGCGTTTGCTGTCATCACGGTATGGTATGGTGCAGCTTCACCCCAACACCCACTTGTATTATTCCCCCGGGCCTGTGTCTGATTTTCCCGGGGAGGGCAGACGCATACTTGAGGTACTCCCGTTTGCATCGTCAGTGCTCAAGCAATTGCCACGTCGCTATTCCCGTATGCAGGTTGCTGCCCGAAACTTTCCTATGGCCGCAAATGTGCTCTCGCGCAAACTCCGGGCTAAAGAGGGTTATGGCGCTCCACGCCTTATGGCTGCTATCGTTGTGCCCGACACGCCTGTGCTTATAGTACTTAAGGGGCAGTAGCGAGTATATACATAGACATTTGCACTGGTGATTAAATCGGTCGCCGGCATGTAAATATCTGTGTTTTAGTTTGATATGATACAATTTGCGCGGATGGGTTATTTTTCGTAATTTTGCAGCCCGTAAACAGATTAGAAGTATAATTCAAATTAATTATGAGTTACAATCTACTAAAAGGTAAGCGTGGCATTATCTTCGGTGCACTCAATGATATGAGTATCGCATGGAAGGTGGCCGAGCGTGCCGTAGAAGAGGGCGCTACAATTACGCTTTCCAACACACCCGTTGCTGTCAGAATGGGTGATGTAAGCAAACTCGGTGAGAAACTTGGAGCCGAGGTTATACCTGCTGACGCAACCAACGTCGATGATCTTGAAATGGTTTTCCAGCGTTCGATGGATGTCCTTGGCGGTAAGATAGACTTCGTGCTGCACTCCATTGGCATGTCGCCCAACGTACGTAAAAAGCGCCTCTACGATGATATCGACTACGATTTGCTCAATAAGACTTTGGATATATCGGCAGTATCGTTTCATAAGATGATACAGGCCGCCAAGAAACTTGACGCAATCGCCGATTATGGCAGTATTCTTGCATTAAGCTATATCGCTGCACAGCGTACTATGTTCGGATACAATGATATGGCTGATGCCAAGGCCCTTCTTGAGTCGATTGCACGTAGCTTCGGATACATCTATGGCCGTGAGAAGCATGTACGTATCAACACAATCTCTCAGTCGCCTACACAGACTACTGCCGGAAGTGGTGTGAAGGGTATGTCGTCGCTAATGGATTTCGCCAACCGTATGTCGCCTCTGGGCAATGCGGATGCCGACGAGTGTGCCAACTACTGTATCGTTATGTTCAGTGACCTTACCCGCAAGGTTACCATGCAGAACCTCTTCCATGACGGCGGATTCTCGTCAATGGGTATGAGTCTGCGTGCTATGGACCAGTATGAAAAGAGTTTCGATCTCTACCGTAATCCCGACGGAACTATCCAGTACGGTTGATATTGGTATTCTTACAAAATAATTATGGCGGCTATCGTATTAAAGATATGCCGCCATTTTTTATTGTGGTGGAGTGTCTGCCGGATTATAATGTCAGATGATGTCCAGTCCGGACAGGAATATAAGAAGTATGGCTGTTGGAGCAAGATATCTCAGACAGAATGTAATTCCGGTAAGAAGCGGACGCGGTATGCGCCCGGAGCCGCCCAACTGGTTGCGGATGAGATTGCGGTCTACAATCCATCCCACAAATATTGATATCAGCATGCCTCCCAGCGGAAGCAGAATGTTGCTTGACAGATAGTCAAAGAGATTGAACACGGAGAGACCGGCGATGGTGAAGTCTGACAGACTCCCGAACGACAATGCGCACAGTGTGCCGAATCCCATGGCGATTGCAGTATTTATGAGAGTTGCACGCCGACGTGACATCTTTGTCTGTTCACAGAAAAATGCAATGCATATTTCACTCATTGAAATAGTCGAGGTGAGAGAAGCGAGAAAGAGGAGGAAGAAGAAAAGGATAGCCCATATCGCACCGCCTGGCATCTGATGGAATATTGCCGGCAGTACTTCGAACACGAGTTTGGGCCCGGCAGCCGGTTCGCACCCATAGGTGAATACCGCAGGAAATATTATGATTCCGGCAAGTATTGCCACAATGGTGTCGAGTGATGCTGTCGTTACCGCGCTTTTAATAAGAGGAGTCGAGTCGGAAAAGTAGCTTGAGTATGTCATGAGTGTGCCGAGCCCCAACGAGAGTGAGAAGAATGCCTGGCCGAGCGCGCCTATAAGCGTGGAAGAGTCGACTTTGGAAAAGTCCGGTTTGAAAAGAAACTGAAGTCCCTCCGAAGCCTGCGGCAGCGTAAGAGAGTTTATGCAGAATATAATCAGTATCACAAACAGTACGGGCATTAGCACATTGGAGGCCTTTTCGATACCGCCCCGTACTCCGCGCAGTAGTATTACCGCGTTGACTGCCAGAAATATCAGAGTCCACATTACTGAGCGAGGGCCTGCGGCAAATGTGTCAAATGCGGCGTGAAGATTGTTGGTGCCGGAATTGGCGTCAAGCGTGCCTGTGATGGATTGCCAAAGGTATTCCAGTGTCCATCCTGCCACTACGGAGTAGAACGATAGAATAAGAATGCTTGCAAGGATACCCATATAGCCTACCCACGACCAGCAACGGCATGAATGAAGCGTCCAGAACGCACCGAAAATATTGCGGCGTGTACCGCGCCCCATTATGAATTCCGCACATATCACAGGTACTCCAATCAGGAATATGAAGCCTATGTATATAAGCAGGAATGCCCCTCCGCCATGAGCTCCTGCCTCGTATGGGAAACGCCAGATATTGCCAAGGCCAACGGCTGAGCCGACGGTAGTGGCGATTACCCCAAGGCGTGTGCCGAATTGTGCACGTTGTGTCGACATATCAGAAGAATGCTCCTAAAAGTATTATGGAAATGATGACAGGAGCCACGTAGCGAATGATGCACATAATCACCGGATAAGTGCGTGAGCCGATAGTGCCGTGGTTGGTGAGTTCGCGTCGAAGATATCCTTTCGGTGCAAACCATCCGATATATATGCATGTGATAATGCTTGCAACCGGTAGCATGACATTCGTCGCCACTGTATCAAGCAGGCTGAATATATTCATGCCTCCGATTTTAATCCAGGATAGAGACCCCTGGGACAGCGAGCATATGGTGCTGAGGATAAACAGCGGTAGTATTACAGTGAGGCATGCTGACGTGCGCCGCATACGGAATCGGTCCTGCATGAATGCAATTGATACCTCGGCGAGTGATATTGTAGAAGTGAGCGCGGCCACCATGAGGAGCAGGAAGAAGAGTGATGACCATAATTGGGTCAGAGGCATCTGAGCAAATACCTCGGGAAGGGTCACGAAGACAAGTGTGGCCCCCTCAAGCCCTTCGCTGTCAAGCCCGAACGACTTTACTGCCGGAAATATTATCATTCCCATCATTACAGCTACGAGCATATCGAGAAGAGACACGGTAACTGCAGTGCGGGTCAGGCGTGTATCCTTGGGAAAATAACTTGAATAGGTAATTAAGATGCCCATGCCTAGCGACAAAGAGAAAAACGCCTGCCCTAATGCGTTTATTACTACTGATGCATTTATCTTGCTGAAATCGGGATGTAAGAAGAACTCCAGGCCTTCTGATGCCTTGGGGAATGAAAGTGCCACACAGGCAAATGCCAGCAACAGGATGAAAAGCACTGGCATAAGCACATTGGATATTTTTTCGATACCTTTCTGGACGCCCATAAGCAGTATGCCGAGGTTTATGGCAAGCATTATGTAGGTCATTATAAGCGGGCGTATATCCTGGAGGATATATTCCTCCATTTTTGTCTTGAACTGTATGTCAAGAGCGTCAAGACCGGTATGGCTCACAGATTCGGCTACCGGGCTGTACAATGCGCCAGTTATCGACTGCCACATATATTCAAGTGTCCATCCGGCAACTACCATATAGAAAGAGAGGATAAGGTAGCTCGCAAGAATGGCGATGGCGCCTCCTATCCACCAGCGTGAACGAGGAGCAAGACTTTTGAACACACCTACGGCATCGCTTCTCTGCCCGCGTCCGAGTGAGAATTCGGCAAGCATGACCGGTATGCCAAGAAGAAACACGCATATGATATATAAGAGTAGAAACGCAGCACCTCCATTGGCTTGCGCCTCGGCCGGGAAACGCCATACATTGCCGAGTCCCACGGCAGAGCCTACAGTTGCGGCAATTAGTCCAATCTTACTTCCAAATTGAGCCTTTGCGGCCATAACAGAATCTTAGATAAAGTTAGTATATCGGTTAAATCGGTCGCAAAGATAATGAATATATGATGAATGATAGGGTTTTTGGATGTTAAAATGTGTATCTGTAACTTTATGAGTGTATAAAAATACCGATGTATCTCTGAGAGATTGTCTAAAATTCATATTACTTTGCTTTTGAGAGTCTTGTCGGTGTCTTTTTGTTTATTCTTCGGTCATGTAGCTACGGCTACACTCCCTCATCACAAGCAAAAATCCATCAGACAATCCTTCTCAAAATCGGTATCATATAAATTTAGACAATCTCTGAGATACATCGGTAGAGGTTATACGATAGAATCGGGATATCAGAATTCGTAGTCAACGCATGCACGCTGGTCCTTATGGCCGGCAAGAAGCGATGCCGCGGCGACGTGCGCCGGATGCCGGGCGTATACATCCACATCGGCCATTGTGGGAACGACAGCTGTCAGTACCACGTCCCATTGTTCGGCCGGGTTCTGATTTATACCGACTTCCATGCTTTCGAGTACATCAATCTGAGACGGGAGGGCGAGTAGCGCTTCTTTGAATTTTGTCGCTACCTCGAGGCGCTCTTCCGGAGTGCCAGTGAGTTTGAACGTTACTATATGCTTTACCATTGTTTGTTAAGTAAGTAGTAAGAAAATCGATTATTTCGCATAGAGCCGTTCGCGGGATGCGGCTACACGTTCATCGGTGATGTAGTCGTCATAGTCCATCATCTTGTCGATAATGCCGTTGGGAGTGAGCTCGATGATGCGGTTGGCTACAGTCTGGATGAACTCGTGGTCGTGTGATGCAAAGAGAACATTACCCTTGAATGACTGTAAGGTGTTATTGAATGCCTGGATTGACTCGAGGTCGAGGTGGTTGGTGGGCGAGTCAAGAATAAGAGTATTGGCGTCAGTCATCATCATGCGGGCAATCATACAGCGCATCTTCTCGCCACCGGAGAGTACCGACGCTTTCTTCAGCACTTCTTCGCCGGAGAAGAGCATTTTGCCGAGGAAGCCTTTGAGGTATATCTCGCTGGAATCGTTGCTCCACTGACAGAGCCAGTCGACAAGATTGAGGTCGGTATTGAAGAATTCCGAGTTGTCAAGTGGCAGATAGGCTGTGGTGATAGTCTGTCCCCAGTCGTAGGTGCCGGCATCAGCCTTGCGGTTGCCGTTGATTATCTCGAATAAGGCAGTCATCGCACGCGGGTCGCGACTGAGGAATACAACCTTGTCATCTTTCTCAACCTGGAAATTCACATCCTTGAACAGAAGTTCGCCATCGACTGAGGCTGTAAGACCATGTACCTCGAGGATTTTGTTGCCCGGCTCGCGTGAAGGGGTGAAGATGATACCCGGATATCGGCGTGACGATGGCTGGATTTCCTCGATATTGAGTTTTTCGAGCATCTTCTTGCGCGAAGTTGTCTGCTTTGACTTTGCCACATTGGCAGAGAATCGCTGGATGAACTCAAGGAGTTCCTTGCGCTTCTCTTCAGCTTTCTTGTTTTGCTGTTGCTGCTGACGGAGTGCCAGCTGCGAAGATTCATACCAGAAGCTGTAGTTGCCGGCAAACAGTGTCACCTTGTTGTAGTCGATATCAAGAGTGTGGGTGCATACCGAGTCGAGGAAGTGTCGGTCGTGGGACACTACAAGCACGGTGTTCTCGAATTTTGACAGGTAATCCTCAAGCCATGCCACAGTGTCGAGGTCGAGGTCGTTGGTCGGCTCGTCGAGGAGCAGGTTGTCCGGATTGCCGAAAAGAGCCTTTGCGAGGAGCACACGCACTTTTTCATTACCGCTGAGGTCTTTCATCAGCATATAATGTTTGTCTTCTTTTATGCCCAGACCGCTCAGCAGTGCGGCTGCGTCGCTTTCGGCATTCCATCCCTCAAGTTCGGCAAACTTTTCCTCAAGTTCGGCCGCTCTTACACCGTCCTCATCTGTAAAGTCGGCCTTTGCATATATGGCATCCTTTTCCTTGATGATATCCCAAAGCACGGTATGGCCCTGAAGTACGGTATCCATAACGGTAAATTCGTCAAATTTGAAGTGGTCCTGTTCGAGTACCGACATGCGTTCTCCGGGGCCTTGGGTCACGTTGCCATGAGTAGGAGTTAGCTCATCGCTGAGAATGCGCATAAGAGTAGACTTTCCTGCACCGTTAGCACCGATGATGCCATAGCAGTTGCCGGGGGTGAACTTCAGGTTAACATCCTGGAATAAAACGCGTTTGCCAAACTGTTGGCCGAGATTGTTTACCGCTATCATATGATGATGGTTGTCTTTATATATATCTGCTTGAAAATTCGGGTGCAAAGGTACGCATAATTTCCCGAAAATCATATATTTTTGGACAATCGGCTTCTGAAATACCATCATATTGCCCGTCTATTGCTAATGGCTTTGATATTTTTGCTAAAATGTGTTTTATGCTGTGAATTGCTCTGAATAAATGCTATATTTGCAGTGGAAATGTTATGTATTACATTTAAAATATATCAATATGGATAAACATTTACTTGCACTATGTACATTCGCTTTTGCCGGTTTGATACCTGTTTCAGCAGAGGAATGGAACTCAATCGGGCAGGGTGTCTATTATGAGGATCTTATGCCCGCACTTGATCCCGCTATCGAAGCAGGGCAGCATTGGGCTGTCGACATTGAGGAGAGTGCCGATGTAAAGGGCCTTTATCGGTTCATCCCTTATCACAGATATTCGCCTATTGCGGAATATCTTGAGGGGCCGGATAATACTTAGAGCTTGTTTAATAATAAATGTTGCCGACAGGGTCGTATAGCTTGAGGCGATTTGAATTACCTTCTGTCGGTCATTCGCCGGCATATTTCCGCCCGTTCTTCGGTCGTTATGGAACCCCATAACTCCCTCATCACAAGCGAAAATATGCTCGCCGACTGACCGCCTTGACGGTAACATTTATTATTAAACAAGCTCTAAATCGCCGTGTTGGAGTCAACACGGCGATTTTGTTTCAAGATAATCGTTCGTTTTCAGATATCGCGGACGGCACGGACCGACATGCCCTGGGAGCGTTTGTCCTTGTTGACTTTAAATGTGCGCTTTCCGTTTATTATAAACATGTATTGTCCGTATAGAGTAGGATAAAGCGATAGGTCAGAAGCCGCCTTGCCTTTTGTGCCGAACCACATGCCTCCATATGCATTGGCTTGCTGAAAATCACATCCTCCGGAAGCATATGCACGTGTCCCACATGCTGGGAACCATTGTCCGTCCTGTATCGCACCCATATTGGTATTATCCCATGTCATGGACGCGAATTTCATCCAGTCATATGGCGTGACGCCGGATGCATCGCTTACCGGAACTTTCCATCCCGGAGGGCAGGGGTCGTAGATTGATTTCTTTCCGCTCTCGCCTCCCCAGAGATCGTCGTCGCTTTGGTCGGTCCAGTCGCCGGTAACCGGGTCGTTTATCACGATTTCCTCTCCATACTCGTCCATTTCTCCGGTATGAGTGTATGTCATGGCGTAAAATGTCATTGGATTGGCAATGGATTTGGCGATTGTTCCGTGGTATTCGGCCAATGATAAGAGGGTAGGGAGTGGGGGGCCCTCTATGTCAAACAATGGAGTCTCACCATCCATGCCGTTGATGTAATTATAGTTTTCATCCATCTGGGTAGGACCGTTGGGTGCCGGAAACGGGTCCTTGCGTCCCCACTGATATACCATGCCGTGCGTGCGGAATCCATCGGCAGGGGTGGCGCTCATGGCGCCGAGATTACGGTCCATAAATGTCCATGTCGTGCCCGATGATGCTGCCGGTGTGGTGTATGCCGAGGCATCAGGGTCGTAGTCGGTAATCCACAGGTGCCAGCTCCATAATGTATTTCCATCGGCATCTGTGGCGGCGATGACGGCGTTGCCGCTGAGTTCTCCGGTCCATACGATAGCCATTCTTTGTCCGGGAGCATACTTTACGTCTTTAATCAGTCCGTTGTTATCTGTCCAGAGCAGACGGCATCCTGTCACCGCACCTGTAGACTCAGTCGTGGAATTGCCTTTGAAGGCTGTGCTGAAAGCTACGGTTGTGCCTGGCTTTACAATGTAGCAGTTAGCGGTTTCGTTGGCCGATAAGTCGACTGCATTATCCGGAACTGTTGTCTCTGTAGGATCAATAATGAAGGTAGTGTCATCATTCTCATCGCGACAACCTGAAAAAGACAGATAGAATGCCGCAGCGACAAATAGTGTGCAAAATCTTGTGAATTTCATTCTTTTGTTAATAATTATGTGAGTAGTTTGTCAAAATTAAACAAAAGAATCTGTCGGTGCAACTATTTGCTGTTAATTGTCGGCTTCTTGTCGTTTATTTTTCTGTCGAGCCATGAAAATATGGTGCGGTATGTGGCCTCGCGTATGCCTGGAGCCGAGCGTACAAGGTCGTGAGTACCATCTTTGACTGTCGCCTCTGTGACATCGGGGCCAAGACGGCGTCCGTAGTGTGATATGTCGTCGACATCCAGCACTGTGTCGGAACTGTCGCGCAGTGAGGCGCTGTCTCCATTGCGGTATGTGCGGTCGCTGTGCATCAGAAGTATGGGGACACGTATGTCTGAGTGATTCTGAACGGCATCGTGAGCGCTGTCGACTGCGCGTATCCATCCGGCATTTATGGCTGGCCATTCGACCGGTTTCCAGTCATTGTCGATAGTCCAGGTGTCATCCTCGGTTCGTGTGGAGCCGGTAGGGACATAGGCCGCACTTTTGCCAGGCATCGCAGTAAGGCGTGGCCACCATCGTCCGATGCACTGCATTGCCGGAATGAGCACTTTCTCCTGTACTTTACTTTGATTCCAGTCGAGAAACGGACTGTTGAGCACCAGTGCGCGTATGGCCGTGTCGGGATGTTCGTTCATGTAGAGCGAAGTGGTAAGGCCACCGGTCGAGTGCCCCATCAGCACGATTGAGTCAATGCCATGTCGCTTCATGTCGGTTATGGCCGAGTCGATATCTGGAAAATATTCACGCATGTCGCGGATGTCGAAGCGCGGGTCGCCCGGACGAAGTGAGCGTCCGTAGCGACGAAGGTCGACGGCGTAGAAATTGTAGCATGAGTCGGTGAAACGCCGTCCCATGTCATCCTGTAGGAAGTAGTCGTTATAGCCATGTATATATAATACTCCGCGTCTTGAACCGGGGCATTGGGCAAGTTTGCGTATGATGGTTGACCGTACGGCTCCGTCGTAATCAGTGCCTTGGTCGACTGTCCTGGTCTCGTAGTCGGGAAACAGTGCGTCAGGTTGCCATCCGGAAGCAAATGCCGAGGAGCATATGGCCAACGCTATGGGTATAATGTGGTGAAATTTCATAAATATACTAAAAAAGAGCATAGCTCATTAATGATATAATGAACTATGCCCCGATATTGTTTTGCAGAAATCCTTTTGGAACTGTTTAAAATTCATATTACTATGCTTTTGAGAGTCTTGTCGGGGTCTTTTCGCTTATTCTTCGGTCATGTAGCTACAGCTACACTCCCTCATCATAAGCAAAAATCCATCAGACAATCCTTCTCAAAATCGGTATCATATAAATTTAGCCAATTTCTTAGAGTGAGAGGATTTCCTTGATTTTCTCATAGGCCGAGGTGATACCGTCCTTGTTCTTGCCTCCTGCCTGGGCAAATCCGGGCTGACCGCCACCGCCTCCTTGTATCTGCTTTGCGGC
The DNA here is from genome assembly GCF_002201515.1 of Muribaculum intestinale. Lineage (NCBI taxonomy): Bacteria > Pseudomonadati > Bacteroidota > Bacteroidia > Bacteroidales > Muribaculaceae > Muribaculum > Muribaculum intestinale. The sequence continues at coordinate 2,583,911 of NZ_CP021421.1, forward strand.
TTCGCGTACAGTGGCTGATGCATTGAGTCCGTCCTTTACAAGGTCGTCTGTAATCATTACAGTGAGGAGCGGCTTGCCTGAAGGGTCTACGGTGGTGCCGATAAATACTGTGTGTTCCGGCGATTTGGCGCGTACGGCGAATGCCACCCCCTTGGCTACTTCCGGCAGACGGATTCCTGTCAGTTCTACGACTTTAGTGCCGTTGATGACACGTGCTGACGATAACAGCTTGTCGGTGAGATTGTTGATGCGTTCGGTGAAGTATTCCTCAGCTTGGCGGCGGAGTTCGGCATTCTCATCGATAGACTTGCGGAGAGTCTGGATAAGGTTGGGCGCATTGTTGAACATGGCCGAAATCTCCTTCATCGTGTTGTTGACGTTGTTGATTGCTTCCTCAACGCGTTCGCCTGTGATTGCCTCGATACGGCGTATGCCTGCGGCGATGCTGCTTTCGGAGATGATTTTAATCATTCCGATATTGCCGGTATTCTCTACGTGTGTGCCACCGCAAAGCTCGATAGATGACCCATAGCGGATTACACGCACTTCGTCGCCATATTTTTCGCCGAAAAGGGCCATCGCTCCCATTTCGCGTGCCTTGTCGATGGGCACACAACGGTGTTCGTCGCGTGGAATTGCGCGTCGCACTGCTTTGTTGGCAAGTTTCTCGACTTTCTCGATTTCCTCGGGGGTGAGTTTCTGGAAGTGGGAGAAGTCAAAGCGCAATACTTCGGGCGATACGTACGAGCCGCGCTGCTCTACGTGTGAGCCGAGCACTTCGCGCAGGGCTTCGTGTAGCAGGTGGGTTGCGGTATGGTTGCATGACGTGGCCTGACGGGCTTCTTCGTCGACAATAAGTCGGACAGCTGATTGTATATAGTTCTCTGTGGTCAGTTCCTTGGTGAGATGCACTGTAACGCCGTTCTCGCGTTTTGTGTCAAATATGTCGATAGTCTCACCGTCAAGGTATTTCATTACACCGCGGTCGCCTACCTGTCCGCCCATTTCTCCATAAAATGGGGTGCGGTCGAATATAATCTGGTAATACTCCTTGTTTTTCTGTGTGATTTTGCGATATCGCAGGATGTATGCATCAATGTCGGTGCAGTCATATCCCACGAATTGCTGTTCGCCTTCGTTTACAATTACCCAGTCGCCGGTCTCGACAGCGGCTGCGTTGCGGGCACGCGCTTTCTGCGCGGCCATCTCGGTGTCGAATCCGGCGTGGTCAAGTGTCATGCCATTTTCCTTGAGGATGAGCTCGGTAAGGTCGAGCGGGAATCCGTAGGTGTCATAGAGCTGGAATGCTTCCTTGCCGGAAATCTCGGTCGAACCTTTTGCGCGGGCCTGTTCGATGGCGTTGTCGAGCAGGCGGATGCCATTTTCGAGAGTGCGGAGGAATGCATCCTCTTCTTCCTTGATGACACGCATTATGAGTTCGCGCTGTTTGGGCAGTTCGGGATATGCCTCGCCCATACTTTCGATTAGGGTGTCGACAAGACGGTACATGAACGCCTGTTTCTGTCCGAGGAATGTGTAGGCGTAGCGTACGGCACGGCGCAGGATGCGGCGTATCACATAACCGGCTTTGGCGTTGCCGGGCAACTGGGAGTCGGCGATGGAGAATGCGATTGTGCGCACGTGGTCGGCGATTACACGCATGGCTATGTTGACTTTTGCGTCTTTGCCATATTCCATTCCTGCGAGTTGGCCGATTTTGTCAATCAGAGGGGTGAATACGTCGGTGTCGTAGTTGCTTTTTTTCCCTTGGAGGGCCATGCATAGACGTTCGAATCCCATGCCGGTATCAATTACTTTCGCCGGCAGAGGCTCGAGTGTGCCGTCGGCCTTGCGGTTGTACTGCATGAATACGAGATTCCAGATTTCGATTACCTGAGGATGGTCATGGTTTACAAGGTCGCGGCCGGGTATTGCGGCTTTCTCTTCGTCGGAACGGAGATCGATATGAATTTCCGAACATGGGCCGCACGGGCCTGTGTCGCCCATCTCCCAGAAGTTGTCATGCTTGTTGCCATTGATGATATGGTCGGCAGGCAGATGCTTTTCCCAATATGAGGCGGCTTCATCGTCGCGGCTAAGTCCTTCTTCGGCAGAACCCTCGAATACGGTTGCGTAGAGGTTGGCGGGGTCAAGACCAAGTACATCCACAAGATATTCCCATGCCCAGTCGATGGCTTCTTTCTTGAAGTAGTCGCCGAACGACCAGTTGCCGAGCATTTCAAACATGGTATGGTGGTATGTGTCCATTCCTACCTCCTCAAGGTCGTTGTGCTTGCCGCTAACTCTCAGACACTTCTGCGAGTCGGCCACACGTGTGTGCTTGGCGGCTTTGTTGCCGAGTATGATGTCCTTGAACTGGTTCATTCCGGCATTGGTGAACATAAGGGTGGGATCATCCTTGATGACCATAGGAGCGGAAGGAACAATTGTGTGTCCCTTGCTTCTGAAAAAGTCTTTGTAAGACTCGCGTATCTCTTTGGCAGTAAGCATCTTTATGTGGTATGTTTTAATTTGTTTGCACATGTGTGGGTCAATGGCACGGGAGAGATTTCGCCATAATAGAGTGCAAAATTAGTGGATTATTGTTATTTTTGCAAAATAACTTTGAGTTATCGCAGGCAGTACCCGATGAGTAAAAAAGTATATTACCGCTATAATCCGGCCACTGATGGCTACGAACGTGTATATCCTACTCGCGCACAAGAGCTGTGGGGGAAGGCGAGGCATGTTCTTTTTGCGAGTATGACATGTACGGTAATTGTTGCAGCCATATATTATATGTGGGAGACTCCGCGAGAAAAAATTCTTCGTAAGCAGAATGCTGCTCTCCGCGAGCGCCTTGATATACTTGGGCGCCGGCTGGACGCATCGGCGGAGGTGATGGACGATATCATAACGCGTGATGACAATTTCTATAGGGTGATGATGGGCGCTCCCCGCCTATCGGCTTCCGAGCTTGATGCTCTTACCGGCACTCATGATGAATATGCCCGCATCGGGACACTGTCGGATGCAGAGCTGATAAGTATGCTGTCGAGAAAGATGGATCTTGTCGAGGAGCAACTGGCCGTACAGTCGCGTTCGTTTGATGAGCTCCGGCGGCTTGCCTCGACCAATAGCGACCGTATACAGCATATTCCCTCGATACAGCCTCTTCGGTCGGAGTCCATGAAACGTATGGCTTCCGGTTATGGCTATAGAAGTGACCCCGTCTATGGTACCAGCCGGTTTCACGAAGGGCTCGACTTTGCTTCCGATATAGGAACTCCCGTCTATGCTACTGCGCGCGGGCGTGTAGTGAAGGCGGAGTGGGAGAGTGGTTATGGCAATATGGTAGAGATTGACCATGGCTATGACTATGTGACGCGCTATGCTCATTTAAGTAAGTTTAATGTAAGAGCCGGTGATGTGGTCGGGCGTGGCGATGTGGTCGGTGCTGTCGGTAATACAGGAAAGTCTACCGGACCCCATCTCCACTACGAGGTTCGCTACAAGGATACTCCTCAGAATCCTATAAATTATTATTTTATGGATATTACACCTGAGGAGTACAATGAACTTATACGTATGGCCGAGAATGCCGGGCATGTCATGGACTGAACACTGGCTATTATGCAGGCTCTCTTTAATGGTTATATATGACTGACGCTGTTGAAAAAAAATACTATACGATACGTGAGGTTTCCGAGTTGCTTGGATTGCCTCTCCCTACGTTGCGTTACTGGGAGTCACGGTTTACAATCATAAAACCGCGCCGTACGTCGACAGGACGCAGGATGTACACGTCGTCGGATATCGAGAAGATACGTATGGTGTACTATCTGGTGCGCGACAAGGGGCTCCATCTGGATGCAGCGCAGGATCATCTGCGCAACAATCATACCGGAGTCAGCCGGAAGTCGGAGGCTGTGGCTCGTCTGAAGGAGATTCGGTGTGAGCTGCAGTCGATGCTTGACGCTCTCAACAGGCTTCGCTGAGGTGTAAGGTTATAGTTAAAATTGGTTAAATTCGGGGGGGGGGTAAATTATAAACATTTGTTGATGGAGGAATGAAACCGGTAATCTAACTTTGCACCATGGAATTTCCTAAATATAATAAATTATGGATTCCATGATGCAACTTTTTATGTTGTGGACGCATCTAAAGATAAAAACTCACACATTATTACCGATTGAAATGAAAAAGTCTTTTATAGCGATTCTTGCAATGGTAGCCGGGGGCTCTGTTGTGTATGCTCAGGACACAGTAGTCAATCCGCAGCCGGTTGTGGCTGATTCCGACACAATCTCGGCGGCATCTGAACTGTCGGAGGTTGTAATCGAGGCTCCGCGTCTTGTGCGTAAGGCCGACATGGATTTATACTATCCGTCGGAGAGTGCTGTGGCTAATTCAAAAAACGGCATGCAGATGCTGCGCAACCTTATGATTCCTTCGATAAATGTAAACGAGGCGCTTGGTATGGTTACAAGTTCGGGTGAGGACGTGCAGTTGCGTATCAATGGCAGGGTCTCTTCGATTGACCAGGTAAAATCTCTTTTGCCGGAGACAATAAAGAGGGTGGAGTGGATTGACAATCCCGGGCTCAGATATAATGGTGCGACTTCGGTGCTTAACTTCATCGTGGCAAATCCTGCCATTGGAGGTGCTGTAATGACAAATGCCATGCCCGCTCTTAACCAGGCGTGGGGAAATTATTTTGCTGATTTTAAATTAAACAGCGGATATTCTCAGTTCGAAGTGTGGGGTAGATTCAAACTAACCAATAAGATAAAGTCACACCGCGAATACAAGGAGACTTTCACGTACCCAGATGGCACATCAATCTCTCGAAATGAAACTTCACGCGGAGGCATAATGGATAATTCAATGGGTAACTTCTCTGCTTCTTACAGCTATATAAAGCCTGATACCACTATATTGATGGTTGATTTGTCATATTTTAAGAAGTTTTCCGACAGGTTTCTATACAAAGGACTGCTTTCGCTGAGTGACGGGACAGATGATATCTTGCTCCATGACATGCATGGCGACAAGGGTGGCACACCCGGACTGTCGGCTTATCTTGAGCAGCATCTTCCCGGGAAGCAGATACTTGTGGTGGATTTCAACGCATCGTTTTATAACGGGCGCTCTTACCACGATTATATCGAGCAGCTGGACGGTGGCGATTTAATATCGGATGTGCATACCCTTATCAAGGATCGCAACCAGGCATATGCAGTCGAGGCTAACTATATTAAGAACTGGAACAAATCGCGACTTACAGCCGGCGCTTCATATACTGCCAACCGGAATCGTTCGGTGTATGAAAATCTTGGCGGACAGGTGTTTCATCAGTGCCAGGACAAGGCCTATTTTTTTGCTGAATATTTCTATAATCTCGGCAAGGTTACACTTACGGGCGGCATGGGGGCGCAATATACTTCATTTAATTTCCGTGAGTCGGACCAGGGAAACAGTTCGTGGAATCTGCGCCCTCAGTTTACGGCCACGTATCGTCCTGCCGACCATTCGCAGTTCCGGCTTAATTTTACTACATGGCAGTCTGCGCCATCGCTTGCCGAGACAAATGTGGCGCCTCAGCAGATTGACGGTTTTCAGTGGCGTATAGGTAATCCAGAACTGAAAACATCGTCATCGTATATGCTGACATTGCGCTACAATTTCACTTTGCCAAGGGTGAACGGCACATTTGGTGTCCGTGCGTTTACCAGTCCCGACGCAATAACACCGCGTCTGTTCTGGAGTGAAGACAGACTTGTGACTACATATGAAAATAGTCGTGGATTGGATAATATAACTCTATGGCTTGCTCCTCAGGTGGAGATTGTGCCGGAGTGGCTGATGTTGAGCGGAACTCTACAATATCGTGCGGAACGAATGCGTGGTAAGGATTATAAACTCTATAATCACAACTGGAGTGGCGACGTATCGGTAATGCTGATGCATTGGGGCTTTACCTTGACTGGAATGTATCGTCGTGCGCAGCAGGACCTTTGGGGACAGACTATTTCGTGGGGAGAGAATATTTCCATGATAGAGCTTGCATATAACTGGAAGAACTGGGAGTTTGGAGCCGGCATGCTGATGCCGTTTGGGCGATACGATCAGGGTAGCAAATCGCTTAATCAGTATAATACAAATGAGAGCCACATGCGTCTGGATATGCGCATACCTTATATTCAGATTAGCTATAATCTGCAATGGGGACGGCAGAAGCGTGGCGCTCATAAGCTAATCAACGCCGATGCCAATGTGGATCAGTCGTCGGCCGGCAGCCGATAGCCCTTTGAAGTAGGCTGCACTGCAGACATTTCCGTGGCTGTATTTGATTGATAAATATGGATAGCACTGCCCACTGATTTAATTGGTGGGCAGTGTGTTGTTATGTACAAATGTAGGCTTATGCCGTGAAAACATGCTCTGATTCCCGTCTGACTATGAAAATTTGCGTAAATTTGTGTTTAGATATGGCGCTTATGCCACATGCTCTAAATTTTATAAGAATGTATTATATCTCAAAACGCATGGAAATTTCAGGGTCGCACCGCCTTGAACTTTCTTATCCGAGTAAATGTGAGAATATCCACGGACATAACTGGATTGTGACCGTCTATTGCAAGGCGCGTACACTCAATGCCGATGGCATGGTCTGCGACTTCAAGCATGTCAAGGAAAAAATCCATGGCGTGCTTGACCATAAGCATATCAATGACATTCTGCCATTTAATCCGACTGCGGAGAATATCGCACGTTGGGTTGTGGAACAGATACCTGAGTGCTACAAGGCGGAAGTGCAGGAAAGTGAGGGTAATGTAGCCATGTATGTTGTAGATGAAGATATTTAGCCGCGGAATGAAAGTAAAAGAGATATTCTATTCTTTGCAGGGTGAAGGTCGGTTTACCGGTACGGCTGCGGTCTTTTTGCGGCTGTCGGGATGCAATCTTAAATGTCCGTTCTGTGATACGGATCACTTCGACGGGACTTTTATGTCGCACGAGGACATAATGGACGAACTGGTGAAGTATCCGTCCCGCCATCTGGTTATCACCGGAGGCGAGCCTTCGTTGCAGCTTGAGCCGGGCTTCATCGATATGCTTCATGAATACGGATATTTTGTGCAGGTAGAGACCAACGGCACTCATCCGCTGCCACAAAATGTAGACTGGATTACATGTTCTCCAAAATCAAAGAATATCGTCTATGACAGAGTAAATGAACTGAAAGTGGTATTTGGCAGTGATGCGGTAGGAGGGAATTCCCTTTTAGAGCACTTATCCATTTCGGTTGAGGCTGAAGAATATTATCTCCAGCCTTGCGACACGGGGGATAAAGCGGTTAATGTGGAAATCCTTGGCAGATGTGTGGAGTATATAAAGGATAATCCTGTGTGGCGCCTGTCGTTGCAGACGCACAAGCTGATTGATATACCTTGATTCTTTTGATTTTGGAAACAGGGATTGATGTGACCATACTTATATGGTTTTTTATCGTTTCTTAGATTGGAGATATGATGCTGCGAGGCGGATGCACATTTTTTAGTGTGGGTGTATTGCTTCATTTTGCTGATATACAAGCCGTTGGCGAAGGTGGTGCATGGTCCGGTTAAAAAAAAAGTGAAAAAATATCCGAAAATATTTGGAGAATTGATAAAACCTCCCTAACTTTGCAATCGCAAAACGGGAACAACCCCAAGCAACAAAGGTTGCTGAGATACTCAAAAAAGAGATTAAGGTTGGCTTTCCGGCAAATAGAAATTGCCTTGTGGTGTAATGGTAGCACGTCGGATTCTGGTTCCGCCTGTGAGGGTTCGAATCCTTCCAAGGCAACTAACAAAATCGCAGTCAGTTAATTGTAACTGGTTGCGATTTTTATTTTATATATTTCGCACAACATTTGCACAACCAGACTGATGCGCCCAACTCCAATATTCGTGGTCAATGTAAAAATTGGGGGTCAGTAGCAAAACCAGGTTGAATTGTTAAAAAATTACCCGAGAATAAAAATATTTTTAGGCGCTTAGATTGGAGTTTAGCGCTGTTGTCCTTCGGGAATCTACTATATAACAAGTGCTTATGATGATTAGACTTCCCTAATTCAGTTAACGATACGCCCATCTATCCCTAAATCTCAGAAATTAACAACCGCTTTTTTACATTGACCCAAAATTGGGTCAGTAGCAAAACCCGGTTGAATTGTTAAAAAAAATACCCGAGAGTAAAAATATTTTTAGGCGCTTAGATTGGAGTTTAGCGCTGTTGTCCTTCGGGAATCTACTATATAACAAGTGCTTATGATGATTAGACTTCCCTAATTCAGTTAGCGATACGCCCATCTATCCCTAAATCTCAGAAATTAACAACCGCTTTTTTACATTGACCCGTAAAAATTCACCTGTTCGCTAAGCATAAATTGCGACTAACTTTTGTCGAGTTCCGGAATGTAAAGCGGCGATTTCTTGTGAAGGATAATCCGGGTACAACCCATAGGAAAGGTTATGACGATGAAAGGCTCATTGCTTTCCAGCACCCAATAGTAGCTATGGCGCAACACCTCTCTCGGTTGATAGATTATCAAAATTTTCAATAATCGAGCAGTCTGCCGCAATCGTGCCAGTCGCCTATCATCACGCCAGACTCGCTTGCATTAATTAGTTTTGTCAGCCGTGATGTGAAGAGTGCGTTGTTGGATTTATTGGCCTGTATATTGTCTATTCTGACCCGCTGATACAAGGCCGGGAATGAACGGAAGTTTGACCAAGCCACCGGATTGGCTTTAAATTCTGTGATAATGTCAATATCTATGACAAATTCAGCATCGAGATCGGGACAGGCAGATCGTCCTTTGTCAGTCATCAATCCAAGTTTATCAAGGCGCCGGCAACGTTCTTTGTTGAGTTCTGTCCAACGTCCTTTTTTGGTTCGTGGGCCGAAACGCTGCAATGTAACGCCATCCACATTCTTCACCGTGGAATCTATCCATCCGAAACAGAGAGCCTCCTCGACTGCATCGAGATACCATAATGCGTCAACCGGTGGAGTCTTGCCGCGCTTTACAGCAATCCAACATTCTTTCTCTATCGCGCTATTGCGTATCAGCCAATCTCGTAAGTCAATGCGATTACTTATATGAAGAATATTTTTGGGAGTCATATATTAAGCTGTTTGTGTGGTATATTATTCTAAGGTCTTGAATATCTCTTTTTTAAGAGCACTTTCAGCATTCCGGTTGCCTTTCTTGGCGGCAAGTCGGAAATATTTGGCGGCTTTTTTCAAATCTATTGGCACGCCCGAGCCAAGGAGATACATGTTGCCGATTTCATACAATGCCGTACCGATGCCGTCGGCATATCTCTGCCAATAGCGACCGGTGCGTTCCGCCAGATGCAGGTATTGCTCCATCGCCTTTGAATAATCAGCCTTGCAGCCTGTACCGTGCTTATAACAGTCTGCCAGTCGCAGCTTGGCGTTCATCTCCCCCATGTCAGCACCTTTGCGATACCAGCGGAAAGCCATGGCCGGATTCTGCTTCACTCCCAGCCCATCCATATAGGCATCTCCCATCTTAACAAAGGCTTCGTCATAATTCATCTCTGCGGCTTTCTTGAAACAGGTGAAGGCTTTTTTGAAGTCAGACAGCTCTTGATATGCCAGCCCCATCATATACCAAGCCTCATCCTTCATGCAGAAAGACTCGTTGCTTTCAACAATATCATTATATCGTTTTATCGATTCTCTAATGACAGAGGTTCTATCACTGTTCTCAGATAACCGGTTTACTGTCCCGCCCATCTTTTTACTGAATTTCTCTTTCGCGTATTCGTAAGATTCGAGGATGTAAGGCTTCAATAATTCAAATGTAGCGTCAGATGGTGTCAAAGCGCAAATCCACCCCATCCACGCATAGACCGGATGTGGCATAATGACATCCTTTGCAGTAAAGTCATATGGCATATCCACAATACAACCTTTATTCGGGCGTTGTGGCAATTCTGCGAATAAAGTGCGGAATGTCTGCTTTCTGACTCCTATATTCACGCGCCACACATCCTCGCGGTCAAGGCGGGAAGCCCGGTCATTGTCGCCATCCTTTTCTTTGATTGTCAGGACATACACACCACGTTTAAGCACGCCGCCGGGATTGTAGAAGACCCCACGCTCTCCCCAGCTGTTTACCTCTACAAGCCCTTCAAGGTTGTCAAGGCAATATTTCAGAATATCGTCAGGTGTAATAGCCATATTGTAATCAGTTTTTATTCAAAATTAAGCCAATACTTACTTTAAAATCTCTCCGATGAGTTTGTCCAGCCATTTGTGGCTGATGCCGTATTCCTCCATGACGCCTGCTTTCAGGGCTTCGTAAAGCAGTGCGCCGTCCTCGTCCGGCAACCGCTGCATATCGGTTTTTGACACGACTCCGTGTTCTTTCAGAATGTAGGCTATCGCCTGACGCACGGTTTTAGATGCTGCCTTTAGCCGCTCTTTCAATGCGGGAAGCGCATTGCGGGATTCTATATTACCTTTTTCGGCATATTCCTCAATGATGCGGCTTATCCATTTCAAGTCATCCTTGTCTCCGCGCATAGCTATCGAAAGCAAAGTATGCACAGGTGTTTCCGGTTGTATGTCTATATCTTCGAGATAGTCAACCCACCATATTGCATTGCCTTTTGTGATTTCCTTGTCGAGCTGCCCAAGCAGGAAATCGAATCCTGCCTCGTTAAACCGATGCACAAGGAGTTTATGATAAATGAAATAAGCAGTTTTACGGACATCTGTCCCTTCTGCGCCGGGATGTTCACAGATAATATCTTCCAGTACTTGCAGCAGCGACATATCCGTCAGATTCCGGGCTTCTTGCCACGCAGCCCATTGGGCAGTTCCCTCATAAAATCCATTTGCCTTCGGGTCGGAGGTACGCATTCTGTCTATCAGGTCTAAAACGGCTTCTTTCGTCATTATTCCCATAGAAGACTACTTTTCATTATCGCTTATCAGTCTATACATCAAGGTAATATCTTCTGATGCCATTTGGAACTTTGATTTTTCAATCAGTAGGTTTTGTCCTGTCATTATATAAGAAGGCAGGATGCGCCATCCTTTATAAAAAATCTCGGTGTTACGCAATTTGTATGTAGATATACTTGGAACGGCATTTTTCCCGCTTGCCTTTTTGCTTATCATATTAAAGGCTTTTTTCGCCACATCACCCATCAGCATGACAACCTGAAGATTGGGAAATAGCTTAAGCTCATGTTCAAGATACGGCAGACTTTCTTCAATACTGTCCTTTGATACAGCGTATTCCGATTTAGGCGTCTTGACAGCATGGGTAATGTAGATGCCGAGATTCAATATATCCTGAATGCTATTTACTTTTATCCCCGCTTTTAGGAACAATGGGATGGTAGTTGACATATATGCGGAGTCAGGCTTTCCATAGAAATCATCGTCTGAATCAAACGGGACAACTTCGTTTATCATGATAGCCCGTATTGTTTCCGGCTCAATATTTATGTCATTAAGTCGCAGAAATTCTGTATCACCACAAAGTTGTTGCAGTTGTGATTTTATATTCATGATTCACTTGAGATTAAACGAATTTAGCTGTTTTCAAAGAGTTCTTCAAAAACCATTGCGGATTCCTCCGACAAACGCCGGGTCGCGGCTATACTTTGAGCCAACACAACTCCTTTTGAATTGATTCGTAATGGCTTCTCTTTACTCTTCGGATAACCGAATCTAAGAAGTGGCACAACCTCATCAGGAATAAGGCGCGGTTGGATAACACTGCCATTTTCTCCCCATACTGCCCATTCGGCACAGCAATTAAACGGTTCCTGATGCTTGCAATGGGGTTTGTCGCCGGGAATAATCATCGTGAGATTCTCAGGCACACTCTGGAGACTTTTATAAGAAACGTCTTTTGCACAAAAGAATGCGTCAGAGACCTTAACGACAACACCTTCGGGAATAAGAGACCTGTAAGGATTTCCGAGTTCTCTTATGCAATAGTCGAAGGCTCTTTCCTTATGAGTCACTTCCAATCTTGCCATTATGTAGAGATGCCTATCAAGCAATGAGACCGGAAATACGACATCTCCCTCTTTTATTGATGCTATTGATGGCATCCTTGAGTGGATGCTGCCAAACACTACTTTTATAGGCCCTGTGTCATTTGATTTTCTTAGTTCGTCCAACCAGTCCTGAGGCCAGTAAACAGTATAATATGCCATAATATGATGTTACTTGTTTCTATTCAAAAAAGCTGCTGCCAGTTCGAGGCTGTTCAGTGTCATGGCTGACGAGTCTTCGAGATTTTCAGCATCTTCATCATCCGATATTGAAATGAAGAATGTGATTTCTTCGGTGCCTTCTCCGAATATTCCCGAGCCTTTGACCTGCGCCATCGCTGATATCATTGCGCTGAAGAAAAAGGCTTCGCCCGGCAAAGTGGCGTGGTTTTCCCACAGCGATTTGCTGAGCTTCACCAGTTCGCTGCCATGTCCGTCGGAATATCCCCATTCATCCGGATGCCATTTGCTCTCGTCATCGGGTTCTTCGTCTTCGCTTTGAAGGTACTCCAACGTGTTCACAGCGAGAAAAAGAGAGCAGCAATACCTGTCGGTGACCAAGGCGGCAGTGTATATGTGCTCATCATCTATGCGGCCAAGAATTTCGCGCAGGTCAGTTGTAACCGCATCTCTGATTTTTTCAGTCACTTCCTGCCAGAACGGGGCTACGGGAGTGGCCGGTTCTTCTTTTTTCCGCTCGCGGGCTTCAAAGTCGGGCGAGTTGATATAGTCGATATACTCTTTGGCTTCTTCCGAACCGAGTTTTACGGCATCCTCAAAATACTGGTATCCCAACTCAATATCCGCCTCGGTGCCACGTCCGAAGGCATACGCCACGCCGAGTGCGGTGAGCACCTTGACGGTTATTGACTCCCATAGATTGTCGATGTCTTCCCCGGCTTCATGAAGATACTCGAATGCTACATCGTCGTCTTGAACTGTTCCCAGCCCCTCCTGATAGCATAAACCGAGGTAGGCGGCGGTCTGCGTCCGGGTGGTCTCGCTGCATTTCGGGTTTTGGTATGCCTTTTCAAACCATTCCACAGCCTTGGCGTAGTCCTGCTCCACATCACCGAAGCCTTCAAACAGATAATATCCTACCTCAAATTGTCCTGCGGGATGTCCGCATTTGGCAGCCATTTCATAGAGTTGATATGCAAGGTCGATATTCTCATCCACTTCTTCACCGGCTTCGTAGATATGCCCGGCATTGTATGCTCCCTGAGGGTCGCCCCTGCGGGCAGCCTCCACATATCGCAACAGCCCACCGTATGAGTCGCCCTTCTCGGTGCGGAGATAATAGCCGTAGTTGTTGCAGATTACGGGTGAAATATCCGCCAGCATCAAGTAATATTTCTCATAAACATCCCGCGCAATCTCGCAGAGGCCGGATTTGCGTATGTCGCAGTAATTGCCCCATCCGGCACAAAGCCCGCAGTCGAAACTGCGCTCGTACCACACCTTTGCTATCGGCCAGGCCCATGCGTTATAGTCGCTTTCGTCTTTGAATTGCTTGGCATAGTCTGGCTCGACACGCAGATAGTCGCCCCAATAATACACGTTGCCGACCATGTAGCAACAGAAGGCGTCGCCACGCTCTGCCTGACCGAGAATCTCCTCAAACGCTTCCTTAAACGAGGCGAACGGCATTGCACGTTCCACCGAAGGGGTGAGGTTTGCGCTTCGCGCAGCACAAAGAACGCCCGTGGCACTGCCCATCATCGCGCTCTTCTGCATCAGCTTCGATGCGTTTTCATCGTCAGCTTTGAAGCCTGCCTGCGGCCACACATACGACTCACCCATGAAGCAGCGGGCTATGAATGCCAGCGCATCTGCATCGCCCTTTTGCGCCTCCAGTATAAGTATTGAGTATCCCCGGCGTATTTCATCGCGGTCAAAACTTGACCAAATCAGCTTGACTGCCGTTTTCACCTGCCTGCTATATTTACCTTTCATCTTTCTCTTCGTCTAAAAATCTGAATACCAGTCTTCCAAAATAATCGTTTACGTCAAACTCCTCCAAACAGCTCAGAGGATCGGGCAATCTCTCGCCATCAATCAGACTCCACAGCCAGTTCCGCAAGAGACCGACATCAAAAATAACACCTCTGTAACCAATAGGCACCGGCTCCGACCACCTTACATATTCAACTTTATATCCGGTGATCGGATCGGTATCATTGTCACGCCTGCTGATGTTGATATACCCGCCATCGCCTTTAGTGAAATCATAAAGCATCCATAGCGATTTGCCCTCGATGATATCTTCCAAAGCACAGAACACATCCGCCATATCAAAGTATCGGAAATCCTCGCCGTCAACACATAGTTTCGTCTCTGCCTTTTCTTGTTCGGGATGGATTTTCTGGCAGTGCCAGCCGGTCATATCAGGGAGCGATGCGGTGCGGAAGAAGTCACACATGATATCGGCGGCCATGTCGCAATCAACGTCCGACCGCCACATTCGCAGCATATACCCGTTGACCATAAAACATACCGCTATACTGCTATCCTTAAAGTAATCAATCGAGTATGCCTTTGCATAGCTGACCAACACCACCGGCACGCATTTTTCAAGGTATACGCATTCATTATCCTCAATGTCGTCTATGGCATCAAGGATCTTTTCCTCGGTCACGTTTGATGTGCGTATATCCCCGTTCTTTGTGCCCAACACATATTGTGGCTTGCGGGCTTTAAGTCCAGAAAAGATGTCTCGTGTATCGTTGCTCATTTTCAATTAACGGTTTTTATGTTCAGCGGTCAGTTTGCCGCTCTCGATTGATATGTAGGGCATTTTACTGTTTCTTTGATTTAGGGAACGGGAGATATTCCCAAATGGTTTCAATTACTTTAAGCGACTTGGGCGCATCTTCCAAGTCAAGAATATAGGCTTCCTTTGCTCCAGTATATGGGCAGCCGCACTTGGCATCTGCCATCAAGCCGGCAATGCAGGGTAATTTCTTTACATAAGCGATGTTGTCGCAGGCTGTGATTACGCATTTTTCATTGACGTAGACGATGTAATCACCCATCATCTTGCGACTGTGTATCTCGCCTAATGGTGCAAGCATATCGCAGATGTATTCAATAAATTCAGAGGTACACGCCACTTGATTTAGAGCTTGTTTAATAATAAATGTCACCGTCAGGGCGGTCAGTCGGCGAG
The DNA here is from genome assembly GCF_002201515.1 of Muribaculum intestinale. Classification (NCBI taxonomy): domain Bacteria; kingdom Pseudomonadati; phylum Bacteroidota; class Bacteroidia; order Bacteroidales; family Muribaculaceae; genus Muribaculum; species Muribaculum intestinale. The sequence continues at coordinate 2,599,175 of NZ_CP021421.1, forward strand.
CAGATTTTCGCGTGTGATGAGGGAGTTATGGGGTTCCATTACAAATGCTTTGCGAGGAAACAATATTAGCCACATATTGCCAAGTTGCATCCTTACATCAGGGCCTTCACCGTTCCAATCGGTTTCAAACCCCATTATGTCACGATAAAATGCCACCATACGGGTATTGTCGGTTGTAAACAGTCCGGCGGTATTGAAATTAAATTTAGTTGTCATTGCTATATGCGCTGATAGTCATCAATTTTACCGTTAGTGATTTTGATTCGGGTTTTGCCCGTCCATCCCATATCGGAATAAGAGACTATGTACCAACCATCTCTGCCAAGCTCAATGTCGCATATTTTTGAAGAGCCATCTGTATCGGGGTTAGAATCCTGCATCTCGGTTCTCAATGCATAAAAGGCATAGCAAGAGCCATCCTCGCAGTCAAACTCATAGTCCTCCTGCAACTTTTTAAGTGCGTTATCTGAAAAGTATTTTTCAGGTTTTTCATCACTTTGGGAATCTATTGCAAATACGAATTTTTCATATACTGTGTTTATAAGGCTTATGTTTTCAGTGCTTTCATCACTAACTTCTTCATTAGCGATGGAACTCTGCTCAATGATTGTCTCTTTAATATTTTTGTCTGGGGAAACTCTGCATGACGCAAGTACTGCAAGAACAAGAGCATAGAAAGTATATTTCAGAACTTTCATGTTGTCGGTGAGTTTATTGTTGGACAGGTTTTTGAATTAACAGACTGGAGAGACTCGGTTCACAGAACATTGTCGGAGTAAACTCCACAATCTGATAGTCAGCGATTCCGTTGATATTGAACGGATATTGCGAGATGATAGTATCAACTTCAGCACGGTTATTAGCCTTCATCATTATCACTCCTCCAATACGAGGACTTCGAGGGCCGGATGTGATGAAATCGCCGGCTGCATAGTGTTTGGCAAGATATTCACGATGCGCGGTGAGAAACTTATCAACCTTGCTCAACGGCTTTCTATATGTAAGTATTGCGATAAACATAATGATATGATTAATTGAGAGGATAGTTTTCTTGAAAAGGCACTCTTTTCCGGCTCCGGACAACCTATGACAATGGCCCTCTTCATTCGATTGAGAAAAGGTTGCAGAAGCCCTGCTTGTTGAACTGATAGTACATTTCTATTCGTTCCGGTGTATCGTTTTCGAGTAACGTAAGTAACTCTTTTGCAAATTCAAGGGTTGCAGAACCGTTGGCGGTAACGATGTTTCCATCGCTTACGGCTTGTGCGTGGATATACCCCTCAGGGTTAGTGTAATTCTCTCCACCCCACAGCTTCAACTGGTCAAGCCCATTGCCGGTATGTTTCACCGCATTGAGGAAACCGTGCTTTGCCATAAACGAAGCTGCATTGCATATTGCGCCGACAACCTTCCCTCTTTCCACAGCTTTTTTGACAATTGGCACAACCCGTTCAGCAACAGGTGTACTCCACCCGAAACCACCAATCAGCACCAGCGCAGCATAATCATCGGGCATCGTATCAAACGAATAATCCGGCATTGTGCGAAACCCACCGATTGATTTCACCGGCTCCAATGTCGGGGCGACCACCTTATTGATATATTTCGGATTTTCCTTCATCGCATATTCATCGGAGGCGATAGCCTGCGAAAGAAACACCGTCTCATGCGCCGCATAGTCCGGCAGGAGTATATATAAAATTTCGTTACTCATAATTGTCTATTGCTTTTTCCAGCGTTTGAGATGTGGGAAAAACTGACGCATCTGCTCCTTCATCTGTTCAACCGTGAGATTTTGACCTGAGTTTCTGTTTATCTCATCGGTAAACTGAGCGCAGTGATCAATCATCTGCTCCATTGTTATATCCTGAGTGAACTTGCCGTCCTTGTAGCAGTAGATGCAATAATCCTCGTTTGGTGTGCCATTGGCATTCGTGCCGAGTACTTCATTTGTAAGCGGCATTCCGCAGCTCTGACAGAATTTCATTTCCATTGTAGTATTTCTTTTTGCTCAGTAGTCCAATAGAGCAGATTTCTAAATGCAGAAGCACGGACTATCAATGCAACATAATAAGTCGAAGGTCGTAAGCTATTGCGAAGCGCTTGCCCGGCAAGAAACTTAAATGCATGGAATATAGTAGCCCACTCTATGTGTGGTGAATCAATCTGTTATCCTTGTGCAGTGTCTTGAATTTTCTGTGTTCTCGACTTAAAAGAGTGCATAATGCTTCTTATTGCAAAATGTCGTGGACAGACTATGCCTGTCTAAATGCAAATTTGGCGAAAAATATTTGAATAATAGGGGTTAACTCGCTTTTTTTCTCAAGCACATCTCTTTTCATCGATATGATACGGATTTTGAGAAAGATTGTCAGATGGATTTTTGTTGTGTGATAGATAGCTTAATAGGATTATTTAACTTTTGTGTGCCGGATTCTCGCCCATGTCGCGACTAATTTTGCAGATGAAAGCCGCAGTGGTTATCCTCGTAACATCTAAGAGCTTGTTTAATAATAAATGTTACCGTCAGGGCGGTCAGTCGGCGAGCAGATTTTCGCTTGTGATGAGGGAGTTATGGGGCTCCATAACGACCGAAGAGCGGGTGGAAAGATGCCGGCGAATGACCGACTGGAGGTAATTTGTTCCATATTGTTAATATATTTTTACGTTTGCTTTAAAGCAGGCAAGAGATTGAATGGTTATAAAGCTACCTTTTGTCTCGTATATCTTGGCCGCTTTTCGCCATGACCCTCAGTCATGTACATAAAGTACACTCCTTCGGCACATGTCGAAAATCGACTCAAGCTATACGACCCTGGCGGCAACATTTATTATTAAACAAGCTCTAAATTTTTGACCAATATGTCATTCATCATTATTATTCTATGTGCATTCGCTTGGCTCGGCCAGGCCCTCAAAGACGGCGCTGATATCAATTAATAACCATAAATAATAACCATAAATCAAATACTCATATGGTTGGAATAATACTTTGGGCGATACTGATACTCATTATTGTTACATGTGCTTGTCCCGGCTTTTGGACCGCGTTAATCACTATTTCGGCGTGTGTGCTGGGTGTGTTTGGCCTGGTCGCGTGGATAGGTAATATAGTGAAAAAACGCTGAATTTAAACAATCTCTAAATAGTCTGCTATGTCATTCTGGAACTTTCTTGGCGAGGTCGCCATGTTCAATATGATTTGCAATCTGTTTTCGGGCAAATCTAAACCAGGTGAGACAAGCTCATGTCAGTCTCGACATGGCTACATATACGATGCGGAGTACGAAGCACGTGTTGGTGAGCTGGAACATGAAATTAGGGAATCTAAGAAACGGATTACTGAATATCAAGGGATTATTGACAATAGTCCATCCTTTGACATCGATGATTGCGATATTGATGAATTGCAGGACCGCATAGATGAGCTTGAAAGTCGTCTTGATGACTGTGATGTGATGTCGGATTGTTACGATTATATCCAGGATGAGATGGATATACTTCAGGATCGTCTTGATGCAATGCAGGAATTGGATGATATGTATGATGATATTCCCCTTTATAATGACTATGATGACATTGACCGTGACGATGACTGGTAAAATAGCCGGCCCTTATGTCATTACTTCTCGGGCGAATCAGGACAATGATTGTGGCCGATATAGCGGGCAGCGGCTTTGGCGACACTTTCAGCAACTTTCGCACGGAATTCGGGAGGTGCGATGACTTCGATATGGCCTCCATATCCGAGGATTAGGCGTTCAAGTTCGTTGTTTAGTACTACCTTGAGCGACAGCTGTATGCTGCCGTCACGGAATCGCTGCTCTACTTTCTGTGATTTGTGAAACGGCTTTGATTCGACATACGGAGCCTGCTGGCGGTCGATTCGGACAACCACGCGCCGGGCTTTGTCTTTAATCCCCTTTGTCACCCCGATTGTATCGTCGAAGAAGTGTTCCGGGTCAAAATCAACACATTTCTTGAATGTATGCACATTGTCAATTTCCACCGAGTGTATGCGGTCGAGAGCAAAGATATTGACTTGAGGTGCCTTGTTTGTGGCTTTTTCTCCAATCAGAAACCATCGGTTGCGATACTCCTTCAATAAATATGGATACACCACCAATGCCTCCGGCTGTCGTGCCTTGAACGACTGATATTCAATGACGATAGTCTGCTGCTTCCTCACAGCATCATATATCGCTCCTATGAATTGTGCGCCTCTGTAATCGGCTACATGTTCCATATCCATCGCAGGCGTTGCCGTTCCCGTATGCCTTGAAATCTGTTCGTTGAGTTTACTGATAGTATCGATAGATGATGCCAGCTGAGGGAAACCCTGGAGCTGCCGAAGAATATCAAGTGCAGAATTGAGAGCATAAAGCCCCTCGTCGTTGAGCGGGAGGTGTGTGATGCTGAAATCCGGGTCTTCATATTCATAGTATTTATTGTCGCGGACTACAATCGGGGCATTGTAGCCCAGACGGTCGCTACGCATCAGGGCAAGGTCATTTTGAAATGTACGGCGACTTATGGGGTTGCTGCGTCCCTCAAACTCTGCAAGCGCATCCGTGCATGCGTCAATCAGGTCGTTGATAGTCCAGCGCCTGTAGCGGTTCTGAAGGCAGCGGTCGATGGTCGAAATTCTTATCAGGGTGGCGCGATTGAGGGGCATGGCAATGAAATTTTTGCAAAAATAACAACATTTTTGGTAGTGCGCAAGCCAATTGCGCACTCGCTTCGTTATTTTGCGGAATAAATTCAACTATATGATTGTAAAAGGTAAAACAAGATCAGCCGAGATATTCACGGATAATATAGAGAAGTCGGCTATGAAATGGATTTCAGAACTTTGCGACCATTCTGCTATGGAGAGCGTACCCGTTGTCAAGATGCCTGATGTCCATGCCGGCAGCCTGTGTGATGTAGGCACTGCCTATCCGGTGACGATATATGTCAATCCCGACCATGTTGGCGCTGAAATCGGTTGCATGATATCCATGCGCCGTCTTTCTTGTATTATCAGCCCGGCTGATTTTGCTCTGCTTGACCATCGTATCCGCGAGGCTGTCCCTACCGGTTCGGATATATGCATCGGAAATTCGGTAAAATCGACGGATCTCCTATGGCTTACAAATCTGCCGACGAAATACTTCAACTAATCCGGCCGACGGTCGAAATATTGTGGATCGTGAGGCAGAAACTCAACATAAAAGACAGAGGAGAATGAAAAATACGGGATTCAACAACAGACGCATGACAGTAATTGGATGGAAATTTGTAACTTTCCTCTAAAACGTATTTACCTTATAAGAATGTGATATCCCCATAAACGGACAAGAACTGAGACAAATGTACATAAACACGGGTTCCGGCAGTCATTAGACAGCGGAATATAGATATAAGATTGCTACTTTCCTCTACAAGCTTGGTTAGCTTATGCCGGTATCCAACTCCTTCCGATGCTATTGCAAATTTGCGAACCGGGCTGCGATGCACCACAAAGTTAATTACATTGCACCGGAAGGTATGTCGAATGGCCCTCAGGCCATTTTCGATTCGAAAGATTTGAGTTGCTCCTCCAGGAGCCTCTGCTGCTCAAGTCTTTTGAGGTAGATGTCGATGAAGTCCTGCTCTTTGGAGAGCATGTGCCATATGGCGACGAGTATCTTGCGTGCGATGGCCACCTGAATTTTCATCCTGCTCTTTTTCTTGACCGTGGTCTGGACGTAGCTGAAATTTGAGAAGAAACAGTTCCGGGTTCTTGATGCGACCCATGCGATTTCAATCAGTATTTCTCTGAGATATCTGTTTCCGTGCGTCACTTTTCTGCTTTTGTAGCGACCATTGCTGACATCGTTTCGCGGTTTGAGTCCGCACCATCCGACAAGAGATGCCGCTGTTGCAAACATCTTCATGTCAACCCCTGTCTCCGCAATTATTGCCGTGGCCGCGCGTTCCTTGACTCCGGGGATGGTCTGAAGACGTCTGTACTGCTGGGGAAAGTGTTTCCCGCACAGGGCGGTGAGTTCCTTCTGGCATTCCGCCATCTGTGCCTCTATCAGGTCTATGACCGCCTTAGTCTGCCTGAAGATGATAATATCTGTATCCGAGAAGCAGCCTGTGACGGCCGCCATTATCGTCTGGCGGCCATGCTTGTTGATGGTGCGGCCATGAACCTTGGCGATCAGCTTTCCCGGATCACGCTCACCGTCGATTATGCAGGAAAGTACCGACTGATAGCTTTTCCCCTTTATCCGGCTCACGTAGTTGCTCAGCCTGAACCCGCAGCGCTGAAGGGCCGCATCAAGCTTGTTGGTGTTGTAGGTCAGATCTTCGTTGAGATCCATGATGCGGCGGTTAAGCTTGCGCATGTCCTGAACTATTGTCTCGGGAACGAAACTTCCTCTGATAAGATTCTTCAGCAAACATTCGGCTATCCACTGGGCATCCTTGATATCGCTCTTGCGTCCCGGAAGCTGTTTGATGAAATAAGGATTGACAAGCTTGAGTTCCATCGACCCGCAAAGCTCGTTCCATACGGGCACCCAATATACAGCTGTACTCTCCATGGCGGCCTCGGTTACGCCCCGGGCTGTCATATCATTACACATCTGGCGCAGGTCGGGAGTAAGAACTCCATAGGTTTTTTCGAAAATGATGGCCTCGTCATGCCCCATAATACAAAGATAAATGCTATCTTTGTGGACATCAAGGCCGGCGACTGTTCGGTTTCTGTCCATACCATTGAATTTAAATTATTCCTCCAAATTACTAAAATTGTGACTAAGAGCACGCAGGAGGGGACAGAAATCGGCGCGTCAGCCTTGTTTTTATTCTGCCGGTGTAGAAATCTCGCTGTTTTTATGTAAATTTGCAGTATGGCAACTATATTGAATATCGACACATCTACAAGCGTATGTTCTGTTGCGCTGACTATGGATGGCAATGTGATTGATCGCCGTGAGGATTACAACGGACGTAACCATGCATCATTACTGAGCGGGTATATCGAGGATATGCTTGCGGCGGCAAAGAAGCATGAAGTGGCGCTTGATGCGATTGCGGTCAGTATGGGTCCTGGCAGTTATACCGGTCTGCGCATAGGATTGTCTGAGGCCAAGGGACTTGCATATGCGATGAATCTGCCGCTCATAGGTGTCGATACATTGCAGACAATGACTGTGGCCGTTATGTTCAGTGATTTCTTTGATGAGAATGTGCTGTTCGCGCCGATGATTGATGCCCGGCGTATGGAAGTGTACACCGCTGTTCATGATTTCGCATTGGAGAATGTGCTGTCGCCGCGTCCGTTGATATTGGATGAGGACAGTTATCGTGAGCAGCTCGATTGCGGGCCGGTAATATTCTTTGGCGATGGCAGTGATAAAGCACGTCCGTTGCTTGAAAAGCATCCAAATGCAAATTTCATAACCGAAATACATCCTGTAGCGGCCAATATGATGGCTCTTTCCGAAAGAGCTTATCATAAAAGCGAATTTATTGATCTGGCTTATTCCGTGCCAAATTATCTTAAGGATTTTCAGGCGATAAAGCCTAAGAAACTGTTTTAGAGATTTTCGGGTACATACACCCTTTAAGAATTGGTGTGATGACACATGATTATTAAACAAGCTCTTAAGCATTCCGGTCATGAAGATTGAGCTTATAGTAGTAGGAAAGACTGCAACGCCTTACCTCAAGGAGGGGATTGAGCACTATGTGAAGCGCCTGACTCATTATGTCCCTTATGAAATACGTACCATCAGCGACATAAAGACCTCCAAGGCCCTTACTGCCGAGCGGCAGAAAGAGATGGAAGGCGAGTTTATTCTACAGCAGATTCAGCCGGGCGACCGCGTTGTGTTGCTTGACGAACATGGCCGTGAGATGACCTCTCGCGAATTTGCCGGTTATCTGGAAAAGGCAATGTCTACAGTCGGCAAGAGATTGCTGTTTGTCGTTGGAGGGCCATATGGCTTCTCAAAAAAAGTGTATGATCGGGCCGACGGCAAGCTGTCGTTATCCCAAATGACCTTTTCCCATGAGATGATACGTCTGTTCTTTACCGAACAGGTGTATCGGGCAATGACGATATTGCGCGGCGAGCCATATCATCATGATTAGAGCCGACTGTTATGTCGGGTTCAGTCAATAAGCAGCTCGCGGAGTATGGCGTCGGACACGAGCCAATATCTCTCGGGAATATACATGGAGGTATCCGTACAGACTATTCTACCCGATTTTATAAAGACGTTTGCGTTGCGTTTTAGCCTTGTTAAGGCGAAGTCGCCTCCTGCTTGTCTGAATTTTTCCATACACAGACCTTCCTTGGTTCGCATTGCGGTTATTATGATATCGTTAAGACGGTCTACAGGAGTCTCTTCCTCGGTTTCATAAAATATGCGTCCTGCCATCATTGCCTCGTTGTATGATTGCAGCCGCGATGGATTTACGCGACGCACTTGCCCGTCAAAGCTGTGTGCTCCCGGTCCGAGGCCCAGATAGGGAGTATAATCCCAATATGAGCTGTTATGGCGCGAATGCATTCCCGGAATAGCGAAGTTGGAAATCTCGTAATGCAAGAACCCTTGTCGCGCCATTGTTTCACAAAGGATATTGTACATCTCCTCCGACAGTTCTTGTGATGCTTCTTTGATTTTCCCCGCTCGGAGCATTGCATAGAGGCGAGTGCCCGGCTCGTACGAAAGAGCATATGCCGACAGATGTGTTATGCCGCATTCCGACAGCCGTTGCACCGACTCACGCCACGAATCTGCAGTCTGCTCCGGCAAGCCATAGATTAGGTCGGCGCTGATATTGGATATTCCGGCCTTGCGTATTGTGGCGATTGCCTCAATGGCGTCCTGTGACGTATGGCGTCGCCCTACAGCCAGTAGTTCACGGTCATTTAGCGACTGCACGCCTATACTTATTCGGTTTATCCCGATTGATATCATATCTTTGACACGCTGTATGCTGATATCCTCGGGATTTGCCTCTAAAGTAAACTCATCCAACTTTGACACAGGCAGAAGGGATGCGATTATATTTAACTCATCGGTCGATAGTATTGACGGTGTGCCGCCTCCGAGGTATATAGTGCGTACCGGTGCGTCGCCGAGTTCATGGCGCCGCATCGCCCATTCTCTTGACAGAGACTCTACAAATGTAGCTCTGCCATTGCTCCCGGAGGTAGAGAAGAAGTCGCAGTAGGCACATTTGGAGTGGCAGAATGGTATGTGTATATATATTCCGGCCATATGTCTGTCGGGTAGTCGGGTCAGATATTCTGACCGCAGATTGATTTATAATTGCAGAATCGGCAGTTGGCCGGATGCGGGGTTGGTGAGAAGGGAATTGTCGGGTCAAACAGCGGAGCAAGTCTTTCGGCGAGTTCGCCAAGCACTTCATCGTTTAATTCGCGATAGTCCGACAAGGTTGAGTTATTTATTACCACTTCCGGTATGTCTTTTTCGGTTTTAAGTTTCCTGAATCTGAACAATGTGGGCTTTATCGGGCCGTCGTATCTCATATCCATATGCAATGCGTTACAGTATAGAAACAGCTGTAGTATGGCCTTATGATGCTCCGTGCTGCTGTTGACCGGGGTGAACAGATGTCTGAGATTTGCGACTTTCAAATTGTCGCTGCCGGTTTTATAGTCTATAATCTCGATTATGCCTTTGCGGCGGTCTATTCGGTCGATTACTCCGCGGAGATTTACCGATAAATCCGGCGATAGCGGAATAGCGGTCGTGAATTTGCGCTCGGCGTGGATAAATGTAAATGGAACGCGCTTTTTTTCAAGCTGAAAAAGCTGCTTCATCTGTATTAGCATGATATCTGCAAGTACGCGCGCTTCACCGTTGAGCGGTGTCGGATTTATATACTCGTCATCGGGATTGCCGGTGTCATTCAGATTTGGCAGACGGTTGAAATAGCGGTTGATCGCCGATGTAATCAGCTTTTCAAGACCGACTGTGTCATTAGCCATCTGGTCGAGCATCTCTTCGCTGACTGTAACTTCTTCACGACTTCCGCGCAGATGATTGTATGAGTATTCTGCCACTTGGTGCAGCACACTTCCGAATGTACTCTCGTCCATATAATCAGTGACTTCCCCTTCATCTTTAAGGCCGCGGAGATAGTGGAGGCAGAACCTGAGTGGACAGCTGATGTATGTATTGATAGCCGATGGCGACAGATATCGGCGTGTGCCGTCGACCGCCCGATACGATTCGATAACCTCCATCAGCTTTTCATCCTTGGCTATGGCGATATCATTGACTGGAGTAGGCGCGGGCAGACTGAATGCAGCGCTCATCATCTTCATATGGCTCTGCGGATAATGATGCATCAACTGATATATATACCGCGACATATCGCCTGAATTCAGGGCTTCGGTGCGGGTATTGTATATGAGAGTCACATTTTGTGCCGCCGATATCATGCGATAGAAATAATACGCGAAAATGCATTCCTGAAACTCCATGGTAGCCATGCCAAAGCAGCGTCGCAGTATGTTGGGTATGAACGAACGTGTAAACTGACGTTTTGGGAATATGCGTTCGTTCATCGACAATATTATCAGGTTGTCGAAGTTGAGGGCTCTTGTCTCAAGGATACCCATTATTTGCAGTCCTTTCAGCGGCTCACCTGTGAAACTCACTGTCTCGGCGTCTACCACGCTTCGTATCATATGGAAGAATGTGGACTCGCGCATATTCACCCGATATCTTGATGCCGTGTCGCGGAGCTGCTCTACACTTTGGCGATAACGCGACAGGAATCCGACCTCCAGAGCTATCGGGGCCGGTGTCTCCGCTTCTTCAGGCGGCAACATGAAATCGCTGTCTGCCGGGATATCGTCCGCGCTTTGGTCAATAGTGGCATTCTTGTCCGCCGACTGCAATGTTTTCAGTTCCTGTTCGAGAAACGATACAAGTTGAAGCGTGTAGTCGAATACCTCTGTGCCTGAATGTAAATCGTCGACAGGATAAAATATATTTTCTACGGTCGGCCAAGTGTTGCGCAGTTCGTCGGCCGGTATGCTGAACATGCGGCTCCGGCTTATAGTCTTGCGTATATCTTCGCAGACTTCAGGGGCTATGCGTGCCAGTAGTGGATTTGCAAGTACATCGCACACATCCTCGTAGAAGAAACACCATGAGCCTCTTATCTTTCTTGCCTTGAGATGCATGGTCATGACACTGCGCATCAGAGCTGCCGCGGGAGTCAGTTTCATAGGATACCCCATAGTGATGTTGACCGACGGAATAGAGGAGGGGAGTGAATGGAGCAACTCGATGAAAAGATCTTCCGAGGGGAGTACTACCGCAGTGTCGATTGCATTCTCCGGATTGGCGATACGTCCGTCGGCTACCATGCGTTCAAGCAGACGGCCTGTATATTTTACCTGTCCCACATTAGAGGGTATGCCAATCACCTCTATCTCCGGCAGTCCTATGTTCTCTTCTTCCGCAATGTCGTATAGCGATGGAAACAGTTTCACATACCTGCGTATGAAGTGTGTGGCCATATTGTCGGTGCGAAGTTCCTCAGGGAAGGAATAATCCCAATAGAAATCGGCAATGCCCATCTCATGCAGCCGAGAGAATATACTGAGCTCCGATATCGACAGTACATTGAATCCGACCATGATTATACGTCGGTAAGGTATGTCGTCATGCGTCATTGCCGCGAATTTTTCGGCGACTTCGCGGTATTGCATTCCGGAGTAGCAGAGGCCGCGTTTTGAGAGCGATTCGCGGAATTGCCGGTACAGGGGCTCGAGAATCTCCCACAGCCGCATAAACGATTCGCGGTTGGTGTGTGGCTCTCGCGGATTGTCGAGGTGTGTCCAGAAGCGGTCAATATTGTCGAGCGGTATCTGCGCTCCCCAGTATTTGTTGATTATCTCCTTTTGCCGGGGGGTGAGATAGTCGGAGTTTATTTCCTTGTAATTTTTCAGATTGCGGAAGAGCTGTGATGCGTCGCTCATATAGCGGTCTACATCGTTGAAATCGCTCAACAGCATGTCGCCCCAGAATACAAATCGGTCAAACTCCTCAATCTGCGGCGACAGCCCGTTGTACAGGTTGTAAAGCGTAAACAGCAGGTCGTAGCGTGATGCTACTGCATAATCGGAAAAGTCGGCGATAAAGTCGCTGATGGTAGTCACTTCCGGCTCTATGAGCGGAGAGCAGGAAGTGGCATGTAGCCCGAGAAAATGACGGAAGAATGTGGCGCTTCGCTTATTGGGAAATACGAAGCAGTAGTCGGCCATCGAGTCGGCATGGCGGTCGAAATATATGTCGGCGATACGTTGAAGAAACGGAATCATTGGTTGTTGGATATCGGCGATAATGCAGTCAGGCCTTCAGATATATGCACATCCTTACGGCAAGATCAAAAAGTACAAGTTTCGGATTGGCGTTACCGGCTATGTCGGTTATTGCCGAGTCGAATTCCTGGGATATGCGTTCGACGTTGCGCTCATTTATGAAGCGTGAGAATTTGCTTGAGAAAGCAGCCTCCGCACTGTTGAGATAGTTGAGCTGAGGCACATTGAGGTTCATTATGAAGTTTTCTCTCACCAGTCGAAGGCAGTAATTAAGAAAGCGTATTATCGTCTCGCGGCCAAACGCCGATATGGTGACTGTCCATTCTTTGAGGTCGGCCATCTGGTTCTGATATGCTTTGCGCATAAGAGCCATAAACAGTTCGAGAAACTGTTTCTCTTCTTTTGAAAACGACAGCGCGGTTTCTGCCGCAAGCATGCTCCCGTCGGCATTGTGTGCTATCGCCATTGCGTCGGCCATGGATAAACCCTTTGTCTCGACAAGGCGGTTTGCCACTATTTCATCTGGCAGACGATGTACAATTATGCGCTGGGTACGTGAATATATGGTCGGAAGTATTTTTTTTGCATCGTTGCTTACGAGTATGAACAGCGTGTCGTGAAACGGTTCCTCGATAAGTTTCAGCATTTTGTTGGCGGCCTCTGTCTTCAGTCGTTCAGGCAACCACATTATCACTATTTTGTATTTTGCCTTGTGGGCTGTGAAGCTAAGTTTATGTATCAGGCTGTCTGCTTCGCTGACAAATATCTGTGGCTGGGAGTTTCCTGCTTGTATGAGCGACAGCCAGTGTAGAAAGTCCATGTATGGAGAGTCTTCCGACATGCGGCGCCATTGGTCCATGTAGTCGTCGGACACGGGATTCTCATGTCCTCCTTTTACTATCGGAAAGGAGTAGATGGTGTCGATATGGTTGATACTGCGGTGCTGGATACATGCCGGGCATTCTCCGCAACTGTCGCCGCCGTTGCGGTTTTCACAATGTATGTACTGTGCCATGGCACGGGCGAGCATCATCTTTCCCGTGCCGGATGGCCCTTCGATGAGCAGGGCATGCGGTATTCTGTCGTTATCGGCCATGGAGCGCAAACGCTCTTTCACTGACTGGTGTCCGGGTATGTCGCTGAACTTCATGCTCTTAATATACGGTGTGGGCCACTCGCTCTACACTGCGTGTGGCGTTGAGAGAATAAAAATGAATGCTCGGCACATTGTGGGCTATGAGTTCCCGGGCCTGCATGGTGCACCATTCTACACCTATTTCTTTCGCCTGTGCGTCGGATGTGCATTTCATCAGTTCGTTGGCAAGGTCGCTTGGCATGTCGACATGGAACACCTTGGGCAGCAGGTTGAGCTGCGACATGGTGGTGATCGGTTTCAGTCCGGGAATTATTGGGACATTGATGCCGGCGTTGCGGCAACGCTCGACAAATCTAAAATATTTCTCATTGTCGAAAAACATCTGGGTCACGATGTAATCGGCGCCGTTGTCTACTTTAAGTTTGAGATACTGCAGGTCAATATCCGGATTAGGCGATTCCTCATGTTTCTCCGGATATCCGGCCACGCCATATGAGAAAGTCTCTCCGGTGATGATATCCATTTTTGTGCCGTCAATGAAATATCCTCGGTTGAAGTCGTTGACCTGTTGCTGTAGCTCCGATGCATGGGCGTGGCCGTCGGCATTGGGCGTGAAACGCGACTCATGCTTAGCCTTGTCGCCGCGCAGTAGCAGCAGATTGGTTATGCCGAGGAAGTTCAGGTCAATTAAGGCGTACTCGGTCTCGATTTTCGAAAATCCGCTGCATATCATGTGAGGAACGGCCGGGATGCCGTATTTCTGTTGGATTGCGGCGGCTACGGCCACAGTGCCCGGACGGCTACGCTCGCTCACACGTCGGTACAGTCCGTCGGACGTGTCCTTGAACACTATCTCGCTGCGGTGGGTGGTTATGTTGATATACAGCGGGTCAAACTCACACAGAATGTCGATATTCTTAAACAACTGGTTGATGCCGCGCCCCTTGAGCGGGGGCAGTACCTCAAAACTGAATCCGGGAGTCTGACGCGCGGCTATTATGTCGGTAACTTTCATGTGTCTTGTCGAAGATGAAAAGCAAAGATAGCAAATTCGTGGATAATTTCGTACATTTGCATTATGAAAAAAATTGACCGGGAGACAGTGCAACGCATTCTCGATGTGGCTGACATTGTGGATGTGGTAAGCGATTTCGTAAGTTTGAAGCGTAGAGGTTCGAGCTATCTTGGCTTATGTCCGTTCCATAACGAGCGTACTCCGTCGTTCTCTGTGTCCAAGTCAAAGAATATCTGCAAATGTTTCAGTTGCGGCAAGGGCGGAAGTCCTGTGAACTTTATAATGGAGCATGAGCAGATGACGTATCAGGAGGCTTTGCGCTATCTCGCCGGGAAATATAATATTGAAATCAAAGAACATGAGATGACCGACGAGGAGCGCGAACGCGAGACTGAGCGTGCGTCGCTTCTTGCGGTCAATGAATTTGCACTCCGGCATTTCGAATACAATCTTAATGAAACCGACGACGGACGCAACATCGGCCTTACATATCTGCAACAGCGTGGCGTGAATGAGGCCATGATAAAACGCTTTCATCTCGGCTATGCGCTTGAACGCTCTACCGCTCTTTATGATGAGGCAAAACGCAAGGGCTACAATGAAAAATATCTTGTGGATACTGGGTTGTGTATCCGTACTGACACAGGCCGCGTATATGACCGTTTCAAGGGTAGGGTAATATTTCCGGTGTTTTCTGTAGCGGGAAAGGTAATTGCCTTTGGTGGCCGTACCTTAAAAAAAGATCTGGCGAAATATGTCAACTCGCCGGAATCTACCATCTATACAAAAAGCAAGGAACTTTACGGACTGTATCAGGCAAAGCAGGCGATAGTAAAGCATAATAAATGCATACTTGTCGAGGGATATCTTGATGTCATCTCGATGCATCAGAGTGGTATTGAGAATGTTGTGGCCTCGTCGGGCACGTCGCTTACCGACGGCCAGATTCGGCTGATACATCGATTTACCGACAACGTCACAGTCATATACGACGGCGACGCCGCCGGTATCAAGGCCTCGTTGCGCGGTATCGACATGCTGTTGCGCGAGGGGCTCAACATAAAGGTTCTGCTTCTTCCCGACGGAGACGATCCCGACAGTTTCGCACAGAGCCATACTTCTACCGAGGTAGAAGAATACATAGCCTCCAATGAGGTCGATTTCATTCAGTTTAAGACGGGAATCCTGTTGCAGGGACTTGAGAATGACCCCATAGCCCGTTCGCGTGCCATTGGTGATATCGTGCAGTCGATATCGCTTATTCCCGATGCGGTCACAGCCAATGTATATATTAAGGAGTGTAGCCGACGCCTTGATATCGACGAGCGTGTTGTGGCTCTTGAAGTGGAGAAACGCCGTAAACAGCAGGCCGAAAAGGACGCCAACGCGGCACGTCAGGAGCGTGCCAGGAAGTCGCTCGGTGATGCTGCTCAGCCTGAGGGTGGAGCGATACCCGCTGAAAATTCCGATTCGCCTGCTCCGGTTGCCGAAGCCGCACCTTTTGTGGAACCTGCCACAATAGGCAGCATGCCGACGGTCTCCGATGATGCAACGCGCGATGAGAAAAAATTCCGTAGATTCATGCTCAAGTATGAGAATGCACTTGTAAAATACATGTTGCGCTACGGCTTGCTTACTCTTGCCGATATGGTCGATGAGGATGGAAATTCGGTTACGGTGACAGTGGCCGATTACATAAAGTCGGAGCTTGAACGTGACAGCATGGAGATCTGCAATCCTGTGCTTGCATCAATCTATAATGCAGTGCTTAAGCTCCAGGCTGAAGACTGGCCGCGGGTTGAGTCCGACTGCCGGGAGCGTCTTGAGCAGGCTCGTGCCGAGATGATTTCTGCAGGAGAAGCGGAGATACGCGCATCGGCTGCCGACCTTTCGGATATCGAGCGGCGTGAGGGTGAACTGAAAGCCGCAGCCGATGAGAAGTATATTCGCGACTTGCGTGAGTATGCGATGACTTATCCCGAACGGGTCATTTGTTCCAGCCCCGATGACAATATACGCAAGGTCGGGATGGAGCTTGTTGCCGAGCGCCATGTGCTCAGCAAGGTATTCACCAAGTATACCCATATCATAGCTGACGATGAGAGATTGCCCGACATTGTGCCGCGCGCGGTGATTGAATACAAGGATGCTATGCTTGAATGGCAGATACAGCAACTGAACCGTAGTATAAAGGAAGCCTTCTCGGGGCATGACAACGAGACTCACTGTATGGAGCTTATGGCACGACTGAGCGAACTTCATGCCCTGCGCAGGGATATGGCCACTTATCTTGGAGAGCGCATAATATTGCCGAGATAAACGAGAACTATCGCGTGTGGCGACATGTTGTAATTCAAAACAATCTATTAGAGCTTGTTTAATAATAAATGTTGCCGGCAGGGTCGTATAGCTTGATTCGATTTTCGACATGTGACGAAGGAGTGTACTTTATGTACATGACCGCAGGAACAGGGCGAAAAGCGACCAGGATATACGAGACAAAAGGTAGCTTTATAACCATTCAATCTCTTGCCTGCTTTCAAGCAAATGTAAAAATATATTAACAATATGGAACAAATTACATCCCTTCGGTCATTCGCCGGCATCTTTCCGCCCGTTCTTCGGTCGTTATGGAGCCCCATAACTCCCTCATCACAAGCGAAAATCTGCTCGCCGACTGACCGCCCTGACGGTAACATTTATTATTAAACAAGCTCTTAGTCATGCGCATACTGATAATAGGGCTTGGTATCTATGGCTCGAATCTGGCCGTTGACCTCACTGCAATGGGGCATGAAGTAATCGGAGCCGACAACAAGCCGGCTTTGGTCGAGGCAATCAAAGACAAGATTTCCACAGCCTACATTCTTGATTCCACCGACGAGATGGCATTGGGTTCACTGCCTGTCGCTTCGTCTGAACTTGTCATCGTCGCTATCGGCGAAAATTTCGGTGCGAGTGTGAAGACTGTGGCTCTATTGCGCAAGATGGGAGTAAGGCATCTTTATGCACGTGCTGTTGATGACATCCATGAGACTATATTGCGCGGATTTCAGGTAGATCGCATACTCGTCCCGGAGCAGAGAGCCGCGCGCGAACTCACTCGTGAGCTTGCTCTTGGGGCCGGTGTCGAGGCCATAGGTATAGACAGAAATCATTATGTGATGAAGTTTATTGTGCCTGATTTTTACGATGGCATGACTCTTGAGGAGATTGGACTTGAACGTAATTTCGGTCTCAAACTTGTTGCTGTGACCCGTATATCCATCCACCGCAATGTGCTGGGACTTACTGACAGCGAGCCGATGGTGGTTGATAGTACTTCTGAGGATTTCCGAGTGCAGAAAGGGGATGGAATCACTGTGATGGGGACACAGAAGCAGTTTCGTGACATGATTCATCATATGGGATAACCGTATCTGCGTCGTTGTGTTGGTGTCGTTGAGGAAAAGCTGTATATTTGCATATGGATATGTCTCGACGATTCAACACATATATTGATATTCCTGAAGTGGATTTCTGGCGCACTTTCTGTATGGAGCAGGGAGTGTTGCGTCATTTCGAGAAGGGTGAGGATTTTGTTACCGTAGGAGAGGTGTGTCGTTATGTGGGGTTTATAAAGAGCGGTACACTTAAATACCTGGCTTTTTCATCGGATGGTTGCGAGCACGTGGTAGGAATGGAGTTTGCCGGAGAGTTTGTAGCCGACTTCCCTTTCTTGTTTTACGGAACTCCGTCGAGAGTGTCGATAACAGCCCAGTCGCCATGCGATATCTATTGTGTTTCGGTGAAGGTAATAGCCGAGCGGATGAGGAATGATAGGTTTTTGTCTGACATCATCATGCATTCGACAGAAGCGGTGTTTTCGACTGTCTACGACCGATACATGGCGCTGTATACCCGATCGGCTAATGAGCGTTACCGCGACCTCATAAACCGTCATCCCGATCTTTTCACTCTATTCTCATTGAAAGATATTGCATCATTTCTGAACATCACACCGACCCATCTTAGCAGATTGCGGAAAAATCTCTGAAAAACATGCCCTTAGCGTGTGTTAATACAATTTAACTAATGGGGGGGGAAATCGAGATTTATTACTATCTTTGAGCGAGGTTAAAATTATAAAATTTTAGCTGATGATAACACATATAAATAATTCTAATCAAATTATCAACATTTATGAAAAAGGTAATTTTAGCCGCCGCTCTTCTTGTTGCCGGCGTATCTGTTGCCAATGCAGAGGGTTATAACCGTGTAGCTGTATCGTATGACCACACTAATCTGAGCTTTAACAAGGACGCTGCTTCTTTTCTTGATGCTGATGGCAGCGAGACAGCCGGTCTAAATGGTTTTGGACTCAACTATATCCACGGTTTCGGTGTTGCCGAAAATATGTTTGTTGAAACCGGAGCCAACGTCGATTTCCTTTTTGGCAATAAGTCGTTTAAGGAATCAGAGGATGGCGACTGGTGGGAAGATAAATATAAATTCCAGAACATCAATATTCAGGTTCCTGTAAACTTCGTATATCGTTTCAACCTTACAGAGGGTGTTTCTCTCGATCCTTATATCGGTCTTAATTTTAAACTTCATCTTACCGAGAAGTATAAGAATGAATTTTCTGATTCTGACGGTGATAAATAACGTGAGTTCGATGAAAATAATCAAAAGAGAGTCAGCTGATTATCATACACGCGTTCTAAGTTTATCCTCGGTTTCTTTGGAAACAGGCAATAAGCCGCTATCCCACCAATGAGATTAACGATGAAATTCGGAAATGAACGGTGTCGCGAGTGTTCTATCTGAGCGATGTTTTTGAGTTGGTCGTTTACAGTTTCGATAATAGCCCGTTTTCTCAGAAGTATTCTGTCATACATTGATCTCAGACCGCCTTTCATGTTGTTTTTCAGTTTTGTGATCAATTGGATTCCGTCAATGAACAGCTTGCAGAACAGGTCTTTGCCGATATAACCTTTGTCACCGACCATCTTGCCGTATATGAACTCGACAAACGACTTCACTTTCAGAGGTTCCCGGTCATCAACATCTCCCGGAGTGATCATGAAGTTGAGAATCTCGCCCTTGTCGTTGCATATCAGATGTAGCTTGAATCCGTAGAACCAACCTAACGAACACTTCCCACGTTGCGCTATTCCTTTGAACACCTTGTGCATGTGTATCCGTTGGTTGCGGCACACACGTAGCAGTGTGCTGTCGACAAAACTAATACCGGTACATTTTCCCAGCAGACATTTCTTTACGAATATCACGAACTGAACGACCACTGATTTCTCCAGCTCCGTGAATCTGTTGTATGAGACTGTTTCGGGGAACAGATGCCTGTATCGCTGACATATCTCGTTCAGATAAAAGTGTTTGAGACATTTATGGTTGGAACTGTGGAACATGATCATGATAACAATGACCTCCGCCTGCGACAGACGGCAATCTCGATGATATTCCCGCTTCCTGTCCGTACGAATCTTCGAAAGACCTCTGCGACGGAGCATCGCATTAAAAACTTTGCAGAATTCATCTGCAATCACGAATATTTCAGTAATTTTGTCTTCGGTGAGCATAGCGATAAGAGTATTTGTTTGAAATTGAGTCCTTTAAATTTAATACTTTTATCGCTAATCACCAATTTCTCATCTAATTAATTTTCGTCGAACTCACGTTAAATATGAGGGCGATTGGGTTAGTGTGTTTGATGATGGCGAAAAGGCCATGGATGGCAAGGACTATACCTGGAATCGCTTCCAGATGGGATGGCATGTCGGCATAGGCTGCAATTATGAGAAATATTATCTCGGAGTGCAGGTAGGTACTGACTTTATCCCTGCCTACAGCCACAGCTTTGATGGTGGCTATAAGCCCAAAGTAAATACCCTTGATGTCAAGCTATCTCTCGGCTACACATTCTGATATGGAGTTCTCTGGCTATATGGGGCTTGCTTCTTAATGTATCGGATGTGTATCCGATAATATTAAATAGATTACGAGGAATATGGTTTATTGCTATATTCCTCGTTTTTTATTGAAAAAATTGATATTTGTTGAAAAAATTTGGATGCTATTAGTTGTTATGCTAATTTTGCGATATAACACAATCATTAACATTAATTATTTATGAAAAAGGTCGTTTGTACATGGTTATTATTGATTAGGAGCGCTATAGTATGTTATGCGCAATATGATCGTGTCAGTGTTTCTCTGAGTGTTTTAGGACTCAATGCAAATGAAGATTTTGGGGGGGGAATATTATAATAAATATGACACAGATGTAGTATTAGGCGGATTCGGAATAGACTATATTCATGGTTTCCCTATTGTGAAGAATCTGTTTCTGGAAACAGGTGGAAGCCTTAATTTCCAGACTGGCGGTAGTGACGGAGAGCGAGTCTATAACGCAGATAGGGAATGGCTTAAGATAAAAGAACAATATCGTAATTTTAATCTTCAAATACCTGTTGATTTCGCATACCACATCAGAATATCCGATAATGTTTCGTTTGTCCTATTTCTTGGTCTGAATTTACGGCTTAACATGATTTATAGAATGAAAATGTCGTTAAACAGCAGTTTACCGGCGTTACGTGATAATACCGGATGGATTAATCTTCTTAGCTCAAGTGAAGAGAATATGGGTTCGAGTTCTTTGACCTGGAATTGGTTTCAGGTGGGCCTTACATGTGGTTTCGGCTTCAATATCAACAGGATTTATGTAGGGCTAAACGGTATTGTCGACTTCATTCCTGCTTTCGGCTATAGCGAAGGCGATTATAAGCCTAAAATCAATTCTGAGAATGTCAAGCTCAGTGTCGGTTATAATTTTTAATTCAGGTGTCAGGCTGAGCCAAGTATAAGAATACTTCCTTGCTGTAATCTAATGTTTTAATATATTTACATGCACGTTTATTTTTGAATGTGCCATATACCAATTATTCCACTTGTATAAAAAGATGTACTTATGAGAAAGACAATATTGACTTTTATAGTCGCGGCAATGGGAACATGTATGTCGCATTCTGAGGATTACGAACATGTCTCGGCCTCGTATGAGTGCTCTTTCCTTAAGCCTACCAAAGAATTTAAGTCTACAGACGATGTCATACAGTTGCATGGCGGATATCTCAATTATGCTCATGGATTTCAGCTTAGGGAGCGAACGTTTCTCGAGACTGGAATTGGAATCAGCGCCTTGACTGGCAATGCCGAGCCTATGATGGATACAGATGGCAATGCCCTGAATCAGAAAATTACCAATTGTTATCTTAAATTACCTGTAAATCTGGTGTATCGACTGCCGCTGGATGATAAACTTTCACTGTCGCTGTTTGCCGGAATTGCAGGCAAATGTAATCTGTACTATAAGTCAAAAGTCTCCGCCGGTAATTCTGCTCTACCGGGTTTGGATGTCAGCTATACAAGTGATCTGCTGTCGGTGTCCGAGATGGGCGAAAATAATGTATGGCATCGTTGGCAGGTCGCTTGGCAGATAGGCGCCGGATTAAATATCAAGTCTGTTTATATCGGCATAAGCGGAGGTTCGGATATTATCCCTCCTTACAGTCATAGGGGTACAAAGGCGCGCATGAATTCTGCAAGTATTAATGTTACTGTAGGCTATACATTCCATATCAATTATAAAAAACTGTTTGAAGATTTTTAGAGCTTGTTTGATAATAAATGTTGCCGCCAGGGTCGTATAGCTTGAGCCGATTTTCGACATGTGCTTTATGTACATGACTGAGGGACAGGGCGAAAAGCGGCCAAGATATACGAGACAAAAGGTAACTTTATAACCTATACAATCTCTTGGCTGCTTCTAAAATAAATGCAAAAATATATCAACGATATGAAACAAATTACCTCCCTTCGGTCATTCGCCGGCATCTTTCCGCCCGTTCTTCGGTCGTTATGGGACCCCATAACTCCCTCATTACATGCGAAAATCTGCCCGACGACTGACCGCCCTGACGGTAACATTTATTATTAAACAAGCTCTTAAACATGCTCTCAGAGCCATTGCACCGTTAGCTTTTTCAACAAAATACTTTCGCGGAATGTCACGGAATTGTTGGGCTGAAAAAAATTAACTAAATTTACATGCTGAATAATATGGCAGTCAACAATAGGATTGCCATATTCGTTATATATGAGAGTTTTAGATATTATGCATTCTGCACAGAGTGTGTGGGGTTGTCTGAAACAGTAGGATATAACAGCATCTGAATTTAGAATATGGAAACATTTAGCGAATATCTCCAGCACTCCGTGCGCACATATTGGGAAGATCTTGCTCTGACCGATTTCAACGGCGTCTCGTACCAGTATCGCGATATTGCCCGAAAGGTCGAAAAGCTGCATCTGCTATATGAGCATGCCGGCATAAAAAGCGGTGACAAGATAGCCTTGTGCGGGCGCAATTCATCCCAATGGGCCGTAGCCTTTATAGCAACAGTCACATATGGTGCCATAGCCGTGCCTATTCTGCATGAGTTCAAGGCCGATAATATACATCATCTTGTAAACCATTGTGAAGCTAAACTCCTCTATACCGACGATTCGATATGGGAGAATCTGGATCCTGCGATGGTAAAAAATCTCGTCGGGGTAGTGCGCCTGAATGATTTTTCACTCATACTGTCACGCAGCGAAAAACTGACCAATGCCAGAAAACGCCTCAACGAACTGTTTGGCAAGAAATATCCAGAACGTTTTACTCCGGAGGATGTGATATATCCTGCCCACAAAGCCGAAGAGCTGGCTCTGATTAACTATACATCAGGCTCGATGGGTTTTTCCAAGGGTGTGATGATTACTTATGGAAACCTGTGGAGCAATCTGCAATTCTGTGTCGACGGCATCCCGTTTATCAATCCGGGCGACGGTATGGTATGCATGTTGCCGCTTGCCCATATGTATGGGCTTATGGTCGAGTTGCTTTTGCCGCTTGCCAAAGGCGCCCATGTATATTTCCTTACACGTGTGCCCTCGCCGCGAGTGATTCTTGAGGCATTTGCCACGGTTAAGCCAAAACTGATTATCACGGTACCTCTCATTATTGAGAAAATCGTCAAAACCAAGGTGTTCCCGATGCTTGACAAGCCGCTTATGAAGGTGCTTATGAAAGTGCCGTTTGTCGATGAGCGGCTGGAGTCGCGTATCCGTAAGGGGTTGCTCGATGCATTCGGCGGCAATCTGCGTCAGATTATTATCGGCGGCGCCGGATTGAACAAGGATGTCGAGACATTCCTGCGCAAAATAAGTTTTCCGTTTACAGTGGGCTACGGCATGACTGAGTGTGCGCCTTTGGTGGCATATGCGCCATGGGAGGAACAACGTCCGGCTTCCTGTGGTCGTATCGTCGACAGGATGGAGGGGCGTATCGATTCGCCGGATCCGGTCAATGTGCCCGGTGAACTGTGGGTGCGCGGACAGAATGTAATGAAGGGATATTACAAAAATAAGGATGCGACCGAGGCGGTGATGAAGGATGGCTGGATGAATACGGGCGACTTGTGCACGATGGATTCCGACGGATTTCTCTATATCCGCGGGCGTAACAAGAATATGATTCTCGGTCCGTCGGGTCAGAATATCTATCCGGAGGAAATAGAGCAGAAGATAAATAATCTGCCAATGGTAAGCGAGTCGATTGTAATAGAGGACAACGGCAAACTTGAGGCCCTGATTTATCCCGATCTTGACATTGCCACCAAGGAGGGTATTGCTGTCTCTGATCTTGAGAAGCTGATGAATGACAATATCAGTCATCTCAATAAGGAACTGCCCGCTTATTCCCAGATTGCCAAGGTAAGAATGCGCTATCAGGAGTTTGAAAAGACTCCTAAACGTTCCATCAAGCGCTATCTCTACCAGAAAAGCAAATAAACAAATCGGCGTATCGGACGTTTTCATAATAAATTGAATCGATAAATAAATTTTATATCTAAAGCTGGGGTTGGTCTATTTTACAGACTGTAGAATGAGGTTTTCTGCAATAAAAATGCCAACTTTGCAGTCGTATTAATGAAATTAACTTAAAATTTACAGATATGAAGCTCGTTAAGATTACAGGCGCTGTTCTTCTGTCAGGTCTGTTGTTTGCATCCTCGGGATGTAACTCTATGTCTACCACAGGTAAGGGTGCTCTTATTGGCGGTGGTGGCGGTGGTGCCCTTGGCGCAGGAATAGGTGCACTCATCGGTGGTGGCAAAGGCGCAGCCATCGGTACAGCCATCGGTGCTGCCGTAGGCGCAGGCGCAGGCGCACTTATTGGCCAGAAGATGCAGAAGCAGCAGGAAGAAATCGCCAAGACAATTCCTGACGCTCAGGTAGAGCAGACCACCGACCAGAACGGTCTTCAGGCTATCAAGGTTACATTTGATGGCGGTATTCTGTTCCCGACAGGCAAGTATACTCTCAATTCGTCGGCACAGCAGGATCTCAGCAATTTCGCTGTATCGCTCAAGCAGAATCCTCTCACCAATGTACAAATTCTCGGATTTACCGACAATACCGGTTCATATGCAGTAAATGAGAAACTCTCCAACCAGCGTGCCGATGCCGTGATGACCTATCTGGTAAACTCCGGCGTGTCTCCAACACGTCTTACCGCCAAGGGTATTCCTATGGCCGACTATATCGCCTCAAACGATACTCCGGCCGGACGTGCCCAGAACCGTCGTGTCGAAATCTATATCACAGCATCGCCCGAGATGGTGAAGGCTGCTGAAAACGGCAATCTCAACTAATAGAACTGTATAAGGTTTTATCGAACAACGTCCGCTCAGGCTTTATGTGCGGACGTTGTTTTTGTAACTGAGCATGACGGACGATTTGATTATTATTGCTCCTTATCAGTCGCCTTGTGGCACTCTCGTACTTGGTGACTGGAATGGGTCGTTGTGTATGTGCGACTGGCTGCATGGCCGTTTCCATGCCCGCACATTGCAGCGCCTGCTCCGGCACACGCGTGCCCGTGATTTTGCCAATGGCGACAGCCTGGTCATTGATATGGCACGCCGGCAGCTTGATGAATATTTTGCCCGCATACGCCGAAATTTTGATATTCCGCTGTTGTATGCAGGCACAGAATTTCAGACCCGTGTATGGGATGCGCTCCGTAATGTGGTATATGGGTCGGATAAGAGTTATTCGGATCTTGCATCGGATGCCGGACTGCCGGCAGGTGTGCGTGCTGTGGCTAATGCTGTCGGTGCCAATGCGATGTCAGTGATAATACCATGCCATAGAATCATAGGGAGCGA
Organism: Muribaculum intestinale; assembly: GCF_002201515.1. Classification (NCBI taxonomy): domain Bacteria; kingdom Pseudomonadati; phylum Bacteroidota; class Bacteroidia; order Bacteroidales; family Muribaculaceae; genus Muribaculum; species Muribaculum intestinale. Next base: position 2,624,911 of record NZ_CP021421.1, read on the forward strand.
CGGTAGGCTTACAGGCTATGCCGGCGGGTTGGAGGCCAAAAGGTATCTTTTGGAACTGGAGAGACACAGCAATAGACTCTGACATCATGATATGAGTGGATGAAAAATCCAACAGGCGCTACATCGTAAAACGTGTAGCGCCTGTTGGATTTTATGGTGTCTTGGATTCTGTGTTGTGATTTATTCGTCGGAATCTGTATCTTCTGTATCGTCGAGGTTGATATCATCGTCCGGCTCTTCTGTTTCGGGCGAGAATTCAATCTCTTCCTGTTCGGCTTCGGCTACGAGGATATCGTTGTCGACAGTCTCTTCAGGGTCGGAATCCACGCAACATACAGAGGCTATGGTGTCATTGCGCTTTTCGAGGTTGATAAGGCGCACGCCCTGGGTGGCGCGTCCCATGACACGGAGGTCGCTCATGTGTATGCGTATAGTTATGCCGCTCTGGTTGATGATTATGAGGTCGTTGTCATCGTTTACGCTCAGGAACCCTACGAGAGGACCGGTCTTGTCGGTTACGTTGATGGTCTTCATGCCTTTTCCTCCACGGTTGTGGGGTGTGTAGGCATCAAGGGCGGTACGCTTGCCATATCCGTTTTCGGAGATTACCATTACCGTGTTGGTGCTGTCGGGCTCCATGGTAATCATGCCGATTACCTCGTTGGTGCCTTCGACTTTCATGCCGCGCACGCCGGTGGAAACTCGACCCATTGCACGGAGCGATGATGTGGCGAAGCGTATGGCCTTGCCTTCCTTGGCGGCGAGTAATATTGTCGAATCATTGTCGGTGAGTTCTACGCCGATAAGGCTGTCGTCCTCACGGATAATGATGGCTTTCTTGCCTTTCGACATTACGCGTGCATATTCTGTAAGCGAAGTTTTCTTCACTACGCCCTTGCGGGTTGCGAATACAAGGAAGTGTGAACCGGTGAATTCGGGGTCGTCAAGTTGCTTGCATGCGATGTATGCGCGCACTTTGTCGCCGGGTTCGATGTCGAGCAGGTTCTGAAGAGCACGTCCCTTGCTGTTCTTTGCGCCTTCGGGCAGCTCGTAGACTTTCATTTTGTATACGAGGCCGCGGTCGGTGAAGAAGAGCATGGTGTTGTGCATGGACGCAGGGTAGATGTGCTCGATGAAATCCTCGTCGCGGGTGTTGGAACCACGAGAGCCTACGCCGCCACGGGCCTGGGCGCGGAATTCGCTAAGCGGTGTGCGCTTGATATATCCGAGATGAGATATGGTGATTATCATATCGTCGTCGGCATAGAAGTCTTCGGCGTTGAAGTCGCCTGCGGTGTAGTCGATGTCGGTCTTGCGTGCGTCGCCATATTTGTCGCGGATTTCAAGCAGCTCGCTCTTGATTAGCTCGCGGCATTCGTGCTCGTCGCTTAGTATGAGGTTGAGATGCTCGATAAGACGTTCGAGGTCGGCATATTGCTGGCGCAGTTTGTCCTGTTCCAGTTTGGCGAGACTGCGGAGTTTCATCTCGACAATGGCGAGGGTCTGAGGCTCTGTAAGGTCGAAATGTGCTGAAAGTTGTGCGCGTGCATCCTCTACAGAGTCGGCGTTCTTGATAATTTGTATTACCTCGTCGATATTTTGCTCGGCTATAATAAGGCCTTGCAGTATGTGGGCGCGCTCTTCGGCTTTGCGGAGCTCGAAGCGTGTGCGGCGGGTGACTACTTCGTGGCGATGGTCGATGAATGCCTGGAGCAGTTCTTTCAGGTTGAGAGTGCGCGGACGTCCGTTTACAATTGCGACATTGTTGACCGAGAACGACGACTGCATCTGGGTGAGCTTGTACAGTTTGTTGAGTACAACGTTGGCGTTGGCGTCACTTTTAAGGCGTATCACGATACGCATGCCCTTGTAGTCGCTCTCGTCGTTGAGGTCGGCTATGCCGTCAATTTTTTTCTCGTTGACAAGGTCAGCGATATATTTGATGAGTTCGGCCTTATTTACGTTGTATGGTATCTCGGTTACGATTATGTCCTCGTGGTTGGAGTGAGCTTCGATTTCGGCTTTTGCGCGTATTACTATACGTCCGCGGCCTGTCTCAAACGCTTCCTTTACGCCATTGTATCCGTATATGGTGCCGCCGGTGGGGAAGTCGGGGGCTTTGATGTATTTCATCAATTCCGATATTGTGAGTTCGGGATTGTCAATGAGAGCTACGGTGGCGTTGATTGATTCGGTAAGGTTGTGGGGAGGCATGTTTGTAGCCATACCTACGGCAATACCCGATGTGCCGTTGACAAGGAGGTTCGGTATGCGGGTGGGGAGCACTACCGGCTCCTGGCGCGAGTTGTCGTAGTTTGGCTGGAAATCAACAGTGTCGGAGTCGATATCAGACAGCATCTCTTCTCCTATATGCTCAAGGCGTACCTCGGTGTAACGCATTGCGGCGGGGCCGTCGCCGTCGACAGAGCCGAAGTTACCGTGGCCGTCGACAAGGGTATAGCGTAATGCCCACGGCTGCGCCATGCGCACTACGGTGCCGTAAATGGATGAGTCGCCATGCGGGTGGTATTTACCCATGACCTCTCCTACACAGTTGGCTGATTTCTTATGGGGATGGTCGGATGTGTTGCCCATCTCGTTCATGCCGAACAACACGCGCCGTTGTACAGGTTTGAGTCCGTCGCGGACATCGGGAAGCGCGCGTGATACGATTACCGACATCGAATAGTCGATGTAGGCCGACTTCATTTCATTCTCGATATCGATTTTAAGAATTCTATCTTCTTCCAGCATAAGTAAAGTATAGTTCAGTTTTGTTGATGCGTGTATGCCCGGACGCCTTCTGGCTATATTTGGATGTGGGCTTCATGCAGTAAAATTTCATACAAAGATACGAAAAAAATGGGAATAAACAGATAAAAACATCCCTTGCGATTGTTTAAATATTGTTGAACATGCTTAATAATTTGTGCCTGGCTGATTTTTGGCACAGTTATTGTCGCTATATTTGCATAACTAACGAGAAAGGACATTTATGGACACCATTTTTTCCAATGAACTGAAGCATGTGCTTGACCAGAGCCGTACGGAGGCTATTCGCCACAACAACAATGTCGTGACGCCGGAGCATATGCTTATGGCGATTATGTCGCAGTCCGGGAGTCATGCGTTCCAGGCCATTCAGCAGTTGATTGACGCCGATACAATGTATCAATTACGTGATACTCTTGACCGCAGTCTGTTTCAAGGTACTGCGGGGGTGAGTAATATTTCTGTCAGCGATCTGGCCAACCGCATTATAAAACTCAGCGTGCTTGAGGCCAAGATGCTGAAGAGCGAGATTGTCGACTCTGAGCATCTGTTGCTGGCTCTCTTCCATAATAAGGAGGTACAGGGAACTGAGGCGTTCCGTGCATTTATTGATGCCGGAGTCACCTATGAGGCTATCTATAAATTGCTCGCCAACGTGGCTGATGCTCCAAGTATGGGCACATCGTTTGGCGACGATGAAGATGATGAAGATGACGATATGCCGGGCTCATCGTCAGACAGAGCTTCGTCGGGTTCTTCCCAGCAGAGTGTGCCATCTTCTTCCCAGCGGGCTGCCGGACGCCGTGGCAACGACACTCCGGTGCTTGATAAATTCGGCAATGATATGACACGTGCGGCCGAGGAGGGGCGTCTTGACCCTGTGATAGGCCGCGATACGGAGATAGAGCGTCTGGCGCAGATATTGAGCCGTCGCAAGAAAAACAATCCGGTGCTTATCGGAGAGCCGGGTGTGGGCAAGTCGGCTATTGTCGAAGGGCTTGCTCTGCGTATCGTACAGCGCAAGGTGTCGCGTATACTGTTTGACAAGAGGGTGATATCGCTCGACATGGCTTCAATCGTGGCCGGTACAAAGTACCGCGGTCAGTTTGAAGAGCGTATAAAAGGCATTCTCAATGAGCTCTCGAAAAACAAGGACGTGATTCTGTTTATCGACGAGCTGCATACTATTGTCGGGGCTGGTAATGCCGCCGGCTCGATGGATGCCGCCAATCTGCTCAAGCCGGCTCTTGCCCGCGGAGAGATACAGTGCATAGGCGCCACTACTCTCGATGAGTACCGTAAGAATATAGAGAAGGATGGGGCGCTTGAACGTCGATTCCAGAAGGTGATGGTCGAACCGACATCATCAGAAGAGACACTGATAATTCTTAATAATATCAAGGATAAATATGAGGAGCATCATAATGTGACCTATACTCCTGATGCACTGGAAGCCTGTGTCAAACTTACCGAACGGTATGTGAGCGACCGCAATTTCCCTGACAAGGCTATTGATGCCATGGATGAGGCCGGCTCTCGTGTGCATGTTACGAATATTGTGGTGCCGCGTGAAATCGAACAGCTTGAGGTGCAGATTTCAGAGGCTAACGCGTCTAAGCTACAGGCTGCACAGAATCAGAATTTTGAATCGGCGGCTTCGTTCCGCGACAAGGAGCATCGTCTGAAGAAGGAACTCGACGAGGCTAAGAGTAAATGGGAAGCCTCGCTCAACGATATACGCGAGGTGGTTGATGAAGAGAAAGTAGCCGAGGTCGTGGCGATGATGACCGGTGTGCCCGTGCAGCGCATAGCCCAGGCCGAGGGTATGCGTCTGCGAGAGTTGGGCCCTAAACTCAAGAACAACATTATCGGGCAGGACCAGGCGATTGACAAGATTGTGAAGGCCATACAGCGTAATCGTGTCGGACTTAAGGATCCCAACAAACCGATAGGAACATTCATGTTCCTCGGTCCGACCGGTGTCGGAAAGACGCATCTTGCGAAGAAGCTCGCCGAATACCTGTTTGACAGCGCCGACACTCTTATACGCGTCGATATGAGCGAGTATATGGAGAAGTTTACTGTGAGCCGCCTCGTAGGAGCGCCTCCGGGGTATGTGGGCTATGAGGAAGGTGGACAACTTACGGAGAAAGTGCGTCAGCATCCTTATTCGATTGTGTTGCTCGACGAGATTGAAAAGGCTCATCCCGATGTGTTCAACCTGTTGCTTCAGGTGCTTGACGAGGGACGCCTGACCGACAGCCTCGGACGCCGCGTCGACTTCAAGAACACAATAATCATCATGACCTCCAATATCGGAAGCCGCCAGCTTAAGGATTTCGGTACGGGTGTAGGCTTCAATACCCGTGCCGCCGACAAGGAGTATAGCCATGGTGTTATACAGAAGGCTCTCAACAAGGCGTTCTCGCCTGAGTTCCTCAACCGTGTGGATGATATCGTGATGTTCGACGAGCTTGACCGCGATGCGATATTCCGTATTATCGATATCGAGCTTGCCGGATTCTACAAGAGGGTGGCATCGCTCGGATATACGCTTGACATTACTGCCGCCGCCAAGGACTTCATCGCCAAGAAAGGATACGATCCTCAGTTTGGCGCCCGTCCGCTCAAACGTGCTATCCAGAAGTATCTTGAAGATGAGCTTGCCGAGTTGATTATCAACGCATCTGTGACTCCTGGTGCAAGAATCTGTGTGGGTTATGATGAGTGTGCCGATAAAATTGTCACAGAAATCAATGCTCCTGATTCGGTTTCGGACAAAGACGCAGAGCCGGCTGATGATGACTCTGCAGCTCCCGAAAAATGATAAGTAACATATAATGACAATCGCCGTGCAACGGATATGTCCGATTTGCACGGCGATTGTTTTTCTGCATAGGTTATATAGTCATTGCTTTTGTTATGCTTAACGGAGTCAGGATTGTCTGCGTCGGCGTCCTATTGTGCCTCCGCGTTTTAGAAATATGTGAAGCAGTATTATACACAGGAGAGTGGCTCCTATGATTCCGAAGTAGAACATGTAGTTGCCGGCGTAGAATTCGGCTCTGCCGATATAGCACATGATTGCAAGGTATATCAGCAACAGAAGTGGTAACCAGGTCGATTTTTTCATGGCAAGATGTAAATATGTGTATGTTATTGTAGTTTGATGTTTATACAGGATGATTGCGGTATATCGCATGTGATGATGACACATGCGTGTCTGCTAATGTTTGCTCTCGTCGTCGGAAGAGTCAGGAATCATTATGTAGGGCGAATCCTGCGGATTGAACGAGCCACTCGTGAGTGCGTGATAAATTCTCAGGCATGCCCATGCGTCAATTGCTGCATAAATCTGCTGAGGGGCTGTGAGCACTGTTGCTTCCCAGTTGCTCAACCTCTGGCTTTTGGATATGCGTTCACCGAATACGATTCCATATATTTTCTGAAGGCTTGAGTCGTGAATCGCATATCCTGACACGATATCCTGAAGGTCGATAAACCCGGCAGGGGAGAATTGAATGCCACGGTGCATTACATGGAAGTCATCCTTCAGCGACAGTCCAATTTTAAGTATCCCCGGGTCTTCAAAGAAATCGCACAATTCTTTGGTGATGCCGAATTTGTTGATTCGGAACAGATAGCAGCAGTCACCGGTGGATACTTGGATAAGGGCTACTTTATTGGGATGCCCTTTACGGAACGAAGGTTTAGTCTCGGTGTCGAATCCTACTACGGGGCAGCGCTTTATTGCGCACAGGGCGCTTGCAGCCTGCTCCGGTGTATTGACAACCACTATGTGGCCCGGATAGGCCACAACGGGCAACTCCGCGAGTCGCTCTTTGGATATGGATAATATTAAGGTGTTGACATTCATCCGTCTTACTCTTATAATCCCATGAACAGTGGAAGCCATGCCCGATATCATCTATGCAGGATTATGACTTTTATCACCGTAAAGTTACAAATTTATGTTGTAGAGCATGCGAATACACTTTGCGGTATAACATTTTTTAACTCTTGTGCGGTGGTTATATGCTTATTCTAAAGGTGTTTTACATCTCTATGAATGATGCATCCGGAAAGTGTCGGGAGACATATCTGCCTATAAATTCTCTTGTGTCTTTCGCAATGATTCGGTCATTGTCAAAAAATGTGTTGTAAATGACCGAAAACAGTTTTATGCCACGGCTCCTGATGGCTTCGAGGGAGAGAATGGTATGGTTTATTGAGCCGAGCACGCCGTTTGTGACGAGTATTATCGGCAACTCATACCGGGCTACATAGTCTATGGTGAAGAAGTCGTCGGTAATGGGTACCATAAGGCCGCCGGCACCTTCGACAAGCACCACATCGTAGCGTGAGGCGAGAATATCGGTCGATTTTTTGATAATGTCAAGGTCTATGTCGCGTCCATCGATGCGTGCTGCAAGCTGGGCTGAGGCCGGATAGCTGAAGATGACAGGAGCTGTAGTGTGGTCGAGATCTTCCGGGAGCATTTCTATACCCATTATTTTGCGGTGAGCCTCGATATCTTCCGACCATGTGTCGTTGCCGGTCTGTATGAACTTCTGAGTAGCGACTTTATGACCTTTTTCCATCAGTCGCTTGGCAAGCATGCCGGTTATATATGTCTTTCCGGCATCGGTGTCGATGCCGGATATAAAGTATACTCCATTCATGTTTTTTCTGCAATTAGGTAAAGGGGATGGTAGGTAAGATTTACACTTCCGTCGTGATTTCTCGGATATCCGGAAAGAATACGGCTGAGAGGTGTATCAGTGCCGCGCATACCGTTGACTCCGGTAGCACGCAGATGTCGCATCACTTCTTTTGGAGAGTCGAAACGCAATGTTATATCTTCCTGATCTGCTGCCAGCAGGCGCATATTTGCGGGGAGTAGCCCGACGAGTTCATTTAAGGTGAGATAACGCAGCGGGAGGTTGGTCACTTGTGTGAGTTCCTGCATATTGCGCTCTCCGAATGTGGAGATTACGAGATGGCCGCCCGAGGACAGCGCACGTGCGGCGTTGGATATGAATCCGGACGGTGAATTAAACCATTGTATAGTGGAGGCGCTTACAATGGCATCGACAGAAGTGTCAGGCTGACGAGACATGAATTCTTCGGCATCCCCGGTCAATGTCTCGACCGAAGTACAGGTAAACTCAATATCGGATGGACACAAATCCCAGAGAATCAGATGCGACGGTTTCAATTCCGACATGTAAAGGCGCGTCATTGTTCCGGTGCCGAATCCGGCCTCGATTATTGACTGAGGAGAGCGGCAGGCAAGCTCATTTCGCCACATATCCCATAGATGACCGGCTATTGCTTTCTGTGCCACAGCTTCGTTATCATATGTTGGAAGTGAGCGCATAAATTTCCGGGCTACATAATCTTTGTCGATGATTTCCTGATTTATGATTGTCTGCCAGTCCGGCAGGTGGCCATCTTCGGTGATGCGGATTCGAGTGGATAGGGTATCCCACGCCCGCCTAAGGTTGTCGGCGGGAAATATACGGTCATTTCCCGCGATTATTGCCCGGTCCCATTTTAATGTGGTGGAATGTATGGTGTGATTCTCTTTGGCAAGCATGCCAAGGATACGAAGTTCGTCGCGTAGCTCATCTATGGGCCGGTCGGGTTGTACATCTCGATATCCGGCATATTCTTCTTTATTCCGGCACATGCGTCGCCGGAATTTCTGCAGCGAGGATTCGTCGAGCCCGTCAAGGGTACCGGTGAAAATTGCATATGGAATTCCTCTCAAATCATCTATCGGGTAAGGACTTCCGTTAACGGCAATTGACAGAGTAGGGCGTATGTCGGGATGGCCGCATAATACGCGTTCTGCCATCATCACTCCCATTGACCAGGCAAACAGGTAGATGTTGCGATAGCGTTGTATATGCGACGTGTCAAAGGATGGGTCGCGGTAATCCCATACGGCCATTATATCGCAGCCGGGGTATCGCAGAGTGCTTATTGCTTGCGCATCGGTGCCCCAGCCGAGAAATATCAGAATTAGGTCGTGGTTGTCGTTGGATTTATGTATAATTCGTTGAATCATAGTCGATGAAGCGTGGCGGCAATAGCAACGCTTACATTTTGGAGGTCAGAATCCGTGAGGGCCGCGCTCAAGCTGAAGCGAAGACGTTCAGTGCCTGGAGGGACCGTCGGAGTACGTATAGGGAGCACTTTTACCCCATGCTGAAGCAGTTTTTGCGATAGCTCTACAGTGCGCACTGCGTCTCCTGTCACCAAAGGCATTATGTGGCTTGGCTGTGGGGGAAGAGCCAAATATGGCGCCAATATTGAGGACATCCTGCGTGTAATCTCTTGGAGGCGTGCGCGCTCGGTGTCCATACCGATAATTTTTTCAATAATATATCTGCTCCATCGGCATACCATGGGTGGAATGGCGGTGGAGAAGATAAAACTGCGTGCACGGTTTACGAGAAACTCGCGTATGTCGGGGCTTGTGGCGACAAATGCGCCGGATGACGCGGCCGCTTTGCCAAGCGTGCCTACAATGATATCGACCATATGACCTCGCGGATTGCTTTTCACGAGGCCGAGTCCTCGGTCGCCTATGACGCCGAATGCGTGGGCCTCGTCGACGTAGAGCATTACGTTGGGGTAATGCTCTTTTAATGCGATTAGTGAGTCGAGATTGCATTGGTCGCCATCCATGCTGTATACCGATTCGACAATAACAAGGATACGTTCATATTCCTTGTGATGTTTCTCAAGCAGGCGCTCGAGATGTGAGATGTCATTGTGGTGGAATCGGGCAAATCTGGCACGTGAAAGCACGATGCCGTCGATTATCGAGGCATGGACAAGTTTGTCGGCAAGTATCATCGTTTCTTCTGACGCTATGGCCGATACAGTTCCGACATTGGCATGATAGCCGCTGTTGAACAGCAATACTGACCTTCCATACAGTGACGACAGCAACTCTTCAAGTGCATGGAAATCATCCTGTCCGGCAGCGAGCAGACGCGAGGCGGATGCGGTGAGCGGTGCCAAGCGGTTTTCAGACAAATCCATGAATTCCTGCTGTAGTCCGTGACGCGAAGCAAGCCCGAGATAGTCGTTGCTTGACAGATCGATACACTCCCTGCCCGAACCGGGCAGGGGTATATGGCGCAGGTTGCCTGATTGGCGCAGTTGCTCTAAGGTGGCTCTGAATGTTGGCATCAGCAATGTTTGAAACTCATGTCAAGTCCCTTGACCGAGTGGGTAAGGGCACCTACGGAAATGAAGTCGACGCCACATTCGCCATAGTCGCGGAGAGTTTCGAGTGTTATGCCGCCCGAAGATTCAACTTCGGCGCGTCCGTTTATAAGTTCTACAGCTTCTTTCGTGCGCTCCGGGGTGAAGTTGTCGAGCATGATGCGGTCCACTCCGGCTTCGAGAGCCTGAAGTATTTCTTCGGTGTTGCGCACCTCGACTTCTATTTTAAGGTCTTTGCCTTTTTCGGCAAGGTATTTCTTCGCGGAGTTTACTGCCTGGGGTATACCACCTGCGAAATCGACATGATTGTCCTTTATGAGAATCATGTCAAACAATCCGATACGGTGGTTTTCGCCTCCTCCGATTTTGACGGCCATTTTTTCGAGCATGCGCATGCCGGGAGTTGTCTTGCGCGTATCGAGTACTTTTGTTTTAAGTCCTGCGAGGCGTTCCTGATAGCGTGCGGTCATTGTGGCGATGCCGCTCATGCGTTGCATTATATTGAGCATGACGCGCTCGGTCTGTAGCAGAGAGCGCACAGGCCCTTCGACCACGAATGCGATATCGCCGGGCTTTACATGGGCGCCGTCGTTGATGTATTGTGTAATCTTCAGCGAGGAATCGAATTTCTCAAATACCTTTTTTGCAATCTCGATACCGGCTATTATGCCCTCTTCCTTTACGAGGAGGTGCTGTCGGCCTGTAGCCTCGGCCGGGATGGTGCTGAGAGTGGTATGGTCGCCGTCGCCCACATCTTCGGCAAAAGCAAGGTTGAGCAGGTCGTCGATGAGTTGGTCGGTAGTTTTCATAAACGGGAATATTAAAGGGACAAAAGAGCCTTCGGGACATGGTTGTGTGTCGCCATTGGTTCTTTTGTCCCGATATGTTTTATTGAGTTATTCTGATGCAATCAGAGCTTTTCGTAGCCTGATATGGTAAGGTCGGCGCCTTTGCCAATCTTGGCAACAAGTCCCTGAAGAACTTTACCGGGGCCGAATTCTATAAACTCGGTAGCACCGTCTGCAATCATGTTCTGCACGGTTTTAGTCCAGCGTACGGGTGCGGTGAGCTGAGCAATCAGGTTAGCCTTGATTTCGACTGGGTCGGTATGAGGCAGAGCGTCGACATTCTGGTAGACGGGACACTTGGGAGTGTGAACCGGAGTATTCTCGATTGCTGCTGCGAGCTCGGCACGTGCCGGTTCCATGCAGGGGCTGTGGAAAGCGCCTCCGACTTTAAGTTTGAGTGCGCGTTTTGCGCCGGCTTCTGTGGCTTTTGCGCAAGCTGCGTCGATAGCCTCTATTTCCCCTGAGATTACGAGTTGGCCGGGGCAGTTGTAGTTGGCACATACGACCACGCCGTCTACACTTTCGCAGATTTCCTCGACTTTCTCGTCGGGAAGTGCGATGATAGCAGCCATTGTTGAGGGCTTCATCTCACAGGCTTTCTGCATAGCCTGCGCGCGGGCGCTTACCAGACGCAGACCGTCCTCGAAGCTCAGTGCTCCGGCAACAACGAGTGCGCAGAACTCACCGAGCGAGTGTCCGGCAGCCATGTCGGGCTTGATGCCTGTAGTTTCTTCGATTACCTTTGCGATGATTACTGAATGGAGGAATATCGCGGGCTGGGTAACTTTGGTCTGACGTAAATCCTCATCGGTGCCCTCAAACATGAGGTCTGTGATGCGGAAACCGAGGATTTCGTTGGCTTTCTCAAACATTGCGCGGGCCTCGGCATTGTTCTCGTAGAGGTCTTTGCCCATACCTACGAACTGTGCGCCTTGGCCGGGGAATACAAATGCTTTCATAATCGGATTGGTTATATTTATGTCTTGATTTTATCTTATAGTGTAGTATCGTTGATGACTTTATGCGTTCATGCTGCGGAGAAGTTCGTCGTTGTCGCGGGTCTTCTCCATCTGGTCGCGCATGAACTCCATGGCCTCGATTGATGTACGGTCGCTGAGGTAACGGCGCAGAATCCATATGCGCTGTAATGTCTCCTGACGCTGCAACAGGTCGTCGCGACGAGTGCTTGACGCCATGATATCGACAGCGGGGAAGATTCGTTTGTTGGAGAGTTTGCGGTCAAGCTGAAGCTCCATATTGCCTGTGCCTTTGAATTCTTCGAAGATTACTTCGTCCATCTTTGAACTTGTTTCTGTAAGGGCTGTGGCGATTATGGTCAGCGAGCCTCCGCCTTCGATATTACGCGCTGCACCGAAGAAGCGCTTTGGTTTCTGGAGTGCGTTGGCATCGACACCTCCTGACAGGATTTTGCCGGAGGCTGGCGATACGGTGTTGTATGCGCGTGCGAGTCGGGTGATGGAGTCGAGCAGGATTACTACATCATGTCCGCACTCAACAAGACGTTTAGCTTTCTCAAGCACGATGCCTGCAATCTTGACGTGGCGCTCGGCCGGTTCGTCAAATGTAGAGGCTATGACCTCGGCGTTTACGCTACGGCTCATATCGGTTACCTCCTCGGGGCGTTCATCAATGAGAAGAATCATGATATAGGTCTCGGGATGGTTTTCCGCAATGGCATTGGCGATATCTTTGAGCAGTATGGTCTTGCCGGTTTTAGGCGGAGCTACAATAAGACCGCGCTGGCCCTTGCCGATTGGCGAGAACATGTCGACCACGCGTGTGGAGATATTGCTTGACCTACCGCCGGTGAGGTCGAATTTTTCGTCGGGGAAGAGGGGGGTCAGGTGTTCAAAGGGTACGCGGTCGCGGATATATTCGGGTGTGCGTCCGTTTACATCGCGAACTTCGCCGAGAGGGAAATATTTTTCGTTTTCTTTCGGCGGACGAATCCAGCCTTCGACAACGTCGCCTGTCTTCAGCCCATACTGCTTGATCTGCTGCTGTGTGACGTATATGTCGTCGGGCGATGCAAGATAATTGTAATCGCTTGAACGCAGGAATCCATATCCTTCCGGCGTAATCTCGAGAACGCCTGACGCGAGCAGCAGACCGTCGAAATTATATCGGGGCTGTTGGGGCTCCGGGATAAAGTCGCGGTTATTGTTGTTATTGTTGCGGTTGCGCTTGTTCTTTTTATTCTGCTGCTGTTGCTGCTTTTGCATAGCCATATTCTGGGCCGGCTCCTGAATTACTATAGGTGCGACGGCGGCAGCGGCGGCGGCTTCTTCTTTTTCGCGCTGAGAGCGTGGCACGAATTTACGTTCGGTGCGGAAGAAAGAGCCAAATGAACTGTCCTTTGACGGGCGGAAGTCTCTTCTTTTCTGTTGCTGCTGGCCCTCATTTATTTGTTGAGGTGCATCAGTGGTATTGTCCGAGGGGGTATTTTCAGTCGTGATGCCGTCCTGTGCGGGCTGAAGTTCAGCAGAGGGGAGTAGTGCCAGAGGATTTGAAATCGGCGGATTTACTTCATTCATTTCCGGATTATCCGATGCTGTCAATTCTGCAACCGTCTGAGGCTTTTCATCGGAGGGATTCTTGGCTTCGGATGTCGGAATCTGTTGGATGGCAAGGAGCTCTGCGCGGGCTTTTTCAGCAGCCGCTTCAGCTGCAAGCTGTGCTTTAGAGGGGCGCCCCGGTTTGCGTCGCGGGGGCTGAGGGATTTCTATGGGCAGATTTTCGCTGTCAGAGGAGGTGGGTTTTTCCTGCTGTTCCTCAATCGTCTGATTGTCGGCCTGTCTGTTTTTCTTGCCTTGTCGCTGGTTGTCGCGTGGCTTTTTATCTTTACCTTGGTTTTCGACGTTGTTTGTGGCTTCAGATGGTTCTGTAGCCAATTCGTTGTTGCTGTTGTCGCTTTTGGGCTGTCTGCCTTTTTTTTGCTTTGGCTGGCGTGTTTTTTTATTATTAGTGTTGCTTGCCGCAGAGTTGTTGGCGGCGACCTCGGCCTGCTGGTCGAGAATTTTATAGACAAGGTCCTCCTTATTCTCGGCGTCAAATTTCGTTACGCCTAAATTGCCGGCGATATCTGCCAGTTGCTGGGACGACATTGCGTCGAGTTCGTCGTATTTGTACATATTGCCTTGTTTGGAATGGCTGGTGAGAGGTTAGGTAGCTTAAATTGGATTTGCGTTACACTTAAAATATGCGCTTTATTATGGCCCGGTAGTATAGCAATTAATAATTGAACCATAGTACAGGCGCGGATTTTGTGTTTCCGTTGATTTCACACATTAATTTCTTGTCAGAGATTTGTCGTGCTGGAAATCCGTATGGAATTGCGTCAGATAAATCAGGTACAGGGTAATCCCACGTGCTTAGAAGCGTATCTAGGGTTGACTTTGGTTTTGATTGTCGACCGACAACTTTGCTCGGGTGCTTTGAAACCCTGTCGCACACTCTTTAAAAGTGCTATAATAGTTGAAAAATCGACGCAAAGTTAACAATTTCCATCGAATTAACAAATTAAATATCCGTAAAGTTTTGCGTCGATGACTAATGTATTGCTTAATAGCCGGCTTTAACGACGGCCGGACAATAAAAAATTACCGGCGGGGACACGAATCAACGTTGGTTCCTCTGCCGGTAAATTAAATAAGGTGTGTTGCGTACGAAAAATTGTTCTAAAATAGTTTTTTGAGACTTGTTTGTCAGATTATGCCTCTGATTGAATTTATGTCGTCGATATTGTGACGATTGCAGAAATCATTAATCTCGTCGATGATTTTTATGGTTATAGCAGGATTGATAAAATTAGCGGTGCCGATTTCTACGGCTGTTGCTCCAGCCATAATGAATTCGAGAGCATCCTTGCCGCTCATAATGCCGCCAAGACCGATTACCGGAATGTTGACGGCTTTTGCCACCTGCCATACCATCCTGACTGCGACGGGCTTTACGGCCGGCCCCGATAGCCCTCCGGTAACTGTAGACAGGCAGGGGCGCATGCGCTCTACGTCGATAGCCATTCCGAGGAGTGTATTTATCAGCGATACAGCATCGGCACCTTCGGCCTCTACGGCGCGAGCTATCTCGGTTATATCGGTTACGTTGGGCGATAGTTTTACAATCAGAGTGCCAGGATATGCCCGGCGTACAGCGCGGGTCACTTCTGCGGCGCCTGAGCATGTTGTGCCGAAAGCCATGCCTCCTTGCTTTACGTTGGGGCAGGATATGTTGATTTCCACAGCTGCTATCCCTGAGAGCGGGGCCAGCTTTTCGCATACGGCAACATAGTCGTCGGGACAGGCACCGGATACATTGACCATTATATTTGTATCCAGATCCTTAATACGGGGGTAAATGTTTTCGATAAAGTAGTCTACACCCTTGTTCTGGAGGCCTACGGCATTGAGCATACCGGACGGCGTTTCGGCCATGCGTGGATATGGATTGCCTTCACGAGGATTCAGAGTGGTGCCTTTTACGATAAATCCTCCAAGGCGATTGAGGTCGATGAAGTCGGCGAATTCTTCTCCATAACCGAAGGTGCCTGATGCTGTGAGTACCGGATTTTTCAGAGAAAGAGCTCCGATGTTTATGTCTAATTTTGCCATGTCGTTCAGTCCTCCCATGTGAGTTGGTTGATATTGAATACGGGTCCTTCAGTGCATACGCATACGTTGCCCTTTACCGTGGGTTCAACGCAGCACAGACATGCACCGAGGCCACATGCCATCATATTCTCGAGTGACACCTCGCAGTCGGCTCCGATGCGTCGTGCTTCACGTGCGATGGCTTTCATCATAGGAAGCGGGCCGCAGCAATATATGCGATCCCATTTTTCAGACAGCGCGCTGTTGGTTGTCACTATGCCGTGTTCGCCGGCGGATCCGTCATCGGTCGAGATGTGCAGTTTGCCGATTTTTTCGAACTCTTCAATTTGCAGCAGGTCGTTTTTCGATCTTGCGCCGAGCAGAAATTCCGGATTCATTCCGAGGCGCTTCAGCTCACGTCCGAAATACAACATAGGTGCGACGCCTACGCCTCCTCCTGAGAGCAGGATTCGTTGGCCGGGAGCCGGAATGGTAAATCCATTTCCAAGCGGGAGTACAAGATTCAATAGTTCTCCGGGGCGTTTGGAAATCATGGTGGCAGTGCCATCGCCGGCGCGGCGTACAAGCAGCCAGAGAGTACCGTTTTCACGGTCAACATTGTTGACTGAGATAGGGCGTCGCAGGAATGTGCCCGCAGAGTTGTCGACAGCGACTTCTACAAACTGGCCCGGAAGTATCTCTTCAGGAAGAGTGGCATTGACAGGGCGCAGTACCAATAGAGAATATAGAGCGTGGATATGGCGGTTTTCCACAATCTCGAAATCGATGATATGCTTTTTCATTTTCTATCAGGACAATTATTCCACAAATTTAGTCAATCTCATAAAAAATGCAAAATATAAATAGGTATACGCTTATCTTTGAGGTATATTTGCTAAATTCGCAGTGAAGTCAAAGCGGCTTATGGCATATTTATTTTTTAATATGCTTTTAACTGCCGGTCATTGTCGGTGCAGACATAAATATTGCAAATAAGAATATAATCATCATATGATACCTTTGCTATTTGGAAATATCGGTGCTACGGAAGCCTTAGTCATCCTGCTTGTCGTGCTTTTGCTTTTCGGCGGCAAGAAAATACCGGAACTCATGCATGGTATAGGCAAAGGGGTGGCCGGCTTCAGAAAGGGAATCAAGGAGATAGAAAATGAGATAAAAACCACCCCTGCTCCCGATTCAGAAAAAGACAATAATGCCTGAGGCCGATAATGCCATAGGTAAGGAGGCAACTTTCTGGGATCATCTTGAAGAACTCAGAGGTGTGGCTGTGCGCGGAGTTGCAATCACAGCCGTGATTGCTGTCGGCCTTTTTGCAGTTATGCCCAAGCTGTTTGCCGAGGTTGTAATGGCACCGTGCGAGGGCGATTTCTATCTTTATCGTATTTTTACATATCTTACAGCCGAGTTTCCGATACTTTCGCCATTTTCTTCTGAAGGATGGCATGTGAGTGTTGTCAATATAAATCTTGCCTCCCAGTTTTTCATACACATGCAGTTGTCTCTTCTTGGTGCGGTTGTGGTGTCTGTGCCGGTGTGGCTTTGTCTGTTGTGGAATTTTATAAGCCCGGGGTTATACACGAGTGAACGGCGTCATGGCTCAAAGGCTTTGTGGCTTGGCGGGGTGCTGTTTTATATCGGGATGGCTGTAGGGTATTTTGTAGTATTTCCTTTGACGCTGCGTTTTCTTGCCGATTATCAGCTAAGTCCGGATGTGTCCAACCAGATAAGTCTTGACTCGTATATAGACAATTTTCTCGGTATGCTATTCGCCATGGGGCTTGTCGGAGAGATTCCGGTTGTGTGCGCCCTGCTCGGACGGATAGGCGTGCTTTCTCGTAGAACTTTCAGCAAATATCGTCGTCATGCTATAGTGGTGCTTCTTGTTGTAGCAGCGATTATAACTCCTACGGGAGACCCGTTTACATTGAGTGTGGTGTTTGTCCCTTTGTTCATGTTGTGGGAACTCGGAGGGCGTTTGATTCCGAGAGATAAATAATGTTAAAATAGAATATCGGCCATAACTCTTTATTCCGTAGGACATTCTAATATTAGAAGTATGTCTGCCGGGATTGCTCGTGACAATTAATAATGAATGTATGCGGGCATTCCTAATCGTGCGGCATATATTTTGATGAACTCACTGTTATGGCTGATTCTTCTACAAAAAAGACTGTCGGGACTTCCTTCCCGTCACAAAATAATTCTCAAGTGAATGACGGAACTGTAAATCTTGAGAATATGCCGTTGTGCGGCGGTCAGATATGGGTACTTATAGTGGCGTCGATGGGGCAGTTTATCGGGCAGGGACTGGCTACACTCGTAGGCATTATAATACCGATGATTGAGTTGATGGCACATCCCGAGCTTCCTGCGATTGTACAAGGTGTCCTTGGATGTGTGGCTTTATGCGGGCGTACGCTCGGAACTGTATTGTTCGGGCGCATGAGCGACCGATGGGGATACCTTACGGTAGCCCGTGTGTGTCCGTTGCTTATGATTGTGGCGTCGCTTATCGCATATTTCTGGCATCCGGTATGGCTGTTGTGTATATGTCTGTTCGTTATGGGATTGAGTGTCGGAGGTGAATATAGCATAGATTCAGACTACATATCTGAAATCATGCCTAAAAAATGGGAATTTTTCATGGTAGGAGCAGCCAAGGCCTCGGCATCGGTGGGAAGCGTTGTTGTGGCTGCATTATGCTACTTCATAATCCGGGGATGGACTATCGCCGCATCGTGGCCCAATCTGTTGTTTATAATGACGGGGATTGCCGGTGTGATATTGCTTATGAGAATTCATTTTGCGGAGTCGCCCGGATGGCTTATGTCGCATGGCCGCACCCGGGATGCGGAAAAAGCTGTACATTATCTGCTTGGCAAAGACGTATATATGCCTGTGCCTCCGCAACAGGCCGCAACAGAGGGTCAGCCGTCAGACTCGATGTGGACATTTATGCGGAAGAATGTACGCAAAATTCTATTTACAGGAGTGCCATGGGCATGTGAGGGGCTGGGGGTATACGGGATTGGAATCTTTATCCCGATTCTCATCATGTCGCTTGGCATCGACTACGTGTCGCCTACAGCTCCGCGTATGGCACATATTGTAAATTCAGTCGAGATTACGATATTGCTCAGTGTATTTATGACTGTAGGGTTTGGTATGGGGCTTGCTGTGGTAAGGAGGTATTATCATGTGTCGATGCAGACTTATGGCTTCATCGGCAGTGCTGCCGGCCTTGGAGTCATGCTTGCAGCCTATCAGTTGCATTGGCCTGCGTGGATATCAATAACCGGATTTGTGTTGTTTGAGTTGTTTCTGAATGCCGGTCCACATCTTATTACCTTCATACTCCCTTCGCAGGTTTATCCGGTAATCGACCGAGGGAGCGGTGTGGGCTTATCGGCAGCAATCGGAAAATTCGGCGCTGTGCTTGGCGCGTTCTTTATTCCGGTGATGCTAAAGCACTGGGGGTGCGGTGCTGTAATAGCGGTGTCGGTTGTCGTGATGTTGCTCGGAGCGCTTGTAACAGGGATATTGGGGCCGAAAGTATTGCCTGAGAGCCATATTGACGATGATGTTACAGATGTGGCCCGGCATTCGTAGAAATACCGGGCCATGCTCGGGAAAATAGTGGTGTGATATGTTTTACCAGATTATTCGCGGAAGTAAATTCTCTTTACGCGTGATGATACGGAACTCAGCACCTCATAAGGGATAGTGCCCAGTTTGTCGGCGATATCCGCTACGTTTATATTATGGCCGAATATCTCGACTCGGTCGCCTACTTCACACCGCGCATCGGTGACGTCGACCATGCATATGTCCATACAGATGTTGCCTATAATCGGACATAGCGAGCCGTTGACCCATACGGATGAATGTCCGCATCCAAGAGCCCGGCGAAGTCCGTCGGCATATCCGATTGGTATGGTGGCTATACGGGAATCGCGTGTAAGCACTCCTTTTCGGCCATAGCCCACAGTAGTTCCGGCGCTCCAGTTCTTGATTGATATCACTACTGTGTATAGCGAACTTACCGGTTGCAGGTCGTTCTGGCTCCCGTCGCTGAGGGTGGGAATTCCGTAGAGGCATATCCCAAGGCGTACCATGTCGTATTGATACTGTGGAAAGCGTGTTATGCCTGTGGAGTTAAGGATATGGCGCAACATGCCGGGAAACGCATCTTTCATGCGCGAGCTGCAACGCTCAAACATAGTAAACTGCTCCATTGTGTAGTCGTCCATGTCGGGGCAGTCGGCTGCAGCCAGATGGGAGAATACTGAGCGCGGTGTGACAATGTCCTGTGACTTTAATTCCGATATGAGCTGATCTATGTCAGATTCAATGAATCCGAGGCGATGCATGCCTGTGTCGAGTTTTATATGTATCGGGAAATCTTTGACACCGTACCGGCGTCCCTCTTCGATGATTTCATGCAGGAGGTCGAATGAGTAGACTTCCGGTTCAAGCATGTGGCTGAACAATGTGTGGTAATTAGTAACTTTAGGGTTCAGTACCATTATCGGCATCGTTATGCCGGAATTACGCAAATCCATGGCTTCATCGGCGACAGCCACGGCAAGATATGCCGCGCCCTGGTTTTGGAGAGTCTTGGCGAGTTCATAGCTTCCGGCACCGTATCCCGATGCTTTTACCATGGCAACAATTCCTGTCGAGGGCTTCAGTTGTGCTCTGAAAATATTGAAGTTATGTACCATGGCATCCAGGTCGACTTCAAGAACAGTCTCGTGCTGCCGGGCTTCGAGCATTTCGGTTATTTGCTCGGTGTTGTGATTTTCAGCACCCTTGACAAGTATGAGTGAATGGCCGAAATCGGTAGGCGTTTCGGCGGCCATAAAATCGGCCACGCTTGTATAGAATCGTGAGTTTCCTGAAGGAAATATGCAGGCGTGGCGTGTTATCTCCTCTCCGATTCCGATAATCCGGTCAATACCGTATTTTACAAGCAGTAGTGAGATATTCTTATACATGTGCTCTACGTCATCCGTGCCGACCGTCTCCATGTCAGGCAGTATCACCGTGGTGTGTTGTCCAGATGTGCGCCGTCTGTTCATGAAGTCGAGCGCAGACATTAGTGACGGGTAGTCGGCTGCATAATGGTCGGTTATGAGGATGCAGTTGTTTACCCCTTCGATGACATTCAGGCGTGTGTCAATATTAGGTATTGATGTGAATCGTTCGCTTAGTTCCGACGGATTCATGCCCATTGCTATGAGAGTGCCTATTGCCAGAGAGGCATTGTCGAGAGCAGCTTCGGAGGTAAACGGAATTTTGATGTTTCCGTTCAGATGAAAATGATGCGCGTCGAAATGAATGTCGGCACAGGATTCCGCCCTGTTGATTGTGCAATGAATTTTTATGTCGGCATTGTTGTCGCCAAGCCGGCTCACGGTGATGCTGCGCTCGGGCTGAATCGCGCATGCTGCTCTTTGGGCGAGCAGTGGATCATCGACAGAATATACGACTTTCTGGCATGCTGAGAATAGTTTGATTTTTTCATCGCACTTGTCGCTGCGCGATGCGAAGCCATCGGCATGCTCGATGCCGACATTCGTGATTACGCCGATTGTGGGTGCAATCATGTCGCGCAGAGCGTCCATTTCACCTTTTTCGGAAATGCCGGCTTCGAAAATGCCGAGCTCCGCATCGGGAGTGATTTCCCATAGAGAAAGTGGGACTCCAATCTGACTGTTATAGGAACGCGGAGAGCGCACGGTATGAATCGAGGAAGAAAGCAGGTGGTGGAGCCATTCTTTCAATGTTGTCTTGCCTCTGCTGCCTGTTATGCCTATGACCGGCAGTGAAGGGAACTTTCCGCGATGGATGCGTGCGAGCTGCTGTAATGCTGCGCGTACATCCGGTACCACAAAGAAGTTGGCATCTGTATAGCATGCATCGGCTGTGTCCGGGCGGCGGCGTACAACGAAATTACGTACACCACGGCGGTATAGTTCAGCCACATACCGGTGGCCGTCGCCCGACGGGGTAGTAAGTGCAAAGAATAGCGTACGCTCCGGATATGTCAGGGAGCGAGAATCAGTAAGTAGTACGTCGATTAGAGCATCGGGATATATAGGAGTCGCCACATTCAATATGTCGGCTATCCGGAGTGCGGAATATTGCATGATTAATTTCGATTGTGCCGTATGATTTATATCGGTTGGGCGGGAGAGAAATTGGCAGAGCAAAATTACTTAAAATTATAATAGGCGTTATACGGATGCAATAAAATTATTGGATACATTATCTGAACCGGGTAGTATATCTCAGTCTGACTCTTATGTGTACTGTTGTTAATGAATGAATATACCCGTAATGCGTCGACTATAAAGCCGTATTTATGGCTTTGATGCCGACGCATTACGGGTTTAGTCCCGGTTGCTTCATGTGTTAATCGTCGTAACGCAGGAAGTTGCCCTCTTTATCAAACCTGATATCAATGCCGTTTGATAATTCGATGTCCCATCCATTCCGTTTGCGTTCAAGGCTTACAATGTGTTGCCCTTTGTGGGACGAGGTTATGTAGCGGGCGATGGAGGCTGGTACAAGCCCCTTGGGAACGGATTTGGACTGAGATGTCTCAATTTCCTTTAGATTGCCTTGACGGTCAAAGGATATCTCAGTGCCGTCGGTGAGAACTACGTCATACTCGTCGATATGACCGAGAGTCTTGTCAACTTTTATGAGGCTTACATTGGCCTTGAAGTTTTTGCCGATAAGTTCTTGTGCGACAGTGGGGAGTATGGATACATCGCGAGAGAAACTGTCGGAAGCCGATGCCGAGAATACTCCGGCCATCATTATGGCCATTCCCATTATAATACGTTTTAATTTCATAATTTTGAAATTTAGGTGTGTTATTCGATTTTCTTGTGCAGATATTCGGCAAGTACAGTAGCGTTGTTGTGCTCGGTGTCGTGGCTGCTGTAAAGTAGCGTGACATGCTGATGCCGACGTATCTGAGTTGTTAAATCTTCTATCGCTGGGTTTGTCTGCAATTCAGACATATATTTCCGTGCAAAATCCGGCCATCGGTTCTGCGGGTCAGCATGAAACCATTCGCGAAGTTCTGCTGACGGGGCTATGTCCTTAGCCCAGTAATCGTAGTGGAACTTTGCTTTGCTTTCACCCCTTGGCCATAGCCGGTCGACATATATCCGCCATCCGTCGTCATACGAACCCGACGGGTTGGTATATACACGCTGTAGCTTTATGTCTGTCATAATATTGTTTTAAATCATAACGCAGTATCGCCGGGTAAAGTTCTGAATCCTGTGTGTGAATTCTCATTTGCATGAGCAAAAAAAATCGCCATGACTAACGCCACGGCGATTTCGCTGTTATAGAGGGCTAGAGGGCGTTTTATAGTGTCAGGCCAAGCCTGATGTTTCTTTTTTGACTTCGTACTATTGAGGCTGCTCCATAAGGAAATGTTCTGCATCAAGCGCGGCCTTGCATCCGGAGGCGGACGCTACAATTGCCTGCTGGTAATTTGGGTCTGCGACATCGCCGGCTGCAAATACACCCGGCACGCTGGTTGCCTGTGTGTTTCCTTCAATCTTTATGTATCCCTGTTCGTCAAGCGCTATCTGGGTCTTGAATATATCGGTATTCGGTTTGTGTCCGATTGCCAGGAAGAATCCGTCGATGTCGATGTCGAATTTTTGCTCTCGGTCGGTACCGGCGTATTCAATCAGATGTGCTCCTTCGACGAATTCTTTTCCAAACAGACCGAGTGTCTGGGTGTTGAATAGAATCGTGATGTTCTCCTTGTCAAGGACGCGCTTCTGCATTACTTTCGAGGCGCGAAGGTAATCTTTTCGTACAATAAGATATACCTTTTTTGCAAGGCCACTCAGATAATATGCCTCTTCGCATGCGGTGTCGCCGCCACCTACGACTGCGACAGTACGGCCGCGATAGAAAAATCCGTCGCATGTAGCACATGCCGATACGCCAAGGCCGGAGTATCGCACTTCGTCCTCCAGACCAAGATACCTGGCTGAAGCGCCGGTAGCAATGATGACTGTGTAGGCCTGGATTTCAGTACCGTCATCGGCAGTAGCGTGGAACGGCCGTGACGAAAAGTCTACTTTGGATATTACTCCTGTGCGTATGTCAGCCTCAAAACGTGCGGCCTGCTTTCTTAAATCCTCCATGAGCTGTGCACCCATTACTCCATCAGGGTAGCCGGGGAAGTTTTCTACTTCGGAAGTTGTAGTAAGCTGTCCTCCCGGTTGCAGACCTTCATATATTATTGGTGCCATGTTGGCGCGGGCTGCATATATGGCTGCGGTATAACCTGCCGGCCCCGAGCCGATGATAAGACATTTTGTTGTATCGCTCATTGTTGTTTTTTTGAATCGTGGTTATGAATTGTTATATCTTAGCGTAAATCAATCAGGGTGTATCCCGGATAATTGCTCTTATTGAAAACAAAGGTCGATGCCGGATGGTTTGTGGTAAGGTTGATGTTGTCGGTGTTAAGCGTTACCGTCTGTCCTGAGTCAAGGGTCAGTACTATACGCGAAGGAAGAAATGTTTTTTTGTCAACATCAATCATAGCGCTTGTAAACGCTAAGCGCTGTGATACTTTGGGGGTGATATGTAATGCGTAGTCCTTGTCGGTGCCTTTCATTTGTCTTGGAGTGGCGGCATTAAGCAGGGATGATATTATTATCATCGGATTGATTTGCGCGAGTTCTTCCGGCATTGGTTCCGATATGTTTACTTCTTTGGTTGAGCTGTCGAGCGACCATAGAGTGCGCCCGTCGTACCATATGCTCGCGTTAGGTAGTGTGAGAAAAAACTTGTCACCCGACATTTTCAATGTCCCTTTTGCTGTATGACCGTTTGCTGTCATCGAAAATGATGCAGTTATACAACGGGCCTTTCCGATTTTTGAGGTAGTGCGTTCCAGAATTTGGTGTGCGTTCGGAGCCCCGGACGGCGAAGCGGCCACTGCAGATGCAGAGAATAGCGCCATAGCTGCAATTGCTATAGACAATATGCGTGATTTGTAATGTTTCAGTTTCATCATGACAGTATTTCAAGCATGCGTTCGAGTTGTAGTGAGTCGATAAGAACCTGGCGCGGCTTTGCTCCGGATGCGGGTCCTACGATTCCAGCTGCTTCCATCTGGTCCATCAGGCGGCCGGCACGGTTGTATCCGATATTGTACCGGCGTTGTAGCGATGATGTTGAGGCTGTGTTTGACGATACGATGAAACGTGCGGCTTCTTCGAACAGTGGATCGTGCTCGTTGCCCTGGGTGAGAGCTCCTGACACGGCATCGCCATCGGGAATATACTCGGGCAGGGGATATGCCTCGCTGTAGCCGATTTGTTCATGAATTGACTCCACGATGTTCTCTACTTCTTCAGTACTGATAAACGCACATTGCACACGGTCAATCTCTCCATTGAATGAGAACAGCATGTCGCCCTTACCAATCAGCTGATTGGCTCCCGGACGGTCGAGAATGGTGCGTGAGTCGACCATCTGGCTTACTCTGAACGCTATGCGCCCGGGGAAGTTGGCCTTTATGATACCGGTAATAACGTTGGTCGACGGGCGCTGTGTGGCGAGAATCATGTGCATTCCTACGGCGCGCGCTTTCTGGGCTATTCGGGCAATGGGCTGTTCGACTTCTTTACCGGCCATCATGATAAGGTCGCCGAACTCGTCGACTACCATTACTATGTAGGGAAGATATCGGTGCCCTTTTTCGGGATTCAGACGCCGTTGGATAAATTTGGCGTTATACTCTTTTATAGTACGAACGTTTGCTTCCTTTAGCAGGGCATATCTGTTGTCCATCTCAAGGCAACATGAGTTGAGGGTAGCCACAACTTTCATCGGGTCGGTGATTATCGGCTCCTCCTCGCCTGGCAGTTTGGCCAGATAGTGTTTCTCCAGTTTGGAGTAGAGGCTGAACTCTACCATTTTGGGGTCGACGAGTACAAACTTCAATTCCGACGGATGCTTCTTGTAGAGCAATGATGCGATGATTACGTTGAGGCCTACCGATTTACCTTGTCCGGTTGCACCTGCTACGAGCACATGAGGCATCTTGGTGAGGTCGGCTATGAAAATATCCTTTGATATAGTGGCGCCCATAGCCATCGGGAGGTCGTATTTACACTCCTGAAATTTTCGCGATCCGATAATCGAGCGCACCGGTACCATCTGTGCCTCTTTGTTCGGCACCTCGATGCCGATGGTGCCTTTGCCGGGTATAGGAGCTATGATGCGGATGCCGAGAGCGGCGAGGCTTAGTGCAATGTCATCTTCCAGTCGTTTGATTTTTGCGATGCGCACTCCTTCGGCCGGCACTATCTCATAAAGGGTGACCGTGGGGCCGACTGTTGCCTTGATGTGTGATATTGGAATCTGGTAGTTGGCGAGAGTGGCTTTAATGCGCTCTTTATTCTCTTCCATCTCCTGCTGGTCTACACTTACCTGTTGCTCGGGTATTTCATTCAGAAGGTCGATTGACGGGAAATGGAAACGTGACAATTCGGCGGTCGGGTCATATGCTTCAGTCGATACGTGTACTTCTGAATCAAACTGAGGAACGTCTATTGTGAGTTCCGAGTCATCGGAATCAAGAGTTTCCTCAGTTGATTCATTTTCGATGGTATCGTCATTCAGATTGTATGCGTCGTCATTGTATATGTCGTTGGATATAACGTCGGATGCGTTGGGCGCATCGATGCTGTCATTCTCGGGAGTATATGTCTTCGTTGCCGAACTGTTGTCAAAGTCGCTGTCATTCGGTTCGACATAAGGCACGGCCACCATCGCCGGCTCTGATTCTTGTGGAGCCGGGATGTCGTTGCCGATGAAACTCTCGGTAAAGTCTACTATGGCTGATTGCTGTTGGGCCGACGGACGCTCGATAATATCTTCGTTAATGTCGCCGTCAATCTCTTTATTGCTTTTTGAGAGTGTCTCTTCCACCTGACGCTTTTCGGCTTCAAGTTTTTCTCGCTGTTCTTTCAGGCGTGCTTTATGGGCGTTGACCCTTCGGCGGTAAGCTACATATACAAGTCGCAGTTCATTGAGATATATGCATGCGACAAGTGCCAGAAGCACTGCACTGACAAGGATAGCCCCGGCTACTCCAGCATTTGCAAGCAGCCATGAGTTTACCGTATAACCGTGAATACCACCCCAATATACCCATGAATTCAGCTGGTATGTGGCGAGTCCTACGACGATTGATGTAGTGATTGCATCGATTAGGCTTTTTGATGTAAGTCCCCAGAATGAGAATCTGGAGTTATGGAGCAGATACCAGCCCAGGATATAGAAATAGGCTATGAGTATAAGAGCTCCCACTCCGAATCCGTTTGATATGGCGTTGTGGGCGAGTACGGCTCCGAATGCACCTCCCGAATTGTTTACGGTGCCTCGTTCGGCGATTTGTGCTATGGTATTGCCCGTAACGAGACTTTGATCCTCAGCTCCGGAAGTAAAGTAGGATATGGATGAAAATAGTGTGAAAGTAGCCCAGCATATTAGTAATATGCCGGTAAATATGCGTGTGCGGCGATCGCGGATAAAGCGGACTATACGCCCCGGAGCCGCAGTTTTTTTCCGGGTCTTGGCAGTCGCCGTTGCTTTTTTTTCGGCTACAGGCTCTGACGTTGTTTCGGATTCCCGTGTACCTGACGGTATTGTGGCTGTGTCGTTGTCAAGCATTCCGGGGTCGAAACCGAAATGGTCTGAAACTATATTGTTGTGTTGCATCGGTGTATTCGTAAACAGGCTGCGAGATATTTGCAGCATATATATGTACAAAGATACGAAAATCGTGGTATATATTGCAATATATGCCACGATATTAAGAGTCGTTAAGTTAAATTGGAGCTGTCACCGTTTTTAATCACGTAGTGTTGGGGCCATAGTGTCTGAATGGACTATTGATGCCGTGAGATGTGGGATATGGCCTCATGACAGTAGGATCGGTATCAAAATCACTATATAGATGGGTGCCGGTTAAGGCCGATTTTAGAGCATGCTTAGTGAGTGGATGGCATTGTGGGGGTCGGACGAATTGAATATATAACTGCCGGCAACAAGTATGTCCGCTCCCGCTTTAGCAAGTTCTGTGCCGGTGTGTAGGTTTATTCCTCCGTCGACTTCTATCAGGGCTGATGAATTGTGGCGGGCGAGCATTTCGCGCAGACGTGTTACCTTGCTGATGGAATTCTTTATAAATGGTTGTCCGCCGAAACCCGGATTGACCGACATGATGAGTACAAGGTCGACAATGTCAATTACCTCTTCGAGCATTGCCACAGGGGTGGCCGGATTGATTGTCACGCCGGCAAGCATGCCGGAATCGCGAATCTGTGTAAGGGTGCGGTTGAGATGAGTGCACGCTTCATAATGCACATTCATCAGTCGTGTTCCGCAGTCTCTTACTTCAGAGATATATCGTCCCGGCTCATTAACCATCATGTGGACATCAAGAGGCTTTTCCGACATCTTTCCGATAGCCTTTATTACCGGAAATCCGATGGAGATATTAGGTACAAAATTACCGTCCATCACATCGACATGCAAGCAAAATGCCTCGCTTGAGTTGAGCATATCGAGCTGTGAACGTAGATTGCAGAAGTCCGCTGCCAGCAGAGAGGGTGCGACTCTCATTTTTTATTTCTTTTGAGGTTTGTGAATATGGCTTATGGCAATTCGTAAGGGGAGGGTCCCGGAAACAGATGTCAAAGTTAGTAAAAAAACGGGAATATGAATCCCGGTCAGGCTTTTTTCTCTGGATGAGGGCGCAAAAGATTGTATGCGATGAAGCAGATGCAGAGTATACCTATCGCATATCCTATATAGGAAAGATATACATTATACTCCTCTATTGTTGTGTACAGTTGATTCAATGACACAAAACGTGACAGGAAGTATCCGAGGCCGGCAAGAACGGCATTCCATACCAAGGCTCCAAGTCCTGTAAATATGATGAATTTTCCGAGATTCATTCTGGCAAGTCCTGCCGGAATTGAGATAAGCTGGCGCACAGCCGGGATAAGACGCCCTATGAAGGTAGATATCGCTCCGTGCTTGTCGAAATAGGCTTCAGCTTTTTCAACCTTTGCAGAGTCTATGAGCAATGCATGCCCGGCACGGCTGTTTGCGAATGCATATACTATGGGGCGGCCTACCCATAATGCAAGATAATAGTTTATTATCGCTCCTACTATTGCTCCTGCTGTGGCGACCAGGGTCACTATATATATATTCATTGACGAGCCTTCTTGCATGGCAAGGTAAGCGGCCGGAGGAACTACCAGTTCGGACGGAAACGGTATGAATGAACTTTCAATAATCATGAAGATGAATACAAACCAATAGTTTGCATTCTCTACAAACCAGCTGAAAAACTGGCTCGCGTCAAATATCGCGAGTGGCACGAGGTCAAGTATCATTTTCGTTGTGCTGCGTTATGTTGATTCTTAATTTAAATGCAAAGTTACTACAAAAAAGTGAAATGCGGAAAGATATAGTGATAGAATTGAGTTACAGGGGTTTCAGTCGTGCATCCGATTATTCGTGAAGCCATCGCAATCACCGCTGAAGCCAAATCAGGACGCCGCTACGTTACTTGTCCGTAACCATGCCTGAAAGGGCGGCAAACGGACACGGACAGCGAAACAAGACGTTAAGGATTAGTGAGTTATTGACAACCCACGCAACAAATCCGGTTACGGAAAAAGATTGCGCCGTTCCTCCGTGTTTTGCGTACCGACAACAGGCTCTTCACAAACTAATTTTGAATCCAAAAAATTAAGGACGATGAAGAGTACATTTTCAGTAATCTACTACCTCAAGCGTCAGGTAGTGAAAAAGGACGGGACAGTGCCCGTCATGGGACGCATAACGGTGGACGGCAGCCAGACGCAGTTCAGTTGCAAACTGACCGTCGATCCCAAGCTGTGGGACACCAAAGGGGGACGTGTCACGGGCAGAAGCACGGCGGCACTCGAAACGAACCGCATGCTCGATAAGATGCGTGTGCGCATCAACAAACATTATCAGGAAATCATGGAGCGTGACAACTTCGTCACAGCGGAAAAGGTCAAGAACGCCTTTCTCGGACTGGAACACCGCTACCACACGCTGATGCAGGTGTTCCGGCAGCACAACGAGGACTACGGGAAACAGGTGGAGGCCGGTATGAAAGCCAAAGGCACGCTCTTGAAGTACAAGACCGTTTACAAGCACCTGCAAGAGTTCCTCACCATCCGCTACCGCGTGAAGGACATCGCCCTGAAAGAGCTTACGCCCGCTTTCATTTCCGATTTTGAAATGTTCCTGCGCACTGACAAACACTGCTGCACCAACACCGTGTGGCTGTATGTCTGCCCGCTCCGGACGATGGTGTTCATCGCCATCAACAACGAGTGGCTCACGCGCGACCCGTTCAGGGAGTATGAAATCAAGAAGGAAGAAACGACCCGCAGCTTCCTGACGAAAGAGGAAATCCGGCTGCTGATGGAGGGCAAACTGAAGAACGCCAAGCAGGAGCTATACCGTGATTTATACCTGTTCTGCGCCTTCACGGGCCTGTCGTTCGCCGACATGCGCAACCTGACGGAAGAGAATATCCGCACCTATTTCGACGAACACGAGTGGATAAACATCAACCGCCAGAAAACAGGTGTCGTTTCCAATATCCGGCTGCTTGACATAGCCAAGCGCATCATCGACAAATACCGGGGTCTGTGCGGGGACGGGAGGATATTCCCCGTGCCACACTACATGACCTGCCTGTACGGAATCCGTGCCGTCGCCAAGCGTTGCGGCATCACCAAGCATATCACGTGGCATCAGAGCCGCCACACGGCAGCCACGACGGTGTTCCTATCCAACGGCGTGCCCATTGAAACGGTAAGTTCCATGTTGGGGCACAAGAGCATAAAGACAACGCAGGTCTTTTATACGTTAAATGCAATTGAATAAAAATGAATTAATATAAATGATAATCAGTAAATTAACCTTTGATTGAGTTTCCTCTTTTTTGCTGATTCTGCCTCTATTTTCTCATTCAGTACATCTTTTGTACATTTCGTTTGTTAATAGATGTTGAGGGTCGTTTTTACGTTTCAAACCTTCTAATTACCTTTGCGCTCCACAAAGATAATCATTTATGGCTAAAATAGAAAGCAAGAACAAACAAAATCCAGGGCTGGCGCATGAGATTTAACTCAAATTCAGTCAAAAATTCACCTGATTATGTGAAATAAACTTTCAGATATTGCATATATTGCTGAAAATGGATATATTAGAGGTATGCAAATAGAAATTTTCAGCAAAGTAAAAGACCCGCGTGACTTGGGCAAGGTTAAACATGAGCTCGAGGATGTGCTCCGAATGGCACTCATCGGCGTGTTGTGTGATTGTGAGGACTGTGACGACATATCGGATATGGTTACAGACCGAGAGGAAGAATTCAAGGCCGCCGGATTGCTGAAGCTTAGCAACGGCGTCCCGTGTGGTGACACGATACTTCGTGTTGTAGAGTCTGTCAATCCCGCTCAGCTCCGGGCAAGTCTTGATTGCTGCCGAGGCCACATAATCGAATCCCTGTGCGGCAATCAGGTCATCATTGACGGTAAGAAACTGCGGGGTGAAAATCCCAGGAGTCCCGGATGCCACGGACTGTATATCCTCAATGCGTGGGTATCTGAAACAGAAATCTGCGTTGCCGAAAAGCCGGTGGATGGCAAGACCAACGAACTTACGGTTCTGCCGTCCGTATTGTCCTCTTTATGGCTTACAGGGGCATTGGTTTCAGTCGACGCAATGGGGACCCACCGTAATATCGCAGAACAGATCATGCTCCAGGGCGGCGACTATCTGATGGCGCTTAAAGACAATCAGCCGATACTCAAGAGCTTGACGGAAAGTATCTTTAGTAGGACTACTCCATTATCGGTATACACAACCGAGGAAAAGGGGCACGGAAGAGTTGAGAAGAGAACCTGTTCAATTATGGATACGACACTTTTGGAACAGGAGGGAATGTACGAGAAGTGGCCCGGTCTTAAACGTATCATAAAGATGGAGCGTGAGCGTACTGAGAACGGTGCCCGCTCGCGTGAAACAATCTACTATCTCAGCAGCGTGGAGAAAGATGAGGCTTCTTACTATGCGATGCGTATTCGTGCGCACTGGGGTATCGAGAACAAACTGCACTGGCATCTCGACGTGACGTTTCGGGAAGATATGTGCCGCGTACGCGCCAAGAATGGCGCTGTCAATTTTTCAGCGATGCGCAAGTATGCATTGGAAATGCTTAAAAAGCAGAACGATAAACTCAGCCTTAAACGAAGACGCAAAAAATGTATGTGGAGCACTGAATATCTGTACAAAGTCTTTAAGGATAGTTAAATCTCATGCGCCAGCCCTGAACAAAATCCCAAACTACAACAGTCCGAACTCAAAGACGGTCGTGCGAGCCTCTATCTGGAATTCTACCTCGGTCGCTCCGAAACTCCCGTGCTTGACGATGAGGGAAACCAAGTGTTCTACACTTCGGGGGCTATGACAGGTAAGCCGAAATACCAAGTGAAGCATATCCGCAAGCGTGAGAACCTCAATCTCTACATTTGGCTGCACCCTCGCAACACGCAGGAGCGGTTGCAGAACAAGAACACACTCGCCCTCGCCGAGAAGATACGATTTGAGCGTGAGCAGGAGTTTTTGGAGGACAGGGAGGGCTATCGGCTCAAAAAGGAGCGTCAGCGTGATTTCCTGCAATATTACCGTGACTTCTTCAACGAGAACCCCAACCTCTCACGGATGATGAAATGCTCAATCCGACAGTCATACACCAAGTTCATCAACTTTCTACATGAATCGCCGAGGTACAGCCTTTACGACACCGTTCTCCGAATGGAGCAGCTTACTCCCGATATGGTTACGGCTTTTACCGACTATCTCAAAAAGCACGGCACGGGCGAGGGTCCCAAAGGGATGTACGGTCGTTTCAAAAAGGTTGTCACAGCCGCATTTGACGAGGGATTGATAAAGAAACATCCCTGCAAGGGGATAACCATCAAATGGGATAGGAACTCTTTCTCAAAGGAGATTTTAAGCCCCGATGAGATAAAAAGGCTCATGGCTACCCGGTACAAGGGGGAGAACACCGAAATGCAACGTGCGTTCATCTTCTGCCTTTTCACCGGCATACGCTGGTGTGACGTGAAGTTGCTGACCTATGCCAATGTTGACCCGATGACAAAGACACTCCGATTCCAGCAAAAGAAAGTCCGCAACATAAGCAGCCGCAGCTGGGTGACAACACCGCTCACCGATGATATGCTCGCTCTGGTGGGTGAGCCTACGACCAATGACCACTCGACTGAACCGATATTCAAAATCGGCCCTTATGTGAGCTGTAACCAGCAATTGAAGAAATGGGTTGCCGAGGCAGGGATACGGAAAAAAATCTCATGGCATTGTAGCCGACACTCGTTTGCGGTAAATCTCCTTTCCAACGGTGCTAACATCAAGACTGTCGCCGACCTCATGGGGCATTCAAGCATAACGATGACGGAGAAATATCTCCACGTTGTTGACAGCTTTAAGCAGGATGCAATCCACTCCCTCGGCTCAATCAGCTATGGGATGTCGTAGTTTTTACACCGTGGCATTTTTGGCACTTTGGCATTTTGGGAACTCTCCGACCTTGGAGGGTTCTTCCTTTTTTCGGCGGTCATCATCTATGAGTTTTGGTTTGGTTCAGTACGGGGGTGTATATATAGAACTGAACCAAGACCGTATGGGGCAACGAAAAGAAAAAACAATGCAATCAGCCTGCATTTTCAGCATTATCCGCATTTCTTAAATTGAAAATGCAGGAAATGCAGAAAGTGTGGCGAAGTCCGACAACAAATCTCAGTAATTACCACCTTGCACACCTTGCACTTTTGCACACTTTGAAAATGCCAAAGTGCCAAAAATGCCAAGGTTTAATCTTGAACTGACATATATACCGCAACGCCTTATTCCTTGATGAAGTTGACCGTGCCATTGTACAAAAGTGCAAAGAATGCAAGTGGATGACAACGAGAGAAAAATAAGATACGGCAACGAAAAAAATTGAATATTCGGAGTCGGCAAGATACCTTCCGGGTATCCCGAAAGGCAGTATCAACTCCCGACGGTCGATTGATGCCATTATAGTGACTGCGATCATTACAATGAGGAAAGGCAACGAGAAAAAAAGGAGTGTAAGGATATGTTTCGGGATTCCTTTTTCTCCGAAAAGCCACTGCCGAAACCGCAGTCACTGCCGTGACCGCTCTTTGTTTTTCTCATTGCCATAAGAGGTCGTTTTAGGGTGGAGCGAGTTTATGTTTAGGTATTACCAGTAATCCCCAAACGCTCCACAACATCATCTCCCAATAACGCCCCCTGACACCAATGACGAAATGACTGAATGACAAAGTGACCAATCATCCAGATGATTAAATGATTCGATGAATTGATGACTGAATGATTAATCATTTAGATGACAAAATGACTGAATGACTAACCAACTAATCATTCAGTCATTTAATCATTCAGTCATTCCGTAAATCAATATCAAAGCCAATGCGAAATACAACCACAACACCGTCATGGAAATTACACCGACTGGAAATTCCTTAGCATATTAGGGAATTTTCCGAGCCGCATTGCGGAGCAACGCTGAAAATATCCCCAATATGCCAAAGGTCAACCTTTGGAAACCGAAGCCTATCTAAAATAATTACGCACATTTTGAATGTGCCGATTCACTATCTCCCAATTTTCTCCATTGGAGGCGGCCTCTCTTAACGTATTAATGACACCCCATTTGTCTTTGTAATTGGCTGGCGGATTATTTTCCATAATTTCATCTATGATTGATGTGACACTTCCTGCATACCCTACATAAGTTCCATAAGGGATATCGCTGATATTTCTCAAAGTACATCTCCCATAAAATATGACTACTGAATAAAACGGCACCTCAGCAATACCTTCCAATTTCTTTTTAAGAGCCTCAATATGCCCTTTGTTTTGAAGAATCGGATTGTAAAATCTATGTTTCTCTTTTCCATACGCCAATACTTGTGTCCAATAATTCTGATACCCTTTGCCAAAAATCCAACCGCTATAATCTTTAACCTCGAACACAATTATTCCGACCTTTGTCACTACAACCGCATCAATTTGCGAATATTGTCCACGATGTCGTTCCACATACAAATCGTGATATACTGTTATCGCGGGGATATCGTGTTTAAGCAGTTTGAGAACTAATTTGCGCTCTGACCATGTACCCCGATGTGTTTCAGTCACGGTACGCAATAAAGCCATACTCTTACGCCATTTATAGATGGCAAAGAATATGGCAATTATTAGTGCTAATACCGATATGAAACCGAACATTACAGTCATAGGCATAATGGATTATAGGTCATCCATAGCTTTTGCTTTGACAGCATCCGTATTTATCTTGTCCCAATATTGAAGTTTGACAAAGCATGAACTTACACTTTGGTGTTCCAATGAAAGTTGAATATCGCCTTTGGGCGTTTCAAATACTGTCGCATAAGTACATCTATCCATTTTTAAGCGATGTAGTTTATCGCTATTATCATTTGGTGATCCATAACCCTGAAATTCTTCAACACATTCAGAGGGCTTGCCGTATTTCTCCGTCAGCATCTTTTTTAAGTGCTGATAGTTTTCCTCCAAAGATGACCAATCATCTTTTTCAGGGAAAATAACCCCAATGGTATTAACAATGTCCGAATTTTTAAGTGTCGAAACACCAATAATACACCCTTTGAATCCTGCGAAATCACCTTGCAGGATAGCCGTACCATCTTGTGTCCCAATATATGAGAATCCTGCGGATTTCATTTTGGAAACATACTCACTTAGAGAGCCGTCAATGGGAACACCTTTGAATGTGAGATGTTGGTTAGTAGATTGTGCAATAGATGCAATGCAACAAAGCATCAAGGCAATAAGAAATATGATTCTGTTCATCGGATTGAAAAATTATGATTAGAAAGTAGATTGCTTAATCGGTATGATAGCCTGATTTTCAGGTTCAGTTGACCACTGAACTTGCCATGTCGCACCTTCTACTTTGTCAAGGAGTACGAAATTGAACATATTTTGTGTTGGATAGAGTTCATACCTGCCATTTGTTGAATCAGTTGCTAATGCGGTAGTATTCAGTGGTATTTCAAAGCGATAATCATCTCCTTTTACGCTAAATTGAACTTGCCACATTTTGCCATTGCGAGTATCCAACTTGATAAAAGTCCACATATTATCAGTTGGATAAAGTTTGAATGGGAAGAACATCGTTTGTTCATCCTTTGGCTGCTCCTTTTCAGTAGATGTGGCATTTTCACAGTTGGTAAACCCGACCGAAAGCAGGATTAACAACATCAAAGACAGTTGCTTCATAAGCATTATTAAGCTCTCCAAGTTCCACAAGAGCGATTAAATGAAACACGAAGCGTGGAACTGCAATGCCACGTTCTAAGTCGGAGGTCGTAGGAAGAACCTTTTTAAGAGAAATGGTAATAGCAGCCCACGCCGTTAGCGTGAGAACCACTATGCACACTCTCTTAAAAGTCTTGAATTTCCTACGTTCCCGACTTCGAGATGAGCATAACGCTTCTTTTTTTCAAAATGTCGTGATGGGACTTCTCCCAATCAAACGCAAAGTTACGACTTTTTGCGTTGCAAGTCAATAGGCTGGGCAAAAAATAAGTTTGGTTTAGTTCTATATATAAATATATAAACCGAACCAAACCTACATAGATATGCGTGACAAAAGAGAAATGTCCCCTTCAATTTTTCTTTTCACCAGCCCATATATCTATCTCTATACCGACCGCAGAAAGAAGAAAACCGAGGCAAAAGAATAGAACTAAAAATAACTAACGCCTGCAAATTAAACTTAATTGATTGCTTTTGAATGTACTTAAATTCCCCATTTCGTACATTATTAGTACAAGTTGTTTTGCGTAATATCCTATATCTCAATTAATTATGCTTAAAACAAATAAACAACGCAGATATACGCGAAAATAACCAAAGAGAAGCTCAACCAAGACATGGAGAACCTTGCCGCGAGATTGAACACGATTGAGGAATTTGCAGGTTGCACCATCTAAAAAAGAAAAGCCATGAAACGTGACATAATCATCATAGAGGACAAGGCGGTCTGCGTAACCGGTAACGAGGTATGGATGACCGCCGGAGAAATCGCCGGGCTGTTCCACACGGGCGTCCCGGCAGTGAACGCCGCCATCAGGGCCGTTCTAAAGACGGACGTGCTGAACGACTACGAGGTGTGCCGCTACATACAACTTGAAAACGGGCTGTACGCGGATGTTTACTCGCTTGAAATCATCATTCCCGTCGCCTTCCGGCTGAACACTTACTGCACACACGTGTTCCGCACGTGGCTGGTGGGCAAGGCACTCTCGAAGGAGAAGCGGCAGGCATACGTGATGTTCATACAGAACGGAAAAGCCGGATACTGCTGAACACGCATACGTGCCAACAAAAAGGAAACGGACAGCCCAATTTGAGTTGTCCGTTTCCTTTTTTTCGTTTTCAGGCTTCTTTTATTCCAGCGGCTTGCGGTAATTCGCTTCCAACAGTTCCCGCAGCCCCGATTCGGGGTAAAGCACCTTCCCGCCTAAAAGGATAAAGGGCAGCACCCTGTTGTTTCGGTACTCCTGCAAGGTGCGGCGGCTGACACGGAGCAGTTCCGCCACCTCCCTGTCCGTCAGGTAACGCTCCCCGTCCAGCGGCGGGCGGTAACTTTCCAGAAAGGCGGAGAGCCATTTGGAGCCTTTGCGCATATTCTGCACCACGGTGGCAAGCGGCTCGTCCTCCATCGTAAACACTTCATTGTTCTCGTTCATCATAACTTCGGATTCAGTGGGTTGTGAATAATAAAAATCAAATCATCTTGCGCCGGGATAGAGCGTGCCGATAAGCGGAATGAGCCTTTTAACCTCCTCCGGCTTGTAATAGAACCTGCGGTTAATCTGCGAGTAGCCGATAAGCCGCCTGTCGCGCAACGTCTGCAACGTGCGCGGGCTGATCCTCAACTGCCCGCAGACCTCCTCGCCCGTGAGCCACCTTTCCAGCCGCCCTCCGTCGCTCCTGCGTCTCAAGGCGGCAACCTTCTCCGAGAGGGCGTTGAAGGACGCCACCATCATCTCGAAGGTCTTTTTCTCGATAGATACTATTTCCATAAGCAAAACATTTCAGAGTTTGCCGCAAAGGTAACGCCAGCCCCGTGAACACATATCGTTTCCCGCTAAAAGGCAGCTTGTTGCGCCGCCTGTCCGGGTTACGGAGCCATTTCCCATAAAAATCTTACGTGAGACACGTAGTGAGCTGTTAAAGCCCCTTTGGTTTATTGCCGAATTTTGCCACAGAAACCAAAAGAAAGAACTGAATATGAAAGTAATAACGATGGAAAGTTCCGCCTTCACCGCATTGACTGTATCTAACATTTGAAAAGGGACCCGGATAGCATTTGAAAAGGGGACCACCCGGGATGGGGATGCAAAGATAATTATATTTGTTGAGTCATCATTTCCTGAGTTTCTTTCATGCGGTATGATTTGCCTGTCATGTTAAGCAGTATAGCCTTGTGGGTCAGGCGGTCTACCATTGCGGTGACCAGTACTTTGTCGTCAATAATCTCGTTCCAGCGGTTGAAGGCGAGATTGGTTGTGACGACGGTCGTCTTCTTGTCGGTGCGGAGGGAGAGATGGTTAAAGAGCATCTCTGCGCCGGCCTTGTCGCAGGAGACGTATCCGAACTCATCACAGATGACCATGTCGTATCTCTCGAACTTGTTTTCCAGCGACCGGAGTGTCAAAGCGTTGCGGCACTCGCGTATCTGCGTGAGCAGTCTTGGCACGGATGTGAACAGCACCGAGTGTCCGGCATTACATGCGGCGATACCGAGAGCTGTCGCCAGATGAGTCTTGCCTGTTCCGGGATTGCCGTATAGAATGAGGTTGCGTCCGTTTTTGATGAAGTCGAGTGTCTCGAGTGTCGGGAGCGCTTTCCGGGCATCGGCGGGCAGAGCGTCGGTGTCGATTTCGTTAAGATAGCGAAGTTGCGGGAACCCTGCGTTTTTGATGCGGTGACGGCGCTGGTTTTCAGAGCGGTTCTCTTTTTCGCGCCGGAGCAGTTCGGCTGTAAACCGCCATAGGTTCCATTGTTCGTCGGCGCTCTGCTGTATAAGCAGGTCGATGTCGCGCCGCACAAGCGGGAGTTTAAGGTCGAAAGCGCATGAGCGAATGAGCTCCCGAAGTCCGTCACGGTCTGTTTCATGTATGTCTGTCATTGTCATTCAGTGTATTGGTTGTTTTTTGGGGGGGTATTCAGTCTGCCTGCGATGCGCGGGTATATTCCATAAATGATGAAAGCATGTCAAGGGTATGGCTTGCCGAACTTTCTATTTCAGCCTGTTGCGGGTCGGGAACGTTCGTTGCCGCGATATCGGCGGTTGACTGCATATGTCCTTCCGCCGAGATCATCTGAGCCTGTATCTGTTCAGATGAGAGGCGCTGGAGCCCGCGGGACGAAAGACTTGTGGCGGCACGGACGATGTCAGTGTATGCCAGATTGTTGTCGCGGGTGAACACAAGCAGTTCTATGAAGCTTCGCGGAGACTCGCGGAAGTGTTCGCGGTAAAGCGCCGCCACCGACGGATGTACCTGTTGCAGAGCCACAGACCGCCCCAGAGCGGCCGGTTTGCGCAGGAATGTACCCAGATAATGCATCAGGTCGATGACCCAGTCGCCGGAGCGTCGGCTTCGGGCATGATTGGCCACCTTGTCGCGTCCGTAAAGCACCACGATGCGCTCGGAATACAGCTTTACCGCCACCTGCGAGCCCACCAGACGGTCGGGCACAGAGTAGTGCACTCCGTCAACGGTTATCGTTGAATACTTTCCGACGCGGTACAGCCGCTGCTCGAAGCAGCCGATGTCACCGTGGTCCAACGGACGTAGCGCCGCCAGATCGGCCTGTATGCGCAGGCGTTTTTCTTCCGCCGACATGTTGGACGCCTCTGTGTTGAGCCTGTCGCAGACTGCCGCCAGATGCGTCTGCGCGGCATCCAGGGAGTCAAACCGGACCTCGAACGAGAATGCACGACGCCGGATATATTCCACCGAACGTTCCACCTTGCCTTTTTCCCATCCCGAGCGAGGGTTGCAGAAATGGGGTGTGAAACAGTAGTGTACCTCCATGCGCAGCAGCGCATCCGTGTGCTCGCGGTCGCGCCCGAGGAACTTCTTTACGGCGGTACGCATGTTGTCATAGGCCATCACGCGCGGGGTGCCCCCCAACTCCCGGAAGCAGTTGCGGTGGGCTTCCATAAGAGCCAGGGTATCTTCGCGCGAAAACAGATATGCCTTGCGCATATTGCTGTGGTCGAGGGTGAATACCGCCATGTGAAGGCGAGTCCTGACTCCACCGATCCACAGGGTAAGCACGCCCCAGTCGAACTCGCAACGGAATCCAGGCTCATAGTCCTGACGGATATATGCCTTTGCAGGCTTTTCTTGCGACTTCGGCGCTGCCTCCAGCGCACGGACATACTGACATACTGTGGAATAGGCGATACGCACGCCATCGTCCTGAAGACGTCGCCACATATCGAGCTTGCGCATCTGCTGCTTGTGCAATCCGGCAGCGACGTTCTCCCGGTTGCGGGCGATAAAACCATCGATGCGACGGCGGACATCATCGGTCACAACACGCCTGACGCGTCCGCTGCTGTCATACTTCGGCCTGGTCAGCAGATAATCGTCAACCTCCCGCTCTGTCGGTGACGGGCCGGCCTCTCTCTCGAACTCGCGCAGATACTTGCGCACGGTCTTGCGGCTCATGCCGTTGCGGCGCGCTATCTCGCGGATGCTCATCCCCTCGCGGCGATGAGACAGAATAATGGATGTTTTTTCCTCCATGTGTAGCATTTTGTGGAATCGTTGATGTCGTTCTTTCTAATCAACGATATCCGGTTGAACTTACCCATGGGGTGGGTTCCTTTTCAATTGCTCTACCTGGGTCCCTTTTCAAATGTTAGATGCAAGATGTTGCATCGCTTTTATATGAAAATTCAGCAACTCAACATCTCCTCCTCGTTTATATGCAGATGGATTGTGCTGATATATTGTATCTACAATTAGTTGTAAATCTTCTATATTCATATTGATATACAAAAAAAATAACTATGCAAAATTAGCCTTTTCTGGCTAATTTTACATATTCAAATAAGAATTTTATCGCAGATTGGACAAGGTTTCTTTGCTACTTTCTTTGTCCGCCATCATGCTCACCGAAAGAAAGTAGGGCGGCTTTTGCCGCCCACCCCTCAAAATCGGGTGTAAAGCCCCGTTACCATCGTGAACATTTCTTCCAGCATATCGCAATATATCCCTTCGTGCGTTTCGATGTCCTTCGTCTTGCACTCGAATGTCTTTTTGCTGAACGTCTTGCGGTAGAAACGCATATTGTAGAGGTCTGCCCCTCCGTCATAGATGATGTCAAGGCGGTTGGCACTTGTCTTGTTCCTCGCAAGGCTCATGCGCAAGCCGTTGCCCATGTCTATGAAGTCCTTGCTTCCAGTCATGGCGGCAAAGCGTCTGCCGCCTATCTGCTCCAAAATTATCTTTGCTATCATATACGCTGTCTTTTAGGGTTTATATGTTGGCGGTGCGTACACCGCCAACGCGCTTAAAATTCTGCTTTCTCGGTTATGGGGGTGTGTCTTTCCAGCCACGCCTTCAGACACTCCATGTTGTACTCGCTTGTGATTACAGCCGTATGGCTGTCAATGGCGGTGAAACGTGAACTCTCATAGCTTATGTAAATCTTTGCATAAGCTACGTTATGTATAGGGAATAATTATGTAAAGTTTGTTTGGTTTATTTTTATTAAGTTACTGATTTTCATCTGTTAAATAACATAATATCCCAAACAAACTTCACATAAGTTTTAATACTTAGTCCGTAAATCCTTTAGATAACCCAACAAGGATTTGTCTTTTTGCCATGTCGTTTTACCCTCTTTTATTATTCCCGGATTTACACGTGACAATGCCTCCAGCTTCTTCTTTTCACTTGCACGAGCATATATTTCTGTTGTAGTTGTTGAAACATGCCCTAAAAAATCCCTTATATAAACCAAATTTATATCCGCCTCCAATAAGTGCATGGCTTTGGAATGCCGGAAAGAATGGCATCCCAAATTTTCAGGGATTAAATCAGGGGACTTTTTTCGAGCTATCTCTGCATATTTCTTTACAATATTCAGGACGGCAACACGGGAAAGTTTCTCTCCGTGGAAATTACAAAAAATAGGAACACAATGCCTGTCCTCTTTCATCAATCCCTCATCATACATATATTTTTTGAGATTGGATGCTTGTTGTTTTGATAAAGGTACAATCCGTGCCTTATTACCCTTTCCGCATAATTTGACAGTCGCCGTATCATTAAATTCTATATTAGGTGGCGTAAGGTCAATTAGTTCCTGAACTCTTGCCCCACTGTCATAGAGTAGTGAAAGAAGAACGAAATCCCGACGACCATATCGTGTTTTCAAATCAGGTTGACTTAAAATCAACTTTATACCATCTATCGTAAGATAAGCCATTTCAGGAGCAGCAGTTTTCTTTTTCCTTATTGACATTATTTCATGATAACGGAACATTCCTTTTACATCTCGATATTGCAGGTAACTATAAAAAGACCGAATGGCTGCAAGACGTGCATTTCGCGTGGAAACAGAGCAATGCCTGTCTTCTTCAAGCCATTGCAAGAAATTTATAATCCGTTCTTTGGTTATATCCGCAAGGGTAACACGCTGTGGATTTATAAATTCTTGCTCTTTCAGGAACTCAATCAACAGGGAGAATGTGTAACTGTAAGTCAATATCGTATTTTGGGAAACGCCACATTCTATTGGCAGATATGTGCCAAAAAAATCGGTCAGATATTTAGAAAAATCAGTAGGTTTCATAATTATTCTTCTGTTTCAATATTAATATCAGGGAATACACAACGATAGGTATCATCAACTTTTGCAATTAATTGAGGATACATTTGCTGCGTCATCCGTACATACTGGTTTGTTGAGTATAAAGATTTATGTCCGACATAAGTCATAAGGAGTGGCAATGAGTTGTATAGGTCTTTTCCTGATTCTGACATTTTAACAAGAGATTCCACGCAAAAAGTATGGCGCAAGTCATGAAGTCTGGGCGTTTTGCCCTTTGCCCCTGCAAATATTCCTGCCCGTTGCAACACCGCCTTGAACAATCTGTTTATAGATGTTCCTCTGCATCGCTTTCCGTCAGCAGAAGAAAAGAAGGGCGCATCCGGTTCAACAGACATATTACAGTGTTCTTTATAAACAACATAGTCCTTACAAATTGCAGTCAAAGACAAAGACATTGGCACGATTCGGTCTTGTCCGTTCTTACACTCATGCAGGGTTAGTGTACCCAAAGCGAGATTAACGTCCTTATGGCAAAGTTTTAACGCTTCTCCGATACGTATTCCCGTTCCGTATAGCATCCTGATAATTAAAGGAATTACACCTCTTATCGAATTGTAAACGCATTGTGTGCTTCCCATTTTGTCACACTCCTTAAAAATTGCAGCCATCTCTCTTTTGGTGTATATATGAGGGATGAACGAACGCTTGGTTTTACGCAATTTCGGGACATAGGAATCATATCCCAAAAGTCTAAGATAACTTGAAAAACCACGAAGGTATAACATGCGTGTTTCACGATTTCTTTCTGATTCCAACGGATTCAGGTTTTTCCAAGCGTTGAATAAATCTCTTGAAATGCCTATTTCTGTTTCGTTGCGTTCAATAGTGAGCATGTCAAAACGGTGTAGTCTCCTTTCAATATCAACCATCTTATATCCTTTTGAACGCTTATAATCAGCATATTGCTGGATTAATTCGGAATATATGCCATAGTTATTTGCTTTCTCCATATAGATTATCATAAATTGTTGTCGGAATAAAAGGTACATCCAATGCGCATTGTCGCAAAAGGTCAACAGATACACGAAGATATGCCGTTGTAACTTGGGAATTGCTGTGTCCCAATGTTTCAGATATGACAGGTAATGTCACTTCGTTACTCAATAAGCTTGTGGCAAGGCTATGGCGCAGGATATGGCTCCCATGTCGTCTTGTTGCAAAATCAACTCCGGCATTGTGCATCCATTCTGTTATGGTATTTGCTACAGCATTTTTAGCCAGTGGGTTATAGGGAGTCTTAAATGACAAGAACACATAAGGTAAATCCACCTTAGGACGGCTATGTTGTATGTAATCTATTATTGCCATGCCAACTTCTTCCGAAAGTGGCAATGTAACCCTCTTGCCCGTTTTTTGCTGTGCAAAACATAACCTGTTATTCTCCCAATCCAAATTGCAGAAACGCAGCCCTCTAATGTCAGAATTGCGCAAACCGTATCGGGCTCCCAATAATATAATGGCATAATCCCTTTTCCCTCTTGATGTCGTACGGTCAATGGCATTGATAATCGCCTCTACTTCTTGGGGCGTATAAACGGACGGTATTTTGGGGCTTTTGAGAAATCTGTGTTTAAAAAGTTCCTTCCAACGTTCCGGATTGTTGTCCGGTAATAACCCACGCTCGCACATATAAAACAAAAATGCACGTACTTTCGTAATAGCTTCTTCCCGTCCACCTGTAGTCAGTTCCTTATCAAGTTTTTGTATATATAAGATTCCTTCTTGCAACCCGAATGTTGCGGCATCCAAATCGGCAGATACCCAATACTTATACAAATCATATAATCTGATTTCACTTCTACGGATAGAAGCGGACTGCCTTCCGGTAGATTGTAAATCTTTCAGGAAAAGACGAAAGGGATAACCTTTTTCCCCACCGAACTCATACGGCTTTTTGAGTGTCCGTGCTCTTACCTCATTCGATTCCAACAACTGGTTTAAAGCGTCAATATGCCGGTAACGCAGTTTTTCCCGTACTGTTAGGGTCTGGTAATCCCTATTCAAGAACCTATATTGAAGAAACTGATACCCTACGGAATTATCATATTCCGCTATTTTCTTCTGTTCCATGAAGTGCGCCAATTCATTATAAGTACGATTGTACATTTTGAAACTTCCTTGTTT
This sequence comes from Muribaculum intestinale, assembly GCF_002201515.1. Lineage (NCBI taxonomy): Bacteria > Pseudomonadati > Bacteroidota > Bacteroidia > Bacteroidales > Muribaculaceae > Muribaculum > Muribaculum intestinale. The sequence goes on from NZ_CP021421.1 coordinate 2,669,675, forward strand.
GTAACCTCTTGATTGCAAGAAAGACATAACACGCTCTCTTAGAGGGTGTTTCATAACGATTGTTAATTTGCTGTAAGCCTGTTCAAGAGCATTGCCACACCTGCTATGATGACCATCTGTCGTGCGACCTCCAATGTATCCTCATAATTTCTGCATAAACGTCGGAAGTTGTCAAGCCATGAGATAGAGCGCTCCGCAACCCATCTGCCCTTTGCCGGGATAAACTTCCCGTCAGAAGAACCAGACAAAGTGATTTCCACGTTCATGCCAAAGGTATTTCTCACAAGTTCAATCAAATCTCCGCGATAGCCTCTGTCTGCAAGAATCTTCTTGATGACCGGGTGCGAGGCGGCAAGTAAAGCCAGAAGCATCAAACCGCCTTTGGAGTCATGTATGTTAGCGGTAGTTGTCTTTACATCAAGCAGATGCCCATTCTCGTCAACTGCAATCTGCCGTTTTATTCCCTTGACTTTCTTGTTGCCGTCAAAACCTTTCGGTGAGGGATATGAGGCAGCCCGCACACTTTGAGCGTCTACAACCGCAACACTTGGTTCCGGTGTCTGACCTTCCTGAAATCGCACTTCTGCGACAAGGCTGTCAAGCAGATTCTTGAACTCGCCGATAGCACTCCATGCACGGAAATAGTAATATACGGTCTGCCATGCCGGAAAGTCATGAGGTAGATTACGCCATTGACAGCCGGTCTTGTCCACATATAGAATGGCATCAAAGACAAGGAAAAAATCATATTTGCTCGTCCAATTATCCATTGGAATTGTTTCTTTTATGAAAGCTTTCTGTGCTTCTGTTAAATCAGAGGTGTACATTTCTAAATTCTTTCTTATAATTGTCAACAAATAAACAATTTAGAAATGTCCTCTCCTTTAGCAGAGGCATTTTTTTGATGGACTATCTTAACAGTTGTTATGAAACACCCTCTTAGTAAATCTAATTTTCCTATTCGCATAATAAATCATGATTTAAAAATGGATAAAGACAAAAGTATTATGCGAAGATGTTATGTGAATAGTTTCTTCTGAAATATTTGATATTCTTATAGTTGGTTGTTAGCAATATGTAAGATTAATGTAAACTTTACATAATTATTCCCTATACATAACATAAGCATTTATCCACTCGCAAAGGGTTGTTACTCCCCATGCTTCAGCATCGTCAAACATTTCGTCCAACACCTTGATAGGCTTGCTGAATTTCACTATCAGCGTTTGATAACCTGCTGCGTTCATAAGTTTCCCTCCTTTCCCTTTTTCGTGGTCAGCCACTTGTCACGTGCGGTTCGGCACTCGTCCAACGTAGGTTTGACACAAGAGAACAATTCTCCGTCTGCGGGGTGGCGGTAGTCGTACTGCACAAGTGTCCGCTTGCGTCTGCCGACACCCATTTGGAATTTTTCGTATTTCTCCGTACCTGCTTCCGTGCAGGTGCTTACTCCGTTGATAGTCATTCGTGTTGCCATAATCGTTGATTTTAGAGTTGTTAAAAATGTACTGACAAAACTCGGTTGCGCATCACCATTTCGGGGTCGCTCGTGTAGCGTTGGTGCAGGTAGAAATGGTGTGAGCCGAAGCCGTAAAGGAAGAACCTGTCAAGTTCGTGCTTCTCGGCAAAGTCCTTGACGCTTCGTCTTAACTGCTCCTCACTCGTTGCCAGAGTGAGGAGGTTCACAAATTCAAGGAACATCACGGGGATTTTATCGTCCCACAGACAAATCATGCTTTCAATTCTTACTTCCATACTATTGGGTATTATAGGTTTATACTATGCCGCTTCCATCCGTTGGCGGATAAGGTTCACGTTGCTGTTCACAAGGTTTACAATGCGGTCGTGGTATTCGGTGTTCTCGTTGCATAAGCCACGACACTGCACCACCTCCAAAGTTTTCAGTGATACCTCTATCGTTTCTATGCGTCTGCCGTCAATGGTCGCTGAAAGGATAAGAGAATTTTCCCGATTGTGGTAGCCACCCACGCAATGGTGCATCATACGTCCTTCCTCTATCATTTCCTCCACGCTCTCTATGACCTTGATACGGATAAGGTTGTCGGAGAACACAAGTCCGAAGAAGATACCTTTGGCTTTTAGATAGTTCTTCTCGTCCTCAATCGCCTTTTGCCGTTGCTGTTCCGTCCGCTCACGTTCCCTTTGTCGGTTACGCTTCGCCACCAACTTGTCGTGTTCGGCTTTGAGGTCGGCAGGGCAAACGTACTTCGGGCTGTTCGTGTCCTTGCCGAAATGACGCAGGAGGTCTATGGTGTCACGCCACATAGAGCCGTTAGCAATGGTGTAGCCATTTCGGATACATATCTTCACGGATGCCCAATACTCTACGATATTGAAAGAGTGGTATATATAGTAACGCAACATGGGATATTGCCCTGCCTTCAACAGCGTTTCGGCTCGGCAGTCGGAAAGTATGGCTTTGAAAAGGTCGTAAGGCAGGATGTTGTGATAATCACCCTTGAAGCCGTTGCGTTTCACTTCGGGTATGAAACGCTGTCGGGGGTAGGTGCATACCGGATTTATGTCGTATGCCCGAAATTCTCCGTTCTTGCGTACTTCCATGTCGCTGTATTCATTCCATAGGTCGTAGTAGAACAAGGACATGCCACGCAATCGGGCAACGGTCGTTGTCTTGCCGTCGGGGGCAATCCACCTCTGCACCACTTCAAAGATGGAATACTCGGCTGGCTGCCCTGCCTTGTATCGTGACTTGACGGAAAAGAAGCGTATCACTTGGTATCGCTTGCAGGTGGTGACGATGGAGAAATACTCCATATCGCTGAAAACACTCTTTCGGGTGCGCAATGCTTCCAACTCCATACCGCAATGGGAGCAGGTGCATCCGCAAACGGTATCCGCAAGGTCGTGGTCGCTTTTCCACGAATGTCCGCATTCGGTGCAGATGTTCGTGCCGTCTGCCCTTTTGACTGCGTAATGCTTGAAGCAGTGGCGGAAAGCGTATGCCCTTTGTTCTTCGGTCAATCTCGGTAGTCGCTTGCTCAAACGTGCGACTTCCTGCTGTATGCGTGTTTTCGGTTTCATAATCAGAAGTCAAATAGTGATGGTTCAACTTTGGTTTCTTTCTTCGCTGTCGGCTTGTTGCGGTTCTGCAACTTGCGGAGTTCCTCGTCTTGGTATTGTCGGATAGCGTTCTGCCGTGCTTCCGCCTTTTCCTCCGCTGTGAGTTCCACCACATGGTTCACGGCTACCTTGCATTGGATAGGTTCGCCCACCTCTATCTCGTTCTCGTCATAGTAGTGGACGGCTTGTCCGTATATCTCTCCGTCCGTGAAGCCGTTGCAACCACTTTTCTGCACATAGTTCAGAATGTAGGTCACGCAATCGTCTATGTTCTTGGCTGGGTTGCGGTAGTTCTTGGCAAAGAGCGCATCTTCCGCTGCCCGCTGTTCCAAATACATCTGTATCGTTCTCTTGAAATGGTCTGTCGTTTTCATATCGCTGTCATTTTAGATTGTCTGTTTCAGTATCTCTCTCCAATAGGTCGGCTCAACCTCGCTCAAAAGGAAGTCTGTAAAATCCCTCCGTGCGTCCTTGTTCAGTTCGTGGTAGAGGTCACGGAACACGGATATGTTTCCGTTGATATACGTTTCCACCATGTACACGAAGATGTTGTCCACCTCGTAGTATCTGCACTGCTGTGCTGCCGTCTTGCTGCTTCTCTTTGCCATTTCGGTAGGGGTTAAAGGGTGAATAACCAAAGGATGAAGCCGAAGAAGGCGATTGTGGAAAGGATAGCCACGATTACGCCTATCGCCACTCGGAACACTCCGTTTATTATCTCCGTGATGATGCCCCAAAGGATGTCCAATATCCCGAAGGCGGTGCGCACGATTAAACCGCATATCGCAAGTCCTATGTATTGCGCTACTTGTCTGAAATTTGCCGTTGCCGTCATAGCCGTATCATTTTTCAAGTTCCACAATGTTGTCTATCCTGCCGTATAGGTATCTGCGAAGTCCGGTCTTGTCCGTTGCCTTGTATTCCGTCCAACGTCCGTATTGGCATACGAGGAACGTGCGGAGAACATCGGAGAAGTCAAACCTCCAGCCTTGCAAGGGGACTGCGCTCTTGAAATAGGTGTTACTGTTCACGTTTTCGGTGAGCCAATCCTTTTCCTCTCGGTTCATCTGTCCTCCGTTGTTCAGTTTCTCACGAAGGATGTAAGCCTTACTGCCTTTCAGTGTTTCCAATGTCGGCACTTCCCAAGCCACGAATTTTGTTGCCATTGTTGTTTCCATATCCGTTTTGTTTTTGATTTTTTGTTTTTAATGCGGATTCAAGAGCTGAGGAAGTTGAGTTTCAAACTATCTTATCTGCCTCTCGTTTATCCGACATTTTTTTTAATGCGTCTTTCTGTCGCATCGGTCGTTTTCGTTTCGGGTGCTTAAAAAGGTAGGGATTAGGGAATGCAAGGTTTTTCGCGGAAATACTACCCGCAGGGCTGGAGATTTCCGCAGAAAACAGGAGGCTTGACCTTGCTTTCCCGTCCAATCCCGGAATTACCTTTGCGCCCAGAACGGAAATGACTGCCTGATGCGGCTCACTGAAAGGCGCGGAAATGGAGGTAAACGGAAGTGGAGGCAGATTGGACAGGAAAACTTCAAAAGAGAAATCCGTAAAAAAGAAGTCCACAAAAGAAAAAGGGAAACAGCCGGAAGCGTGGAACCGGGCAAACCACCGTGTGGAAAGTATGGTTTTATATGTCCGGCAGGACGTGTCCGGTCGGACATATAAAATCATTCTTTCAGGTTTGCCTGCCGTGGGTGACGGCTTGTTCCATTCATGGAGCGGGCGGTCTTGCACGGCTTTCCGCTTCCGGCTCAAATGGACAGCGAAAAAGAAAAACAGTCAGAAATCCGTAAAAGCACCTCTCTGGCATAAGCGCAAAAGAAATGGGCCTTGCATCATCAGTCTAAACTTCTGTTTAGGCGTGAGGCAAAGCCCTTTTCTCCGCTTATGCGGTAGTCGGCATACGTTCGTCCAAAATCTCTTTGGGCGATGGTGTGCCGACGGACAAAACCGCTTTTACGGAAAAACTTATATGTGAGGATAAAAAATCAGGAGATTTATTTCTAAATCTCCCGTTTAATTTCTATTTTTGCATACGAAGAGTTCTTTGAAGGTTACGCAACGCGCAGAAGGATAATGCAGTAGATAACTAACTAATTCGTAACCTATTACTATCATGAGCAATTAACCTACGCTCATTTCCAATAAATTACACTCTTTTCGTAACTTCGTGATGCAAAATTACGAAAAAAACATGTTTCAACCTGTCGGAATATATAAATTCTTTATGAATGCTATAAATATACCATCGGCGCCATGTCGGAGGACACGGTGCCGATAGTGTGGTGATTATTTCTTATAGCCGCATTTTATGCAGACGCCATGTTCGTTTAAGGCAATTCCACATAATGGGCAACGCTCGATGTTGTTGCGTGTGACATAGTCTTCTGTTGCTGCATTTTCACCGCTTGTGAAGGTTATTTTTGATATATTGAGTTTGTCCTTCAGCAGATTGTAGACAATCTTTATCATTCCTTCGACGGTCATGGTCTCTTTGGTGACAACCAGGCGGGCCTCCGGGTAGGCTGTCGCGAGTTCGGTCTTGAATGCAGGGCCTTTATTGGTGTTTTGTGGATGTCCGGTTACAATGCCCTGCTTCTCATACACCTCCAGTACTGCAGGTAGCAGGGGGTCATCTTCTCTGAGAATCAGTGCGTGGTCAAAATTTTTCAACAGATTCCATGCGGTCTTTTTAATTTCATTGCATGGGAATACCATGTTGACACCGTCGTTGATAGAGTCCTCTACTTCAATTGTGAGGGTTCCTGTATGGCCGTGGAGATATTGTGCCTCTCCTTTAAATCCATAGAATCTATGGGCATACTGTAGGTCGAATGTTGTGATACTTTTCATAATCTTATTGTAATTTCTGGGTTGCGTTGAATTTTCTATACAAATAACACCCGCGACCTGGATGTGGTTTTGATAAGAAAAGTTATAACAAGAGGCGTTTTGGTCAAATAATGTTGAAAAAAAGAGGGACAGGCTGATTTTGCTCAGACTGTCCTTCTCCGTTTCAACTATTTATTTATGAGAACCTCATATGTCCGGTATCACTACCCGATCTATGAGGACGAGGGATGTGAAAAAGCTGGTTATGTCGCTGTTTTCATTGTCTATAACAACTGAAAACTGACTATGGAAGCCGATTTTTTCAATTTTGGGCATAAAAGAATTTAAAAAAACGTAATACCGGGGGATAATTAGTGAATATTATCAAATTAACTTAATTCATGAGCTTGAAAGACTATTTTAGAGCTTGTTTAATAATAAATGTTACCGTCAGGGCGGTCAGTCGTCGGACAGATTTTCGCTTGTGATGAGGGAGTTATGGGGCTCCATAACGACCGAAGAGCGGGCGGAAATATGCCGGCGAATGGCCGACGAGAGGTAATTTGTTTCATATAGTTGATATATTTTTGCATTTACCTTACAAGCAGCCAAGAGATTGTGTAGGTTATAAAGTTACCTTTTGTCTCGTATATCTTGGCCGCTTTTCGACCTATTCCTCAGTCATGTACATAAAGTACACTCCTTCGTCACATGTCGAAAATCGCCTCAAGCTATACGACCCTGTCGGTAACATTTATTATTAAACAAGCTCTTGGCCGCCGTATGGACCGGAAGTTTCTGTTGGATATGTTTTTTTTGATGCATAAGAGCAAGTCGGATTTATCCGGGAACAGGTGTAATCCCTTTTTCGATACAGAAGTGGCGATATGTCTCTATAGCTTCTTTAGCTGTATGGGCTCTGCATCCCTCCAGAGTTTTTATTATGTCGGTTATCTGTGGATGCATCTCGTCGATAATGTCGTTGGAAAAGCAATATTCCAGCGTGTCCCAAAGCATATTGGGCAATGCTTTTTCCAAAGACTCTTTTATCCACCATCTCAATCGTATAGAATACCTTATGATTTCCTCGATGTAATGTAATCTTACGCTGGCTATCAGGCGGGGAGAGGGGTGGAGCCGGGTGAAGTCCTTGATTGCACGTCGGCATACCGATGTGCGCGCTTTGGCTTTCCCTCTGGTGGGCGAAAACTCTTTGCTTATTGTCGCTATTGTTTTTTCGGCCATGCCTCTTTCATCTGGGCTGATGAAATATTCGAGATATTCACGTGCTTCCTTGCGGGCTTCGTAAAGGTCAAGAACGACTTCCATTATCTGGTCGCGGGTGAGACTGTTCAATGTCTTTTTCAGTGAGGTCTTTGACATATCAGTGGCTGGAATTATGTATACCGATTTATATAACGGATGTATCACCTCTATGATATATCTCTTGCAGAAAATATGCCTTAATATCAGATTAAGAGATGATGTATTGGTCTGTTTTTCTGATTAAGTGTTCGATTTTCTGATTGATTTGGTGCGTTTTTAGGTTATAATTCTTACCTTTGCCGTCACTTTTAATAAATCAATCAAGTATGAAAAAATATTCTCTGATTTCATTGCTTGCACTGGCATCGCTTTCTGCTCAGGCCGAGGGATATCAGGTAAATACATTTAGTCCCAAGCAGGAAGGCATGGGACATGTCGGTGTCGCTATGAAACTTGGCGCTGAAAGTAATATATTCAATCCTGCCGCAGTCGCTTTTTCAAACAAGACACTTGAGCTGTCGGCCGGTGTGAGCGCCATTTCCGCACTTGGGTCATGTACCTATGAAGGAAAAAAATATGAGACTGACAATGGCGTCAGCACACCTTTTAATGTCTCGGCTGCATTCCGCATATATGACAATCTTTATGCCGGCCTGTCGCTGTATACTCCCTATGGAAGCTCAATCAACTGGGGTGAGAACTGGCCCGGAGCTATCCTTAACCAGTCGGTTGACTTGAAAGTATTCACTGTGCAGCCTACTGTTTCGTGGAGGGTATTGCCAAATCTCAGTGTAGGAGCCGGTCTTATGATAGGTTGGGGAAGTGTGGATCTAAATAAGGGACTTGTTACTCCGGAGTCGTTTGATAGATTTCTTCCGATTGCCGGAATGCTCTCCGGAACTCAAATGCCATCGACTATCGGCAATGTTGTACCGGCGTCAGTAAACCTGACAGGTGACACGCAGCTGGCTTTGGGATTCAATGTCGGTGTCATGTACGATATCAATACACGCTGGACTGTCGGTGTGTCTTACCGCTCAAAGATGAATATGAAAGTAAAGAAGGGTATTGCACGAGTGTCGTATGCCGCCAATGATAAGATTTCCCAAGAGTTATTGGGCGGATCACTTGATCTGTTGAATTCCACCAACTTTGCCGCTGAGATGCCATGTCCGTATGTACTCACCTTCGGAGTGTCGTATAAGCCGATAGATAAACTGATTCTTGCATTTGACGCCCAGCTCAACGGATGGAGCGCATATAAACAGCTTGATATCGAGTTCGATAATCTTGCGGAATATGACCAGCATCTAACAAAAAAATATAAGGATGCATGGACTTTCCATCTTGGCGGACAATATTCACTGACCGAACGCCTTGATTTGCGCGCCGGTGTTATGCTTGACCTTTCGCCTGTGAATCGTGAATACTACAATCCTGAGACTCCGGGAATGACAAAGATTGAGCCTTCTGTAGGTCTGTCATTCCGCCCGATGCCACAGCTGTCGATTGACTTTGCTTTTATGTATGTGTTTGGAACAGGTGCTGACGGAGTGGTAGGCAGCTACGATAATCTTCTTGCTAAAAAAGCAAATCCTGCACTTGACCAGCTTGCACAGGCCCGTCCTGAACTTGCTCCGGTAGTAGCGGGACTTAAGATGCCTGAAACGGGTGAGTTCAAAGCCGATTACATGACTCGCGCCCTTATACCTGCAATAGGTGTGTCATATTCGTTCTAGGAATATGTCTGGCGGAATTTTAAAAATTATTTGTTAGACAACCTCCAATACTTTTCCGCTTTATAAGAATGCGGAATTGAATATTAATAAGTAACTTTGCAGGGCAGCCCGATAATTCATTCGGTTGCCCTTTTTTATTCTTCTTGTATATGGCACAGAAACCATCTATACCAAAAGGTACGCGCGATTTTTCTCCGGTGGAGATGGCGCGTCGCAACTATATATTTGACACTATACGTGAAGTATTCCGTCTTTATGGATTCAGGCAGATAGAGACCCCGGCCATGGAGAACCTGTCGACGCTGATGGGGAAATATGGCGAAGAGGGTGATAAACTCTTGTTTAAGATACTTAATTCAGGTAATTATCTGAAGAGTACCGACCATGAGCTACTCAATGCCGAGGAGCCTTCCGGGCGTCTTACATCGCAGCTTTGCGAGAAAGGACTGCGTTACGACCTCACAGTGCCGTTCGCACGCTATGTCGTGATGCATCGCAATGAGTTGCAGTTGCCGTTCAAGCGGTTTCAGATTCAGCCGGTGTGGCGTGCCGACCGCCCGCAGAAAGGGCGATATCGCGAGTTCTATCAGTGTGATGCCGACATAGTGGGTTCTGATTCGCTGGTCAATGAGATTGAGCTGCTGCAGATTATCGACGAAGTCTTTTCCCGCCTTGGAATACGTATAGCCATCAAGCTGAACAATCGCAAAGTGCTTGCAGGTATTGCCGAACTTATCGGTGCCCCCGACAAGCTGATTGATATTACGGTGGCCATAGACAAGATTGATAAAATCGGCATTGACAATGTGGTGGTCGAACTGCGTGAACGCGGACTGTCGGATGATGCCGTGGAGCGACTTCGTCCGATACTCGCGATTTCCGGCTCGCTCGATGAGCGTCTGTCGGCGTTATCATCCTTGCTCGCTGATACTCCTGTTGGCGTCGCCGGTGTCGAAGAGTTGCGAGCAGTTGTGTCGGGCGTGGAGTCGCTTGGTATGAAAGCGCAGCTCGACCTTGATGTATCGCTCGCGCGCGGACTCAATTATTACACCGGCACTATCATAGAAGTGAAGGCCCTCGATGTGCAGATTGGATCTATTACCGGTGGTGGACGTTACGACAACCTTACTGGTGTGTTCGGTATGCCGGGCCTGTCGGGAGTCGGTATTTCGTTTGGCGCTGACCGTATATATGATGTGCTCAATACTCTTGATCTGTATCCTGAGAATACATCAGCAGCATCTAAAGTTATTTTCCTTAATCTTGGTGCCGACGAGTCTACTGTATCACTTAAAGCGGCAAAGATGCTTCGAGCCTCCGGTATTGCCGCGGAGGTATATCCAGATACGGTTAAGATGAAAAAGCAGATGGCATATGCCGATGCTATGCGCATACCTTTTGTTGCCATCATCGGCGAGACAGAGCTTGAATCGGGTACTGTAACACTAAAGGATATGGAAGCGGGTAATCAGGAGGCGGTTGCTCTTGATGACCTTGTGGCACGTTTGTCATAGTTGGGTGATATATGACGATGCATCCTTTTTCTCTTAAGTTGCGCGGCCGTGTAGTTGAGTTTGACCATCCTCAGATAATGGGGATAGTCAACGTCACTCCTGATTCGTTTTATGCCGGGTCGCGTACCGGCGACTCTGTATCCGTGGCCCGGCGGGTGGAAAAGATGATAGAGGATGGCGCCGACTGGATTGACATTGGTGCATATTCTTCCCGTCCCGGTGCTTTGGAGGTTACTGCCGAAGAGGAGATCCGCCGTCTGCGCCTTGGCATGGAAGCCTTGCGTAAAGTCGATTCTGATATTTTTGTCAGCGTTGATACCTTTCGTGCGGAGGTTGCGGACATAGCGGTGAAAGAACTTGGCGCGGACATGATAAATGATATATCCGGGGGCACTCTTGACTCGGATATGTTTGCCGTTGTTGCGGAGACGGGAGTACCTTATGTGCTCATGCATATGCGCGGCACTCCGTCATCAATGCAGACAATGACTGACTATACCGATGTTACTGCCGATGTGTTGGCCGACTTGCAAGTCAAGTTATCCCGCTTGGGCGCTATGGGTGTGGCCGACGTAGTGGTCGACCCGGGCTTTGGATTTGCTAAGACTCTGGAGCAGAACTACACCCTTATGCGAGATCTTGGCATGTTTGGTCTGCTCGATTGTCCGGTGCTTGTCGGAGTGTCACGAAAGTCAATGATATACCGCCTCGCCGGGAAAACTCCTGACGAATCGCTTTTCGGTACTGTGGCGCTTAATGCTCTTGCGCTTGAACGTGGAGCCGCATTCCTGCGTGTTCATGATGTGGCTGCCGCTTATGATACACGAGCTGTCGTAGAGGCTGCTTTGAATAATTCATTTTCACAATTATAATCTATTGCTATGGCACCATTCGGCATAAAGGATGCGCTCGATATAATCATTGTAGCAATGCTCCTGTATTATCTGTATAAGATAATGAAGGAGTCTGGTACAATCAATATATTCTTCGGAGTGCTGGCATTTATCATTGTATGGGTGGTTGCCAGTGAGATATTCGAAATGAGGCTTATCGGCACCATCCTCGACAAGGTGATGTCGATAGGGCTTATAATTCTTGTGATTCTGTTTCAGGATCAGATAAAGCGTTTCCTTGTCGAGCTTGGCAATCATAACCGATGGCGTTTTTTGCGCGACATATTTCGCCATCACCGTGGGTCGGCAGTGTCTGCTGAGGATTCGCGCCGTTGGGTTATTCCTATTGTTTATGCATGCATGTCCATGTCCAAGTCAAAGACCGGTGCTTTGATTGTCATAGAGCAGTCAATCCCGCTGGAACTCTATGAAAAGACCGGAGATATGATTGATGCGGAAATCAACTCGCGCCTTATTGAGAACATTTTTTTTAAAAATTCCCCCTTGCATGATGGTGCTATGATTATCGCTCACGACCGCATAAAGGCTGCCGGATGTATACTTCCTGTGAGTCATGACACGAATATTCCCCGTTCAATGGGTTTGCGCCACCGTTCGGCGCTCGGCATAAGCCAGGCCACTGATGCGGCAGCTGTTGTGGTAAGCGAGGAGACCGGGAGCATATCGTTTGCCCATAGAGGGAAGATTATATCGCGTCTTTCGTCGACCGACCTTGAAAATCGTCTTTCCAGACTTGTCACCGATGAGTAGAGAGAAGTGCTCGCCGGGCGTCTGGCGAGCTTGAAGATTCCAAATCGAAGTGCAAAACTTTGAGATGGGCATTAGTCATTCTCCTCTCTCCTTCTGGCGAGGGGATGCCCAAGCGGCGGGGGCGGCCTAAACCGCCCCCAAGAGCGAACAGCAGCAGAACATACTGGCAATACAAAATAAAAAGGGAGACCGAAGTCTCCCTGAGATTAACTAATTTTGTATTGCTTATGTACAGACAATTAACCTCGCAGCAAAGGTCGCAAATTTTCGCCTTACTGCAAAGAAAAACTTCGAGAGAAGAAATTGCCCTCATAGTAGGGTGCAGTCAGTCAACGCTTTGTCGTGAACTGAAGCGCAATTCCACAACCAAAGGCCACTATCTGTGGGAAAAGGCTCATGCCAAAGCCCTTGAACGCAGAAAGCGCACCACATCCAACAAGAAGCTCGACAGCGTGTTGGTGTGGCGTATAAAACAGATGATTATTGACCACCAATGGTCACCAGAACAAATTCGTGGCGTGTTGGCCAAGGAAGGTGTTTCCGTATCCATACAGACCATTTACAACATTATAAACGCTGATGAAAGCGGAGAACTGCGCCGTCACCGCAGACATCCCGACTTCCGACGACGACCAAAAGGCGAACGCAAACCCACTAAAGCCACCAACATACCAAACCGCACAAGCATACACGACAGACCGGCCGAGGCCGACGGCAAACGCTTTGGCGATTTTGAGATGGATCTTATTGTTGATGCCTACGGGCACGCGATTCTAGTGCTGCTTGAACGCATGACTGGCTTTGTGATGATGGAGAAACTACCTTACGGAAAAAGAGCCAAGCCATTGTCAAAGACTGTCGTGAGAATGCTGTACGCATACCGTAAATATCTTAAAACCATCACTACTGACAACGGCAGCGAGTTCGCGGCACACCTCGACATAACCGCCGGATTACGCATCAAAGGTCTCGATGATGTGACTGTTTACTTTGCCGACAGCTACTGCTCATGGCAGAAAGGAGCGGTCGAAAACATCAACAAACTCATCCGTCAATACATCCCCAAAAAGTCAAATTTCAATGATTTCACTGACCTATACATCAAGAATGTCGCAAAGAAACTAAACCTCAGACCACGGAAAAAACTCGGTTTTTCAAACCCGAAAACCGAGTTCTTCAAACAAATCGCTAATTTTGCACTTGCCAGTTGAACCTGCGGCTATTCTTGCATACGATTTGACAGGGTTCATTTGTGAATTGATGCGGATTTTTGTAAATTTGTGCCGAAATTTACTCCGCGTTACGTGGAAATCATCATTAGCTTAACAACAAACAGATTACATTATAAATATGGCAACAACTGCAGATTTTAAGAATGGAATGTGCCTCGATATCGATGGCAACTACTTCTTCATCGTTGAATTTCTTCATGTTAAACCCGGCAAGGGCCCGGCTTTCGTTCGTACAAAACTCCGCAATGTAAAGACCGGTCGTATTATCGACAAGACCTGGAACTCAGGCGTAAAGGTCGAGGAAGTGCGTATCGAGCGCCGTCCATATCAGTTCTCTTACAAGGATGATATGGGCTATCACTTCCTTCACACCGAGACATGGGAAGAGATTATTGTAGCCGGCGAGAGCATCGAAGGTGTTGAGTTCCTCAAGGATGGCGATATTTGCGAAGCTATGGTGCATGCGGCATCTGAAACTGTGCTTACCTGTGAGATGCCCGCAAACGTAGTGCTTGAAATCACTTATACAGAGCCCGGCATCAAGGGTGATACCGCTACCAATACCCTTAAGCCCGCTACAGTCGAGACCGGCGCTGAGGTGCGTGTGCCCCTCTTCTGCGAGGTTGGCGACAAAGTACGTGTCGACACACGCAACGGTTCATATCTTGAACGTGTAGAGCGTGCAAAGGCTTAATCTATGAAATAGTTTATATCGGCGCTATAAACATGATAGCCCGGTAAGATGTTATTAGAGTCGGAACGGTTCATGTCATGTGGCTGATTCCGACTCTCATTTATCCACATAGCTCTATTATGAACTTTAAAGAAATTACAGACGGCATATATTATGTCGGAGTAAACGACCGCACGACAGCTCTCTTTGAATCATTGTGGCCGTTGCCGACTGGGGTCACATATAATTCATATCTTGTAAAAGGAAGTGAGAAACTCGCTCTGATTGACGGCGTTGCTATTGCCGAGTGCGAGAAGTTGCGTGAGAATATAGCCTCGCAGATTGGAGCCAAGGCTCCGGACTATCTTATCATAAACCATATGGAGCCCGACCACTCCGGAGCCTTGAATGTAATACGTAGTTTCTTTCCGGATATTACTATTGTCGGCAATGCGAAGACCCTGGAAATGGTCAGAGGGTTTTATGGCATTACTGAAAATGTTATGAAGGTTGCTGATGGCGATTCTCTCGAATTGGGTGGCATGACTCTTACATTCCGCCTTACTCCTATGGTACACTGGCCGGAGACAATGATGACATATGTGTCTGAACGCAATACGCTGTTTTCTGGCGATGCCTTCGGCTGTTTCGGCGCTTTAACTGGTGGAATCGTTGATTCCGAGACTGATATAGAGCCGTTTATCCCTGAAATTTACCGCTATTATTCCAACATTGTTGGGAAATACGGAGTTTTTGTGCAGAAAGCCCTCTCCAAACTGTCAACTCTTAAACTTGAGTATATCTGCTCTACTCATGGACCTGTATGGCACGAACAGATACCCATGGTGTCGGGGCTGTACGACCGTATGAGCCGTTATGAAGCAGAGGATGGGGTGGTAATAGTGTATGGTTCCATGTATGGAAATACCGAGGCTATGGCTGAGGTTATCGCTTCGCGCCTTGCTGAGAACGGAGTAAAGAAGATTCGTATGCATGATGCATCGCGCTCACATCTGTCATATATTCTTGCCGATATATTCCGTTTCCGTGGGCTTGTCATAGGTGCTCCCACATATTCCAATACTCTTTATCCTCCGGTAGAAGCTCTTGTACAGGCTATTAAAACTCGGGAGGTGAAAAACCGTATAATATCCACGTTTGGCTCCTACACCTGGGCTCCGCAGGCGGTAAAGCGTATCAATACGCTGCTTGAAGAAGGGAAAAATGTCAGTGCGGATATTACTTCGGTAGAAGCCCGTCAGGCTCCGGATGCATCGGTAATGGAAGGATGTAAAACCTTGGCCGACGAAATGGCACGCCGATTGGCTGATAAATAATATAATGTAATATATGATGGACATTGCCGATATGCAGATTGAGCGCCATCCGTGGGAGCCTTTTGTTCCGGATGGCGCGCGTGTGCTGATTATGGGTACTTTCCCTCCGGGTAGCCATCGGTGGAGCATGGATTTCTATTATCCTAACCGTACCAATGACTTCTGGTATATGATGGGTTTGATTTTCTTTGATGACCGTAATGCACTGTATTGTCCTGAAAGCAAGTGTTTTGACCTTAAAACTATTAAGGGGTTGCTCACCGATAGGCACATAGCGCTCAATGATACCGCACGTGAGGTACGGCGTCTTAAAGGCAATGCGTCCGATAAGTTTCTTGATATTGTCACTCCGGTGCCTTTATATGAGTTGCTTGGTGGTATGCCGGAATGTCATACGGTCGCTACTACCGGAGAGAAGGCTGCCGGTGTCGTTGCGGATATAACCGGCACACAGGTGCCTAAGATGGGTAATATGGTTCATTCGTCAGATGGTATTGATATCTGGAGGATGCCGTCCACGAGCCGAGCATATCCTATGCGTCTTGAGGCTAAGGCCGCATATTACGAGACTCTTTTCCGCTCGGTCGGAATATTGTCATAATCCTGTATGTGAACGCTCCGGGGCTTGCGATTGTTATTAATATGAATGATTAATAACAAGTAAATCCCGATGAGTTATGTTTGAAGAATTAAAAGACAAGGCTTCCGGCCTTATGGAAAACGAAAATGTAAAGGAGGTCGTTGAAAAGGCGACTGAGTTTATCAGTAGTGAGAAAGGCAAGGAGGTCATAGAGACCGTTAAGGAGAAGGCCGAGGAATTTATCAAGGATAAATTCGGTAAATAATATCATTGTATATAAAAAGCGCCGCAGCACAAATCTGCGGTGCTTTTTATATACAGGTATTTGCCGAATCATTGTATTCAGCATCATGTGAGCTTTGTTATCTTGTTTGATGGCATAATTGAGGAAATTTTTCTGAGATTTGTTGGGAGAATTGACGGGAGTTAGTAACTTTGCCTTATATGACATTATGTGCGTGCGTAGGTTGCATGTCTCATGGACAACTGCGTATGCCTGATGTTGCAGACACGACATTTTAATATAAATTTTAAATATTAACCTCAACCATGGCAGACAATAAAGAAAAGTTGTTCGACATGTTTCCTGAGTGCTCCTACGACCAGTGGAGAGCCAAAGTAGAAGCCGACCTTAAGGGTGCCGACTTCAATAAGAAACTTGTTTGGCGCACCAACGAAGGCTTCAATGTAGAGCCCGTTTACCGTGCCGAGAACATTGCCGATTTTAAGACCACGGACTCACTCCCTGGCGAATACCCTTATCTTCGCGGCACTCGTACAGATAATGACTGGAAGGTGCGTCAGGAGATACTTGAAGATACAATCGAGGCCGCTAATGCCGCGGCTCTTGATGTGCTCGGAAAAGGTGTTAATTCTTTGGGCTTCAATATTCCACTCACTACACCTGATGAAGTAGGCTGTCTCCTTGCAGGCATTGATCTCAACAATGTTGAAATCAATTTCCAGACATGTCCCCGCCATGCGGTAGAGTTGGCCAAGGCACTCGTGGAATATCTTCGCGGTAGTGGTGAGCTGACTGCGTTCAACGGCTCGATTGACTTCAATCCGATGCGTCGTGCGTTGAAGCACGGAACAGAGTTCCCCGGTGACATCAAGGCTATTGCCCTTGAATTGCTGGAGACTGTAAAACCGGTCGACAACCTTCAGATTTTTGCCGTTGACAGTTTCATGTTGTGCAATGCCGGCGCATACATCTATCAGGAGCTCGGATATGCTCTGTCATGGGGTGCCGAATGGATGACTATGCTAACTGATGCCGGTGTAAAGGCCGACATTGTGGCAAAGCGCATCAAATTCAATATGGGTGTAAGTTCCAACTATTTCATGGAAATCGCCAAATTCCGCGCTGCACGTATGTTGTGGGCTCAGATTGTAGAGCAGTATAAGCCCGATTCAAAGCAGAGCGCCAAAATGCTTGTGCATGCCATCACATCGCGTTTTAACCAAACGATATATGACGCTCATGTGAATCTTCTCCGTTCGCAGACCGAATCAATGTCGGCGGCTCTTGCCGGTGTCGACTCGATTACTACCACCCCGTTCGATGCTCCTTATAAGAAACCTGATGCATTCTCAGAGCGCATTGCCCGCAATCAGCAGCACTTGCTTAAGGAAGAAAGCCATCTTGATAAGGTAATCGACCCTGCAGGAGGTAGCTATTATGTGGAGACTTTGACTCTGTCTATCGCAGAGCAGGCATGGAAGCTGTTCCTCGATGTAGAGGAAAAAGGCGGATTCCTCGCATGCATTAACGATGGGACTGTACAGGCCGCAGTGAATGAGAGCAACGCAAAACGCCATACCGATGTCGCCCGCCGCAAGGAGATACTGCTTGGCACCAATCAGTATCCTAATATTAATGAGACTGCCGCCGGAAAAATTGAGACTACAGGTGCCGCTTGCGGATGCCATCATGGCGACCACGACCATTGCGATGACAAGGGTGGCCTTAACATGAATCGTGCGGCAAGCGACTTTGAGACTCTGCGTCTGGCTACCGAGGCTGCTGCAAAGCGTCCTAAAGTGTTCATGCTTACCATCGGCAATCTTGCCATGCGACTCGCTCGTGCCCAGTTCTCTACCAACTTCTTCGGATGTGCCGGATACGAGATTATCGACAATCTTGGCTTCGATACCGTAGAGCAGGGCGTAGAGGCGGCTATGGAGAAAGGTGCCGACGTGGTTGTGCTTTGCTCAAGCGATGATGAATATGCCGATTTCGCCCCCAAAGCCAATGAGGCTCTTGCCGGTCGTGCTATTCTTGTAGTTGCCGGTGCGCCCGCATGCATGGACGACCTCAAGGCTGCAGGTATCAACGACTTCATCCATGTGCGTTGCAACGTACTTGATACTCTTCGTGATTTCAACTCCCGTCTGCTCAAATAATCCAACACGTCAACAAAAATGAAACCAGATTTCAAAACCATAGATATTGCCAAAGACGCATTCGGCACCAATCATGTTGCCGTGGCACACGGAGAGGACTGGATTACACCGGAACTTATTTCCGTAAAGAACGTCTATACAAAGCAGGACCTTGAGGGACTGGAACACCTCAACTATATGTCGGGTATCCCCCCGTTCCTGCGTGGCCCGTACAGCGCTATGTATCCTCTGCGCCCATGGACCATCCGCCAGTATGCCGGCTTCTCTACAGCCGCCGAGTCAAACGCTTTCTATCGCCGCAACCTTGCGTCGGGACAGAAAGGTCTTTCTGTTGCATTCGACCTCGCCACACACCGTGGCTACGATGCCGACCATCCCCGTGTTGTAGGTGATGTGGGTAAGGCCGGTGTGTCAATCTGCTCGCTCGACGACATGAAAGTGCTCTTCGATGGTATTCCTCTTAACAAGATGTCTGTGTCGATGACTATGAACGGTGCGGTGCTTCCTGTGCTCGCCTTCTATATCAATGCAGGCCTGGAGCAGGGTGCCAAACTTGAAGAGATGGCCGGAACTATCCAGAATGATATCCTTAAGGAATTCATGGTGCGCAATACATATATCTATCCGCCTGAATTCTCGATGCGTATTATCGCCGATATCTTCGAGTACACCTCGCAGAACATGCCTAAGTTCAACTCGATATCAATTTCCGGTTATCATATGCAGGAAGCCGGTGCAACATGCGACATCGAGCTCGCCTATACTCTTGCCGACGGTCTTGAATACCTTCGTGCAGGCGTGAATGCCGGCATGGATATCGACTCGTTTGCTCCGCGTCTGTCGTTCTTCTGGGCCATCGGCATGAACTTCTTCATGGAGATTGCCAAGATGCGTGCTGCACGCATGCTCTGGGCCAAGATTGTAAGCCAGTTCAATCCCAAGAATCCGAAATCGCTCGCTCTGCGCACTCACTCGCAGACCTCCGGCTGGTCGCTTACCGAGCAGGATCCTTTCAACAACGTAGGTCGTACATGCATTGAGGCTATGGGCGCAGCTCTTGGTCATACCCAGTCGCTTCACACCAATGCGCTTGATGAGGCTATCGCTCTGCCTACAGACTTCTCGGCTCGTATCGCGCGTAACACCCAGATTTATATTCAGGAGGAGACTCTCGTTACAAAACAGGTCGACCCGTGGGGCGGCAGCTACTATGTCGAGGCCCTTACCAACGAGATTGCTCATCGTGCATGGGAGCATATCCAGGAAATCGAGAAACTTGGCGGTATGGCCAAGGCCATCGAGACCGGTCTGCCCAAACTTCGTATCGAGGAGGCGGCAGCCCGCACACAGGCACGTATTGACTCCGGCCGTCAGACCATCGTAGGCATCAACAAGTATCGCCTTGACCACGAGGATCCAATCGATATCCTTGAAATCGACAACACACAGGTACGCAATGAGCAGATTGAGCGTCTCAACGAGGTGAAGGCACACCGTGATGAGGTGGCAGTCAAGAAAGCTCTTGCCGATATCACAGAGTGTGTGCGCACGAAGGAGGGCAATCTTCTCGACCTCGCGGTAAAAGCCGCCGGACTTCGCGCCACACTTGGCGAGATTTCCGATGCGTGTGAGGAGGTTGTAGGACGTTATAAAGCAGTAATCAGAACTATTTCAGGCGTGTATAGCAGCGAAACAAAGAAGGATCCCGACTTTATCCGCGCTCAGCAGATGGCCGAGGATTTCGCCAAGAGAGAGGGACGTCAGCCCCGTATTATGATTGCCAAGATGGGTCAGGACGGACACGACCGTGGCGCAAAGGTTGTAGCTACCGGTTATGCCGACTGTGGATTCGATGTTGATATGGGACCGCTTTTCCAGACTCCGGAGGAGGCTGCCCGTCAGGCAGTTGAGAACGACGTGCATATCCTTGGTGTGTCGTCTCTTGCCGCCGGTCACAAGACTCTCGTTCCCCAGGTAATCGAAGAGTTGAAGAAACTCGGTCGTGATGATATCATGGTGACTGCCGGAGGTGTAATCCCTGCACAGGATTATGACTTCCTTTACAAGGCGGGTGTCGCCGCAATCTTCGGCCCCGGCACTCGTATTCCCGATTCTGCCATCAAGATGCTTGAGATTCTTAATGGTGCGGAATAACGTATAAAAGCAGATACTATCCATTATAAACTTGATGAAGCCGGGAACACGGATTGTTCCCGGCTTCATTGATTTGAAATGAACGTATGCCGATGTGGAATCCATGGCATGGTTGCCATAAGATAAGTGCCGGATGCCGGCATTGTTATGTGTTCCGTGAAGATGCAGCTTTCGGAACATCGATACCGTCTACTGAAGTCCGGCGAACATTATCATTCAGTCTTCCTCTTAGGAGAGACCGAAGCGGAAACTGGAAATACCCTGCCGGTACAGAGTTTGCTCTCTGTCTGACATCCGATTTTCTTATTGAGGAAGCAGATGGCTGGAGAGATGATATATGGGAAATCATGCGCATACGAAGCGACTGTTCGTTCTTTTTCTTTACAAAACGCATTGAACGTCTTGACGCCATGCTTCCGGACGACTGGGGTGACGGCTACGATAATGTAGCCATAGGATGCACGGTGGAAAATCAGGAACGTGCCGATTACCGTATGCCGATATTCCTTTCATTGCCGATACGACATAGGCTTGTCATAGTCGCGCCCATGCTTGAGCGGGTTGACCTTCGTCCGTACCTTGCGCCCGGAGTTATTGAGGAAGTATCGGTCGGCGGCGAGTCGGGGAAGTATGCGCGCGAACTTGATTACAGTTGGGTGACTGATATGCGTGAGCAGTGTGAGGATTCGGGAGTCGCATTCTGTTTTCACCAGACCGGATCATATCTTTTGAAAGATGGCCGACACTATCATATCCCGCGTGAGCATCAGCATTCACAGGCTGCGAAAGCAGGTATAAATATACATATTGAACGACATAAATAGAGAAAATATCAGTGTGACGTCATCCCAATGCTTGTCTAAAATTTCAGATATGGATAAAAAATGGCTTAATGCGAAGATGTGGAGTGGTGTAAAAAATGTATATTTGCAGTTATGATTGATCAATCAGTATTTACTGGCCGGAAGGCATTGTTTCATACATTTGGCTGCAAACTTAATTTTGCAGAGACCTCGACTGTGGCCCGACTGTTTGCCGAAAAGGGAATACGTCGGATACAGGCCGGGGAAACGCCTGATATAGTGGTTATAAATACATGTAGTGTCACAGAGGTTGCAGATAAAAAGTGCCGACAGGCGATACGTGGGTTTGCCCGGCGTTATCCCGATGCTGCAATTGTTGTGACCGGATGCTATGCTCAGCTTAAGAGTGAGGAAATAGCCGCGCTGCCGGGTGTGGCGGTTGTGGCCGGGAGTGACCGCAAGTTGCTTTTGTCGGATTATATTGACCGTTGGATGTCCGACCACGCAACTGTACACGAGGTAACTCCGACAAAAGATATACGTACTTTTTCCCCCTCATGTTCTGCCGAGGACCGTACTCGCCATTTTCTGAAAGTACAGGATGGCTGCGACTATTGGTGTACTTACTGCACAATACCTATGGCACGCGGGCGCAGTCGCTCGGGTACTATTGCCGAGCTTGTCGCACAGGCTGAAAAGGTTGCTGAGGACGGTGGCCGCGAGATAGTGCTTACCGGAGTAAATATCGGCGATTTCGGCAAAGGGCGTGATGATAATTTCTTTGACCTTATCAAGGCTTTGGACCGGGTTGAGGGTATAGAACGCTATCGTATATCTTCGATAGAGCCGAATCTGCTTACCGATGAGATTATCGACTGGGTAGCCGAATCGAGAGCGTTTATGCCTCATTTTCATGTGCCTCTGCAGGCTGGTAGCGATGAGGTACTGCGTCTCATGCGCCGACATTACGATACGTCGCTGTTCCGCCACCGGATGGAGCGTATACGCAATGCTATGCCTCATGCGTTTATTGGGGTTGATTTGATTGTCGGTGCCAGAGGCGAGACGGATGAACTGTTTGCACAAAGCCGCGATTTTGTCGACAGTCTTGACATAAGCCGTCTGCATGTGTTCCCATATTCCGAACGTCCGGGCACACGAGCGCTTGAACTTGACGGTGTAGTGTCTCAGCAGGAAAAGCATCGCCGTACCAACGAGATGCTTGCGATATCCGAGCGTAAACTTGCGGAATTCTCATCGCGTTTTGCCGGAACGGTGAGGCCCGTGCTTGCAGAGCATCCTCGTAAGGGAAAGCCTATGATGGGATTTACCGACAATTATCTGAGAGTGAGAATGCAGCCTTTACCCGAGCTTGCTGGACAGGTGGTAAATGTGCTGCTTGGTTCTCCGGATAATATCGGGGAAGAAATTGAGGGCGAAATTATAAAGCCGTGACTATGAGAGAAAAATGGTATTATGGTCTGCTTGGAATTATTCTTGGTGGCATTGCCAGACTGCCATTCCGGGTTCTTTATGCCATAAGCGATCTGATATTCATCATACTTTATTATATAGTGCACTATCGTAGGCGTGTAGCTTATGAGAATATCCGTGCGTCATTTCCTGAAAAGTCCGATAAGGAATGTCATGACATATGCCGCCGTTTTTTTCGTAATTTCGCCGATTATTTTGTTGAGACCATAAAACTTGCCCATGTCAGCGACGAGCAGATTAAATCGAGGTTTGAGATTGTCGGTATCGAACATGTCGACCGGCTTTTTACCGAAGGACGCAGCATCGCCATGTATTTCGGACATTGCGGTAACTGGGAGTGGGGCACATCGATAACATTGTGGTCACGTTTCAAGCCTTCTGATAAGATTGTCTATGCACAGGTATACCGGCCGCTTACTAACGAATGGTTCAACCACTATTTTCTGATGTTGCGCAGTCGTTTCGGATCGGTGAGTTATGAAAAGAAACTCGTTTTCCGTGACCTTCTGATGCTGCGTCGGGCAGGATGTCAGGCGATAGTCGGCTTTATGAGCGACCAGAAACCGAGTGCCGGAGATGTCACTCATGTGGTAAAGTTTCTCAATCATCCCACGGCGATGATTACAGGAACGGAGACAATAGTGCGTCGTCTTGATATGGCTGCCCTATATTGGGATGTGGAGAAGCCCTCCCGCGGACATTATCGCATGACTGTGCGTTCTCTCACAGAGAATGTGTCTGAGTTGCCGGAATTTGCCCTTACGGACATGTATGCGCGTATGCTTGAGCAGACCATACTCCGCACTCCCGACATATGGCTGTGGACACATAAACGCTGGAAGTATGCTGTGGATTACCCTGAGGGATTCATAGATACTCTTCATTCTCAATCATTGGAATCATGAAGGAACATCATCATCCATCCACCTCTGTAATAATTCTAAACTGGAACGGCGAGGATATGCTACGCCGTTATCTTCCGGCAGTCTTGTCGACAACAGATTCGTCGGTTGGTGAGGTTATTGTGGCGGACAATGGTTCAACCGATGGTTCTGTTGACTTTCTTGCCGCTGAGTTTCCTCAGGTACGTGTGCTTTGTCTTGACAGGAATTATGGATTCGCCGAGGGGTACAATCGTGCCATTTCTATGGTTGACACTGAGTTTGTGGTATTGCTCAACAGCGATGTGCGTCCGGCTTCAGGGTGGCTTGGTCCGCTGGTCGACTATATGAAGTCAAATCCATCGGCCGGAGCATGTCAGCCTAAGATTCTCAGTGACATTGAGCCGGAAAAGTTCGAGTATGCCGGCGCATGCGGTGGCTTCCTTGACTGTAATGGCTATCCCTATTGCCGAGGACGTATTTTTGATACGATTGAATCTGACCAAGGCCAATATGACAGTAATATGAATGTCGACTGGGCTTCAGGAGCGGCACTTATGGTGCGGCGCGACCTGTATATAAAATCCGGTGGGCTTGATGCTGATTTCTTTGCCCACATGGAGGAGATTGACTTGTGCTGGCGCATTCGGCTGGCTGGTATGACTGTCGGAGTAGTGCCTGAAAGCGTGGTATTCCATCTTGGCGGAGGAACCCTGCCACAAGGTAATCCGCGTAAAGTATATCTTAACTTCCGCAACAATCTTTTGCTCTTGCATAAGAACCTTCCTGACTGCATACGCCGTAGACGGCTGTTTGTCAGACGACTGTACGATACTCTCGCTTTTGCTATGTTTGTTGTCAGGATGGATTGGAAAAGCGCAGGAGCTGTGTTGCGTGCACATCGCGATTTCCGTAAAATGCGAAGTAAGTATACTACCCGTCCGCATGACAATCTCTTGTCGGGACATAATAATATAATCGCAGACTATTATTTGCACAGGAAAAAGAAATACAGTGATTTATGAAACATTTATCTCTCCTCCGTCCTTTTGCTATAACGATGGCATGTATGGCATCGGGTGGCGTGCTTTATCCCGATGTTGTCGGAGATTATGCCGTAGGCCGAAAGGATGACGCTCTCAAGAACACACTGCACCGGCATTGCGGCCCTGTGAATATGGTTGATACGGATATCCAATGGTCCGAGTATCTTGAAATCATAGCCGAACAGCAAGGCGTGTCAAATGGCTCGGGCTCTGTAACCGACGCTGTCACGGGACATCGCTATTCATTGTCTGACGCACGCATGTCGCTTGCTCTTGCACATCCTCTCGACAAAAGCTGGTTTGGACTTCCCGCTGCTTACCGGTCACAGTCGTTAGCCGATCTATACAATTGTATTCTGACTTGTCCGGAAGTTATGAAGGCATGTGCGGCAGGGAACGGTTTTGCGTCGGTAGACGCAGCTTCTGATATTGTATATGGTGATGGATGGAGCAGAGGAGTGCTTCTGCTTGATGGATGGAATATACCTGTAATTGAGCCGGCCGATGCCATGAAGGGTCCCGTTGCCCGACGTATTCTATATATTGCCACCATATATCCATGCTCGATATGGAGTGGAGACGGAGTAAAGTTTTTCACCTCTGCGGAGTATCCGGGACTGACCGATTTTTCAATTGATACATATATGGACTGGCACAGACAATATCCTGTGACAGATATCGAACGCTCCGGCAATGATGCTGTCGAGGCGAGGCAAGGCAATCGCAATCCTTTTGTCGATTATCCCGAGCTCGCCGAATATATATGGGGCGAGAATAGGGGAGAGGTGTATAATGGACAGGCAGGAAAGACTGATCCGCCACCGGCCACGGGTGAACAGCCTGTTGTCAAGTTACCTCTTCGAGGAGTCTACTCTGTGGCCGAAGATGTGTATCTTGATTTATATTCACCATATGTTCCTGATAATGTGATGTGGAGTGTGGATGGTGCCGATGTGGAAAATGCGCGTATAGCTCTGTCGGAAATCGGTGTCGGAACCCATGAAATAAGATATCGCAATGCAATTGCATCTGGAAAACTTTTTATTGACATACGCCCATGAAAGCCTACTGCGTGTTTTCTTTAATACTCTGTCTGTCGTTAGTTTCATGCCATAGAAGCTACACAGTACCCCATGAGTCGATTTTTGATAATAAGGTCAATCCTCCGGTTGACCCGGATTATTTTGCTCTTGAGTTGGCCGACGGTTCTACACGATATGTATCGCCGGAATTACAGCTTCATTATAAGGATGGAGGTGTGCTCGTAAGGTACGACCGTAGGGATGACGGGCATGATGTCTACAGCATGATAGAATTATCTACCGGATATTCGGTAGAGTTTTCCTATGCGGCGACTTCTGTGGCCGGTCCGCTTTCCGATGCATGTCTGTGTGTCAACGGTAAAGAGATTAGAATCAATTCGGCGAAGGCTCACCGGATAAACAGCACGGGCGCGTGGATTGAAATCCTCGCGCCCGGTGGTCAGAATTATGTGTTTGTGGTGACAGACGTATAGCAGCCTTTATCTGCGTTTTGTTGTCACTTTTTCGTCGGCGAATCGATTGGGGAATGTAAGATGCACTTTAGGGCGCATCATTGCATATATAATCAATCCGACTCCAAGCAATATAAACGGTATGCTCAGTTGTTGTCCGATGTTGAGTGACATGGTAGCCTCACGCGCCACCTGATCGTTTTTGATAAATTCAATGAGGAAACGAGGCAGGAATATTCCTATCATGAACACTCCGAATATCAGTCCGGGACGTTCTTCGGCATTCTTTTTCCAATACATCCACATAAGCAGTCCGAAAAGGGCGAAGTAGCACAACGCTTCATAAATCTGGGTGGGATGTACTGCCTGGCCCTCGTAGAGCATATGCCATTCGCGGGAGCGCACAAACATGAATCCCCACGGTAGGGTTGTGGCGGTGCCGAAGATTTCGGAATTGAAAAGGTTGCCGAGTCGTATAAGACCACCTACAAGGGCTATCGCGATGACCAACCGGTCGAATGTCCATAGAGGACTACGCTTGGTTACAAAAATAGAGTATAGGATTATGGCAATGATTATGGCGATTGTGCCGCCATGACTTGCGAGTCCACCCTCCCATATGTATAGTATGCGTATGGGATTTTGGCTGTATACATCCCATTCGTAGAAAAACACATGGCCAAGACGCGCTCCGACGATTGTGGCAATAACCACATAAATTAGCAATATGCCGAGCCATCGTTCAGGAGCCCCTTCATGTTTGAAAATTCGGGCTACAATCTCATAGCCTATTATAAAGCCGATTGCAAACATAAGTCCGTACCATCTTACGGTTATCGGACTGGATATTATGTCGGGGTTGGCGGCCCATGTAATGTAGTCGAGCATGCCGGTTGTTGATTGATAGTTGGTTGGGGTTAAATTGATATTTGTAGATGAAATTCCGTGCTATTGGGTTATACCAAATGGCGTATCAGTTCGTCGCGGTCGCCAAAGAGCATGTCGATTACAGGAATCTCAATCATGGTATATGCTCCCGGTCGTTCAATCATAGTCGCACGAGCCACTCCTACGAGTATCTGTGCTGTAAGAGCCGGATTGTTAATCGACATATTAAACTCAAACCGTTGGTTCTGGGTTGTGCCGGAAACACCTTTTCTCACCATGTTTACTCCATGGCCCATATCGCGGACATCATCGACAGAGGGTACTGCCATCACGTGTGTCTCGTCGGATGAGAAATATGGGTCGACTTTGACTGCAGCGGCAACTTCTTCAATTGATTTGGATCCGTCGAGTTCTACATACACCATACGGCGATGTATGCCTGTGCCTAACGGAATTGTCATCGACAAGGCATTTTTTACGCCATCTTTCGATTTTACCGCTACGGTATGGCCCATGCTCATGCCTGGACCGAAGTTGGTGTAGGTGATGCCCTTTGGTGCTGCCGCCTGCATGAGAGCTCTGACAATGGAGTCGCTGCCCGGATCCCATCCTGCCGAGATTATGGCTACCGATCCGTGAGCTTTGGCGATAGGGTCGAGTGTGGCACGCAGATCGGCGATGCCGGTATGGATGTCATAGCTGTCTACGGTGTTTATCCCTTCGGCAAGGAGTATGCGTGCGTGCTTTTCTACCTCTCGTGTGGGCGTGCAGAGGATGGCTACCTCGACATTGTCGAGCTGCATGGCGTCTGCTACTACAGGATAATCTTTGAGTTCGGCCGGCTGTTGGGCTTCTGGATTGCGGCGTACGATGCCTGCTATTTCAAAGTCGGGCGCTTCCTGAAGAGCCTCAAGTACATAGCGACCGATGTTACCATAACCGATGATGGCTGCTCTGATTTTTTTCATACGTATACTATTCTTTAGAAGATAAAAAGGCACAGCGTGCCATATGATTTGAATATGGCGCGCTGTACTTAAGTCGGATGTTATTTTTTGTTTACGATTTCTTCGGTGTCTTTTGCAATCATCATTTCTTCATCGGTAGGAATTACGACAACCTTTACCTTTGAATCGGGAGTGGAGATGAGTTTTTCCTCGCCGCGTGATGCTGCGTTTACTTCTTTGTCAATCTTTACTCCGAGGTAGTTCAGATGGTCGCATACACGTTGGCGCAGTGGCTGCTGGTTTTCGCCTACACCTCCGGTGAATACGATGAGATCAACGCCGTCGAGCACTGCGGTATATGCACCGATATATTTGATAATGCGGTATATGTACATATCGAGCGCGAGTTTGGCGCGTTCGTTGCCTTCGGCTATTGCAGCATCTATATCTCGCATGTCGGATGATATGCCGGAAATGCCGAGTACACCGCTACGCTTGTTTATGAGATTGGAAATACCTTTGGTGTTGATGCGGTCTTTCTCCATTATGAAAGCTATGGCGCCGGGGTCGATATCACCGGCACGTGTCCCCATCATCAGTCCTTCAGTAGGAGTGAGACCCATGGATGTGTCTATGCTCTTTCCGTCAAGAATGGCTGTGATTGAACCTCCGTTGCCGATATGGCATGTAATGATGCGCTGCTTTTCGTATGGCAGGCCGAGGAAATCACAAGCGCGACGTGATACATATCGATGGCTTGTTCCGTGAAAGCCATAACGACGTACTCCATACTCTTCATAAAGACGGTAGGGGAGTGCGTACATGTAGGCCTCTTTGGGCATTGTCTGATGGAATGCAGTGTCGAATACCGCTACCTGGGGAATACCGGGCATTAGTTCGGTGACTGCGTCGATGCCGGCCATGTTCACCGGATTGTGTAGAGGCGCCACATCGTAGCACTCTTTGATTTTCTCGATTACCTCATCATCAATGAGCACGCTCTTGTTGAACTTCTCGCCGCCATGTACCACACGATGGCCTACCGCATCAATGTCTTTTAGGCTGGTGATACATCCGTATTCCTTGCTGGTAAGGAGATTGAGTATATCGTTTACCGCCTTGCGATGGTCGGGAATCGACTCTTCAATTACTTTTTTGCTTCCGTCGGCGAGCTTGAATTTCAAGAATGAGTCGGGCAATCCGATTTTTTCCACTCCGCCTTCGGCGAGCACATGTTTGTCGGCTGTGTCAATCAGCTTGTATTTTACGGAGCTACTGCCGCAATTGAGCACTAAAATATTCATTTTTTAATGATATGTGATTATGCATGCTTGGCTCCGATGGCCTGGTTGCATGTTATGATGATTGTCTTATAGATATCTTCAGGGAAACAACCTCTTGAAAGGTCGTTGACAGGAGCCGCGAGACCCTGCAGGATTGGGCCTACAGCCTGCACTCCGGCAAGGCGCTGTACGAGTTTGTAGGCGATATTGCCTGTCTCAAGAGAGGGGAATATCAGGACGTCTGCACGTCCTTCGAGCGCGCTTCCGGGTGCTTTCTGCTTTGCTACTCCGGGGACGAGGGCGGCATCGGCCTGAAGTTCTCCATCGACAAGGAGTTCGGGGTGCGATTCCTGAAGCATCTTTGTCGCCTCGATTACTTTCTCAACGCGTTCATGCTTTGCCGAGCCTTTTGTGGAGAAACTGAGCAGGGCGATACGAGGGGTGATGCCGGCAATATCGCGGGCTGTGTCGGCGGCTGAAAGCGCGATTTCCGCGAGCTGTGCTGCGTCGGGGTCGGGGATAACCGCGCAGTCGGCAAACACAAGTATTCCGTCCTCTCCGAAGGGAGAATTCTCCGGCAGCAACATCACGAATGCTCCGCTTACGGAGTTGATTCCTGGCTTTGTCTTTACTACCTGGAATGCGGCGCGGAGCACATTGCCTGTAGTGTTGAGCGCGCCTGCTACCTGTCCGTCGGCATCTCCGTTCTTAATCATCAGACATCCAAGATACAGAGGGTTGGCGGTCATAACCCGAGCCTCTTCAATGGTAATGCCTTTCTTTTTGCGGAGGTCGAAGTATATTGGAGCATACTTGTCAATGACTTTCTCGTCGGCAGGATTCACAATCCTGGCCTTGCAGATATTTGTGAGCGACAGCTCAGCTGCTGCTGCAGCAATCTCCTTGGGATCACCGATTAATATTACATCGGCAATGCCTTCGGTGATTATACGGTCGGCTGCGGTAAGTGTGCGCGGCTCGGTGCCTTCGGGGAGCACTATTCTCTGGCGCTCCTCTTTTGCTTTTTTTGTAAGCTTTTCAAAAAGTCCCATAATATATGGATGGTATTTGGTTATGGATATATGAAGTTTATTTCACAATTGGTTGACCATTGGCGGCATGATATCCACCGTTTTCCAAACGGCAATGCAAATGTAAGGATAATTGGTGAAATACCGGTGTCGAAAAACAGAGATATTTCGCTCTCTGTGCGTCATGCCTGCTTTATTATGTCGAGTATCTGGCCGGCTGAGTTCTTGGTGTCGACTTTATTTATTATATGTGTTATGCGATGGTCGGTGTCGGTGATAAACGTAGTGCGTACGGTGCCCATATATTCCCGTCCGGCCATTTTCTTCTTTTGCCACACACCGAATGCCTGGTTTATCTCGGTCGATGTGTCGCTCAGCAGTGTGAACGGCAGAGAGTGTTTGTCGGCAAATTTTTCATGGCTTGCCGGGGAGTCCTTGCTGATGCCGATTATTTCATATCCGGCATTGCGCAGGTCGGCATATCCGTCGCGCAGAGAGCATGCTTCTGCGGTGCATCCCGGAGTGTTGTCTTTGGGATAAAAGTAAATTATCAGAGGCTTGCCTTTGAAATCGCTTTCCTTTACCATGTGGCCTTCGGCATCAATCCCAAGGTCGGAAGGTATCATATCGCCTATATTCATTGTATGTGGTTTTTATGTCGGGAGAGATGACTGTTATTTATAATGGCAAATATAGGTTATATTCACGAGATGACAAAAAAAATGTCCGTTCCGCCCTTCGACAGGGTGAAATCGGACTTAAGCCAAAAGGCATGATTTTGTGATTCTAAAGATAGTTTGTCTTATAGCGATGAGTCACAGCCAAATCAGTTATGGCTGAGTGCATCGACCGATAGATTGGGCTTCACAGCGTAGTCATCACGGTCTGAGTTGCCTTTTTCTAAGTCCGAAGTTTGTATAGACTGCTGAGAAAAACGACAACATGAGTCTCTATTCGAGTGCAAAGGTAGTAATTTGTGTGGAATTAATGGTGCAATTGGCCCTCTTTTTCGGTGGAATTTGTGTTAAATAACATAAACCGGATTTGGTGAGATATTGTGGTCGGATTCCATTCTATAAATGAATGGAGGTCGGAATGTGAATAAAGTCGCAGTATTTTGCTACCTTTGTACCCGAAAAGTAAAATAACGTGACATGAAAATATTAGTTACCGGGGCCAATGGCCAGCTGGGACGCGAATTGCGGGAAGTGCTTGAACGTGACTTTCCGGGTCAGGCTGTCTATACTGATATAGATGAACTTGATCTGACCGATGAACTTGCGGTCAAGCGTTTTGTCGAGGCCAATGATATAAGCCACATAGTCAACTGTGCCGGCTATACGGCTGTGGACAAGGCCGAGGAAGACAAGGCTCTTTGTTATAGGGTTAATGTAGAGGCTGTTCGCAACATAGCCAATGCGGCTTCCGAGACAGGAGCGAAAGTTATTCATATATCTACCGACTATGTATTCGACGGACGCGCTTATCGACCTTACAACGAGGCCGACAAGGTAAACCCGGTGTCGCAATACGGTACCACCAAACGACAGGGCGAGACAGCCTTGATTGCTCTTGCTCCTGATAGCGTAATTATACGCACTGCATGGCTGTATTCTCCTCACGGCCACAATTTTGTGAAGACAATGCTGCGTCTTGGCTCTGAACGCAATGAAATACGAGTCGTCAATGACCAGATTGGGGCGCCGACATATGCGGGCGACCTTGCCGAAGCGATTGGAAAGGTGCTTAAATCGCATCAGTGGGTGCCTGGCATATATCATTTCACCAATTCGGGAGTCGCATCGTGGTATGATTTCACTCAAGCGATTTTTCGTCTTGGCGGAGTATCCGGTTGCTCAATTATCCCCATACCGACCGAGGATTATCCGACTGCTGCCACTCGCCCGTTCTACAGCGTATTGAACACATCAAAAATACGTGCTACATATAATGTCGAGACTCCATATTGGATGGATTCTCTTGACAAATGTATAACCCGTTTAAAAAGTCAGCAGTAATGGCAGGGTTAAATGATGAAATAAACCGGCGGCGTACGTTTGCCATAATCTCGCACCCTGATGCCGGAAAGACCACTCTTACCGAGAAACTGTTGCTTTTCGGTGGCGCCATACATGTGGCCGGAGCGGTGAAGAGCAATAAAATAAAGAAGACAGCTACATCCGACTGGATGGAGATAGAGAAACAGCGTGGTATATCTGTGGCGACATCGGTGATGGGATTCAATTATGGCGATTACAAAATCAACATCCTTGATACGCCTGGTCATCAGGATTTTGCCGAAGATACTTATCGCACACTCACTGCTGTGGATTCGGTTATCATTGTTGTCGATGTGGCGAAGGGTGTGGAGCAGCAGACAAGGAAGCTGATGGAAGTGTGTCGTATGCGGAATACGCCGGTCATTATTTTTGTTAATAAACTTGACCGTGAGGGACGCGATCCGTTTGATATCCTTGACGAACTTGAAGCCGAGCTGAAGATTTCGGTGCGTCCACTTTCGTGGCCTATCAACATTGGCGCAAAATTCAAAGGCGTATACAATATATATGAGAACTCTCTTGACTTGTTTACTCCAAGCAAGACTCAGGTGACTGAGCGTGTGGAGATAGACAATATCGCCGACCCTCGTATTGATAAGGCGGTAGGAGAGAAGGATGCGGCAAAGTTGCGTGACGACCTCGAACTAATCGAAGGGGTTTATCCCGAGTTCTCTACTGAGGATTATCTAGCCGGAAAGGTAGCTCCCGTATTCTTCGGGTCGGCCCTTAATACGTTCGGTGTAAAGGAGCTGCTCGATTGTTTCGTCAAAATTGCCCCCTCGCCAAGGCCAGTGTCGGCTCTTGAGCGTACAGTTGAACCGTCGGAGGATGCTTTCAGTGGCTTTGTCTTCAAGATTCATGCCAACATGGATCCCAACCACCGCTCTTGTATAGCATTTGTAAAGGTATGTTCCGGACGGTTTGAGCGCAATGCGCCTTATCGTCATGTGCGTTCCGGTAAAATAATGCGTTTTGCCGCTCCTACGGCATTTATGGCTCAGAAGAAAAGCGTTGTCGACGAGGCTTACCCCGGAGATATAGTTGGCATACCCGACACCGGTAATTTTAAGATTGGCGACACGGTGACTCAAGGCGAGGAATTGCATTACCGCGGTTTGCCGAGTTTCTCTCCCGAAATGTTCAAATATATTGAGAACACCGACCCGATGAAAGCCAAGCAGCTTGAAAAGGGTATTCAGCAGTTGATGGACGAGGGTGTCGCACAGTTATTTGTCAACCAGTTCAACGGCCGAAAAATCATTGGTACAGTCGGTCAGCTTCAGTTTGAGGTGATTCAATACCGACTGCTTCATGAGTATGGAGCTACGGTCCGTTGGGAACCGTTGTCGATGTTCAAGGCTTGCTGGATTGAGAGTGATGATCCGCAGGCACTTGAGGCATTTAAAAAACGCAAGTACCAGTTCATGGCCGTTGACCGCGACGGGCGTGATGTGTTTATGGCCGACAGTAACTATGTGCTGCAGATGGCCCAGAGCGATTACCCAGCCATACGCTTTCATTTCTCCAGTGAATATTAACAAGTTAACAACAATCAATACAAGTCTATATGTTAAAGACCATTCTGGCCATTTCTGGCAAGCCCGGGCTGTACAAGCTCGTAAGCAACGGACGTAATATGCTTATCGTAGAGTCGCTTGCTACCGGTAAGCGCACTCCGGCATATTCTCATGACAAAATTGTATCGCTTGGTGATATCGCCATATATACTACTGATGAGGATGTGCCTCTGTCGCAGGTGTTTGATGCAATAAAGGTTAAGAATGACTGTAAGACGGTAGATATGTCATCTTTTGCCGATGACCACTCACTGCGCGCATACTTCAAGGAGATTCTTCCCGACTTCGATGATGAAAGAGTGTACACCAACGATATCCGCAAGGTGTTCAACTGGTACAACCTCCTTGTTGGTGCCGGAATTACCGAATTTGTGGATGCCGAGGGGCAGGATGCCGAAGAAGCTCCTGCTGAGTAATGATTTTGAATTCATAGATTGTCTGATAAGAAGTCGGGCTAATCGGTAGTAAATTATCGGCGGAGCATTCCGGAGTGTATTATGTGTGATGCGCTCTGTGGTGCTCCGCTTGATAATATAATATATGCCATATATTTTTTGCCAATAAAGGTAATGAGTTCGGTAAATTTTCATAACTTTGTAACTCAAACTCCATCCGATCCCTTATGGCTCGTATTAATTTAACAGGCATGGGTGTGGCTTTGGTCACACCGTTTAAGCATGACAAGTCTATTGATTATAATGCTTTGGCCCGCTTGCTTGAATATCAGATAAAAAATGGTGTTGATTATCTGGTAGTGCTCGGCACGACCGCCGAGACAGCTACTTTGACAAGCGGTGAGAAAGCAGAACTGCGTGAGTTTATAGCAGAGCGTGTGGCTGGCCGCGTACCCCTTGTAATAGGGGTGGGTGGAAACAACACTATGGCTCTTGTAGAGGAACTGAATACAATCGACCTGACGCCGTTTAGTGCTGTTCTATCTGTCGTACCTTACTATAACAAACCGTCGCAAGAGGGTGTTTATCAGCATTATAAAGCTATCGCAGAGGCTTCGCCTATTCCTGTGATATTGTACAATGTGCCCGGACGTACCGGAGTAAACATGACTGCGGAGACTACCTTGCGCCTTGCCCGTGAGTTTGGCAATATCATCGGTGTCAAAGAGGCGTCGGGAAATATCAATCAGATGGATGATATCATCAAAAACAAGCCTTCCGACTTCATGGTGATTTCAGGTGACGATGGCATTACGTTCCCTCTGCTTACTCTTGGAGCGGTAGGTGTGATTTCCGTCATAGGGAATGCTTTCCCGCGCGAATTCTCAAGGATGGTGCGGCTTGCGCTTGAGGGAGACTATCAGCGCGCTCTGACTATCCATCATCGGTTTACCGAGTTGTTCAGCCTGCTTTTTGTAGATGGCAATCCAGCAGGAGTAAAATGCCTGCTTCATGCCATGGGATTCATAGAAAACGAACTCAGACTTCCCCTTGTGCCTACGCGCATCACCACTTATGAGCGCATTCGTCAGGTACTTGACTCTTTGGGCTAAGATGTAATGAGGCTTTCTGGTAGGATTGAACAATTTATCAAAGTTGGCGTTATAGAAATAAAACTTTTAAATATCTACCGTTATGGCTGAATTCAACGATATTATCAAAGACAGTAAGCCGACGCTTGTCGACTTCTATGCTACCTGGTGTGGCCCTTGTAAGATGATGCACCCCATTTTGGAACAGTTGAAGGATAAGATGGGTGATAGTGTCACAATCGTTAAAATTGATGTGGATAAACATCAGGAGCTGGCACAAGCGTATAGGGTAATGTCTGTCCCTACTCTGATTGTATTCCGCGACGGTGAGGTCAAATGGCGCGCTGCGGGTGTGCATACAGCAGAAGATCTTGAGTCAAAACTTAGAGAACAGATGTAAGTTTTTGTCTGCCAGCCGGATTTCAGGCCTATGTATTCAACTTATACAATTTCCTCGGTTCATGAATTGAATCGGGGAAATTATGTTTTTATGCGTAAGTTTGGAGTCAGGGTGAGCCATTGACGAAATTTTGAGAGAATTACGATGAGAATTTTTGAATATCGACAAATAATCTGATTGAAAATGTTAACTTTGTAGTTGATTAGGGTTTGCTCCTAACTGTGGCATCACCCTTTTTCCAATCATTATTATTTTAATTATTTATACACTTAACCCAACCTTTCCGACCCATGAAAAGAAATGTCATTCTGGGTATGCTGGCTTCTACTGCTATATTTATGTCGTGCAGTCATGATAAAGTAACAGCCAGCTATCAGGTAATTCCGCTGCCGCAGGAGATAACTGCAAAAGACGGTAACGGTGCTTTCGCGTTGACGGACCGCACAGTGATAATCTATCCTTCCGGTAATGAGGCTCTCAAAAGCAATGCTGAACTGCTTGCCGGATATATCAGTCAACTTACGGGACACAAACTGAAAGTGACTGATACTCCAAGTGATGAGAATGCAATAGTGTTGCTTGACAATCTTGACGCTTCCTCACCTGAGGCCTATACACTGGATGTCACCCCGACTTTGATAACAATCAACGGCACTACTGCGGCCGGAAACTTTTATGGCATACAGACTCTGCGCAAGTCTATCCCGGAAAAGGGCGACCATGATGTAGAGTTTCCTGCTGTAAACATCTCCGACTCTCCGCGGTTTGCCTATCGTGGAGCTATGCTTGATGTATCGCGCCACTTTTTCCCGGTCGATTCGGTAAAGAAGTTTATCGATATGCTTGCTCTGCATAATATCAACCGTTTCCACTGGCATCTCAGCGAGGACCAGGGCTGGCGTATAGAAATCAAGAGCCGTCCGCGTCTTGCAGAAATTGCGTCAAAGCGAAAGGGCACTTGTGTGGGCCATGATTTTTCGACATCCGACTCGATACCTTACGGTGGATTTTACACACAGGATGAGGCGCGTGAGATTGTTAAGTATGCTTCAGACCGGCATATCACTGTCATCCCTGAAATTGACATGCCCGGCCATATGGTTGCCGCTCTTTCCGCTTATCCGGAATTGGGATGTACCGGCGGACCGTATGAAGTATGGCAGCGCTGGGGCGTAAGCGAGGACCTGCTTTGTGCCGGTAATGACAAGGCCTATGAATTCATTGATGATGTACTTTCTGAAATCGTGGATATATTCCCGTCGGAATACATTCATGTCGGAGGTGACGAATGTCCGAAAGTGCGTTGGGAGAATTGTCCGAAATGCCAGGCCAAGATTCGTGAGCTCCGCCTGAAAGACGATGCAAAAGGTTCGGCCGAACAGAAGCTCCAGAGTTATTTCATGCATCATGCGAGCGATTTCCTTACATCTCGCGGACGCAAGATGATTGGTTGGGATGAGACTCTTGAGGGTGGCCTTGCCCCGGGAGCGATTGTGATGTCGTGGCGCGGTGAAGAAGGCGCTAAGGAAGCCGCCCGTCAGGGTCACGATGCGATAATGACTCCGACCGGATATATGTATTTTGATTATTATCAGACTCTCGACAGAGAGGGTGAGCCTGATGCAATCGGCGGGTATGTGCCTGTTGAAAAGGTATATAGCTTTAACCCGACACCAGATGATATGACCGATGAGGAGAAGAAGCATATATTGGGCGTACAGGCCAACCTGTGGACAGAATACATACCGGAGTACAGTCAGGTAGAGTATATGGAACTGCCCCGTATGGCGGCTCTTGCCGAGGTACAATGGACTGACCCTTCAAAGAAGGATTATAAGAACTTTACCCATCGTGTACCGCAGTTGGCCGAGCATTATAAGGCTAACGGTTATCGCTATGCCACTCATATATTTAATGTAAATGGCATTCTTACCCCTAATCCCGAGACCGGAACTATTGATGCTGTATTCTCTACTGTTGACGATGCTCCTGTATATTATACACTCGATGGAAGTGAACCGAACGTATCTTCGACTCTGTATGAGAAACCTGTGCAGTTGACTCAGAGCGGTACCATTAAGGCCGTGGCGATTCGCAAGGGTGGGGCAAGCAAGATTTTTGCCGACAGTGTGACTTTTAACAAGGCCACAGGCCGCGCTATCACAATGTCACAAGAGCCTCATTCGCGATATCGTGCGGAAGGTGCCACTACTCTTGTCAACGGCAAGTACGGTACAACTGCTTTTACCGCCGGCGGATGGCTTGGGTTTAATGGCAGTGATCTTGATGCTGTGGTAGACCTTGGCAGTCAGGTTGATGTGAAAAATGTGGCAGTGCGTACCTTAGTCGATCACCCCAACTGGATTCTCGACGCTGAGAGCATCGAAGTCGGTGTCTCTGAAGACGGAAAAAAATATACAACCGTGGCTTCTGAGAAATATTCTCCGGACCCTCAGAATACACCTTCG
Source organism: Muribaculum intestinale (assembly GCF_002201515.1). Lineage (NCBI taxonomy): Bacteria > Pseudomonadati > Bacteroidota > Bacteroidia > Bacteroidales > Muribaculaceae > Muribaculum > Muribaculum intestinale. The sequence goes on from NZ_CP021421.1 coordinate 2,708,042, forward strand.
GAGATACGCATTCATAATTTTGACTTTTCGCCTGTAAAGGTCCGCTATGTCAAGATTGTGGCCAAGTCGGTCAAGCAGATGCCATCATGGGAGGGGCGTGCGAGAATCGGCGATCCCGCATTTATGTTTGTCGACGAAATTATCGTAGACTGATATATAGTCAGGTGATTTTTTGTGTCTGAAACATGGAACTGCGACAACAGTCACTTACCCGTTACATCACTCCTCTTCGCGAGGGCGGCTCTCTTCCCGCCCTCGCAGAGGCTGATGATGGTTTTGAGTACGTAGTGAAATTCCGAGGGGCCGGCCATGGCAAGAAGGCTCTGATATCCGAGCTTATCGGTGGCGAGATTGCACGTGCTCTCGGCTTTCGTGTCCCTGAACTGGTTTTTCTTGATCTTGACGAAAACTTTGGACGTACCGAGGGTGATGAGGAAGTGCAGGACCTGTTGAAAGCAAGCACCGGACTAAACCTCGGATTGCATTATCTGTCGGGCGCGTTTACTGTAGATCCCTATGTCAATGAGATTGACGATGATACCGCATCACGTATAGTATGGCTTGATGCATTTATTACCAATGTCGATCGTACAGTGCGTAATACCAATATGCTCAGATGGAATCGCGAGCTATGGCTTATTGACCATGGAGCGGCATTGTATTTTCATCATGCATGGGGAGATGTCGCTCAGGCTGCACTGACTCCGTTTGCCTATATCCGTGACCATGCATTGTTGCCTCGTGCGTCCATGATTGCGGAGGCAGACAAGGCTCTACGACAAAGGATTACCCCGCGTACGCTACAAAAGATTGTCGGGCTGATTCCTGACGAATGGCTGGATTGGGATGATACGACTCTGTCGCCGGCAGAGTTGCGTGAGGCTTATGCCATGTTCCTTACAACACGGCTTGCCAACAGTAATATATTCGTTAAAGAAGCTATCAATGCACGACAGAGACTTATATGAGTATGCAGTAATCCGCTACGTGCCGGACATTGAACGGGAGGAATTTGTCAATGTAGGTCTGGTAATGATGTGTAAGCGGCGGCGGTGGATGCGGGTCGACATTGATGTGGACTGCAAGCGTATCGGTTGTATTTCGTCGATACACAGTTATGATGAGATTGCCCGACAGCTTAGCACGTTTACCTCCATATCTGCCGGTGAGAAACATGCGGGACCGATTGCAGTTCTTCCGGTAGAGGAGCGTTTCAGATGGCTTACTGCTGTAAAAAGCTGTTGCATACAGACATCACGTCCTCATCCCGGTTTCTCTGATAATCTTGAACATACTTTTGAGCGTCTGATGAACCGGTTAGTAAGATAGATTCCGTCCGGTAGTCAGTCTGCCGGAAGTCAGTTAATATATAATCGAGCCTGCCGATATGAAATATTCACCGGCAGGCCCGATTATTTATATGGTGTTCGTTAAACTCTTTTAATAATAGTTTGTTTTAGTTGTATAAATTAAAATCTCTAATGCATTCTATTATGAAAAAGTTCTTCTACCTTTTATGTGCTCTCCCGATGTTGCTTCTGGCAGCTTGTAGTGATGATGACAAGGTGCCGGAGTTTGATGTTGAGGTAACATTTGCTCCTGATGTAAATGTTGTGGACAATGTTATTACAGTGCCGCAAGGAGAGTCGTTCACTATCGAGTCGGTCCGACCGGTTAACAGTAACGCCAAGGAAATTACATTCGGCACGGTGACATATCAGATTGATTACGGTATGGGATTCCCGACAATGGCACAGCCTTATACCGTGACATTCAATACCGATGGCCTGCGGGTCGGACGCCATCTGCTCCGTATGTTTATCGGTGTATGGGCTGTTGACTATAGTCCGGCCAACGCAATAGTATCATATTATCTTGACATCACAGAGCCGGAACCTGATGACACTACACCAGGAGGTGATGAGACCAATCCTGATGGTGAAGCAGCTGTTGTGGTGGTGGCCCACCCAAGTGTAAAGCCCGCATGATGATAAAAGTTTCATAAGGTATAAATAAAAACAAACCCCGCTTTGGAAGATGTGTCTATCACTTCCGGAGTGGGGTTTGTCCTTATTTATGGCCTTGTTGGCGTGGATGTCTGTTACAATTATGCTGGTGTGGCCGACATATCGTATTCGAATATTGCGCCGTTGGCAATATCGGAATGATTGAAGAATGGCCTGTCGAGAGTCTTGCCGTTTAGTTTGACTGATTTGATATACTTGTTGTCCTTGGAGTAATTGTTGACCTTTATCTCGATTTTCTTTCCTCCCGGCAGATTGACTACAGCGTGTGGGAACCATGGACGTCCTATTGAGTAAACCGGTACTCCTGGGCACACCTGATAGAAGCCGAGGGAGTTAAGTATATACCATGCTGACATCTGTCCGCAATCCTCATTGCCTGACAGACCGTCGGTGTCGGCCCGGTATTGCTCCTTAAGAACTTGATCGATAAGTTCCTGAGTGCGTTCCGGACGCCCGGCATAGTTGTACAGATGTATTATATGGTGGGATGGCTCGTTACCATGTGCGTACTGGCCAATCAGACCGGAAATATCAGCGGATACCAGTTCCCCCTCAAGTGTAGAGTCTGCATTAAACAGAGAGTCGAGTTTCTCTGCGAATTTGTCGGGGCCGCCCATAAGAGTCATCAGGCCGTCTACATCATGAGGTACAAACCATGTCCATTGCCATGCTGTACCTTCGCAGTAGTCGTCCTCGCGGTGGTTGGATGCGCGTGGATTGAATGGCTCGTGCCATTTGCCCTTCTCGTCTTTTCCGCGCATGAAGCGTGTTACGGGATCAAAGTACTGACGGTAGGCGTCGCCTTTGACTGCGTATGAGGCAGCGACGGCCGAGTCACCGGCCGCTTCGGCCAATTTTGATATACACCAGTCATTGTAAGCATATTCAAGCCCCTTGGCTACTGATTCAAATTCTTTGTTCCAGGGGATGAAGCCCAGTGTGTTTTTATATTCTTTCGATTTGGGCATAAGCGCGAGTTTTACTTTCTCCGGTGTTATGATACCGGTAGTGTCGTAAACTGATGAACGTACGCCTGCGCGACATGCTTTTTCGATATCAAAATCCGCAATGCCTTTCGATACGGCATCTGCCATAAGGGATACAGCGTGATATCCGGTCATTGTGGCTGTGTAATTTCCGGCAAGTTCCCACATCGGGAGGAGACCGCCTTCATCGTATTTAAGAAGAAGAGAATTTATAAACTCATTGTTGAGCTGAGGGTCTATGATTGTGAGAAGAGGATGGAGCGCCCGGTGGGTGTCCCATAGTGAGAAGATGGTATATACAGGCTTTGCCGTATCGCCTTGGTGTATCTTTCTGTCCATGCCAAGATAACGACCGTCGACATCCATGAAGAGTCCGGGTGCTATTGCGGCGTGGTACATTGCCGTGTAGAAGATTTCCTTATCGGTGTTGTCGGCGGTGATGTCGATGGTGGCAAGGTAGGAATTCCACTTGTCTTTTGCCGCATCGCGCACTGCGTCAAACTCCCAGCCGGGTATTTCCGCCATAAGATTCTTTTTGGCGCCATCCCAGTCAACAGCAGATACTCCTACTTTGACGTATACGATTTCGTCCTTTGAGGTATCCGGGAACTTTAGAAGGGCCTTGCAGCGTATCTGTTTTTCGCCCTTGCTGTTCAGTACAGTGTCGTTGACGGTTTCATGGGTGAAGGGTTTTGAAAATACCGCATACATGGAGAGTTGCTGGTTGAATGCCCAGTATTCCGACATCTTATATGCGCGGATTGCTGTGTCACCCTCAAACTCGATTTTCATGTCGAGGTTTGTCTGGTTCTGAATCGAGTAGTCGAGATCGACGATAAAACCGGCATCGTCGCTCTGGGGGAATGTAAAGCGATATAGCGCGGCTCGTTCGGTTGATGTAATCTCTGCTTTTACACCATATCGCTGTAGGTATGTGGAGTAATATCCCGGCCTGGCAATCTCGTCGGCATGTGAAAATTCAGAGGCAAACGGTCGATTCTGCAGGGTGTCAATCTGAGGATTGATTATCTGCTTTCCTACAGTAGGCATGATGAGGAAATCGCCATAGTCGGCACATCCTGTACCGCTCAGGTGGCTTTGGGTAAATCCGTTAATCAGTGAGTCGCTATAGTGGTAGCCGGAACAGGCATCCCATCCGTTGATTCTTGTATCAGGTCCCGGCTGTATCATGGCATGGGGAACAACCGGCCCCGGAAATGTATGGCCATGGCCTCCAGTCCCGATAAAGGGATCGACATATGCGGTATAATCGGAATCACCATGTGTTCCGGAGGTACCACATGCCGCCGTAAGCAAGCCGAGTGAGATGGTAGTGATAAATAGTCTATTCATGGAAATGTATATTGAGATATTTGCTATAATGTATCTTGTTTGAGTTGCTCGACGTATTGGTCGATTTCCTGCATTTTACCGGGGATATTGATAGCCTGTGGACAATGCTTTACGCATTCGCGGCAACCTATACAATGGTTTGCCTGACGCAGACGTGGGACAGCTCGGTCGTATCCAATCAGAAAAGCCCGCCGTAAGCGATTATATTCAGGGTCGGACGAAGATGTCGGTACTCTGCCTTCATTGACACATTTGTTGTAATGAGAGAAAATTGAAGGAATGTCGATGCCATAGGGGCATGGCATACAGTATTGGCATGATGTGCAGGGTACTGTCGGAAACTTTACGAGATAGTCGGCCGCTTGATTAAGCATGTCCAGCTCGTCGGTTGTGCATGACTCAAGCGGTGAGTATGTGAGCAGATTGTCTTGTAAATGTTCCATGTATGTCATGCCGCTCAATACTGTCAACACTCCTTCCGGCGTTCCGGCAAAACGGAATGCCCAGGAGGCGACACTGTCATCGGGACGGCGGCGTTTGAATTCAGCCATTACATGGTCGTTGACAGACGCAAGGCGCCCTCCGAGCAACGGTTCCATTATTACGGCAGGTATGCCTCTGCGATGAAGTTCGTTATAAAGATATTCGGCATCCGTGTTTCGCGTATTCAACTGTTTGGCATGTTTCCAATCGAGGTAGTTGAGCTGTATCTGTGCAAAATCCCATTTGACAATCTCGTCGTCGTGCATTTTAAGCAGGTGGTCGAACACCTCGATTTCACCGTGATATGAGAAGCCGAGATTTTTTATTTTTCCGGCCGAACGTTCTCCGATAAGGAAGTCAAGTATTCCGTTATTTATGTATCTGTTTTCCCAGGCTTCCATACCACCTTGGCCAATGGCATGGAGCAGCATGTAGTCGATGTAGTCGGTACGGAGTTCTTTCAGGGAATTTCTATACATCTTAATCGATTCTTCGCGCGGCCATGTTTTTGGCGCGAAATTCGACATCTTTGTGGCTATGAAATAACTGTCGCGCGGGTAGCGGCTGAGAGCAATTCCAAGGGAGTGTTCGCTATTCCCTTTGCAGTATACAGGCGATGTGTCATAATAGTTTATGCCATGCTTCATGGCATGGTCGACAAGCCTGTCTACTTGTTCCTGGTCAATAATTTTTTCTCCTGATGCATCGGTAATCTCAGGCAGACGCATGAAGCCATATCCGAGTATGCTTACAGAGTCACCGGTCGATGGATTAATGCGCATAGTCATCGGGCCGTTGGCGGCTCTGAATGATGTGGATGACTCTGCGTTATCGTTTAGCCCAATGCGGTCTGAGACATTTCTGTGACAGGATAACAATGCGGTAGATGCGGCTCCCATGCCAAGTGTCCTCAGAAATGTGCGGCGTGATATATTGTTGTCGGTCCCTTTATTCATCGATGTGTTTTGAAAATAACAGGTAACGGTTAGATATTACGATGTACCTCATGGCCTTCTACATAAATGGCACTGAACGGGCGTACCGGGCAGAGATTCTCGCAAGCGCCGCATCCGACACAGCGCTCGGTATCTATGGCAGGAATCTTTACTCCATTGGGTGCGTCCGCATCAACAGGTATCATGGCTATCGCTCCTGTAGGGCAATGTCTTGCACAATTGCCGCAATGCACTCCTTCAGTCGCTGCGATACACCGCTCAGACAGCCATACCGCATGACCTGTCTGTATGGCTGTGCGTTCTTCCTTTTGTATTGGAATAATTGCTCCTGCCGGACATACATTGCTGCATACATTGCATTCGGGGCGACAGTAGCCGTGCTCATAACTTATTTCCGGCTGCATGAAATGAGTCATGTCGGTCGATGGGCGAAGAACTCCATTGGGACAGTTGGTAATACAGAGCTGGCATGCCGTGCATCGAGTAGTGAAGTTCTTGTGGCTTATTGAGCCGGGAGGAGTTATCCTTACACGACGGCTGGGCTTCAGTTTGTCGGCGGCAATTGGCGCAAGTCCGCCGTCAACACTTTTTTCCTGAGCTTTAATGGCAACAGTTCCTGCGAGAATCAGTCCGGCGGTAAGAAAGTCGCGGCGCTTGCTGTCAGGTTCTGATGTCGCTGCATATTCATGCGTTGGATGCAATGTGCGCGGGGCATAAACAATAGCTTTTTTACTACATGAATCAAGGCAGTTCATGCATGCCACGCAGCGGGTATAGTCAATCTCTCCTTTTTTCGCATCAATGCACGATGCCTTGCATTTGCGGCTACATGCACCACAGCCTATGCATTTTGAATGGTCAATCATCGGGCGCATCCATGAAAAACGTGACAGATACCCAAGGATGGTTCCCACCGGGCATATGGTATTGCAATATGTGCGTCCTCCATACCATGCAAGAGTTCCTACGGTCAGCAGGGTGATTGATGCAACAATCACTACAGGAATAGCCACTGTATAGTCGACGTGGTAGAACATGTAGCTGTCAGCCGGTTCATTGGCGGCGATGATATTGTTTGCCGCTACATATAAAGGTTTGAAAATCGACGACATAATTCGTCCAAACTCGCTGTATGGCTCTATGAATGCCGCAATTGAAGCCATCCCGAGTATGATAAGACTCAGGAATATCACGAGCATCGCAATTCGTAACCATGTAAGCGGAGTAGAATATGAGTATCGTCTTCGAGGTCTTATAATCTGGCGTATGCAGGCTATTCCGTCCTGCATTATTCCCAACGGACATAACACCGAGCAATATATGCGTCCGAAAAGCAGAGTTGCAGCCACTAGACCTATGATTACTATTATGTTAAGCGATAGTATAGCCGGAACAAACTGCCATTTTGCAAGAAATCCCCAATATGTTGCCGCTATTCCGGTGACATCAAGGAATAGTAATGCCATGGCTGTAAAAACAACTACAGCCAGAAGTATTCTTATAGTCTTGAGATATTTAGCCAGCATGCAAGATTAAGTGTGATAATGTAAATCCGATGTGATGAGGTGGTCCTGTCTGTTATGGCAAGAGAGGATTGCTATTTAATCCGGTAGGAGTAGCCTAATGTGACCATTATAGATGTGCCTCGTGATGCAGAGAAAGTGTCCTTGCGCTCGTCGGGGAATATGTTGCCTATGCCGAAGTAGTAACGACCTTCGAGATGTATGCGGTGGCGACGTTTTATGATGAATTCAATACCGGCACCGGCCGAGATGCCGTAATCGAATTTTTTTGTAGGCTCCATCCATAGTTGGTCGGTTTCTCTATTTGGCGGGAAGTCGGGTATATTTGATATGTTATGGACATCGAAATTCGATGAATAGCTTGTGCCAATCATATATCCGAATTCCGGGCCAAGATTAAAGAATCCATTTACATGGCGCCCTCCGAAAAAGATATTGGTAAGAAGTGGAATCTGAATATAATTGAGTTTGCGCTCGAAAGAGAAGGGATATTCCTCGAAATCTTCTTTCCAACCGCGTTGTTCGTAATTTATTTCTACAATAAGACCGAAATTCCGCTCTTCCCAATAACGCAGTTGCAATCCTACCATCTGGCCCATGACCATAGATTCCTTTACGCTTGGAGTAAAGGACATTTTAGACATGGTCACCCCGGCATGCCCTCCAATAGAGAATTTCGAGTTGTAATGAGCCTGTGCCGATGCTGAACCAGATGACAATGCTATCATTGAAGTTGCAAGCATTGTCATATAGCGCAATCGGTGTATTCTGCTGATAAGTCCTGCCATTATAGACTGATTTTCTCTGTTATGCCGGAAGGCCTGAAGTTGACAAGATATAGCGCTTTGTTTACGGCCCCTGCATTACTGCCGTCGGAGGCAAACCGGAAATCACTTTGAATACCGCTGTATGGCATAGTGCCGGGGAAAGGCTCTGAGTTGTTTAACGAACGGATAAGATACATGCCGGCATCAAATCCGAGAATGCCTTGTACCGGAATCGCATTCATCATGGGGGTTCCGTACCAGCGTGAATATTCTGCGGTCAAATCTTTTGTGCGCAGAGAACTTTCGTCGTTGTAGAACCGTGAATATATGGTCGTGTTCATGAAGCGCATGTTCTCAAGGGCATCGCCACGGAATGTTATCCACTCGGGGTAGCCGAACAAACGTGCGGCATTGTAGTCATTAAGACTCTCTTTGTATGCTTTCAAAGTGCTGATGATGCGCGAGAATTCAGTCTGGGTGCCGGATGGTGGTATGAAAATGTATTTTTCATTGGCAGTGAGTTTCTCCAGATCAGCCTGGCGCAGCATGCCGGAGTAGGTTACCTCAACTATTTTTCGGCCATCGGCCATTGCTTTCGAACGTAGGCGACTTTGAAATTCGGCTTTATCGGTTTTTCCGCCTTCCTGGGGTACAAGCATTGCCAGTGTATAGTCGGGATATTCTTTCAGGATTCCGGCCACAGCGGTATCATACATATCGGAGTGGGGGATATTGGCCTGCATCATGGCTGCGTTGTTATGGTAAAGTGTGCTCTTCACTGCAAAGGCATTGAACACTTTTGTACCGTTTTCTGAGGCGAATGATGCGATGCGTCCTAATTGCAGGTCGTCATCGGGCGCGATAATCACGGTTGACTTGGCAACTTCCGGGTGAGAGAGTATCGAATTTACCGTATCAATACTTGCGGCAGTATCATACGCCGATATTATGAGCGGATTGCCGTGATTGCGCAGTGAATCGGCCGCAAGCAGGAGCCCACGGTAGAATTCCGTGTAAAGCTGGGCCTGCTTGTCGGGCTGTTGTGCCGACAGCATGAACGGTAGCATGACTGTCATGCGCAGTGTGTCAGGCTGTGATTCGATATCGGGCATAGTGGCTTCCGAGGGGGTTAGTAATGTCGGATCCTCTACCTGGGGTGCCGACATGTTGTTTCCATAGGAATTTTTTGATTCAATGGTGTCGCCTGATGCTATGTTTTCAACATAAACAGTGGTGGTACTTGCTGTAGTGAAGACAGGTGACTCGTAAGTCGAGGCTGTCGTTGTTGTGTTTTTGGGCTCGGTGGCATCGGCTGTAACGGAATATTCCGATTTCGGCGTTGAATATACAGAGGTAGAGGCCGGGGTTGACAGGCTTTTCGGAGTATATTCATATGTAGGCTGTGGCTCTTTAGTCGGGATGGTAAGAACGGTACCATATTTTAGACCGACAGTCTCCAGCCGAGGATTGGCGGCAATCAGATCGGCTTCCGAGATGTCATACTGTCGGCTGATGCCATATATGGTCTCTCCTTTTTTTACAAGATGGCATGAGACGGTTGTGTTTGCAGGTGATGTGACATTGTTTTCCGGAGTCGATTGCTTCGACTGATGTTTAGGAGTTGACGGGAGAGCATCTACCTCATCTTTTGGGAAATAAAGTGTCTGACCTGCACGGAGTCCGTCGGCTACCGATGGGTTGTAATGTATAATCTGAGCCTTGGTGAATCCGAAACGTCGAGCGAGGCTATATACAGTCTCTTTGGGCTGTACCTCATAGTAATAGCATACATTTCCATTGACCATGCGTGTGGGCAGGTCGAGTGCGGTTGCATTAAATGTAGCGCCAAGTACGGCGGCGGTAAGAACAATCCTGTTGCGGAAGTTGTGGTAGTTCATTCTGCAAATGGTTGGGTATGTGAATGGTAGGAGAGCCAATATTATTATGGCAAAGTTAAGCATTTTTTATCTCATATCATTGCCGCCCCTTATAAATAATGTGAATTATCCATGATCGGAACTGTATGCAGAGCAGATAACAAGATAATAGCCACAAAGCGCATACTTCGGGGCTATTATCTTGTAGGCGAGATGTAATCATTACCTGATGTGGGGTGTCAATGACCGAACGATTGTTGAATTTCATGTCAGTGAAAATATTTTTTCATGCAATGAATGAAATGAAAAAATTGTGATATAAAATTATTGTAACGATTGCAAAGATAATTAAATTTGCATTATTTTGAAATAATTTCCATTGTTCTTGTTAATTATGTTGCACAATGATTTTATGTAGTTGTTTTGTGGCTTTCCATCGGGATAATATGAGTTGCAATGTAGTCGTTAAAGGATTAGAATTTAGTACTCCAAATAATTTCCATATAATATGATAGAAAGAAAATATATACTGCGTATGGCTGTAATAGCTATGATAGGGTGGTCTATTGTTTTTGGTGGTGATAATGAGCTACTGGCAAAGAAGCCGTTGCAGAAACGTGGTGAATATGAGTTTACATTTGATATGCCTAAATATGTCGAGGATTTAAAGAAGGAACTTACTTATCCTATGGCATGGGGAAACTCTGATGAAAAAGATTTTGAAAGTTGGCGCATGATGGCTCGGGAGAAGGTCTTGGAATGCATGATGACGCCACCTAAAAGAGCTTCGGCAGAAGTGGAAATTGTCGCTACGGAGCGTAGGGAGGGATATGAGGCCCGCAAAATACGTTTTAATGTCAATGCATATTCACGCATTACAGCATATCTCCTTGTCCCTGACGGAGATGGGCCTCATCCGGCTGTGAATTTGCTTCATGACCATGGCGGACATCTGTTTATCGGCAAGGAGAAAATGATCAGGCCTTTTGGTGAAGATTCGGTAGTTGTGGCCGATGCCGACGAGTGGGCCGACCGGCTTTATGGTGGGCAGTACTTCGGTGATTTTCTCGCCCGCAATGGTTATGTGGTATTCTCGGCCGACGCTCCTATGTGGGGTGACCGTGGGCGCGAAGAGGGCGTTGATCGGTCGAAGTATGATATTATTGCAGGGAATATGATGATGCTCGGACGCAGCCTGAGTGCGTTTATGACCTACGACGACATAGCATGTACGGATTTGCTTGCGACGTTTCCTGAGGTCGATTCGGAGCGTATAGGTTGTGCAGGATGTTCGATGGGAGGCTATCGCAGCTGGATGCTTTCAGCATTGAGCGACCGCATAAAAGCCGGTGCGTCGGTGAGCTGGATGGTGACTACTGATGTGCAGATGTCGGTCAAGGATCGAAAGCGAGAGTATGGCGGATTTGCCAACTGTATCCCCGGGTTAAGGCAGTATCTTGATTATCCTCATATTGCTTCGATAGCGTGTCCGCGGGCCATGCTTTTTATCAATGGACGTCAGGACCATCTATTCCCGATTGACGGTGTCGAGGATGCTTATTCCGAGATGCACAAAGTGTGGGACAGCCAGAATGCAGGACACCGCCTTACCACTGAACTATGGGATATCCCTCATTCGTGCGGTAAGGCGGTGCAGAGTCGTCTGTTGGAGTTCTTTAACTCTAATCTGTAAGGGGCGACAATCTCTTAGAAACTGTTTGAATTTATATGATACCGATTTTGAGAAGGATTGTCAGATGGATTTTTGCTTGTGATGAGGGTGTGTAGCCGTAGCTACATGACCGGAGAATAAGCGAAAAGATTCCGACAAGTCTCTCAAAAGCAAAGTAATATGAGATTTAAACAGCTTCTTAATCCTCAAGATAGAATACAATGGTGGATACTACACGTACTTTTTTGAGGTAGGGAGTATAGGGGTCGCGGTCAGATATGTCAAACTGCCCTTGTGAGGCTGTCTTGATTTTGCCGAGCCGGCTCTTTGAGTCTGCCGCGAATTTATCGGCAGCTTCTCTGGCATTGGCTGTAGCCTCTGCTATCATACCGGGTTTGATGTCGTTAAGAGCTGTATATTCATAGATTGTACGGTATTCATAGTCACCGGCTGTTATGGCAATGCCCTGCTTAAGCAGTTCGGTCTGACGTGAAATGAGTTTGTTGACTTTTTCAACGTTGGGAGATGTAACAACAACTACAGATGTTACATTGTAGCGGAACGGCCGGTCGTTGGAACCGTATCGTTCGGCCTGGAGGTCCAGAATCTGGGGCGGTTGTACAAGTATTTCGTCGGCTGAGATGCCGTTGTCAGTCAGAAATTTGCTGATTTTGGCTGTGTTTGAAGTAATCTTATCGTATATTGAAGTAAGATCGTTGCCCACCTCTTTGCACACTATAGGCCATGTGACCTTGTTGGCCATAACTTCTTTTTCGGCAAGGCCACGTACGGCTACCACTCGGTCGCGATAGGCGAAATTGTCGATGCCACTTTTGATAAACACTCCGAGGAAAAGGATGCCGGCTGCAATCAATAGTGCGGGCAGAATTCGTGTCAGAATTTTCATTTGTTTAGAATGTTTTAGTTGTGAATATATCGTTTTGTTTACTTTATTTAATATGACAAATGGGCTGTGCTAAAGTTTATATTGAGTTTTATAACAAAAGTTAATTTCAGGTTCGCATATTTGTTATGAAAAAAACTCTTATACCGTCAGCATCAAAAAGTTTTTTGCTATAAAATCAGTCTTATCTTAAACTAAGATTATACTGACGGTGTTTCATCTGTAAAATTAAGAAATTCTTTAAAGATGAAAAAATTATTTTTGCTGCTGGTAATGGCTATGGGGTTGATTGTGACTTCATGCGGTTCGGATGTAAAGCAGATTCTTGAAAAGCCGGCGCAGGAAGTTGGCACAGAAGATGTAAGCAAGCTAATCGCTTGTATTGAGGAAATAAATGTGCCTGCTCAGGAACATATAAAAGCCCAGGCCTGGTCATCTCTTGTCGATTTTGTCGAGAGCAATCAGGAGAAGTTCGATTTGGCGGCTGAATGCTATGCCAAGCTGAATACACTTGGCCCGGAGCAACTGGTCGATACTTCAGCCCATGAGGCCATGCAGCAGTTTGCGACTCTCGTATCTGTGCTTGCCGCTCATCAGATGCTTTCGGCGTCGGCTTTTTGATTGCAAATAGGTCGGTGTCTTTTGAAATGTATGCAGTGATGCTTATCTTTGTGGGTGAAAATCAAAAAGCATACATTTATCATTAAACGAGCTCTGAATCATGGAATTTATCAAGACGCCCATCGATGGAGTGGTCATAATAGAACCGCGGATATTTAAAGATGCCCGTGGATATTTCTTCGAAAGTTTCTCCCGCCGCGAATTTGAAAATGCTGTAGGTCCGGTTGATTTCGTTCAGGACAATGAGTCCATGTCTATGCGCGGAGTGATGCGAGGGCTTCATTTCCAGCGGCCACCGTTTACTCAGGCAAAACTTGTGAGATGTGTGGTAGGCTCTGTGCTTGATGTCGCTGTAGATCTACGGAAAGGGTCTGCGACCTACGGAAAGCATGTGGCAGTGGAACTTACCGCAGACAATCACCGTCAGCTCTTTGTCCCGCGCGGCTTTGCACATGGCTTTGCCGTGTTGTCGGATGTAGCGATATTTCAATACAAGTGTGACAATTATTATGCCCCTCAGGCCGATGGCGGGATTTCAATTGCAGACGATTCGCTGGGCATAAACTGGCGGATAGACCCTTCGCAGGCCATTTTGTCTGAAAAAGATATGCATCATCCGTTGCTATGCGATTTTGACTCCCCATTCTGATTGGCTAAAGGATATATAAAAGATACTGATGCAAATGGAAAAAACATCTGCATCAGTATCTTTTTTCGATGTATAACATTATCCAAGCATACCGCGCATGGAGTCTTCGAATACAGATAGCGCGGCTTTGGCGCCTTCGCCCATGGCGACAACAATCTGTTTGTATGGCACGGTTGTAACATCTCCTGCGGCATAGACGCCATTGACAGAAGTCCTGCACCGCTCATCCACGATGATTTCGCCGGATCTGGTAATTGCAATACTGTCTTTAAACAGAGAGCTGTTTGGCACGAGCCCGATCTGAACGAATACTCCCGACACCGGATATACTGTCTCTGCACCGGATACTCTGTCTTTGACTTTTATTCCGGATACGTTCTTTCCATCACCGATTATTTCGGTCACTTGTGATGATACATGGATATCAATATTGTTCATATCGGCAGACTTGCTCTGGAGTACTCCGTCGGCTTTCAATGTGTCAAGAAACTCGAATACATCTACATGCGGACACATCGCGGCAAGATCTATGGCGGCTTCTATGCCGGAGTTGCCACCTCCGATAACAGCCACACGCTTGCCTGCATAGAATGGACCGTCGCAGTGGGTACAGAATGCCACCCCGTGTCCGATATGTTCCGATTCGCCGGGGATTGACAATTTTCTCCATCCTGCTCCTGTGGCGATAATCAAGGCTTTCCCTTTGAAAGTCTCATTTCCGCAAACAAGAGTCTTCTCGCTCCCGGTCACGTCAGCCGAGTCGACATTGCGGTCTTCAAATATATCAATGGCGTATTGCGAGAGATGAGTCTTGAGGTCGGCGGCAAGCTGTGGGCCGGTTGTCTTCGGAACTGAGATGAGGTTCTCGATATCCATGGTCTCGCGTACCTGTCCGCCAACGCTTTTGGCGATTACTGCGGTATTGAATCCTTTCCTTGCACAATAGACTGCCGCCGCAGCGCCGGCCGGACCTCCTCCAAGTATGATTACATCATATTCACGTGTAACAGGTTGCAATGCGGTGTTGTCGGAGAAACCGTATACAGATTCGAGCTTTTCAAGCAGGTCTCCAAGCGAAGAGCGTCCTACGCTGAATGGCTTGCCGTCGGCGTATACACTTGGTACTGACTGGATGTTAAGTGGCTGTACGAGTTCCGGTACTACAGCTCCGTCTATTACTGTATTCTGAACGCTTGGATTCAGTATGGCAATGATATTCAATGCTTGGGCTACATCCGGACAGTTGGTGCACGTGAGGGAGACAAATGTCTGTAAGTCAATCGGGCCTTTCAGAACTTTAATACGGGAGGCAAGTGTCTCATCCGGGAGGTTTTTGCCCTGACCGTCGGAATTCAGTATCGCAAGCAACAGTGTGGTGAATTCGTGGCCATTCGGAATTCCACAGAACTTCACGCCTGTCGGTTGTCCGTTTTTTACAATCTCAAATGTTGGCGCTTCGGCTTTGTCGTTTGACTCAACAACGGAGAGATGCGGGGATGTAGAGGCTACATCGTCAAGAAATGATTTCATCTCTGATGACTGAGCCGCATTGTCTGATTGCTGTAGTAGGAAAACGATATCTGATTTCAGATTTCCAAATATCGATTTCAGTTGTTCGATAATATCTTTGTCAAGCATAATATCAATTATTAAGAGCTTGTTTAATAATAAATGTTGCCGCCAGGGTCGTATAGCTTGAGTCGATTTTCGACATGTGTCGAAGGATTGTACTTTATGTACATGACTGAGAAACAGGGCGAAAAGCGGCCAAGATATACGAGACAAAAGATAACTTAATAACCTATACAATCTCTTGCCTGCTTGTAAGATAAATGCAAAAATATATCAACGATATGAAACAAATTACCTCCCTTCGGTCATTCGCCGGCATCTTTCCGCCCGTTCTTCGGTCGTTATGGAACCCCATAACTCCCTCATCACAAGCGAAAACCTGCTCGCCGACTGACCGCCCTGACGGTAACATTTATTATTAAACAAGCTCTAAAAATCCCGGCTAAATTTTATTAACCGGGATTGCTTAGGGTTATTTTTAGATTTTGCCTACCAGGTCGATATTCGGTTTAAGTGTCGCCTGTCCCTGTTTCCATTTGGCCGGGCATACCTCGCCATCGTGTGTGGCAACAAACTGTGCGGCCTCCACACGTCTGAGCAGTTCTTCTGCGTTACGCCCGATGCTGTTGTCCTGTATTTCTACGAGTTTAATCATGCCTTCGGGGTTGCTTACAAATGTGCCTCGATATGCCATCCCGTCCTCCTCAATCATCACTCCGAACGCGCGGCTAAGAATGCCGGTGGGGTCGGCAAGCATAGGATATTGGATTTTTTTAATACTGTCGGAGGCGTCATGCCATGCTTTATGTACGAAATGAGAGTCGGTACTTACAGAGTAGACTTCTACGCCCAATTCTTTAAACTTGTCGTATTTCTCGGCCATATCCTCCAGCTCGGTAGGGCATACAAATGTAAAGTCGGCCGGATAGAAGAAGAATACTGCCCATTTGCCGAGCACATCCTTGTCTGTGATAGTTTTGAACTCTCCGTTGTGATATGCCTGAACTTTGAATTCAGGGATATGAGTGTTGATAATTGATTCCATAAAATGTCAGGTTGTTAATGTAATTATTAATTTGATTCGCTTGATAAACGTGCGTTTTGCCCGGCATGTTCATGTCTTATGGAATGATTAAGATTAATTAAAGGCGGGTTTAACAGATGTCAAATAAGATATATTGCGGTCTGACTGTAATGGAACTGTATGCCAAATGTATAAGGGTATATTATATGGATGGTTGAAAAAAATTTGGTTAAATTATGGGGATGATTACAGACGTCGCCCTTCCCGAATTATTCGGGAAGGGCGACCGGTACATTAATTATGATGTTGATTCAATCTATTGTGCGGT
The DNA here is from genome assembly GCF_002201515.1 of Muribaculum intestinale. Taxonomy (NCBI): domain Bacteria; kingdom Pseudomonadati; phylum Bacteroidota; class Bacteroidia; order Bacteroidales; family Muribaculaceae; genus Muribaculum; species Muribaculum intestinale. The sequence continues at coordinate 2,724,784 of NZ_CP021421.1, forward strand.
TGAATCAACGGATAGCAAGCACTTCGATTTCAACAAGTACATTTTTAGGCAGTGTTTTTACCGCGACTGCTGAGCGGGCCGGATAGGGAGCTGTAAAGGCTTCGGCATATACTTCATTCATAGCGGCGAAGTCGCCCATGTCGGCAAGAAACACGGTAGTCTTGACGACATCGGATAGAGTCAGGCCGGCAGCCTCAAGGATGGCAGAGACGTTGGCGAGCGACTGTCGTGTCTGTGCGGTAATCCCTTCGGGAATTTCTCCTGTGGCCGGATTGATGGGAATCTGTCCGGACGCGAATATCATGTTGCCTTTCTCGATAGCCTGGCTGTAGGGGCCGATGGCTCCCGGTGCTGATGTTGTAGAGATGACTTTTTTCATATTGTTGAATTTTAGCGCATGTTAAAAGAAGTTTGAAGAACTCTTTTAACATGCATCAGTTTTAAAACATGCTCTTAATGGTGTTGATGAGCGGGTGTCATCCGCATTTTGATGTGCCGCATGATGTGCATATGAGGCATCCCTCCTGATATATGAGTGTCTCGTTTCCGCAGTTGGGGCATTTCTGTCCGCTGGCTTTTGTGCCGTTGGGAAGATATTTTTTGAGCGCACGCTCCACACCCATTTTCCAGGTGTTGATCGACTGGCTGTCAAGTTCGAGTCCGCCGACAAGTTTAAGCACCTGGTCGATAGGCATGCCGTAGCGCAGTACTCCGGAGATGAGCTTGGCGTAGTTCCAATACTCCGGGTTGAACTTGTCGCTCAATCCTTCGATTGTTGTCTTATATCCGCGTTTATTAATAAACCGGAAGTCATAGCGTTTGTTGCCGTGGTCGTCTACAGCCTTTATTATTTTGCCTTTCGTCACGCTTTTAGGGCAGAATATTCCGTCTTCGTCATCGGCAAGACCGGTAAATATCTCGTAAGGACGTCCGTCGACAAGACCAACGAATGCAATCCATTTCTCTTTGTTATTCTGGAACCGGATTACATCGGCATCAAGTTCTACCGGGCGTTTGGCTACATGAGGAGCGTTGGTGACCATCGGCGATACTTCCGGAGCAGCGGTCTTTTTTGAGATAGACACGAGCACGCCTGAACGTGACCCGTCGCGGTATACTGTGCATCCTTTGCACCCTGCACGCCATGCCTCGACGTATAGCTTGCCTACCAGCTCCTCGGTGACGTCGGCGGGCAGATTGATGGTTACAGAAATGGAATGGTCTACCCATTTCTGCACACGGCCTTGCATGCGCACCTTCTCAAGCCAGTCTACATCATTGGCTGTGGCGCGGAAATATGGCGACTTTTCAACCAGCGCGTCGAGTTCCTCCTGTGTATAGTTGTCGCGGCGCTCAATGCCATTGGTCTCCATCCACTCTATAAATTTAGGATGGTACACAATGTATTCTTCAAATGCATCACCTACATCGTCGATGTAGTCAACATGTACCTCCGGATCGTTGGGATTCACTTTGCGTCGGCGCTTGTATACAGGCAGGAATACCGGCTCTATTCCTGATGTGGTGCGTGTCATCAGTGATGTTGTGCCGGTGGGGGCGATGGTCAGGCAGGCGATATTGCGCCGGCCGTACTTCTTCATCTCGTTATAAAGTTCGGGATCAGCCTCTGCCAGACGCTGTATGTATGGATTGCATGCTTCACGGCTTGTATCGTATACCTCGAATGCTCCTCGCTCTTTGGCAAGTTCGACTGACGAACGATATGCGGCAAGTGCCAGTGTGCGGTGTACCTTTTCTGAAAAATCAGTGGCTTCTGTGGTGCCGTAACGCAGTCCGAGGGCCGCGAGCATGTCACCTTCAGCGGTAGTGCCTACGCCTGTACGGCGGCCTTTGAGTGTCTTGGAGCGTATTTTCTCCCAAAGATGGCGTTCAGTGCCCTTTACCTCTTCATTTTCGGGGTCGGAGTTTATTTTTGCAAGAATCTTGTCGATTTTCTCTGTCTCAAGGTCGATAATGTCATCCATTACCCTTTGGGCCTTGGCTACGTGACTGCGGAATAAATCGAAGTCAAATTCAGCCTTTGGAGTAAACGGATTTTTGACATAGCTGTAGAGATTTATGGCAAGAAGACGGCAACTGTCATAGGGGCATAACGGAATTTCGCCACATGGATTCGTGGATATGGTTCGAAATCCGAGGTCGGCATAACAGTCGGGTACGGACTCGCGGGTAATCGTATCCCAGAATAATACTCCGGGCTCTGCTGACTGCCAGGCATTGTGGACAATTTTGTGCCATAGAGCCGATGCGTCGATATCTTTTGTCACATCCGGGTGCTCTGAGGTGACAGGGAATTGCTGGGTATAAGCGGTGCCTTCAGTGGCCGCACGCATGAAGTCGTCGTCGATGCGTACACTGACGTTGGCGCCGGTGACTTTACCTTCGGTCATCTTTGCGTCGATGAAAGCCTCACTGTCGGGATGCTTTATGCTTACCGACATCATCAGCGCTCCGCGACGACCGTCCTGTGCGACTTCTCTGGTTGAGTTGGAGTATCGTTCCATGAATGGTACAAGGCCGGTCGATGTCAATGCGGAGTTCTTGACAGGGGTTCCTTTAGGGCGGAGGTGGCTTAAATCGTGGCCGACCCCTCCGCGGCGTTTCATGAGCTGTACCTGTTCTTCATCGATTCTAAGGATTCCGCCGTAGCTGTCCGATTCGCCATCGAGTCCGATTACAAAGCAGTTGCTGAGCGATGCTACCTGATATTCATTGCCAATACCGGTCATCGGGCTTCCTTGGGGCACGAGATAACGGAACTGGTCAAGAAGTCCGAACAGCTCTTCGTGGCTCATCGGATTAGGGTAGTGGCTTTCGATGCGTGCGAGTTCTTTAGCGATGCGATGATGCATGTCGGCCGGAGTTTTCTCGTAGATGTTGCCGAATGAATCTTTTAGAGCATACTTTGTTACCCAAACGCGTGCTGCAAGCTCGTCACCGTTGAAGTATTTCAACGTAGCGTCTTGAGCTTCGTCAAATGAATATGTCTTTTTTTCGTCCACAATTAAGGTATATTAGTTGGATGTTTTTTGATTTGTCGGGTTTGTACAGCTTGCGGATACATGGTGTGTGTATCCATACGAAAAAAGGAAGCCGTTGGTTTGTGACAAGCGACTTCTTTTTGTGTTTTTGAGGTAGTACCGATTAATGAAAAAGGTCATCTAAGAATTACCGTGCAAAATTCAGCATTATTTGCGTCTTGTCCAAAAAGTTTCATGGAAAAAATGCGTGGTGTTGATAAGTTTTCCAAAATAAAAATATAATATGCTGTATTATAAATGATTATCTATTTACTCAGTGCGGCGATGTTGCTGATTTTGGTAATTCGTGTTGATAAAATCGCTTGTCGACATCTCTAATCAACGAATGTTGACAAGCGATGATGCATTGGCCAATACACATGTACTCATTATCGTGTGAAAGGAATATGCGTCTTAAAAAAAGTTGTGGCTGTTATTTCCGATTCTCAGAAGATATCGCTATATTCGCATAAACTTTTACAATAATGGACTTGACCGCAATTGACACATATTTCGCAACGCGTGCAACAGTGCGTGCATATACAGATAAAGAGATTGACCGGAATCTTTTGATAAATCTAATCGAACTTGCATCCCATGCTCCTACTACCGGAAACATGCAGCTTTATTCTGTAATTGTATCGAGTACTCGGCAGGAGCGTGAGGCTATTTCTCCTGCACACTTCAATCAGCCGCAAGTGACATCGGGAGCCGGAGTGGTGCTGACATTCTGTGTGGACATAAATCGTTTCTGCAAATGGTGCAGTATTAATGATGCTGAAGCCGGATTTGATAATATGCAGGCTCTTATGTATGGTGTGCTTGACTGTTCGATGTTTGCCCAGCAGTTTAACACTCTCGCAGAAATGCATGGCCTGGGATGTTGTTATCTTGGCACAACACTGTTTAATGCACCTTTGATTTCTGAAGTCCTTTGCCTTCCCGATCGGGTGATACCTCTTATTACTCTTACGGTGGGATATCCTGCTGCATCTACGGTGATTTCCGATCGTCTGCCGGTAAAGGGTATTATACATGATGGACTTTATCATGATTATTCCGGTGACGATATCCGCGAGTTATATGCGGAGAAAGAAGCATTGCCTGAAAATATAGGCTTTGTACGTGAGAATGGCAAGAACACACTCGCGCAGGTGTATGCCGAAGTCAGATATCCGCGTGGTATGAATGAAGAATTCTCCGCCGTGCTCAATAATTATCTTGATAAGGTTCTTTTTAAGGCTGACCCGATAAAGCGGGATGAGTAATGATGGAACAGGAATTCTCGTCAGTTTTGCTTGAGAATGCAGTATCCCAATTGTCACGGTTGCCAGGTGTCGGACGTAAGACAGCTTTGCGTCTTGCGTTGCACCTTCTTCGGCAGGATGAACAGACCGGAGTCGAACTGGGCCAATCTATAATTGACCTGAGACGTGGGATATCTTATTGCACATGCTGCCATAATATATCGGAGCAGCCATTATGTCCGATCTGTTCGGATGTTACACGCGATACTTCAGTCATTTGTGTGGTTGAGAGCGTTAAGGATGTGATGAGCTTCGAACGTACCGGACAGTATCGCGGGTTGTACCATGTGCTTGGTGGCTTGATTTCGCCGATGGATGGTGTCGGGCCTGACGCTTTGCAGATACGTTCGCTCGTCGAACGTGTGAAAGGTGGGTGTATTTCCGAGGTAATCCTGGCCTTGAGTGCTACGATGGAAGGGGAGACCACCAACTTTTACATATTCCGGCAACTCGGTTCTATTCCGGTAAAAATCACGCAACTGGCGCGAGGCGTATCTGTAGGCAATGAGATTGAATATACCGATGAGGTCACTCTTGGTCGTTCGCTTGTGAACAGAACCTTGTTTGCTGATTCGTTTGCGAAAAGATAAGAAATAAATTCTAACAGTCACTAAACTTAAAGAACTATGGCACAATTGCTGAATGACGGTGTAGTTGCGCTTCGCGCTATCGAGCCTACCGATTTGGATGTACTTACCTCATGGGAAAATGACACATCCCTGTGGGAACTTGGGTGTACGCTGGCGCCATATTCACGCAAGCGTCTGTGGGACTATATTGAGAATTATCAGCCGGACATATACATAGCCCGTCAACTTCGGCTTGTAGCGATGGATCTTGCAAGTGGCACTCCTGTCGGCACTCTTGATTTCTATGATTTTGATCCACATAACCGTAGGGCCGGGGTAGGTGTGCTGATAGATCGTGAGTGGCAAGGGAAAGGGTATGGCAGAAGGATGCTTGAACTTGGGATAGACTATGCCGGACGATTTATCGGGATGCATCAGCTTTGGGCGATTATCCCGATTGATAATTTGCGCAGCCAGTCGTTGTTCAAGGATGCTGGATTCGACATCTGCGGTCGCTTGCGTTCATGGCTTCGTCGCGACCGCAGTTATGTAGATGCGTATGCTTTTCAGCGTTTGTTTGAGTCATGAGGTTTCCTTTTGCTCTAATCGCTACAATAGCTGTGACTTTGGGCATGTCCGGTCGTACAGTCGCAATGGCCCTGGATATCGGGCGACAGAGAGAGAATTGGCCGACGGAATGGGCTATCCCGCACATATCAGCAGCGCATGTGCGCACCGAACCGCGCCATGGCGCGGAAATGTCGACACAGGCTCTGATGGGGTGGCCTATTGCCGTGCTGGAACGGTTGCCTGATGGCTGGAGCTATGTTGAACTTCCTGACGGCTATCGGGGATATGTTATTGACAATTCTCTTACTTTTGTGCCGTCGGACAGTATTGCGTACTGGAATGAGGCTCCACGCGTCATAGCTACTAATGTGTTGCCGTATATGGCATATGATTCTACTGGAGTAGCTGTCTCCGATATAGTGCAGGGTGATATACTTATAGGAGTATCATGTGACAGTATTAATACCGACGTTATGCTCCCTGACGGGCGGCGTGCAATTATTCCATCGTCAATTTGCGTTGCCGTTGACAGATGGGAACGTAATGTGGCGTTTGCCGAACGTGTGCTTGATACCGCTCGGTCGCTTATTGGTATCCCGTATTTATGGGGAGGGGTCACGGCCAAGGGGATGGATTGTTCAGGGCTTACACGTCTGGCGTATCTGTCGGAGGGTATCATGCTTCCCCGCGATGCTTCCCAACAGGCTCTTGCCGGCATAGAGATACAGCCTGAAGATGTGGCCGACGGTGATCTTCTTTTCTTTGCATCTGAGAAAACCGGTCGAATCAATCATGTGGCTTTATATGCAGGCAACGATATGATGATTGAGTCGGCTGGCCGGGTCAGGCTGTCGGCAGTCCAATGGGCAAAGGTTGTGTCGATTCGGCGTGTAATCATTTGAGCCGATTCGGATATGAGAGCTCTTAAATGACGAAAGCCGCGACATCATGTCGCGGCTTTCGTCATTTAAGATATTCTGCTTATTTCTTAGGAATCGGTGGAGGAGTGGGGGCGGTGTCTGATTCCGGAGAATGGCGGCAGGACTGCTGTGTGTCGGATGTGTCTTCCTGCTTATGCTCCGCAGGTGTGTCGTTGTCAGATTTGCTATCGGCATCTTTGTCGTCTTGTTTCTGCTCAATCTGCCGTGCGGCAAAAATCTCGTCCGTGCGCGACACCCATGGGCGTTTCCCGAAAATTTGTTCGACATCTTCAGTGAAGATTACCTCACGCTGGATAAGAGTCCGGGCGAGTCTGTGATGTCCATCCGAGTGCTTGCGAAGAATCTCTTTTGCACGCTCATACTGCTCGTTGATGATACGCGATACTTCGGCGTCGATATCTTTGGCGCGTTCCTCGCTGTATGGTTTGGAGAACCCATACTCTTGTCCTGTGGAGTCGTAGTAACACAGGTTGGGCAATCTGTCGCTCATGCCATAGTAGGCCACCATTGCGTAAGCAAGTTTGGTGACGCGTTCAAGGTCGTTTGCGGCACCGGTGGATATGTGCCCTATGAAGAGCTCTTCTGCGGCACGTCCGCCCAGCGTAGAGCACATCTCGTCGAGAAGAGCCTCGGCCGGGGTAATCTGGCGCTCTTCGGGCATGTACCATGCTGCTCCGAGTGCTTTGCCTCTCGGCACGATTGTCACTTTGATAAGCGGTGACGCATATCGCAGATGCCATGAAATGGTTGCATGTCCGGCTTCATGTATTGCTATAGACTGCTTCTCCTCGTCGGTCGTAATCTTGGAGCGTTTCTCCAAGCCTCCGATTATGCGGTCGACAGCATCGTTGAAATCTTGTTTTGTGACGGATTTCTTATTATGTCGGGCTGCAATAAGGGCAGCTTCGTTGCATACATTTGCAATGTCGGCGCCGGAGAATCCGGGAGTCTGGCGGGCGAGAGTCTCGACATCAAGGGAGTCGTCGGTGCGAATGTTGCGAAGGTGGACGTTGAATATTGCCACGCGGTCATTCAAGTCGGGAAGGTCAACATATATCTGTCGGTCAAAGCGGCCGGCGCGCATCAGAGCCTTGTCAAGAATATCGGCGCGGTTGGTGGCGGCGAGGATTATGACTCCGGAGTTGGAGCCGAATCCATCCATCTCAGTAAGCAACTGGTTGAGTGTGTTCTCACGCTCATCGTTGGCGCCCATGTTCGGATTACGTCCGCGAGCCCGTCCTACGGCATCAATCTCATCGATAAATACTATGCAAGGAGCCTTTTCTTTGGCCTGTCGGAAAAGATCGCGTACGCGCGATGCTCCTACTCCGACAAACATTTCTACGAAATCGCTTCCCGACATTGAGAAAAACGGTACATTGGCCTCGCCGGCTACAGCTTTGGCGAGAAGAGTCTTTCCGGTTCCGGGAGGGCCTACAAGAAGCGCTCCCTTTGGAATTTTACCTCCAAGGTCGGTGTAGCGCTGTGGATTCTTCAGAAACTCGACAATCTCCTCAATTTCGGTCTTTGCCTCAGACAGGCCTGCGACATCCTTGAATGTCACCTGTATAGGGCCATCCTTGTCAAATATTTTGGCTTTGGATTTGCCTACGGAGAATACACCGCCACCGGCGCCGCCATCTTTTCCTGACATGCGCTTGAGCATGAACAGCCAGAAAACTATTAGCAGTACCATCGGACCAATCGTCCAGATCATTCCGGAGAAGTCGGTGGCTTTCTCAAACTTCACGTCTCCGGTAAATGTTCCGTTATTTTTCCACTCGTCGATTTTGTCCTGCAACTTGTCGGCGCTTGGTATGTCGGTGAGGATTTTGGCTTCCTGACCTGTGCCTTGGGTGAACTGGCTCGGATGGAAAATTTTCGATGCCAGCGAGTCGGTCAGATATGCCTCGGCTTGATTTTTGTTAGTAAATACGACAATACGTTCTACACCACCTTCTGTAACGTATTTTTCGAAGTTGGAGTAGCTTACCTCTTTCGTTATCGAATTGTCGTCAAAATAGTACAGGGCTGCCAAGAACAGTATGATTACGGCATACATCCAGTACATACTGAACTTAATTGTCCGGTTCTTAGGTTTCTTGTCCATTTATTTATATATTGAAGTACAAGAGAGATTTTGTGTAAATTCAAGTCCGGAGTCAGTCTAAATCCGGAATTTCTGTGATTGGGGCGTCGCTCCATAATTCCTCGAGATTATAATGTTCCCGGACGTCGGGTAGGAAGATATGGACAAACACGTCTCCGTAGTCAATGACAATCCACTGCGAGTTCTGATATCCGTCGTAGTTGTAAGGCTTAGCTCCGCAATGTTCCTGCACGTATTCCCGCACACTGTCGGCAATTGCATCGACTTGAGTAGGTGAGGAGCCTTGGCAGATAATGAATGTATTGGCGGCAGAACCCTCTATGTGGCTGAGATCAACAACGGCTATTTTTTTGCCTTTGCGCTCCTGGATTCCCTCGATTATTAATTTTATAATTTCTGATTTGTGAGTCATCTTATGTCTATTGGAAGAATCGTTAATTTTAACACAAAGATAAAACAAATTTCTGACTTTGCAGCAAACTTACATATATAACAACAGTTAAACCAAAAATGTCGGAAAGATGTTGGGCGTAATGTGAAATTTTTAATTCGAGTCGGTTAAATCCTACTCATAGCGCATTGATTTGGCCGGGCTGACAGAAGCAATAAGGCGTCCAGGAATTAGAAGCACACACCATGCGATTGCAAATACGCCGACATTAAGTGCGATTATTTGCCAAAGGTTGATTTCTACCGGTACGAAATCAAGATAATAGGCATCGGGATCAAGCGGAACAATATGGAAATGCTGTTGCAAAAGCATGAGACCAAGTCCGATTGCATTTCCGATAATCATGCCGTATGTCACAAGACGCCGGCCAAGAAGAGAGAATATGTGTGTCACTGACTTATTGGATGCTCCAAGCGCTTTTAGAATGCCAATCATGCGCACTCGTTCCAGTATTATTATGAATAATGATGATACAAGTGTGAATCCGGATACCAGTCCCATCAGCAGCAGTATCACGATTACATTTGTGTCAAGCAATGCAAGCCAGTTGAAATACATCATGCCTGTCGATGTTACAGCCGATATGCGATACATTCCGTCGAGGCGTCCTGCCCAGGCTTCACGCATCATAGCTTCCTGTAGCTGTAGTGCGCCTTCGTCAATGTTGTCAGTATCATTCATGTAAAGGTCTATGCGATTACCCTGAAGAGTATCAAGACCGTTTACTCCCTGGATGAATTTAATAGGGGAGTATGCATATATTTTGTCGTAATCCGAGAAGTGTGTATCGTATATGGCGGCTATCTGTGGACGTCTTGTACGTATTCCTTCGTCGGTAAAGAAATACGTAAAGACCCGGTCTCCACGGTTAAGACGTAGCTTTTCAGAAGTAATCCGTGATATTACGATTGAGTTCTCAAATGAGTCGGCCGGCCAACTGCCGTCGATTATTGATTCCTTTATGAAATCTGTTCCTGGGCCCGGAGTAAGTCCGCGCAGTACAATGCCTTCGAAGTCGGAATCGGTCTTTATCACCGCAGGGTGTTCCATCACGAGTTCCGCATCGTGGAATATCCCGGTGCCGTCGATAATGTCATGTAGCTGTGGGGAAAATGTCAGTACCGAGGTGGTCTTTGAGTCCTCGGGAATATAAGTGGCATCAGATGCTGCAAGTATTGATACATGTGCGTCAAAGCCCATGATTTTTCTGCGGATTTCGTGCTTGAATCCGGTCACGATACATAAAGCAGCCATCATTATGGCCATTGCCAGCGCTATGCCGGAAATGGCCATAATGATGCTTGTCGCTGTGCCGCCTCCATATCCGGAGAGACGCATGCGTGAGGCTATCAGGCGTTCATATGTCATGGCGCGGCATATGGTTGTCAAGAATTGCCAATATGGCCCGGATATGCTTTCAGGGCTTCCTGTAGCACTTTCATCGCTTTTGCAAGATCATCTTTGCAGAGCACGTATGCCATTCTGACTTCATCGCGACCCATGCCTTCGGTTGTGTAAAATCCTGATGCCGGAGCCATGAATATTGTCTGTCCTTCGTATTCAAATTCTTCAAGACACCATTCACAGAACCGGTCGGCATTGTCGACCGGGAGTTTGACTACCGTATAGAATGCGCCCATCGGAATCGGGCTATAGCATCCGGGAATCTTGTTGAGCTGGTCAATAAGGAATTTACGTCGGTCAACGTATTCGTTGTATGTGGCAAGCATGTAATCCTGAGGGGTGTCAATTGACGCTTCGGCTACAATCTGTCCGAGAAGAGGAGGGCTCAGACGGGCCTGGCAGAACTTCATTATATTTTTCTTCAGTTCCTGATGCTTGGTGATAAGGGCTCCGATACGTATTCCACATTCGTTGTATCTCTTTGATACAGAGTCGATGAGTACAACTTTGTCTTCTATGCCCGGGAGATGAAATGCCGAGATATAGGGCGCACCTGTATAGCAGAATTCGCGGTATACTTCATCGGAGTATAGAAACAGGTCGTATTTCTTGACCAGGTCACGAATCTGGAGCATCTCCTTCATCGTATACAGGTATCCAGTAGGGTTGTTCGGGTTGCATATCAGAATGCCTTTGGTCTTAGGCGTGATGAGTTCCTCGAACTTCTCAATCGGAGGCAGGGAGAAACCCTCGTCGATGGATGAGGGCACCGTTATGATTTTTGCGCCGGCCGAAATGGCAAATGCCATATAATTAGCATATGCTGGCTCCGGTACGATAATCTCGTCGCCCGGATCAAGAGTTGCCATGAAGGCAAAAAGTACAGCCTCGCTTCCTCCGGTAGTGACGATTATGTCGTCCGTATCGACTTCAATGTTAAAGCGGTGATAATATTGACGGAGTTTTTCGCGCAGCGACAGCAATCCCTCCGAAGGACTGTACTCAAGCACTTTTCGGTCGATATGGCGCAATGCCTCTAATCCTTCTTCAGGGGTGGGTACATCAGGCTGACCTATGTTGAGATGGTATACCTTTATACCGCGTTCTTTAGCCTTATTGGCCAGTGGAACAAGGCGACGTATAGGAGAAGCCGGCATCTCGGTGCCGCGCTGTGATACTTTTGGCATGATTCTATGTAATGCTTAGAGATTGTGGAGATTATGGCCCATCCGGTCTTTTTTAGTGCGCATGTAGCGGAGGTTGTATGGATTTGGCTCAATTTCGATTGGAACATTCTCTACGACTTCGAGCCCATAGCTCTGCAGGCCGACGCGTTTTACCGGATTATTTGTCATAAGGCGCATCTTGCGCACGCCGATTTCTCGGAGTATCTGAGCGCCCACTCCATAGTCGCGTTCATCAGCGAGATGACCAAGGCAGACGTTTGCTTCGACGGTGTCCATGCCATTTTCCTGGAGTTTGTAGGCTTTCATTTTTTCCATCAGACCGATTCCTCTGCCTTCCTGATTGAGATAGACCACGGCACCGCGGCCCTCTTTTTCAATCATCTGGAGCGCTTTGTGGAGCTGGTCTCCGCAGTCGCAGCGCATGCTCCCGAATATATCTCCGGTGGCACAGGATGAGTGTACTCTTACGAGTGCGGGTTCGTCGCTGCCGGCCAGGTCGCCTTTTATTATTGCTATATGCTCAAGGCCATTGCTCTTCTGCTTGAACGGAATCAATCGGAAATGTCCGTATTCGGTAGGCATGTCTACCTCGACGCCTTTCTCAACGAGCGATTCCTGCTTCAGGCGATATGTAATCAAATCGGCGATGGATATCAGTTTCATGCCCCATTCATCGGCTTTCTGCCGCAGTTCTGGCAGGCGTGCCATTGAGCCATCGTCGCTCATAATCTCCATAAGCGCGGCGGCAGGCTGTAGGCCGGCCAGCCGTGCAAGGTCTACGGCAGCCTCGGTATGCCCCGAGCGCCGCAGCACTCCTTTGTCCTGGGCATAAAGCGGGTTGATGTGGCCAGGGCGACCGAATGTGGCCGGTGTCGAATCGGGGTCGGCAAGGGCGCGTATTGTGGCTGCACGGTCATGGATGCTTACACCGGTGGAGCACCCTTCAAGTTTGTCGACAGTGACTGTAAACGGAGTCCCGAGCACTGAGGTGTTGTCAGTAACCTGGTGCTCAAGTTCGAGCTCTTTGCAGCGTGATATAGTAAGCGGAGCACAAAGTACGCCTCGGGCATTTTTCAGCATGAAATTGACCTGCTCGGGTGTAATCTTTTCTGCCGCAACAATGAGATCGCCTTCGTTTTCTCGGTCTTCGTCATCAACTACGATTACAAAACGTCCCTCGCGGAAATCGGCGATGGCTTCATCGATTGAGTCAAGTCGTATATTATCCATTTCGTATAGTATTTCAGCTTTAACTTTCAGTTGGTAAAACAGTATTGGTATGAGGGGGAGTGTTGAGCAGTGAAATCAGTTCGTTGTCGGTCACTTTTATATGTTCGAGCTGTTCACGCAAATGGCGTTGCTGTTGAAGTCCGATTATATAAAGCGGAATGCCGACCGGCAACAATATGATAAACATCCAACTGAGCAACTTGTTGGACGACGGGTGATAAAACCACAGGCTGAGCAGTTCGGGCAGTTCCATGAGCTTAAGTATTATCAGACGTTCGCGTGAGTTGGAGAGGTAGTCGACCATCTGCTCCAGTTCTGCTCTGATTGTGTGGAGCCGGATGCTGTCATATCCGTTCTGCCAGTATTGTAAGTAGCTCTGTCTTGGTGGATTGCTCTGCAAAAAGTCGGAAATAAGTGTGTTGAGATTGTTTATTTTGGATATGGCAACGGACAGGTCGACCTCATTTATGACCACTTCCTTAAGCTCAAGTTTGCGCATCTGGCTTCGGCCTATGAGTTTGCGGAAGAAATTGGCATAGGCGTCACGATTAAATACAGCCGAGTCATTTACCGCTTTATATGTAAAGAATACGCCTAATGGCAATAGGACAAATGTAGACAGCCACATGCCTTCCCATACTTCAAGCCGGCCTTCGCGGGCCATCTTGTAGCCGGTATTATCAATAATATAGTAAAAGATAAACAGGAATACCGATATTACCAGAGGCATTCCGAGGCCGCCTTTGCGTATGATGGCGCCAAGGGGCGCTCCAATGAAAAAGAATACAATGCATGCCATGGAAAGAGTAAACTTTTTCATGAGCTCAATGGCGTGACGGCGTATTACACGTCGGTCGTCATTCATTGTATATGACCGGAATTCAAAGTCCTGGCGGGAACGCTTGGCTTTGTCAAGAGCCTGATTGAGGTAGCTTTTGGTGAATGCCGGATTGGAGCCTGAGAATATCGAATCGAGATTGAGCGGGGCGACCATGGCCACAGGAGGCTGGGGGATAGCTCGCATGCCGGTGTCGGTCGACTCATACTTATAGTAACTTAATCCGAAATAGCGTTGTGTCTTGATATCATGACCGTATACATCGCCTACGCTGTCGACTCTTGCTGTCACTGAGTCGATGGTGGCCTGTAGTTCCGCTATGTTTTTCCCGACATACTGGTTGCGCATTCCGCTTTCGTCCATTCTGTTGAAGTTGGCATCAAAAGCGATAAGCACCTCTTTGTCATTGAATGTCTCACGGCGATATGGAACATTCTGAGAGGAGAATGTAGATCCCTGTTCCCTAAGATTCTCAAACTGCTCACCGTTCCAAAGGTTTAATATAAGGTGCGATTTGTCATCAGTCATGCTTATCTTGCCTGAATCGGCATAGATTATTGTGGCATTGTCGGTGCCTTTTGACACGTTGTAGATGAGAAGATCGTTCAAAATCCCGGTTTCGCGGTCCTTATGCTTCACATAAAGGTTAAAGCCGGTAATCTGGTCGTAAAACACCCCTTCCGGTATCTCCAGCTCCGGAGATTTCTGTTTCATTGAGTAGAGCAGGGTATACATTTTTGCCTGGGCTACCGGCAATACATTGTTCTGAAAAAAGAACGCTCCTATTGCCACGATAACCATAAGGGCAATCAGCGGGCGCATGGATTTGATAAGCGACACTCCGGAGGCTTTCATGGCCGTAAGCTCAAACTGCTCTCCGAGATTGCCGAATGTCATGAGTGAGGCCAGAAGAATCGCAAGAGGCAGAGCCATCGGCACCATCGTAAGGGCCGCGTAGAAGAATAATTCGCCGATTACGCTCATTTCCAGGCCTTTGCCTACAAGGTCGTCAATATATCTCCATAGGAACTGCATCAATACGATAAAGAGGCATATCAGAAAGGTCATGACAAACAGCGGCAGAAAGCTCTGTAGCATGAATAGATATAGTCGCTTTATACGTAGCATATCAGATGTTGGTGGATGTTTAAATCGGTTAAATCAAGTGACAAATTTAAGCAATTCCGATTAACTGAGCAAATCGAAAGGGAAAAGCAATATTATTAAGGAGCAATGATGGACTCTGGCGATGTGTTGATGTTTCATATAATGAGAAATGGGGATGATTGGATTCTTAAATAATAAATCCGGTCATCCCCAATGATGTCGTAGTGTGGCAATTATGTCGCAGGGTTATTGTAGCCTATAGCCTTTATTGTTGATTTTAAGCGAAGCATACATGATTGTGGCCAGAGCGATGAAAAGGCCGATACTGCCAGTAAGCAATGCGTAGGTCTCAAGGCATAAAAGCACATATATGAATGTGTAGATTATACTAAGTACTATCCCGATTGTGATAGATACGCGCCTTGACTGTACGACGCCGAGCATGTAGATGCTTATTAGTCCGATTGTCATTATTGCAGCAATCAGATAACTGAGTCCGAACTGCATATGCTCTGACAGCGATAGCAACAGGGAATAGAATAGTATGAGAGCGAGTCCGATGAGAAGGTACTGGAACATATTGATTGGGTGCTTCACTATTATTTCTGCAAAAAGTACGGAAATGAAGGTGAGCAGCACTACGATTATAGCATATTTCATGGCACGTGATGTCTTCTGATATCGATCTACGGGAACGAGCATGTTGGTGACTACGGCCGAACGTGATATCTTATATGGTTTATCGCCTATAAATGACTGGGGATAGTCTCGGTTGATAGAGTTGACAATCCATTTGGCAGAGAAACTGTCGGCCTCAATGTTGCGTTCGGTAGGGATTACCATTCCTGAGAAGGATGGCGACTTGCATATTCCTGCCATTGAAATCGTGCTTTCGGCTCCGATAGGAGTCACTCCTAACGATTGCGATCCTCTGATATGCATGATAATAGAATAGGGAATGGTGGCCGATGCGGTGGAATCGATGGAAATCGATGCTTGCATGCATCCTGATGTCGATGAGGTGTAATCATCGATGTCGACTACTTCTACTTCGTATTCTGTTTGAGAAAATTTGGTATAATCCGTATTATTGTTGAAGGTCACATTTACATATACATCCTCGTCTGATGTGCCGTCGAGGGTATACTCTGTCTGCCCTATCTTAATGGGGTTGATTGTTTCCACACCTTTAAGGTCACCGATGCCGACGGTCACATACGCTTTGCTGAAAAGCATTCTGTCGACGGGGATTCCTGTGGTTTTCAGGGCATGCATGTCAAACTCGCCATTCAGAGTTACGTCGGCGTTATATACGGTAGTTTCGTATATACTGCGGCTGAGTGTCTGGGATTTTATGTCGGCGCATGCGTTAAGTGTCGCGGGCAACAGTCGGATTGTTCCGCCGATGGAGTCTTTATTCCTGTTGTTTTTAGTAATGTATGGTATGGAAATTATCGGGCCTGACAGTAGCTGAGGGCCACTCCATGATTTTGAGATTTCCTGTGTCGTCTCTTTTTGCCGGTCAGCTCTCTCGTCATTGAGCGAATAGATAATCATATCGGGGATGAGGAGCAGGAGAGACAGCAATACGATAAATAGAATCTTGAGGCTTATAGATTGGCGAGGTGCCGTTCCGGTATGCGCGGGAACAAATTGAGGCGGAATCGAAGTGGAGGAAGGGTGGTGTGGCGGCCGGGGGATAGGTGGAGGAGTGCCGCCCGGAGGTGGATTCTGATTCATGTTTTCCGGATTTATGGGTTAATTTATTTGTCATTTGGATATGAGCGGTATTGTCGTGGAGATACTCCGGTGAGGTGTTTGAAATATTTTCCAAAGAATGACTGGTTGGCAAAATTAAGGCGGGTGCTGATTTCTTGTATCGTCATTCCTGTGTTGCGAAGCAATTTCTTTGCTTCCATTACCACATATGAATCAATCCAGTCTCCGGCAGTGCGTCCGCTTGCCTCTTTTATCATGGCCGACAGATGTTTGGGACTTACAAAAAGTCGTTCGGCGTAATATGCTACGGAACGTTCGGCGTGGAAATTCTCCTCTACAAGCTGAATGAAGCCGAATAACAGGGCGTCTTTGCGTCTCATTGAGCTTGGCGTGCGGTCTCCCATGTGTGATGAGTAGAGGCTCAGTGTCTCAAAGAACAGAGCTTCAAGCAGCGAACGTACTATATCGGTGCGAAATCCGTTGTTTGTGATGCCGTATGCCCGTCGTTGAATAAGATTTCGGATTTCAATCTGCTGAGCTACATCGGAGGATGTCAGGCTGATTACGGGGTGGTCATGGAAATGGGTGAGAGAGGGAAGTATCTGCGTGAGACCCGGTATTGTTTCTCCGAAAAACCGGGTGGATACCATTATGGCATGTCCGCTGAAGTCAGGCGATGGTGTGTAGCTGTGAAATACGTGTCCGGGGCGCATTACAATCAGCGAATTGGCTGTAAGGGTGTGGCTCCGGTTGTCATAGTTGATTGTAAGGCTTCCATGCTCGCAAAGTATGGACAGGAAAAAATCAATTCTCAAAGGAAATCGAAGTCCCTTGATTTTTGATACATCGCTGAAAATTGCGATATTGTCGATATTCCCGGCAATTGGAGAACCTGCGGGAATGTGGTCGATTGTCTTAATCTCCATAGGCCGAAGTTGTGATGAAGAGATGTTGATGCAGGTGAAATCCGAGGTACGTATAAAAATACAATACTTTTGCTCATTGCAAAAATATGCAATCTTTGCGATATATTGCAAAATCAATCCTTAATGAATGTTATTGGAGCGTTTTTTCATGATGTACTTCGGCGTATCCTATATTTATGCAGCGGTTGTGTCGGTTGAAAAAAAGATGTAACTTAGGGGTGGAAAAAGATATTCGACATGCATGCTTATATTACGATATATGTATTTTTTTTAATGGCTCTGTCCGCTGTCTCCTGTAAGCCGGAGCATAGTCGTGGCTTTGCTTATGATTCAAGTTCTGATTATGAGAGACTGTTGGTGCGACTAGACAAGGAACTCGTAAATCGTGATGCGTATGTAAGCGCGCGTAATGCTCGAATTGATTCTTTAAGAATGGTTAGAGAGACTGCATCATCGGGCGACAGTCTGATGCTTACTGTTGAAATCGCAAATTTGTATAGAGGATTCCTGACCGACAGTGCGCTTGTGGAGTGTCGGCGTGCCGAGAGGCTGGCTCATAAACTTGAAGATAGCGACATTGAATTCAAAATGCGGCTCGAGCGCATTCAGCAGATGCCTTTGGTAGGATTCAGCCATGGCGCTATAGCGGAGTTTGAGTCATTTACTCTGGATAGCCTGTCGAATATACATCAGGCAATGGCTCTGTGGGCTGGGCGGCAGATGTACAGTTATATTGCAGCTCAGTTTCCTAATTTCCCTGATGAACAGAATCGTTGGAATAATAAGGCTACGGAACTGCAGGAACGTTTGGTTGGCATGCTTGAGCCGGATTCACCGGATATGCTGCTTAATGCCGGCGAATGCGAGTTTATGAAAGGAAATGATGCAAGGGCATATGCCATTCTTACGGAATTGCTTGAACGCATTGATATTAACTCAAATATGGCGGCTCGCGTAGCATCGCTTGTCGGACAGATTTCCTCTCGGCAGGGTCGTGTTGATGAGAGTATTCATTATCTTGCTCTTTCTGCAATCGCCGATGTGAGGTCAGCGACCCGTGAGGTCACATCTTTGCAGCAGCTTGGAATCGCCATGTACGACAAAGGGGAGATTGAGCGAGCCGACTATTATTTGCAGGAGGCTTTGGCCAGTGCTGTAGAGTGTCACGCGGCGATGCGTATGCTACAGACATCTGAAGCTATTCCTGTTATTTCCGCTGCCGGAAGGGATGCCGACAGTCGCAATCGTATCCGGCTTTATTGTGCGCTTGTACTGATGGCTTTGCTTGCCGTAGGACTGATATTGTTGATTGTTAAATTGCGGAGTGAAATGCGGCATCAGCAGGAACTCCGGAGTAATCTCGAGATTACCAATCATGCTAAGGAAGTATATATGAGTGAGTTTGTCTCCCTTTGTACGGTGTATATGAACAAACTTAATCGGTTCTGTGAGATTGCGGCTCGAAAAATTGCTACGGGTGCAACAGATGAACTGTACCGTATGACTAAGTCAGGACGTTTTGCCGAAGAGCAAAGTCGTGATTTTTATGCTACATTTGACAATGCGTTTCTGCATATATATCCCGATTTCGTCGAACGGGTAAACGAGTTGTTGCGCGACGACAGTAAGATTGAACTGGACGCCGGTGAGCGTCTGAATACCGATTTGCGTATTCTTGCATTCATCAGACTTGGTGTCGAGGACAGTCCTAAGATAGCTCAGGCGCTGAACTATTCGGTAAATACAATATATTCCTATCGTAACCGATTGCGCAATCGGGCTATTAATCGGGATACTTTCGATGAGGACATCATGAAAATTGGGTGATGCATTTCCGTGCAATAAACTTTTTCCGTTAAAACAGGGTTATATGTTAAAATATCTGCTAAGGTGGCGTTATGATAGGATTACTTTGGCAGTGTATTGAGAAGCAACATTATTAACCCCTATTATTAAAAATGAATGTCTATGAAAAGTAGCGGAACAACTTTTATCGCAGGACTTATTCTGGGCGCTCTTACAGGAGTCGTAGCAGAACGATATACACGTACAACATCACGCGGACGTCAGATTAGACGTGAGGTAAATCGTGCTATCCTTGATCTTTATGGCAGTGCGGAACAACAGCTCGGGCGTGTGAAGGAATTCACTCGTGAACATGTGCCGGCTGTTGGTAAAAAGACGGAGGTTGCTGAGTAACCCGGCGTGAATGATAATGGATTTCAATAAAACTACAGGGGGTGACATCTTTTGATGTCACCCCCTGAGTGGTTTTTTCAATATTTATGTGGGCAAATCAGCCGTTGGCTTACTCTGCTGCAGCTTCTTCTGCGGGAGTTTCCTCTGTAGCTGCCTCTGCTGCGGCTGCCTCTGCTGCGGCTGCCTCTGCTGCCTCTGCTGCCTTGGCGGCTTCAGCGGCTGCGATTTCAGCTTTCTTTTTTGCTACGGCCTCTGCCTTTGATTTGTTGACTGCTTCCTCTGCTTCCAGACGAGCCTTGAGGGCTATCTCTTTCTTGGAAGCCATGTCGGCTTTCAACGCATCTACATTTGCCTGACGCTGCTGCTTCCATGCGTCGAAACGGCGCTGGGCTTCAGCTTCATCAAATGCGCCCTTCTTTACACCACCCTGAAGGTGCTTCATCAGGAGCACGCCTTCATTGCTGAGGATGCTGCGTACGGTGTCGGTGGGCTGTGCGCCTACGTTGAGCCAATACAAAGCCCGCTCGAAGTTCAATGTTACTGTAGCAGGATTAGTGTTCGGATTATAAGAACCTATCCTTTCAATAAATCTACCATCTCGTGGTGCCCTGCTATCGGCGATTACAATAGGATAAAACGCATAGTTCTTGTGACCATGACGCTGTAATCTGATTTTGGTTGCCATTAAATTGTTGTTAATTAGTGGTTTTGTATTGTTTGCGTTTCCGATTAGCTCTGTAAACCGGAATTGCGGTGCAAAATTACTTATTTTTATTGAGATTACAAAATGATTCTGGTCATGGCTTGCAAAGTTTTTTTCTTATTGAAAAGTGGTACTATAGCTGAATTATGATTCGTTAACATGTCTTGGCGTTATCCTGCTGTTTTGCTGTACGGTTGTACGATGAAAAATTGTGGATATTGCATAAAAAAGCACAATGCGGGCATTTTTCTTCTGAAACAATTTCGCTGTTACAAAGAATAACGCTAAATTTGCGATACTTCTCTTCGGAATTTTGAAAAATATGATATGACCAAAAATTAAATAAGTTTAACTTTTAACCAACAAAGCAAATGAAAAGAGTCTATACGTTCGGCGATGGCAAGGCCGAAGGTAATGCCGAGATGAGAAACCTTCTCGGTGGCAAGGGTGCCAACCTTGCTGAGATGAATCTTCTGGGTATGCCTGTGCCTCCGGGCTTCACCATTACTACCGAAGTATGCAACGAATACACTCTCAACGGTAGTGAGTCTGTAGTAAAGCTGATACAGGAAGAAGTAGAGGCCGCTATAGCTCATGTTGAGACTCTCACAGGAAAGAAATTCAATGATCCTGCCAATCCTCTCTTGGTATCTGTACGTTCAGGTGCGCGCGCATCAATGCCCGGCATGATGGATACCGTGCTCAATCTGGGAATGAACGACGCTACTGTAGCTTCTCTTGCAGAAAAGAGCGGAAATCCCCGTTTCGCATGGGACAGCTATCGTCGTTTTGTGCAGATGTACGGTGACGTGGTTCTTGGCATGAAACCCAAAAGCAAGGCCGACATTGATCCGTTTGAGGAGATTATGGACAAGGTCAAGGCCGAAAAAGGCGTCAAACTTGACACTGAGCTGGATGTTGAAGACCTGCAGAATCTCGTGAAACTCTTCAAAGCCGCTGTAAAAGATTTTACCGGAAAAGACTTCCCCGACAGTGCATGGGAACAGCTTTGGGGTGGCATCTGCGCTGTGTTTGACAGCTGGATGAACGAACGTGCTATTCTCTATCGCCGCATGAACCAGATACCGGAAGAGTGGGGTACTGCCGTTAATGTTCAGGCCATGGTATATGGCAACATGGGCGACAATTCTGCAACAGGTGTGGCTTTCAGCCGTGATGCAGCTACAGGCGAAAACATATTTAACGGCGAGTATCTTATCAACGCACAGGGCGAGGATGTCGTTGCCGGTATCCGTACTCCTCAGCAGATTACAGTTGAGGGAAGCCGCCGTTGGGCAGCCCTTCAGGGCATCACTGAAGAAGAACGTGTGGAGAAATACCCCTCGCTCGAAGAATCGATGCCCGTATGTGCCGCTGAACTTATCGCAATCGCCAACCGCCTGGAAAACTATTACAAGGACATGCAGGATATGGAGTTCACAATCCAGGACGGTAAGCTCTGGATGCTCCAGACACGAAATGGCAAGCGTACTGGCGCTGCTATGGTCAAGATTGCCATGGATCTTCTCCGTGCCGGTGAGATTGACGAAAAGACAACACTTCTTCGCATGGAGCCTCAGAAACTTGATGAACTTCTCCACCCTGTGTTTGACAAGGCTGCCCTGAAGCGTGCCAATGTCGTTGCCAAGGGCCTCCCCGCATCTCCCGGTGCAGCTGCCGGCCAGATTGTATTCTCTGCCGAAGAGGCTGAGGCATGGTCGGAAAAGAAGAAGAAAGTGGTTCTGGTTCGTATCGAGACCTCACCTGAAGACCTCCGCGGTATGGCTGTGGCTCAGGGTATCCTTACCATGCGTGGCGGTATGACCTCTCATGCAGCCGTTGTTGCCCGTGGCATGGGTAAATGCTGTGTCAGTGGTGCCGGCGAAATCAAGGTCGACTATAAGGCCAAGACTGTCGAAATGGGTGGAAAAGTATACAATGAGGGCGATTGGATTTCTCTCAATGGTTCTACCGGTGAAGTTTATGATGGACAGGTGCCCACTGCCGAGCCTGAACTTGGCGGCGACTTCGGCGCAATTATGAATCTCGCTGCAAAGTACACCAAGACCCTTGTGCGCACTAATGCAGATACACCCCGCGACGCTAAGCAGGCACGTCATTTTGGCGCTCAGGGTATCGGTCTCTGTCGTACCGAGCATATGTTCTTCGAAGGCGACCGCATCAAGGCTGTACGCGAAATGATTCTCGCCAGCGATGTTGAGGGTCGTCGTCATGCACTTGACAAACTCCTCCCGATGCAGCGCTCTGACTTCGAAGGAATCTTCGAAGCCATGGACGGTTTCGGCGTTACCATCCGTCTGCTTGATCCCCCGCTGCATGAGTTTGTACCTCATCAGACTGCTACTCAGAAAGAGCTCGCCAACGAGATGGGACTTACCCTTGAGGAGGTTAAAGCTAAGGTTGACAGTCTTGAGGAGTTCAACCCCATGCTCGGACACCGTGGATGTCGCCTCGGTATCACATATCCCGAAATTACCGAAATGCAGACCCGTGCTATCATTGAGGCTGCTCTCAATATGAAAGCCCGTGGTATAAAGGTATTCCCCGAAATCATGATACCGCTGGTTGGTACTCTTAAGGAAATCCAGAATCAGGCTGATGTCATCAACATTACCGCATCCAAGGTATTCGAGGAACGTGGAGAAAGCGTTGCTTACAAGGTCGGTACTATGATTGAAGTACCCCGTGCGGCCCTTACCGCTGATCAGATTGCTACCGTAGCCGACTTCTTCTCGTTCGGCACTAACGACCTTACTCAGATGACATTCGGTTACTCTCGTGATGATGCTCCCAAGTTCCTTAAGTTCTACAAAGAACATGGCATTATCAAGACCGATCCTTTCGAAGTCCTTGACCAGGAGGGTGTTGGTCAGCTCGTACGCATGGGTGTAGAGAAAGGCCGTGCTACCAAGCCTGAACTTAAGGTAGGTATCTGTGGCGAGCATGGTGGCGAGCCCAGCTCCGTTAAGTTCTGTGCCAAGCTCGGCATGAACTACGTCAGCTGTTCTCCCTACCGCGTGCCTATCGCCCGCGTAGCTGCGGCGCAGGCCGCCATCGAGGATTAATCCTTAGTAACTGAAACCAAACAATTAGGTCGTAACACCTTGCTTTGCAGGGGTTACGGCCTAATTTACTCTTAGACCTCCCGCTCATTCCGACACGCTTTCCGAGCAGTATGAACGGAAATGTTTAGAAATTGCTTAGACTTTTTATCCCCTCTGCTTAGAGCGTGTTTAGAGCGATGTTTAGAGCGTTTAATCAGCCGTAAATCTCTGATTAATAAAAAAAAGCCCACAGGCATCAAATATTAATCATATATCAAACAAGAGAGTTATGGCAACCCTAAGACCATGCGTTCAGAAGCAACGCTCGGACGGCTACTATCCCGTCTACATCCGGGTCATACAAAACAGAAAACCCGGGTATATCAAAACCGACAAACTAGTCGCACCCTCCTCGGTGACCAAGACCAAGGAAATTCGCGACAACGAAGTACTACGCTACTGTACTCAGCTCATCTCCGACTATACACGTCGTCTCAATCTTCAGGATACGTCTATCTGGACTGTTCAGGAAGTTGTGTCATTCCTACAGACGAAAGAGAGCGATGCGAGTTTCACAGACTACGCGAAGCTCCACATCAACCGAATGATCAATTCAGGTCACGAGCGCAACGCCAAGAACTACAAGATGGCTGTGCAGAGTCTGGAGCGATACCTTGGCACTAACCAAATAATGTTCTCCTTCCTTTCATCCTCCGTTCTTCAAAGGTGGATAAAGACGCTCATGACCAAGGCGCGTTGTAAGGAGATGTATCCTGTCTGCATACGTCAGATATTCAAGGCAGCGATTCTTGAACTGAACGATGAGGAGAAAGGGATAATCCGTATCAAGTTCAATCCATGGCTGAAAGTCTCCATTCCAAAGGCTGACAAGGCTGAACAAAAGGCTATCAGTGCCGAGGAATGTCGAGAGTCCTTCAACCGTCCTCTGCCAAAATCAAAAATGCTCTCCCCTCTGCCGGAGTTCGGACGTGACGTGGCGAAACTTGTACTTTGCCTCGGCGGCATCAACACAGTTGATCTCTACAACATGAAGAAGGTCGACTACTACAACGGCATCCTTCATTACAAGCGAGCAAAGACCCGCCACAGTCGTTCCGACGAGGCGTATATGGAAATGCGCGTCGAACCGTTCATCCAGCCTATATTCGACAAGTATCTCGCCGAAGAAGATGACGAATATCTCTTCATCTTTCATCAGCGATACTGCGACTCCGACAGCTTGTATCTAACATTTGAAAAGGGACCCGGATAGCATTTGAAAAGGGGACCACCCGGGATGGGGATGCAAAGATAATTATATTTGTTGAGTCATCATTTCCTGAGTTTCTTTCATGCGGTATGATTTGCCTGTCATGTTAAGCAGTATAGCCTTGTGGGTCAGGCGGTCTACCATTGCGGTGACCAGTACTTTGTCGTCAATAATCTCGTTCCAGCGGTTGAAGGCGAGATTGGTTGTGACGACGGTCGTCTTCTTGTCGGTGCGGAGGGAGAGATGGTTAAAGAGCATCTCTGCGCCGGCCTTGTCGCAGGAGACGTATCCGAACTCATCACAGATGACCATGTCGTATCTCTCGAACTTGTTTTCCAGCGACCGGAGTGTCAAAGCGTTGCGGCACTCGCGTATCTGCGTGAGCAGTCTTGGCACGGATGTGAACAGCACCGAGTGTCCGGCATTACATGCGGCGATACCGAGAGCTGTCGCCAGATGAGTCTTGCCTGTTCCGGGATTGCCGTATAGAATGAGGTTGCGTCCGTTTTTGATGAAGTCGAGTGTCTCGAGTGTCGGGAGCGCTTTCCGGGCATCGGCGGGCAGAGCGTCGGTGTCGATTTCGTTAAGATAGCGAAGTTGCGGGAACCCTGCGTTTTTGATGCGGTGACGGCGCTGGTTTTCAGAGCGGTTCTCTTTTTCGCGCCGGAGCAGTTCGGCTGTAAACCGCCATAGGTTCCATTGTTCGTCGGCGCTCTGCTGTATAAGCAGGTCGATGTCGCGCCGCACAAGCGGGAGTTTAAGGTCGAAAGCGCATGAGCGAATGAGCTCCCGAAGTCCGTCACGGTCTGTTTCATGTATGTCTGTCATTGTCATTCAGTGTATTGGTTGTTTTTTGGGGGGGTATTCAGTCTGCCTGCGATGCGCGGGTATATTCCATAAATGATGAAAGCATGTCAAGGGTATGGCTTGCCGAACTTTCTATTTCAGCCTGTTGCGGGTCGGGAACGTTCGTTGCCGCGATATCGGCGGTTGACTGCATATGTCCTTCCGCCGAGATCATCTGAGCCTGTATCTGTTCAGATGAGAGGCGCTGGAGCCCGCGGGACGAAAGACTTGTGGCGGCACGGACGATGTCAGTGTATGCCAGATTGTTGTCGCGGGTGAACACAAGCAGTTCTATGAAGCTTCGCGGAGACTCGCGGAAGTGTTCGCGGTAAAGCGCCGCCACCGACGGATGTACCTGTTGCAGAGCCACAGACCGCCCCAGAGCGGCCGGTTTGCGCAGGAATGTACCCAGATAATGCATCAGGTCGATGACCCAGTCGCCGGAGCGTCGGCTTCGGGCATGATTGGCCACCTTGTCGCGTCCGTAAAGCACCACGATGCGCTCGGAATACAGCTTTACCGCCACCTGCGAGCCCACCAGACGGTCGGGCACAGAGTAGTGCACTCCGTCAACGGTTATCGTTGAATACTTTCCGACGCGGTACAGCCGCTGCTCGAAGCAGCCGATGTCACCGTGGTCCAACGGACGTAGCGCCGCCAGATCGGCCTGTATGCGCAGGCGTTTTTCTTCCGCCGACATGTTGGACGCCTCTGTGTTGAGCCTGTCGCAGACTGCCGCCAGATGCGTCTGCGCGGCATCCAGGGAGTCAAACCGGACCTCGAACGAGAATGCACGACGCCGGATATATTCCACCGAACGTTCCACCTTGCCTTTTTCCCATCCCGAGCGAGGGTTGCAGAAATGGGGTGTGAAACAGTAGTGTACCTCCATGCGCAGCAGCGCATCCGTGTGCTCGCGGTCGCGCCCGAGGAACTTCTTTACGGCGGTACGCATGTTGTCATAGGCCATCACGCGCGGGGTGCCCCCCAACTCCCGGAAGCAGTTGCGGTGGGCTTCCATAATAGCCAGGGTATCTTCGCGCGAAAACAGATATGCCTTGCGCATATTGCTGTGGTCGAGGGTGAATACCGCCATGTGAAGGCGAGTCCTGACTCCACCGATCCACAGGGTAAGCACGCCCCAGTCGAACTCGCAACGGAATCCAGGCTCATAGTCCTGACGGATATATGCCTTTGCAGGCTTTTCTTGCGACTTCGGCGCTGCCTCCAGCGCACGGACATACTGACATACTGTGGAATAGGCGATACGCACGCCATCGTCCTGAAGACGTCGCCACATATCGAGCTTGCGCATCTGCTGCTTGTGCAATCCGGCAGCGACGTTCTCCCGGTTGCGGGCGATAAAACCATCGATGCGACGGCGGACATCATCGGTCACAACACGCCTGACGCGTCCGCTGCTGTCATACTTCGGCCTGGTCAGCAGATAATCGTCAACCTCCCGCTCTGTCGGTGACGGGCCGGCCTCTCTCTCGAACTCGCGCAGATACTTGCGCACGGTCTTGCGGCTCATGCCGTTGCGGCGCGCTATCTCGCGGATGCTCATCCCCTCGCGGCGATGAGACAGAATAATGGATGTTTTTTCCTCCATGTGTAGCATTTTGTGGAATCGTTGATGTCGTTCTTTCTAATCAACGATATCCGGTTGAACTTACCCATGGGGTGGGTCCCTTTTCAATTGCTCTACCTGGGTCCCTTTTCAAATGTTAGATGCACCATATGAAATTGCCGAGAGTACCGGTCTTCTGCTGGAAGGCGGCAAGCGAACACATTTCAGACTCTCTGATCTCCATCTCTCTTGTGTCGCCATACTCATTTATGAGCTTGAAGAGGCGAGTGCCGTTGTTGTCATCGCTGATGTGGAACAACGGCTCCATGATGAAATTGGAGATTATCACCGGATCTTCCTCTTCGCTCCCTATTGTATAGTAGCAGTTGTTACGGATGAAGAGCCCGGCTTTACGGAGGTCTTCGATTTTCTGTTGCCTCTCATCAGTGGGAGCATCTGATTCCTTATTCCGTTGGGCAATGCCACGGGCCATTGTGACGGCATCGCGCCACATCTTCACTTTACCGTGTATCTTAGAGAGCTGCTCGATTATCTGGGACTGAGTAAGGGAATCCTTCACATAACGCAGCAGGTCGGCTATCTCCGACACTGCGTTCCGTTCCTTCTGAATTGAGTCAGCCTCGAAGAAACGCTTCTCGGCCAGCCATACGATGAAATACTTTTCCGACAATGAGGTGAAATCAACAGCGGTTTTCAGATAACTGTCGGCATCATTCTTGCCGGGCTTTATTTTCACGGCATCATCCGGCACACCGTCGGGATATAACTCCTTCAATTCCTCATCCGTAAGTTCAACTTCCGCGAAAGGAATCTCTCTTACTGTGACATCAAACCCTTTGCGTATGGCCTCGGCTCCGTTCTTTATCACGGCGATAAAGCCTGGGCCGAACAACTCTCCCTCCTTTACATCGGAATCAGGTACAAAGGTGATTGCCTGATAGTATTTCTTCAGTTGCTCGAACTGGTGGTCGGTCCATGATGTTCCCAGTGTCGCCACGGTGTTATCATATCCGAGTATATTAAAGCGCATGACATCCGGCGCGCCCTCGACGATAATGACATTGGCGGCATCCCTCACTCTGGAAGCCCTGTCGATTCCAAAGATTGTATCCCCTTTGGTGTAGATCTCCGAATTGTCGGAATTGATATATTTTGCGGCCTTGTCATTGGTGCCGATATATCGACCGGTGAAAGCGATGACTCGCCCCCAGCGGTTGCGTATAGGAATGATAACACGTTCACGGAATGCGGTATAAATCTTTTCCTTGTCCTCCTTGTCCCGTTTCAGCAGACCGAGTTCAATCAGTAAATCCGTATCTACCGCCTTTCTTTTGCAGTATTCCATGAATGCACGGCCATCCTTCGGAGCATATCCCACTCCAAATGTAGAGCAAAACTCCTCTGGCCAGCGACCATAGGCGTATGCCTGGGCTGCATCTAACATTTGAAAAGGGACCCAGGTAGAGCAATTGAAAAGGGACCCACCCCATGGGTAAGTTCAACCGGATATCGTTGATTAGAAAGAACGACATCAACGATTCCACAAAATGCTACACATGGAGGAAAAAACATCCATTATTCTGTCTCATCGCCGCGAGGGGATGAGCATCCGCGAGATAGCGCGCCGCAACGGCATGAGCCGCAAGACCGTGCGCAAGTATCTGCGCGAGTTCGAGAGAGAGGCCGGCCCGTCACCGACAGAGCGGGAGGTTGACGATTATCTGCTGACCAGGCCGAAGTATGACAGCAGCGGACGCGTCAGGCGTGTTGTGACCGATGATGTCCGCCGTCGCATCGATGGTTTTATCGCCCGCAACCGGGAGAACGTCGCTGCCGGATTGCACAAGCAGCAGATGCGCAAGCTCGATATGTGGCGACGTCTTCAGGACGATGGCGTGCGTATCGCCTATTCCACAGTATGTCAGTATGTCCGTGCGCTGGAGGCAGCGCCGAAGTCGCAAGAAAAGCCTGCAAAGGCATATATCCGTCAGGACTATGAGCCTGGATTCCGTTGCGAGTTCGACTGGGGCGTGCTTACCCTGTGGATCGGTGGAGTCAGGACTCGCCTTCACATGGCGGTATTCACCCTCGACCACAGCAATATGCGCAAGGCATATCTGTTTTCGCGCGAAGATACCCTGGCTCTTATGGAAGCCCACCGCAACTGCTTCCGGGAGTTGGGGGGCACCCCGCGCGTGATGGCCTATGACAACATGCGTACCGCCGTAAAGAAGTTCCTCGGGCGCGACCGCGAGCACACGGATGCGCTGCTGCGCATGGAGGTACACTACTGTTTCACACCCCATTTCTGCAACCCTCGCTCGGGATGGGAAAAAGGCAAGGTGGAACGTTCGGTGGAATATATCCGGCGTCGTGCATTCTCGTTCGAGGTCCGGTTTGACTCCCTGGATGCCGCGCAGACGCATCTGGCGGCAGTCTGCGACAGGCTCAACACAGAGGCGTCCAACATGTCGGCGGAAGAAAAACGCCTGCGCATACAGGCCGATCTGGCGGCGCTACGTCCGTTGGACCACGGTGACATCGGCTGCTTCGAGCAGCGGCTGTACCGCGTCGGAAAGTATTCAACGATAACCGTTGACGGAGTGCACTACTCTGTGCCCGACCGTCTGGTGGGCTCGCAGGTGGCGGTAAAGCTGTATTCCGAGCGCATCGTGGTGCTTTACGGACGCGACAAGGTGGCCAATCATGCCCGAAGCCGACGCTCCGGCGACTGGGTCATCGACCTGATGCATTATCTGGGTACATTCCTGCGCAAACCGGCCGCTCTGGGGCGGTCTGTGGCTCTGCAACAGGTACATCCGTCGGTGGCGGCGCTTTACCGCGAACACTTCCGCGAGTCTCCGCGAAGCTTCATAGAACTGCTTGTGTTCACCCGCGACAACAATCTGGCATACACTGACATCGTCCGTGCCGCCACAAGTCTTTCGTCCCGCGGGCTCCAGCGCCTCTCATCTGAACAGATACAGGCTCAGATGATCTCGGCGGAAGGACATATGCAGTCAACCGCCGATATCGCGGCAACGAACGTTCCCGACCCGCAACAGGCTGAAATAGAAAGTTCGGCAAGCCATACCCTTGACATGCTTTCATCATTTATGGAATATACCCGCGCATCGCAGGCAGACTGAATACCCCCCCAAAAAACAACCAATACACTGAATGACAATGACAGACATACATGAAACAGACCGTGACGGACTTCGGGAGCTCATTCGCTCATGCGCTTTCGACCTTAAACTCCCGCTTGTGCGGCGCGACATCGACCTGCTTATACAGCAGAGCGCCGACGAACAATGGAACCTATGGCGGTTTACAGCCGAACTGCTCCGGCGCGAAAAAGAGAACCGCTCTGAAAACCAGCGCCGTCACCGCATCAAAAACGCAGGGTTCCCGCAACTTCGCTATCTTAACGAAATCGACACCGACGCTCTGCCCGCCGATGCCCGGAAAGCGCTCCCGACACTCGAGACACTCGACTTCATCAAAAACGGACGCAACCTCATTCTATACGGCAATCCCGGAACAGGCAAGACTCATCTGGCGACAGCTCTCGGTATCGCCGCATGTAATGCCGGACACTCGGTGCTGTTCACATCCGTGCCAAGACTGCTCACGCAGATACGCGAGTGCCGCAACGCTTTGACACTCCGGTCGCTGGAAAACAAGTTCGAGAGATACGACATGGTCATCTGTGATGAGTTCGGATACGTCTCCTGCGACAAGGCCGGCGCAGAGATGCTCTTTAACCATCTCTCCCTCCGCACCGACAAGAAGACGACCGTCGTCACAACCAATCTCGCCTTCAACCGCTGGAACGAGATTATTGACGACAAAGTACTGGTCACCGCAATGGTAGACCGCCTGACCCACAAGGCTATACTGCTTAACATGACAGGCAAATCATACCGCATGAAAGAAACTCAGGAAATGATGACTCAACAAATATAATTATCTTTGCATCCCCATCCCGGGTGGTCCCCTTTTCAAATGCTATCCGGGTCCCTTTTCAAATGTTAGATACAGACTCACTCACCGGTTACTGCAATCGTGAGTCATTTGCCTCACGATGCGTGTGACTCACGCAAAACTCACGCTCATGTGCCGAACTCCGCTATATTATGCCGGATAGGGCAAAAAGAAAAACGCTGGAAATCAAGTGATTTTCAGCGTTTTGCGGTGGAAGTCCGTACTTCCTTGTGATCCGCCTGGGAGCAGCTATTTGAAATATCGTAGAATTTAATTAGAATCGTATTTAATATATAATCCACTGATAATAGACTGTTTTACTGCGAATTTATTTTAGTGGATTACAAACCGTGTTTCATTCTAATTTTGTTAGATTTCATTTAGGAGGACAAAAGGAGGACAAAAATTTGCTTCGGAGGACAAAATGTATTACCTTTGTATTGTAGCACCTGAACATTAATATTTCTCTCCCATGGCAACAATCCAAAGAAGTCTCTCGACAAAGGTTAACGATAATGGCAAGTCTGAAATAATGCTTAGACTGAGCCTATCGAAGAATGACAAAATCCGTATCAAGTCCGGTATTTTTGTCCTTGCATCACGATTCAAGGATGGCGCATTTATAAAACCTCGTGCCAATCAGCAGGAGATTGCAGAACTGCGAGATACAGAAGACAGACTCATATCGCTTGAAAGATTTTTAATCGGGTTGAGCGAAACTCACCAAATAAAAGAACTCACCAAAGATTTCATCGCTAAAGAAATTGATCGATGGCGCAATCCCGAAAAGTATGCGCCGAAAGAGGTAAAGTCGAAGAAGCTGTCATTCGATGATATTATAGATGAGTTTCTCAAGCAGAAACAGTTGTCGGAACCACGCGAGAGGCATTACCGTGTCCTTCAGCGTGCATTGCATCGTTTCGAATTGTATCAGCGTCTGACAGAGAAGAAATCCTACAAGTTCTCTTTAGACACCTGCACAACAGAGGATATTTATGCTTTCGAGGCTTTTCTTCGGGCTGAGCCGGAACTGTATGACCAGTATCCTAACATCTACAAGTCTTTCCCTTCCATTACCCACAAGACGCACAAGGTAAAGAGACCAAAACCGAGAGGCGACAACTACATGGTGACTTTTACGAAACGCTTCAAGGCTCTGTTCCATTGGTGCCATGCCCAAGGAATCACCATGAATAATCCTTTTGTAAAGTATGTTAGTTCAGTCTATGAGAAATACGGCACTCCTATCTATATTAAGGATGAAGAAGTGTTGCAGCTTGCCGATTTCGATTTCTCATACAACAAGCACCTTGACACGCAGAGGAATATATTCATTTTCCAATGCTGCATCGGATGCCGTGTGGGTGATATGATGAAGATGACACCTGCAAATGTAATCAATGGCGGTGTAGAATACATTGCCTCCAAGACTGCCGATGAACGCCCGGAAACAATTCGTGTTCCGCTCTCGGACAGGGCGCAGTTCATCATTGACAAACACCGTGAGGAAGTCAAGGATGGTCGGTTGCTTCCGTTTATATCCCAGCAGAAATATAATGAGGCAATCAAAGAAATTTTTGAAGCGGCAGGAATAACACGACTTGTTACTCGCCTCAACCCGACCACCGGCATTGAGGAACAGGTGCCTATCAATACCATCGCAACCAGTCACATGGCACGGCGTACTTTCGTAGGCAACCTCTACAAGAAGGTGAAAGACCAGAACCTTGTGAGTGCATTGAGCGGACATTCCGTAGGTAGCAAGGCTTTCGCAAGATACCGCGAGATAGACGAAGACATGAAGCGTGAGCTTGTCAATGTCATGGGATATTGAGATAGATACAGTTATAGCATAATATTTGCTAAATTTGCATTATGAACACCGAGAATCATAACACTGAATATAAGCGGATTTGGAAGGACGAGTACCTCAAGTGGGTGTGCGGCTTCGCTAATGCGCAGGGTGGAAAGATATATATTGGCATTGACGATGATATGTCTGACATTGGCGTTACGCATCTGCATCAGTTGCTGGAGGATATTCCCAACAAGATTGTGACGATGTTGGGTATCGTTCCTTCTGTCAGCCATATAGAGCGCGATGGGAAAGACATAATCGAGATTGACATTGAGCAGTCTAACATTCCTATCTCCTATAAAGGAACTTTCTATATGCGGAGTGGTGCTACTAATCAAGAGTTGCGCGGACTGGCATTGCAGCAGTTTCTAATGAAGAAATTCGGCAGAAGCTGGGAGGATATGCCTTGTTATGGCGCGACAATCGACGATATAGACCCGGAGGCAATCCGGTACTTCTTGAAGAAAGGTATCAAGGAGAAACGAATGTCGCCCGATGCTGAAAATTCTACGCCGGAGGAGGTAATCTCAAATCTTGGACTGATGGAGGATGGCGTTCCGTGCAATGGCGCTATCTTGCTTTTCGGCAAGCATCCTCAAAGGCGTTTCGTTACATCTGCTTTCAAGATAGGTCGTTTCGGTTCTACTAATTTTGATCTGTTAAGTCAGGAGATTGTTGACGGCAACCTCATACAGATGCCGGAAAGAGTTATGCGCGTTCTGGGCGAGAAGTATCTGATACGCCCTATTCACTACGAAGGCTTGCAGCGCATAGAGCCGCTTGAACTTCCTGAGGAAGCATTACGAGAAATCATCTGCAACTCAATCGTTCACCGCGACCATCAGGGCACATGGACGCAGATGAGCGTTTATAGTGACCACATCCGACTTTGGAATGAAGGCAAGCTGCCGGATGACTTATCCGTCGAGAAACTTATGGGCAAGCATACCTCTCAGCCTCGTAATCCCAAAATGGCAGAGGCATTTTATCGTGCCGGATTCATCGAGGCATGGGGTCGAGGTATTGAGAAGATTGTAAACGGCTTTAAGACCGATGGTCTAACTCCACCCACTTTCTCGGTCGAGCAAGGAGGTGTTACAGTTCACATCCCGCGTGAAAAATTTGTGGCAATCAATATGGGAGGGACTACAGACATCAACCAGTTCAAAGGTTCAGGGAGTACTGATACAAAGAGTGACCAGAAACCGAACCAAACCGAACCAAAACCGAACCAAAACCGAACCAAAACCGAACAGAAAAATCGAATTGTCGAATTAATAACAGCGAATCCTACGATAACGAGGGCTGAATTATCGAAAGAGTTGAACTTACATGAAAGTAGTGTTCAACGACGTCTTGATGCTCTTGTGAAGGAAGAACGTATTCGACATATTGGGCCTACTAACGGCGGAACATGGGAAGTAATAGACCAATAGTAGCAGAAATCTCTTATGCTTGAATTTCAGCTACACAATATTGGCAAGTGAGTTTTTTCTCAGTAGTACTCATATACTTTTGTGCAAAACTATACCGACTTTCATTTTTAAAAATTTGAAATGGACAAGTTAAAAGTAGAATCATTGGCAATAGGTTTAGTGGAACGTAGTTGGGAGGCTCTCAATAGATGCGACCACGAAAATGCATACCGACTTATTCAGGAGTTTTGTCGTGAATGTACGAATGCTGATTTGCCGATTATAACTGTGCTATGTTGGCTCCAAGCGTATTGCGAATGGGGTATTCGCACTGGCGGTTATAAAGAAGCGCTTGTTATTCTGCACGCCAATATCAAAAGTTTCGAATCGGCCCCAGAATTGAAATTCGAGCTGCTTCTTAATGGAGCCCGGCTGGAATGTATGGACAATCAGATTGGTGTATCTTCCGATTTATCAATAAAGGCACTGGGGCTTGCCGAAGAACTTGGAGATTATTCATTAATAGCCCTGGCTTACATGCAAATTGCTTCGATGTTCGCAAAAAAATATCACGGTTTGTCCATGTATTTCTATCGTAAGGCAGAACGGATTTATGAAGAAGCCAAGGATAGTCATCAAAGGGATATTGTGCGTATGGAGAGGGCTTTCTTAAGCTCTACAGCTTGTAGAATACTAAAGACCTTGCATTCTAATCATAATAATCTTGATAGGTTACAACAAGAAGCGGAAGAGATTATCGCCAAAATCGACTTAAGTAATCTAAACAAATTCGAACAACGACATTTACGATATTACCAGGCGGTCATCTTCAGAGACATCAAAGCTCTGCGCTGTCTTATTGAAGAGATTGAACCGCTTGATGCCCTTCCAGACAAGTGTCGTTATAAGGATATGTTTATCGGGATTTGTATGGAACAGGGTAAATTTGAACTTGTCAATGAAATTGCTGATTCGTTTATCGCGGATAAGAAAGCACTCTACGGAGGAAGTCTGGAAATCGAAGACTTGGCTCAAAAACTTCATCAGGCGATTGAGGCGCGCAAACCCTTGCAGTTTCTCCCAGCCTTCATTCCCAAATCAACTGTTACTGATGCTACATTGCTCGATATTCTAGATAATTACGCACTAATGGATGAGATATGGGAACTTGACAAATCAGTTTTCCGTATGATGTTCCCCGGCGTGCGTCAGGAAGGTCTATTTGAGCCAGTGGTTATGCCAGATGGTATATGTCGTCTCACTCCTCTGGCTCCAGCCTTCAATGTCTATTATCGTGGTCAGTCGCGACAATTCTCTCCCTCGAAGGCATCTTTGTTCAGGAATGGAATGACAGAAGCTGCACGATTTGTAGAGCGTTTGAAATATGTCGAATTTCGAAAAATAATAGAAGAATACCCACTTACAAATTTCTTGCGTAATACAATCGTAGCAACGGCACCTGACAAAAAATCGCATCATATACCATTGGCCATAGACCATCTCGCTCTCGCCCAACACTACGGTATTAAGACTGAGTTGTTAGATATCACCACCGATAAATTCGTTGCTGCGTTCTTCGCCACCACTGATTGTAAGGATGATGTATATACACCTATTGTTGACAACCGCGAAGAAAGAGGAGTGTTGTACCGTTACAGTATACCTCCATGGGAAATGTTTCCCGACAAAGAGCCTCGATTGAGAGCCGTCGGTCTCCAGCCATTTTCACGTCCTGGTGAACAATGTGGAATGGTATATCCGATGAGGGATAACGAGGACTTCGAAAAAGTGGCAACTTCGATAGAAACCTTCCGGCATGACCGTACTGTATCGGAGTTCGTATTCAATTATACTAACCGTGGACGAAAACTATTCCCGGATAGTTCAATTCAGAGTCATGCCACAAAAATAGTCAATTCGACGGTATTTTCCTACGACGCTTTCTGCGCAGTCAAGAAGGAATTTTATACTGACTGTCCAGCAGAACAATTGCTGAATTATATTTCTGAATGCGGCATTACTTTGGTTGAGAATATTGATTTCGGATTTACACAAGATGAAAAAGACGCTTGTACCAAGTATTGGCAAACCAATAGCGACAAATTCCTTTCACGAATCCGAATTCGATGGTGCTACAACGGCCCCATAGAGTTAGATGAATAACAGGAATCGATGAGTGATAAGAATATCTTTTGGGAATGAAGAGGAAGTCGGTATAGCACCATCATCCCCCAACCACATGGCACGTCGGACTTTTGTAGGCAACCTCTACAAAAAGGTGAAAGACCAAACCCCGGTAGGTGCATTGAGTGGACATTCCGTCGGTAGTAAGGCTTTCGTAAGATACCGCGATATAAACGAGAACATAAAGCGTGAGCTTGTCATCGTCATGGGTTATTAATCAGGATAGCACAATTGGCCTCGACCAGTTCAAGGGATAGCATTGGGGATTCATGAAAGTAGCGTTAAACGCAGATTGGAATCTTTGATGTCAGATGGTCTTGTCCGTCATGTTGGACAAGATAACGGAGGTCATTGGAAGGTTGACGAACAATAACATCAAAAATTTCATAATTGAAATTCTAACAATACTCAATCTTTAATCCGGCAATTCGATAGTTCGCGTTGTCGGATTTCTTTTGTCATCGCAAAAAAACAGGTGGTTGCGTGAATGAATTTGCATAAAGATTGTGGTTAAATAGTGTTAATTCAATATTTATAAATCCAGGAGCGTTTCCTAACAAATAATAAAATTAATGTCTGGAATGAAACCCCATTTGCTGCCGGTTTCTTGTAAACATATTCTATTTGTTCCATGAAGTCCCATTGAGCGGAAACGCTATGTAGATATTTGTGAAACCAATATGGTCTTTTGATTTATATATAAATATAATCTCCTTTATTATAGATACTTAAAAGCATTGCAGGACTATTGACAAACCGTTTTTGACATTGTAACTTTGCGAAAAAATCAAACAACTACGCAATCATTTTGCGCTGATAAAATAAAACCGTTTAAAGTTTTAATGTTCTACAACGACCAAAATATAAGTCCAAAACAAACCACGATGGTCATCATGAATATTGATGATCTGCGTGAGGCTTTCAAAGCATGGAACCAGGAACAGATTGAAGCAAACGCGCCTCAGGAAGAAATCTACATCACCGCCAAGGAAGCCGCCAAAATGCTCGGCGTGACCTTATCGACCTTATGGAGATGGGACAATGACAAGTATCTGGAGAAAATCAAGATAGGCAACAAGGTAAGATACCGCCTGTCGGATGTTGAACGCATGATAAAGGGTGCGGTATGACAACCGATTCTATCAAGCTGCTTCCGGCATACTTCGATGAGCCAACTCACAATGATGTGGCATCAGATGAAGAAACCGAGGTGGTGGATGTCGAGTATTCTGACATTCCAGTGGAGCATAATGACCTGTTGAATCAAGACGACAGCGAGTGTCCCTATATTCGAGTCGGAACAGATTATTACCGTGAAGTGTTGCGACCGCAAGCGAATGGTACCACTTGTAAGTGTCTTGTCTATTGGAAGGCTTCGACAATCAAGGCTGACTTCGGAAAGGACTATCTGAATGATGTGCCGAAGTATGACTGCTTCTGTACCGTTCCGAGCCATACCGACTACCACAAGATAATCGGCAACGCCTACAATCTCTATGAGCCAATCTCCCATCAGCCGATGCCGGGAGACTGGAGCGCGATTGACGGCTTGCTTCACCACATCTTCGAGGAGCATTACGAGTATGGTCTTGACTATATCCAGTTGCTGTATCAGATGCCGCTTCAAAAACTTCCGATATTGATATTGGTATCGGAACAACGCAACACCGGCAAAACAACTTTCCTCAATCTGCTAAAGGCAATCTTTCAGGACAACGCGACTTTCAACACCAACGAGGACTTCCGCAGTAAGTTCAATTCCGACTGGGCCGGGAAGCTGCTTATCATGGTTGATGAGGTCTTACTCTCTCGGCGTGAAGACTCCGAGAGACTGAAGAATCTCAGTACGGCAACATCCTACAAGATGGAGTCAAAAGGAAAAGACCGCAACGAGATGGTTTTCTTCGGAAAGTTCGTCCTGTGTTCCAACAATGAGCATTTCCCCATTGTAATCGACCGTGAGGAAGTTCGCTACTGGGTACGCAAGGTTAATTCTCTGGAAACTGATGACCCGTTCTTCATGAAGAAACTTGTGGCACAGATTCCGGCGTTTCTCCACTTCCTTATGCAGAGAGAACTATCGGTGCAATGCGAAAACCGAATGTGGTTCAGTCCTGAAAGACTACGCACAGCCGCTCTCAATCGCATCGTGATTTCCAACCGCTCCAAGATTGAGTTTGAGGTTGCCGAACTGCTGATGGACATCATGGACAGCACTGGCAAATCATCGGTGTCATTCGTTGTGAACGACATCGCCAACTTACTCACCTACCGTAATGTCCGTGCCGACACAAGCGAGATACGCCGTCTCTTGCAAATCTACTGGCACCTCAAGCCGGTATCGAACTCACTTACCTATCGCACCTATTCAGTCGGCATGTACCCTGCGAAGTACACCGCCAAGACCGCTGTCGGCAGATACTACACCGTTACCAAAGATTTTATTTTGAATTTATCTTTATTTTGATGAATTGATGAAAGAATAATTGAAGGGAAAGAAAGTCAGCAAGTTGCAGTGTCGTAGGCTCTCATCAAATGGATTCATGGATATTGAGAAGCCTCCTATTCTTTCCCTTTCATTCAATATTATCTGATGATGAATTGAATTAACCTATAATACTGCGAGTTACACACGCTTTCATCATTTCATCAAATTTCTACCGATTTTAATTTCACAAAACAGTGTATTCCGGACTTCGAGGCCGCTATTGAATAGATGTCGGGAGCATATGGAAAGATGAGGATGGATTGCTTGCAATAAGACCTATGAGGGTATAGCCTAATATACCTTCATGCGAAGGTTGGCGGCTCCGATGCGGAGACTGACCGTGCAAGCACCTCTGTTGTATAATCAATTCCAATCAAACCATAACCAAAAGCACCAATAATTATATGTCTTCACCAAAACAGATGATGGACTTCAAGCCTGTCAAATCAGTCGATGCCAATGTCGGCAACGAACATCAGCGCAACTGGAGCGATGAACTCTTCGAGCGCAAGGCCAAGAATCCCGACCACAACTATGACCGCTCACGCACCGCTTTGAATTTTCAGGTCGGGCCGGGAGGAGTAATAACCACCGTTGATAAATCGCGGCGTATCGGCGACAGGGTCGAGGAGATAATCAAGAAACATCTCCGACCGGATGCCCGAGTAACCGCCATATCCAACCGTGCAGTCATGGTCGTATTCGGCGGCAACCGTGAGCGGATGCGTGAGATGGCTTTCGGTTCCCAAGTGCTGAACGAGTATGAGGAGACCAACGGTCATCTTGTGCGGCAACCTGAAATCGAGCAATGGGCAAAGGACATCTATGGTTTTGTATGCCGTGAATTCGGAGAGGAAAACGTAGCCTCGTTCATCGTCCATCTTGACGAGACGGGACCACATGCGCATTGTGTGTTCGTGCCGTTGACCGCCGACGGACGCCTCTGCTCAAAGGAAGTTCTCGGAGGCAAGAACAAAATCGAGGCGCGGCAGCACATGAGAGACCTGCATACCCGACTTGCCGAAGTGAACCGAAAATACGGTCTTGACCGAGGCGATGACATCCAAGTGACAGGCGCACGCCATCGCTCGACCGCTGAATACAATCGCGACCTTCATCGTGAAAACACCCGGCTCGAAACTCTTATAAGCGACAAGTCTGGGCAGTTGAGCCAACTTGAAGAACAAATCAAGAAGGCCGAAACGCGCGTCAAAGGTCTTACGACTATGATTGCAAATCTCGAAAGGCTGGAAGTCGAACTGAATGACGAGATAGCTCAGTTGGAAATTGACATCGAGAATGGTGCCGGAGATGTTTCCGAATTGCGTTGCCGCATCGCTTCCCTTGAATTCCAGCTTGAATCTACCGGACAGAAACTCGCCGACAAGCGCGACAAGCTCAAACTCGCTGACCGGCAACTCACCGAGCTTCAGGATAAACTTGATGCCCTCAGCAGGAAACGCGACACTGCGCAAAAGAATTTCCACGAGTTCACGGAAAAAAATCAGGAGCAGGTGCGCATGAGGCTGACCGATGCCGTCTTTGCCAGGATAGTTGTCGATGTCCGTTCACTGCTGGACGCTATGCCAACGGAACATAAAGCCGATTTAGACGGCGAGTTCCTGACGGCAATCGCCGAGCAACCCAACGAGATTTTGAAGTGTGCCATGTATCTATTCCTTGGCTATCTCGACGGTGCAACCCAATTCGCCCAGTCATGCGGAGGCGGAGGCGCCTCTTCAGACCTCCCATGGGGACGCAATCCGGATGAAGACGACCGCCGGTTCGCCTACCGCTGCATGATGCAGGCTCACCGAATGATGAAACCCTCTCAGCAAAAACGCACTATGAGCGGCAGACACTAAAAATACTTCTGTTAGTACAGCTTAAATTTCGCAAAAAATGCTTAACTTTGCAATAAATTGGGGGTGGTGCCCAGGGCAACCGCATCAAAATTTGGCTTTAAGCAGCATATCGGTCAAATAGTCGTTGGAAAGGCTCGCTTTGAAGCGCCTTTTCTTTAGACTGCTTTTGTCAACATGCTCTTTTATAACCTGCATAGCCAACTTCCTTATTGTTGAGAGGTTTAGTGACGCATACCCTTTCCTTGCACGGCAGGCATCTTCGAGGAATGTCACATCAAGATTCCAATGCAGTTGATTCTCGATAGACCAATGCCCTCGAGCCAACATATTGAAGTACGCAGCCTTAGGATAATCCTCGTCACTAATGTATCTTCTGACGGCAGTTGCCGTGTGGTCTCCATAGTCAACCGAGGAAGTGACCTCTACCAATGTTTTCAGTCCAGGCCAACGAGCCAATACATCCTTGTCTTCGATTGTATCGGCTTTGAGTATCCGGCAATCGCGTATCTCTATACGTCCGTGGTCGGCATCCATCTGCGAAGCCGAGTCAGTGGGCTTATTGTAGCGGAATGCATCGATTACCTGTTCGTTCAGAGCGCCCTGATTGTCCTTGACGGCAAGGAAGTAATGAGCTTTCCGGTCAAGGATATTCTGAGCGATATTAATCTGTGTACCAATCGCATCTATCGAGATTGTGGCACCTTCGATATCCAGTTTTTCAAGAAGCTGAGGTATGGCGACTATTTCATTTTCCTTGTCTTTGAGACGCTGCTGTCCTACTACAATGTGATTCTCGCTGACATAGGCGTTCACGATATAATCGCCTTTCGAGCCATGCTGTTTAGGCGATGTGCCTCTGAGCTTTTTGCCATCTATGACAACCTGCTTCTCAGCAAGCGTGTCAAGGAACTTCCTGCCATGCTCAACCAGACATCTCTCAATCTCATCGGGATCCACGGCGCTCATCAGCCGCTCGAAAGTGTCAGGTGACGGGCTGCGGTCAGGACGGTCGGCAATAAGACCAAAATCACGTGCCCGATAATAGGCGAACTCGCTCATGTCAACATAATCCTCGCCTCCGCAGATATAGGTCAGCAAAGCGATTGTCAAAAGGTCGGAAAGTGCATACGTGCAACGACCTGTAACTCGATGATCCGGTACTGTCATAAAGATTTCGTTCAGCATAGTCTCGGTGTCTATATTGTTGATTTTCAACCATAAAGATACTAAAAATATATGAGATACACAATTATTACAACACTAAAAATCAGACAATTATCCATTTTTTAGTGCTATAAAATTACTAAGAATTATGACTTCGGATATGCTGGATTCAAAGA
This sequence comes from Muribaculum intestinale, assembly GCF_002201515.1. Taxonomy (NCBI): domain Bacteria; kingdom Pseudomonadati; phylum Bacteroidota; class Bacteroidia; order Bacteroidales; family Muribaculaceae; genus Muribaculum; species Muribaculum intestinale. Next base: position 2,766,995 of record NZ_CP021421.1, read on the forward strand.
ATTTCGCCAACATATATCATCGTTGACTCAAAGCAACCGTTACTTATCACACATAATTTTGGTGCGGTTGCCCTGGGGTGGTGCCAATCCATCACCTCGTTTATGAGATCAAATTATAAAAAATCATTATCAAAATGCCTACAAAGCGAAAAAGATTGAAAAATTATCGCATTGGACTAGTTGACGCAGACCTACTTGATAACGGTACCCGTCACCCTAATCTGGTGCTTTTAAAAATCGCTGGCTACCTACATGATAATGGCGTTTTTTTTGAGCTTATCACTACTCCTGATGCTGATATTTCGCAATATGATCTAATTTACATGTCCACAGTATTTACATATACTAAAAAGCCAAAGTTCTACGAGATGGCATATGATAAAGAAAAAAATCAGAAGTTTCGTTGTGGAGGCACTGGTGAATACGCTAATGAAACTAATGTGTCACGTTTCAAAGAACTTCGTGCCGCAGATATGTATCAATTAGAGAATGATTCATTTTTAAGAAAACTAAGAAATCATAGAGGAGGAGTTAGAGTACATGGAATTGATATGGCTAGGCAAATGCCATTTTATGATTTGTATATGCCATTTATTGAAGAGAGAATAGCCAATGGGGAAAAACGCGATAAGTACAAAGATTATTTAAAATATTCCATAGGTTTCTTAACCAGAGGATGTTATCGTCATTGTCCTTTTTGTGTTAATAAATTAGAGAATAACATTTTGCCTTATTCAAAATTAGAATGGTTTAGGGATGAAAAACGCCCCCATATCTATTTTTGGGACGATAATTTTTTGGCTGCGCCATATGAAGTTTGGCATCCCATACTTCAGGAACTGATTGACAAGAAAATTACATTTCAATTTCGTCAAGGTCTTGATGAACGCCAATTGGCAGAAAATGAACATGGCATTGAGATGGCAGAGATGCTTTCCAAAGCGCACTATCACGGCGATTATATTTTTGCATTCGACAATTGGAGAGACCGCAATACAATCGAACGTGCGCTCAAAATATGGAAACGGTGTTGTCCTAAAAAAGGGACAAAGTTCTATCTTTTTTGTGGGTTCAAGTTAACCCCTGAAGATGACAAAAGATTATATAAAGACGTTTGGGAAATCTTTGCTCGCATACATATCCTAATGCAGTATGGTTGTATAGGATATATTATGAGGCATGAAGATTATCGCAATCACGAGTTAGCAAATATTTATGTACAAATTGCGCGATGGTGTAACCAACCTGCTTTCTATAAGAAAATGTCCTTTTGGGAATTTTGTTATAGGAATCAAACCTTTTGGGAAGAACATACATTAGGTAGAGCTGTAACACCACTCAAACCATATGATGAATTTGTCAAGGATTTTGAGGCCGGTTATTATAACACAACAAAAATGTGTCGTCCTCTAAAAACGTTCATATCATTTTTAGAGCGTTTCAAGGAGCACAAAGAAGAATTACTTGCAATGTTTAATTATAAATTAAGTGATTTAATCAATCCCTCTCTTTGGGAAAATAACTAATTACATATGCCAAGACACGAGAATTTAGATATTGATAAAATCCAATTAGATATTAATAATCCTCGGATTAAGAATTATCTTGAGACATACAACCGTGAAACGATTACGGCTGTCCATATTGCATTGGCTCTCTCTTCTAATTCTTCTGCCGAGGCAACAACCTCATTTACATCTCTTCGAGATTCAATTAAGAAATGCGGTGGTATAATTCACCCCATAATTGTATCTTTAGAATCTGATGGTAGCTATGTTGCAATCGAAGGAAATACTCGCTTGCAGATCTATAAAGATTTCAAACGTGATGATACTAATGGCTCTTGGGACACTATTCCTGCGATTGTATATGAAAATCTTTCGTCCGAGAAGAAACATGAAATCAGACTACAATCGCATTTGGTTGGGCCTCGCGCTTGGGATCCATTTTCCAAAGCGAAATATCTCTATGAGTTAAGCGAAGTGGAGCATATGCCCCTTAAACTAATAATCTCTCTTTGCGGTGGTGGCAAAACTGAAATAGAACGAAGTATTGCTGCCTATAAATATATGGTTTCTTATTATCATCCATATGTTAAAACTAAAAGAAACCGGCGTCCTGAGGTCAGAGAGTTCTCAAAGTTCTATGAATTTCAGTCATCAACCGTTCAACACGCAATGATCAGAGCCGGATATGACCTTTCTAAATTCGCTGAATGGGTTGTGGAAGGTAATATTGATACCGCTCAAAGAGTGCGTATCTTGCCAAAGGTTTTATCGCACCCGGAAGCTAAAGCGAAATTCTTGCGGACTAATTTAGGTGAGGCGGAAAAAGTATTAAATGCGGCGGAACTTGACACCGCTGACCTGAGTAAATATCCTTACTACGTTCTCGCGGCTCACCTTTATAGAAAAATTTTTTCGGGAGAACCATCACTTGAGGAAATAAAAAGTTTGGCAGCTCAAGACTCAATCGAAGCAGTTGACAGGCTTTACCAACTTCAATCATTAGACGGCCAACTCAAATTACTTCTTCAAAGCATCCATTCAATCTAAATGGCAGAATCAAGACAACATAAAAATCTCGTAAAATGTATAGTTTCCTATTTGGAGACTATACCCGGTTGCTGTCTTGATTTAGTTGAAGCCGATTTGACTGATTTTAATACTCGTACAACTCGAATTGTAGGTGGTTACTATCCTGATGTTTTCTACAGAGACCGTGATAAAATTATTATTGGAGAAGCTAAGACCGATGCGGATTTATTAACTCCACATACAGACAGGCAATTATCTTCGTACATTGAGGAAGTATTACTTTTCCCAGGCGAAAAGCATATTATCCTAAGTGTGCCATTCCTTTCTTGCAATACGCTTTACAACTATGTAAATCGTAAAATGGAGAAGATACCTGAATGTGGAATTTTCTTTCATCTTATTAATGATATGCAACGGAACGAAATACTATGTCTATAAATTACGATTGCATATTCGATTCTACTGTTACCTTTGAGGCTTTCAAGTATCAAAAGGAGGCCGTTGACGCCATAAAAGATCTTGAATATGGTGCAATCTTTCATGAACAAGGACTTGGTAAAACTAAAATTGCTATTGATATACTATTATATTGGCTCAATAATTCGGTTGACACCGTAATTATTGTAACAAAAAAAACCTTAGTCCTGAATTGGATAACTGAATTCCAAAATCACACTACGTTAACTCCTGAAATTCTAAGTTCCAAAAAAAGCGATAACTACTATATATTTAATAGCCCTGTTCGTGTGATTGTTACTAATTTCGAGACTATAAGTAGTGAAAAGGAGCGAATGAAATTGTTTCTCCAGACTCGTAACGTGGCAATTATAATTGACGAATCTACCAAGATTAAAAACCCGGAGGCAAAACTTACCAAAGATTTTTTTGAGTTGTCACCGTACTTTTCACATCGTATTATAATGACTGGTACTCCCATTGCAAATCGTCCTTATGATATTTGGGCACAAATATACTTTCTTGATATGGGTAAAAGCCTTGGCTCTGATTTTAACGCTTTCAGAACTAACTGTGACTTGACTAATGATTTGGATTCTGATAAGAATAAAGCTGTCACATTTGAAAAAAGTGTTTCAAGCATATTTTCTAAAATTCGGAATTTCACTGTTCGTGAGACAAAGAACAGTGGAATCATTACACTCCCCAAAAAGAATTATCATACTATATTAGTACCATTTGAGGATCGACAACGGAATATGTATGAATCGCTTTGCGAAGAAATGCAGATTTCAGTAGTAAAAGGAGATGAAACAATTCTCGATGAATCCCCGGAGGCTATAAAGAGGCTTCTTAGGTTAGTTCAAATTACCTCTAATCCGGCACTATTAGACGACTCATATACATACACTTCTGCTAAACAAAAAAAGTTAGAAGAACTAATTAGGGATATTCAGTTAATGGCTAACTGATTATTTGGCAGAGTTATAGATATTTTGTAACTTTACAAAGAACCCCCGATGAACCCATCACGGGCTTATTCGGGGGTAATTCTTAAAAATAAATGTTCGTGAAGTTACGGAAAATATCTGAGATTACGGCCACGTTGCCGTTTACCGAGTTCGATTTTATGCAAAAATATCGCGAGAGTTTTGCCGTAAGCGAGCTCGGGCGCATCCATGCGCAACTGCCATTGAAGGAGCTGGCAGAGAAAATCCGCTCGCATTTTCCCAAAACGCATCCTCAAGGCAACACGCCGATGTTCCCGCCGGAGGGAGAGGTGGCGCTGATGTTCCTCAAACCATATACCGGACAATCGGATGACGGCCTGATCGAGATGCTCAACGGCAACATACACATGCAGATGTTCTGCGGGGTGCTCATAGATCCCGCCAAGCCCATAAAGAACGGCAAGATAGTCAGTGCTATCCGTCAGCGCATAGCCGGAGTTCTGGACATCAGAGAACTGCAGAAAATCCTGTATGGCAAATGGGGCGGCTCGCTGAGAAACAAGGATTTGTGTCTGACCGATGCCACCTGCTACGAGAGCCATCTGCGGTTCCCGACAGATGTAAAACTGTTGTGGGAATGCTGCGAGTGGCTTCAATCTCTAATTGCAAAGACCTGTAAGGCGCTGAAGGAACGGCTGCCGCGCAACAAGTATCGTGATATTGACCGCGCCAGACTCACCTATGCCAAGCATCGCAAACACAGCTGTATCTAACATTTGAAAAGGGACCCGGATAGCATTTGAAAAGGGGACCACCCGGGATGGGGATGCAAAGATAATTATATTTGTTGAGTCATCATTTCCTGAGTTTCTTTCATGCGGTATGATTTGCCTGTCATGTTAAGCAGTATAGCCTTGTGGGTCAGGCGGTCTACCATTGCGGTGACCAGTACTTTGTCGTCAATAATCTCGTTCCAGCGGTTGAAGGCGAGATTGGTTGTGACGACGGTCGTCTTCTTGTCGGTGCGGAGGGAGAGATGGTTAAAGAACATCTCTGCGCCGGCCTTGTCGCAGGGACGTATCCGAACTCATCACAGATGACCATGTCGTATCTCTCGAACTTGTTTTCCAGCGACCGGAGTGTCAAAGCGTTGCGGCACTCGCGTATCTGCGTGAGCAGTCTTGGCACGGATGTGAACAGCACCGAGTGTCCGGCATTACATGCGGCGATACCGAGAGCTGTCGCCAGATGAGTCTTGCCTGTTCCGGGATTGCCGTATAGAATGAGGTTGCGTCCGTTTTTGATGAAGTCGAGTGTCTCGAGTGTCGGGAGCGCTTTCCGGGCATCGGCGGGCAGAGCGTCGGTGTCGATTTCGTTAAGATAGCGAAGTTGCGGGAACCCTGCGTTTTTGATGCGGTGACGGCGCTGGTTTTCAGAGCGGTTCTCTTTTTCGCGCCGGAGCAGTTCGGCTGTAAACCGCCATAGGTTCCATTGTTCGTCGGCGCTCTGCTGTATAAGCAGGTCGATGTCGCGCCGCACAAGCGGGAGTTTAAGGTCGAAAGCGCATGAGCGAATGAGCTCCCGAAGTCCGTCACGGTCTGTTTCATGTATGTCTGTCATTGTCATTCAGTGTATTGGTTGTTTTTTGGGGGGGTATTCAGTCTGCCTGCGATGCGCGGGTATATTCCATAAATGATGAAAGCATGTCAAGGGTATGGCTTGCCGAACTTTCTATTTCAGCCTGTTGCGGGTCGGGAACGTTCGTTGCCGCGATATCGGCGGTTGACTGCATATGTCCTTCCGCCGAGATCATCTGAGCCTGTATCTGTTCAGATGAGAGGCGCTGGAGCCCGCGGGACGAAAGACTTGTGGCGGCACGGACGATGTCAGTGTATGCCAGATTGTTGTCGCGGGTGAACACAAGCAGTTCTATGAAGCTTCGCGGAGACTCGCGGAAGTGTTCGCGGTAAAGCGCCGCCACCGACGGATGTACCTGTTGCAGAGCCACAGACCGCCCCAGAGCGGCCGGTTTGCGCAGGAATGTACCCAGATAATGCATCAGGTCGATGACCCAGTCGCCGGAGCGTCGGCTTCGGGCATGATTGGCCACCTTGTCGCGTCCGTAAAGCACCACGATGCGCTCGGAATACAGCTTTACCGCCACCTGCGAGCCCACCAGACGGTCGGGCACAGAGTAGTGCACTCCGTCAACGGTTATCGTTGAATACTTTCCGACGCGGTACAGCCGCTGCTCGAAGCAGCCGATGTCACCGTGGTCCAACGGACGTAGCGCCGCCAGATCGGCCTGTATGCGCAGGCGTTTTTCTTCCGCCGACATGTTGGACGCCTCTGTGTTGAGCCTGTCGCAGACTGCCGCCAGATGCGTCTGCGCGGCATCCAGGGAGTCAAACCGGACCTCGAACGAGAATGCACGACGCCGGATATATTCCACCGAACGTTCCACCTTGCCTTTTTCCCATCCCGAGCGAGGGTTGCAGAAATGGGGTGTGAAACAGTAGTGTACCTCCATGCGCAGCAGCGCATCCGTGTGCTCGCGGTCGCGCCCGAGGAACTTCTTTACGGCGGTACGCATGTTGTCATAGGCCATCACGCGCGGGGTGCCCCCCAACTCCCGGAAGCAGTTGCGGTGGGCTTCCATAAGAGCCAGGGTATCTTCGCGCGAAAACAGATATGCCTTGCGCATATTGCTGTGGTCGAGGGTGAATACCGCCATGTGAAGGCGAGTCCTGACTCCACCGATCCACAGGGTAAGCACGCCCCAGTCGAACTCGCAACGGAATCCAGGCTCATAGTCCTGACGGATATATGCCTTTGCAGGCTTTTCTTGCGACTTCGGCGCTGCCTCCAGCGCACGGACATACTGACATACTGTGGAATAGGCGATACGCACGCCATCGTCCTGAAGACGTCGCCACATATCGAGCTTGCGCATCTGCTGCTTGTGCAATCCGGCAGCGACGTTCTCCCGGTTGCGGGCGATAAAACCATCGATGCGACGGCGGACATCATCGGTCACAACACGCCTGACGCGTCCGCTGCTGTCATACTTCGGCCTGGTCAGCAGATAATCGTCAACCTCCCGCTCTGTCGGTGACGGGCCGGCCTCTCTCTCGAACTCGCGCAGATACTTGCGCACGGTCTTGCGGCTCATGCCGTTGCGGCGCGCTATCTCGCGGATGCTCATCCCCTCGCGGCGATGAGACAGAATAATGGATGTTTTTTCCTCCATGTGTAGCATTTTGTGGAATCGTTGATGTCGTTCTTTCTAATCAACGATATCCGGTTGAACTTACCCATGGGGTGGGTCCCTTTTCAATTGCTCTACCTGGGTCCCTTTTCAAATGTTAGATGCACGTTAAGACACTTGGAGTCAATCTCTTTGATCTGTTGTGTAGTCATAATTTCGTCCTTTAAGATTAAATGAATCAGGTCTGCCGTTTTTTTTCAAGTGTTGCGTATCCGGCACGCTCCCTCACATCGTAAAGAGAGAGGAAAAAACGCCGCCCGTTACGCTCCGCTTTCAGGGAGCCGTCATGTATCGCGTCGCGTACACGCTGGTCTGAACAGTGCATGATCTCCGCCGCCTCACGCACGGTTATCTTTCTGTCGGGAGGCACCGGTGCGGTGATGTTCCGCTTTATCTCTTCAAGGGTGTTCTCAATCCTTGTGAGCCTCATTGTTATGCGTCTGTCTTCACTCATAGTCGTATCCGTTTTATAAGCTGTTTGACATTTTTTCTTTTAGCAACCATTAGCTATGTTTAGAAAAATGATTATCTTTGCAATTAGAAATAATTAATCTAAATTAGGTAGTTGCATTAACACTAACAAACTAATTGTACTAAATGATTGTTTGAAGTGTTATTATTGGAAATACCTAATCAAATTTATTATAAAATATAAACATGAGTTTATGGACAACATAAGAAATAGGGTGAGACAGGCGATGGAATGGCTGAAAGACAACAGGCTGTTCAACTCCAACCGTGTCATTGCGGAAAAGATGGGCTACAATCCCAGTGTCGTGTCACAGGTGATAACCGGCAAATCCAAAGTGACGGAACGCTTTGTCAAAAGCCTGTGCAGCATATACCAGCCCCTGAGTTTCGATTGGATATGGAACGGGAATGGGAACATGATACAGGAGACAGTTCCACGACAGCCGGAAGCGGATCCGGAGCCGCCGCAGATGGACCGCTTCTCATATATCCTCGCTGACATGGCTGAGATCATAAAGAACATGACGGCCTTCATGGGGCCGATGAATAACCGGCTTGAACGTCTGGAAAAGAGGATTGATGAACAGGCGAAGGAGATAGAACGGCTACGCTCTGAACTGTCTGCAAAAGAGAAAGCCGCCACCTCCCGGAAGAAGTGACGGCTGCACCCATGTTAAGGTAGAGATTATTTAAGTTTACCGAAGCCCTGTATGACGCTCGTCTGAAGCACATGGGCGTATTTCTCGGTCATTGCCACGTTGGAGTGGGCGAGCATCTTGCTCACAGTCTCGATACCCACGCCTTTTGTCAACGCCCACGTTGCAAACGTGTGGCGGCCTACGTGCATTGTCAGGTTGATGTGCAGACTGGCAAGGTTGGCGATTATCTTCAACTGGTCGTTGCATTTCTGGTTGCTCATCAGATTGAGGTTGTAGTTGTACTTTTTCAATATGGCTATCGCCTTAGGCAACAGCACAATCGTATAGGGCATACCGGTTTTCATACGCTTGTCTCGTATGCAGTAGTCCTCGCCCTGCCTGAACACGTCCGACTTCTTGATCTTCACAAGGTCGGAGTACGCCAGCCCTGTGTAGCATGAGAAGATAAACATATCGCGCACTTTCTCGGTCATGCCGTAGAGTTCAAGGGCTTCCACGCGATCACGTTCCTCTTCGGTAAGGAATTTTATGCCCTCCGATTTTCCACGCGAAATCCTCATGCCGTCGTATGGGTTGGACTCCAGCTTCTCAAACTGTATCGCCTCCACGATATAGGGTTTGAGGCGTTTGTGATAGCCGTGAACCGATGCCTGGGCTGTCACACGCTTGCGTATGAAATCGTCCCATAGTCTGATATTCTTCGGGGTGAGGTCGCTGAAAAAGCGTATCAGCCCGAAGTCGCGCAGGCAGTTGAGCATGACCTTGTGCTGCTTGCGTGTTGACTCCGTGACAGGGCGCATGTCGATACGTTCCTCCAGCCAGTCGAGGAAACTTGCCGACGAACCCTGCAACTTTGTTTTCTTGACCTTTTTGAGAAGCGACAGGTCGTATTCGCCCTTTGTCGAAGCTATGGACGACATCTTCTCATGGATACCGTCATAGACACGGCGTATCTGTTCGTTCAGATGGTCGGCCTGAGGGTGGTTGACTACCTCCTTGCCGCTCCACTGCTGTTTTAGGACAGCGACGCCGGTGGAGAGACGGACGCGCTCACGGTTGTACGACACCTCAATCTCAACGGTGCCGGGGTTGACGGCCGATGCCTTCTTGCGGCGGTCGAAAACAATCTTAATCTGTGGTATTCCTGCCATAAGTAAAAGATTTTAAGAATGATACATTAAAATTTCTCGTGATGTGGTACACGAAAAAGCGTGTACCACAAATTCCGGGAAATGTACCACACGTGTACCACATACCATTCCAACGCATACGGCAACGAGGCTGTTGCACGCCCCGAATCTTTTGGAAACATTTAGCACAAAATAGCAAATATCAGAGAGTTGGCACTCTGAACAGGCTCCGGTCGCTATGGCAAGACCGGGGCAGGAGACAATGGCTGATATTTGATGGAAAAGCTGGTACATTTGTGGTACTTTTTTGTGGTACATCCACGAAATTTGTACCAAAGATAATGTGCTAATTCCGAACTAACAAATGCTAACTTTGGCTATCGGCAGGAATTATTGTTTGTGCTAAATCTTTCTAAATCAAGATTTTATAAAATTGCTAACACTTGCACATCAGTCACTTACAGGCATGAAAAAAGGGCCACATAATTGTGACCCTTCTGTGATCCGCCTGGGGTTGGCGAATCTTATGCTTTGCATTGATAATCAAGTTGTTGGCATTGCTCTTCCTGTGGTGTACACGTTACGCACACGACAGTGTTTCAATGTTCTTCGTCATTTTTCATCCGATAGTGCAAATTTAATCATTTTCCGCGATGTACACGCTATCCTAAATGTTAAAGTTTCTGCAATCGGAATCAGCATATTAGCCGTTATACTGCTGTCAAATCTCAATTATCTTGTCTCTCTTGGAATCTCAGTGCTCGTTTGAGGGATGTTCGGAAAGGACTTCATCGCAGGCTGTGTCTCCGATAATCACAAAGTTGTCAGAGAAGTCGGCAAACGCTTCCCTGAATTTTTCAAGTCCTCCTACCATTTTATTTTATTCATCATTATTGCAATTTCTTTCTCAACCCGTGGGTCGTTATCATCTTTCAATGTCAGGAACAATGACAATTTATCCACATAGCCGGAAGTGCCTGACGGCGGATACTTCCATATCTCGATGCGCTGTGTATCTTCAAAAGAGTGCAATTCGGGTATGGAGTATTTATGTTCACGCACCCACTCCGCAGTCAAAACTCTTGTCGGGACATCCTCCGGGACGAGCATTGAGTAATGCGACAGAGCCGAGATTCCGCCAATATCTCCTTCGGGAAATACATCTGATGTGTATTCTATGCTTTTGATTGGATCAATTAGATTGGTTGACGCCTTATCCCAAAGTTCTTTCCCTGACAGTTCAAACACAAGTTTCTTATTCCTGCTGCCTTCCAGACTAACCAATCCCAATGCTTCAAGTTGCTTTATGGATTTGGCGATTGTCTTATATTTATAAGGTACTTTATCCTCCAACTCTTTAAGCGACAAACCGTCAAGGCTCTCGATCTGTAGATGATAAAAAAGAATATATTGTGTTGACGGATAAAACAATTCTTTAATCTCACTTTTTGTTGACAGCCTGTTGATAATCAAGGTAGGCACAAATGCAAATTTATCGGCTACGATAAAATACACTCCTTGCTCCACTAATCGGTCACGCTCATAAGTCAATAAATTGTCAAAGTAAAATACAGCCGGAATATGCTTGATGCTTTCAATTCTTTCCGAAATCTTACGACGCTGCACATTGGTATAATCCATTTCACCTTTGGCCACAAGCAAAAGCATAACCTGCCCATTGAAATCAAACTGCATCATCTTGAAATTTGCAATGAGTTCAAGCCACAGACCTTTTTGGTCTTGCTTGGATAGATTCCGAAGCTCTATCTGCTGTCCGGCGATTGTTATCTCCTTCATGTTCTACGATATTTTGCATTATTCTCCGAGTGTTGGAGAATAATGCAAAATTGCGGAGAATAATCTAATTTTACAAATATATCAGGATTCATTTTTTTAACAGGGACACATTTTACATCAATCCCAGTTATAATACACCGTGGTGTTCAATGTCATTGAACACTGCAAGGTATATGAATTAATTCGGAATAACACGCTCCTCCTTAATTTCGGCAATAGAACCTTGCTTATTGCCGAAATTAAGTTATTGTGATAGCCATGCTTTTTCCCCATCGTGCCGTGGTGTTGACGAGCGAACACACTTCATACTATACTGACAAAATCAGACAATTCCCAGCTCTTTGAACATTGAGCCTATTTCGGAATAGGTATAATCCCGTTCTCCGTCAATCAGGCATTTCTCAGATTTCAGGGCATTCTCAATCGCCCTTACCCAATCACCGCCTTTCTTCTGGAAATATTGATGCAATGGATGTGTCCTGAAAAACCGTTGAGTTTTTTCATATCCACATATCCGGCAAAGCTCGTCCTCTATGCTTTTTGAATCGGCATAATTTTGTCCCGTATATCTGAAATAATAAAGGAAGAACAGTTCAGTGCAGCGGTCAGTCTCAAAGAAACGGACTTCATAATTGAGCCCCTTTTTCTCATTGTGGACCTTCTTGCCATGATATTTCCGTTTCAATTCAGAATAGGCTGCCCAACTTGTCGGGTCTTTCTTCTTATTGTCCATGTCGATAAGACAAAAAATCCTGTCATATCCGATTGCTATTGCAGATTCAATCGAGCGTTCCAATTCACGCAGGCTCGTATTCTTCGGAGTGTCCGGTTTGATGCTCTGTAACTGGCGGAACTCATCCTTCAATGAATTGAGATAGAAGAACTCCGTAGGGCCTTCGCCGATAATCACAGTGGTTTGTTTCCTTACTTTTGGCATGGCTCATTTCTGATTTAAGATGAACGGCGAACCCAACACAGGTTTTGACCCAAACCGACCGATACGATAGGAATTGTAGAGTGAGTGTTCCCTGCGGAGGCCGAGTTTGTCAGCGCGGGTATATTCAGATGCCGCCGTTTCAGATGACTTCTCTACGAACCACACTGATTGACGGTTTTCATTAAACTGATCTTCTGAAAGCAATGTCATCTCCTGTGTTGTGAAAAACAACTGCGATTGGCACGAATTGGCAAGGAAGACCTGAATATAATACAGTAGCAGATCATAATGCAAATCCTCGCCTAATTCGTCAAGCATATAGATATGGTCTCCGGTTATGGCATTATACAGATAGTTAAGATCAACCAGATATTTAATTGTTCCGGCAGACTGTGTGGAGAGAGGCAACATGAAGTTACCTTCATCTGATGTATTTACAAACTCCACATGGTTTTCAACGCCATCCGATATGACGCTGAAATTTGAAATATTGAAATCAGCCTTTTTCAACATCTGTATGAAGAATTCTTTCTTTTTCTCATTCTGACTTACCTCTTTCAGAAGAGAGACGAGGCTTCCGCCGTCATTGTTGACTCCATGTACATGGGACTTAATCCAATTGTACAGTGCCGCAATCTTACATGCGTCTTCCGGCAAGGACACTTTTCCATATGTGGAGAGGACCGAATGATTGTTGAGAGTATGCTCTTTCAGAACCCGGAGCGTCTTCGCCTTTATGCCAATGCTTGTTCCAAATTTAATCTCGCATTGTCTGTCTTCGCCGACAAACTCGCGTTCATAAAACAGAGACTTGCTCTTATTGGGATAGTAATTCAATTCCTCCCTTATGATATGGCTTCCGAGATATAAAATCATGTAATCATATCTGACACCGTCGGCATAAAAAGACACGAACATCTTTGTCGGCTGATCCTTGGTCAAAGCAAAAGGCATTTCAGAATGCACCCTTTCATTTCGGTCTTTACGGTCAATGAACATAAGCTCAAAAGCGTTCTGCATCGCTTTGAGCATATTCGATTTACCCGAAGCGTTGGCTCCGAATATTATTCCCACACGGCCAAGATGAACACCTTTTGTGATTTCGGCACTCATCCAGTTTCCATCATCGCCGTCCGTCTCAAAGTTCATCGTTTGACGTTCCCGAATTGACAGGTAGTTTTCAGTCCAGAATTCGCGTATCATTTTGTATTATACCTAAAATTCAAGCCCATATTGCAGGCCAACTGCAAAATTAGCCATAATTTTTGGTGTTTCCAAGAAAATCAAGGCTAAATACGGTCAATGCTTTATTCAGATGCGATTTTCAGAAATATAAACTCCAGAGAGGTACGACGGCTGGGCTTGTCATCGCACAGCGAGGCAATGTCTGGTAATGGCAATGCCGTCCGCGGCGTTTGCCGGAGGCTGCTCTACCGCCGACCGCATTACCTGAGAATGAGAGCGGGCTAAACACCGAGTTGCTGAACGCCGGAGCCGGAGCTTCGCCAATCCTGCTCTTGCTTATCTGCAACTCCGTATTCTTAACGCCCGCTCCATTACCCGTTTCGTTTAGCCGTCGCGCCATTCTTCCGTTGTCAGCACTCCACGATGCGAAAGATTGTGACGGCCTCTGTGCATTACGGCATGCCTCCATTTCCTGATTCCGTCACATACATTCGCCTTTCCGGGAGTGTGGCATTTCAAATTTCATGTAGGTAACACTTCAACTGATTTTAGAAAAAACATTTCCGTATGTCGGTTATTCTGTGTCTCCAAAGAGGCAACTTCGGCTCTATGTTTATTCGGCAATTTCAGCATAATGCAATCATCTATTGGAAAGCATATTCGCTCGTGATGGAATAACGTGCCGGTAACGGGCTATTCTTTTGCCGCCTGTCAGAAAAATCTCCAGCCCTACGGGTAGTATTTTCCTGCCGTCGGCGAACAGCCCGCTATTTCCCGTCACGCAGGGATAATAAACGAGCGAACATACTTCAAACAGTGATTAGACGCATTAAGCGGAAAATCAAATAAAAAAATATCGCCTTATGACACAAAATAACCGACATATTAGAAATTCGAGCTTCACACCATCACCAGCTCATACCGCATTAAGACGGCTGACTAAGGTGGTCGGGATAATACTCGGAATAGTAATCGGGATTGTTCTTTGGGTGGTAGTGAAACCGATGATAAGAGGTATAGGGTGGCTCATCAGCATACTAACCCTTATTGCAATGATATACTTTGTCTTAACATTCTAAAATATATACGACTATGGCAAACGAAATGAAATCATCAAACGCAGTTATGGAGGTTGTCCGTAACTATATGGAGGAGCGTTGCGCAAGCGACCCTATCCTCGCTATCAAGTACGCAAATCCGGCGAAGTCATTGGAAAAGGCACTGAACTATGTGGCTCACGAGGTGCAGAAAAGCGGACTCACCATTATGGACTCGGATAGCGTGTTCTCTCTAATCCTTCATTATTACGATGAAAATTTGGAGGATGTCCCCAATGTCAACTGCAAGATAGCGGTTGCAAAGGAACTCACCGACACTGAGAGAGCCGAGGCAAAGGAACAGGCTATGGAGCAGTACAAGGAAGAACAACTCCGCGAAATCCGCAGACAGAACCAGCCGAAGGCAACCGCACCCAAGCACACCGCCACCGCACCGAAAGCAGGTGCAGAAATCAATGTTCAACCCAATCTCTTCGGAGATGACTTCTAAAGCATACGACTATGAAACCGAGAAATAAGAAGCAAGAGCAGATATTGGCAATGAGTGGGCAGCTTCGCCCACTCACCACCGCCCAAATGCAGTGGGCACTGACCCATACAATCGACAACTATGCCCTTAGATTCAAGAAAGGGAAAGCCGTGTGTCTGATATGCGGTCACGAGTGGGAAGCCGAGGAAGGAATGTGCCGTTGTCCCCATTGTGGCGCAAAGGTTGAGGTCAAGGCTACCACCCAGCGAGTTGTAAGGGATAAATCCTACTTCATCATCGTCACCGCAGTCAAGGGTTTTCAAGTAATCCGAATGTTTCTGATGATTGTGGAGTTCCGCAAAGGAATGAAGGCAAATCCCGGCTTCATTGAAATCGGCTCCTATTGGATTGACAAGCACGGACACACCACCGTAGTGGGGCTTCAGCGCACATTGGGTCACTACATTGACTCATTCGCTTTCGGCTCTCCATTGGAAATCAGACACGACAATGACGCATTCTGGCACATCGCCAACCAATGGGTCTATCCAAGGACAAAGGTCACTGACACCATCAAACGTAATGGCTACACAACCTTTACCTATGGCGCACACCCCGTGATGATGTTTCAGCAGTTGCTCACCAACCCCAAGGCTGAGACTCTGATGAAAGCCGGAGAGGAAGGATTGTTCCGTTACCTTTGCCACCACCCTAAAGAGGTTGACAAATATTGGGACACAATCAAGGTGGCACGCAGGGCAGGTTACAAGATTGACGACCCTCAGATGTGGTTTGACTACATCAAGATGTTGGATAGAATGGGCAGAGACCTCCATTCCCCCACGTTGGTAGCACCCAAAGACCTCAAAGCCGTACACGATGAATATGTGGCAAAGGCTGAACGTCAGCGTATCAAGGAGCAGAGAGAGAAAGACCGCAAGAGAGCGGAGGAAGATGAAGCCAAGTTTGAGGAACTCAAAGGCAAATACACCGGATTGGTTATGACAGACGGAGAAATCGTTGTCCATACCCTAAACTCCGTAGCCGAGTATTATGATGAGGGAAGCCGTCAGCACATCTGTGTAGGTTCATCGTCCTACTACCTCAAAGAGAACACATTGGTATTCTCCGCCAAAATCAAGGACAAGACAATCGCCACGATTGAAATCTCCCTCAAAGACTACTCAATCATTCAATGCAGGGCATTCGCCAACAAGGTCTGCCAATATCAAGACCGCATTACCAAAATTATCAGCGACAACATCAAGATGATAGCAGAGAGAAAGAGAGCATAAGTTTAACCCGACCTCCACCGCACCGGTGGAGGTCACAATCAAAACATTATATGTGCAATTCTGAATATGACTTCTTAATTCCCAAGTTGGGACAAGAACTATACTCTAAAGCCTACAATCCCTATCGCCCATATTCAAAGAAATTCCAATAGATATACGAATATCGTCATACCGATGGCGAATTATTCTCAGCAACAGCACCCACTATTGAACTTTGTCGCCAATGGCGCGATGAATGGCTTGCAGAAAGGAGCAATAATAGCCAATAGTCGTAATATACGCCAAGCGGAGCAATCCTGTGAAGAATTGCTCCGCTGATTTACGCTCAAAATCCTAAAAATTTCGGCCGCCTTTGGAGGCGGCGAGAGGCAACTTATTATTCCAAATATCAGGATTTTTCGCTAATTTTGCATACCCAATTTCAAAAAATAATATGACAAAAGCGGAAATAGTAACCGAGATTGCCAAGACAACTGGCATCGAGAAAGCAAGCGTACTCGCAGTAGTAGAAGGACTGATGACTTCAATCAAAGACAGCCTCGCACACGGCGAAAATGTATATCTCCGTGGCTTCGGCTCATTCATCGTAAAGGAGCGCAAGGAAAAGACTGCCCGTAACATCTCCAAGAATACAACTATCATTATCCCGGCTCACAATATCCCGGCTTTCAAACCCGCAGCCGAGTTCAAGAAGGTGGTGGCGAAGTAAGATGGGACATGAAAATGAGAACACAGTCGAAGAACTGACGGATACCTGTGAATGCGGTTGTCATTGCGATGGTGACTGTCATTGTCACGAGAAACAGCCGGAGATTTTTGATGAAAGTGACATCGACCGCATAATAGCCAACCTTAATGACTGGGATTAAAATGGTATCTGAGAAACTGAGTCGTTGTCCGTGGTGCGGAGACGACCCTCTTTATGTGAAATATCACGATGAAGAATGGGGTCGCCTTGTCACGGATGACCATATACTCTTTGAGTTCCTCACGTTGGAAAGCGCACAGGCTGGACTGGCTTGGATAGCAATCCTGCGCAAACGAGAAGGCTATCGTGAGGCATTTCACAACTTCGATGTTGAGAAAGTTGCTGCCATGACCGAAGAAGATGTTGAGCGATTGATGAAATTTGACGGAATAGTCAAGAATCGCCGTAAAATCCAGTCGGCTATTTCCAATGCCCGGCTGTTCATCGAGATTCAGAAAGAGTTCGGCAGCTTCTTCAACTATCTGAGGTCTGTCTTTCACGGAGATTTCCCCGTTGTAAATCATCCGGCAACAATGGCTGATATTCCGGTCACATCGCCTGAGTCGGATGCAATCGCTAAAGATATGAAGAAGCGAGGTTTCAAATTCTTCGGCTCAACAATCTGCTACGCCCATCTACAAGCCACAGGCTTCGTAGATGACCACCTTAACGATTGCCCCTGCAAAGGACAACTATAAAACTTTGATTGGCGTTATACTAAGAAACAATAGTTATGGCTTCGAGACGGACAATCATACAAGACTGGATGGTGGCGCAGAAGCGTCACCATCTTTCTGACATGCAGGTACAGATGGCGCGTGAACTTGGATTCAAACCGGATTCACTTCGCAAGATTGACAATCATAAGCAGGAACCGTGGAAGACACTACTGCCACAGCACATTGAAAATCTATATGAGAAACGTTTCAAACGTGAAAAACCTGAGGTTGTAAAATCTCTGAAACAGCAACTCATAGAGGACGAGATCAAACGCAAGGCTAAGAAGAAAGCCAAAGACGCACGTCGCGCAGTAAAAGCAGCGGAAGAGTCGATGTGCAGTCCCGAAGTGATTGAGGATTCAGAAGATATTGTGCAATTAGGACTTGACAGTTGCGGAGATTGAATTATGCCGATGTGGAATCCGTGGCATGGTTGCCACAAGATAAGTACGGGATGCAAGCATTGTTACGTTTACCGTGAGGATGCGGCGTTTGGCACGGTCACACCGTCAAATGAAGTGCGTAAAACGGCATCGTTCAATCTACCTATAAAGCGCGATAGAAAGAAGAATTGGAAATTTCCGTCAGGCACGGAATTTGCGCTGTGCTTCACCTCTGATTTTCTGATTGAAGAAGCCGATGAGTGGCGTGATGAAATCTGGGATATTATCCGCCAACGGACTGATTGCACATTCTTTTTCTTCACAAAACGCATAGAACGCCTTATGCAGTGCTTCCCGGATGATTGGGGCGAAGGATATAACCATGTTGGTATCGGGTGCACGGTCGAAAATCAGGACCGCGCAGATTATCGTTTGCCGATATTTCTCTCATTGCCAATCAAGCACCGCATGGTAATTGTCGCGCCAATGATAGAAAAGATTGACATAAGCAAATACCTCAATCCGGAATTGATTGAGGAGGTCTCGGTCGGTGGTGAATCCGGCAAATATGCCAGACCTCTGGACTTTAACTGGGTTCTTGATATGCAAAGACAATGCCGGGAGTCGGGAGTACCGTTCAACTTTCATCAGACTGGCTCATATCTGATTAAAGACGGTCGTCAATACCATATTCCGAGGGAACATCAGCATTCCCAAGCTAAAAAAGCCGGATTGGATTTTGATTTCTGATTTATTTTTTGAAAATTCGTAAAGCTGTATCACCTTTTGCGATATGAGAGGAATAACTTTGCATCAGAAATCAAAACTATGAACTTCCATTTTTTGTCGACTTCCCTGAAATTTACAAAAATTGTCCGATACAAGACTTCGCCAACGATATAGCACGGCGTCTAAAAGCCGAAGGCTATGACATCTACATCGACCGCATGGGCTACGGCAGCAAACGCATTCCCAAGGGAACCCCAATCTGCTATCGCGTCTTCAAAGGCCGTTATCCCAACCACCACATGGACAATTGGAAAGATGAGTTTCAAAGTTATTCCTACTTCGGGCTATACGCTTTTCGGTTGAGCTTACCGTTGTAGGTGCGCTCAACTTTATCGACTTGGGTATATAACTGAGGAACCTTATGACCTTCAAGCTTTGATGCAAGGTGTTTGGCTAACGCTTTCTTCTCAACGGAAAGACCTTCTTTTACAACATAGAGAAGACGGAGTGCTATTCCTAATACCGGATGCTGTGATGGAATACAAATACAGTCATCAATCTCCGGCATCGACTGGGCGGCATCCTCAACCTCAACAGGATTTACCTTGAACCCTCCGACATTTATAATATCTCCATCTCGTCCGGCTAATTGCAATCGGCCCTCTTCATCGAGGATTCCCTTGTCTTTCGTGAAGATTTTATTCTCTCTGAGAACACGATTTGTTTCATCCAGGTCTCCGCAATAGCCAATCATTAGCGTCTTACCTTGACATACAATAAACCCATCATCATCAATTGTTAAGGCTGAGTGTTTCATCGGCTTTCCTAAGCACCCAGCTACACAATATCCTCCGTTGAAATTATGGGTCGCGATTATTCCGGTCTCTGTGGAGGCGTAAGTATTATAAAGACGAGTATGCGGAAGCAATTCGCATAGTTTCTCCATGTCGGATTGCGAAATTGGAGCGGCTCCAGTTTCGATGAAATCAAATTTTTCAGAACAATCCCTTAGTTGTTTCTCACCGAATTGTATCATCATACGGAGACTGGCCGGAACTTGGAAAGTAGCCACCTTCCAAGGAGCATCCTTAACCACCTTAAAGAAAGCTGGCAAGTCTTTGAGCCCGTCCATGATATAAATGGAAGCACCAACTATTATTGACGGCCATATCTTACTCAAACTTCCTATGTGGTTAAGCGGACCGGTAATAATAAACGTCAGGTTCGAAGAAAAGCCTTGTGCATCAATCAAGTTTTCAGCATCATATATAATGATACCTTGGCTAATCATAGTCCCTTTCTGTTTACCGGTTGTTCCGGTCGTAAAAAGTATGTCGGTTACATCTCCCGGCATATCAGCCTGCGATGTCAATTCCAGTATTCCCTGAAATTGAGCATCGGGCAAGTCCTTTTCAAGAGGAACAACCACTTTCCCGGCCTTGTGAGCTGCGAAATAGTCTATGATGAAATCAAAATCATGCGCGGATCTTAATACATAGACACGGGAGGTTTCGGATTCAATTTCCGACGCACGTTCACAGACCGCCGTCCATAGTTCACTATAAGTCAAAATTCCATCGGAATTTTGGAAAGCAATCCTCTGGGGCGAAGATTGTGCATGTTCACGTAGATAATCTTCCAGTCGGTTCATATAACCTTTATTTTTCTGCCAGCCTACGGTTTACCATTTCGACTATGCTGTCAAGCGAACGGAGGTTCTTGGGAGTGGCATCTTTAGCTTCTAGTTCAATGCCATATTCCTGAGACAGCACCATCAAAATAGTCGTTACGCCAAGAGAATCCAATTCGGCAAAAAGGAAGTCCGAATCTAAATCTACGAGAGGAAGAAGGTCTTCCAGTAAAGTTCTAATATGTTCTTTCATTTTCTGTAGTTATCAATTTTTAAACAATCGGGGAAGATAGTCAATCAGATACTTACGCCAGTTGCTCCAAGTGTGTCCACCATCTGATTCATTATACAAAAAAGTATAGCAACCCTTGTTAAGTTTTTTTCTTAAGTCATCGTTAAGTTTCTTTGTAAAATCATCCTTCCCTACGGCGATATAGAAGAGTCTGGGATTTTTCTTAAAGAAATTCTTCAATTTCCAATCAAAATTATCATATATATCCAAATTCTTATCGGATTCTCCTCCAGTGATACTGCTAATCTTTCGGTCAACGCTACCACCCCCTAAAAAAGGAAGTGCTTGCTTTAGTTGCTTCCAACCTTCTCCTATACTTTTCAATCCGCCGACACTTTTGTCTCCAAGAGCGTTTGTTGTTTGAGCCGAGAATAATCCAATGTAATCAAATTCATTAGGATTATTTAATGAGGTGTACAGTGTATGAAGGCCACCAAGAGACAACCCAGCTATGGCTCGATGTTGCTTATCTGCAACCGTACGATAATTCTTGTCAACATAATTGACAATCTCGGGGACAAATGATTTCTCGAATTTACCAAACATCGATGAAACATTGTTGCTAGAAGGTTGAACATTCGGATTGTTAGGATCTTCTCCGGGAGCGGCTGCTAACTCCACATTGCCGTTGGGCATGACAACAATCATTGGTTCACATGTGCCATTTGCAATAAGATGATCCATTATTTGGGATAAACGACCGCAATCAGCCCACGCAGTTTCATCACCTCCCGAACCATGAAGGAGATAAAGGACTGGATAGCGTCGAGATGATGATTTGTATCCGTGAGGAAGATATACAGCCATACGGCGTTTACTCATTCCATTCAACGATGATGGGTACCAATCATATTCTAATGTGCCTTTTTTTGTTTGCGCATCAGTAAAGTTATCTCCAATCCCGCCCTTGATGATAAAATAGTTATAGGTAGAGCCTATATCCCGAGTTGTGTCCCTATTCCTTTTATCGAAACGCACAGAATCTTCATTCACTACGAAATCGTACCAGTAGAGTTCAGAACTGAGCGGCTGCGACGTATAAGTCCAAACTCCATTTCCAGTGTTCGTCATTTCAGCTTTACCATCTTTGGAGAACATTCCAGCCATAGGAATTAAAGAATTCCCTTTTTGGAAGAATGTACCCTGTACTTCTACTTTCTCGGCTTTCGGATCTATATAAGTAATTGTGACAGAGTTGTCGCTATTGATGGTAATTGGTTCCTGAGCGTTGACATGAAGAGAGGAAAACAATATCAGACCGGCCAATATTGCACCACATACTTTTTTAGGAACGTATGTCTGTTTACACTGAAAATTCATAAAGCTTTAAGTTTTCTATCGTTGATAAATCCATAGAGGTCTGAAACTCTACGTTAGTAACAATTCCCTCAGCAGCATATTTTGCTACTGTTATTTTTTCTTCGTCCGAATCAATTGCAAATACCTTGATGTCGGGATGGACAAGACCCATCAATAGAGCCATTTCACCATATCCACAATTTTTAATAACAACACATCCCGGTTGAGTATGGTCTACCAAATCGGAATAATTGTTGTGCTTTTTTAGGTTACGGGTTACTTCCTGTAATAGTTCCGTCCCCTTATATCGATAACGGTCTTTTACAAGAGATGCAAAATAGGTTGCCGTCTCATACTTGCAACACATTGCCTTGTATTCAACCTTCATGTGGCGATGAACATTCTGGGCGAATGCAGAGTATGATTCATTCCATATAGGACTTGACGATGTTATCCGTTTACCTATCCGCATATTGATTTCTCCCTTGTAGCAGGCAAAGCTTTGGATGGGCATAAGATAGTTAACGCCATGCAGCAACACAGGCAAAACATCAATGTTAAGTTGCTTTGCAAGATAGAACGGTCCTTTATGGCATCTGAGAATGGAAGAATCGGGATTACGCATTCCTTCCGGAAAGAAGGCTATTGAATAGCCTTCCTCGACATACTTCTTGAAAATCTCCAAGTCTCTCTCCAAAGAAGAATCCTTCCATGCAGTAAAGTTGGACTGCCGGATTGTATAGAATCCCAACCACTTGAACATTATACGAACCACCGGATTCATACTTGACCTCTCATTTGCCACAATGAGAATCTTAGGACTCCATGCCATAAAATACATCGGGTCGAGCAAGGACTGATGGTTGCACACGATAACACAGGGCTTATTCAAAGTCTCATTATACGGGTTGTGCATTCTGAATTTAACACCGGGCATCAATTTAAGGTCAATTCTATGTGACCAAGTGACAAAACGATGGAAAAGAGCCAGTGTTTTTGGTGTCCTCGGACCAATAATAAACAGGAAGAAGCCCAAGATATATCCGATTAGTAATTGAGATAGCCACCATGCTCCACAGAACCAAGTACGAAGTAACGGTCCGAGCGTTAGAGGGCGTTTCCTATATTTGCCATGAGATTTTGTGATCCAATTGAATACCAAAGGAGGCAATAGATAAGCTATCAATACAACCGAGAGCATACCAACAATGGTAACCTCAGCCAATGAATGGAGTGCCGGATGTTTTGCAAATATCAAAGTTCCGATTCCGATGAACATAATGAGAGCGGACACAAGAATCGAACTTTTGTAGGAAGCAAGCATCTTTTTCCTAAAAGCATATTCATAGCAACAGCCTTCGGTCATGAAGATTGTGTAATCATCTCCCTGTCCAAAGATGAAAGTAGCGAGAATAATATTGACAATGTTGAATTGTATTCCGGTCATTCCCATAATTCCCAGAATCCAAATCCAACTGACTGCCATAGGCAGGAACGAGAGCAAAGCCAATTCAATGGAGGCAAAAGAAGCCCATAGGAAAAAGAACACAATCAAACTACAGGCCCATCCAATATAGCTGAAGTTGTCTGAGAGGCCATTGGCAATAGCACTGTTCATACTTTGCACATCAAAGCAGAAATGGGACCCTTCGAGGCTATCAATCTTTTGACGGAGAACTTCCATTTTGTCTTTCTGCACAGAAATCAGATTGACAACCCGGTATTTCCCATTTATACTGTCAATGCTGAGGTGCTGAGAATTAATGGAATTAAGAGGGCTAAAGAAGTCTTTGTCTTGGAGGGCATATTCTCCTGATAGAATATCTTCAAAGGGAGAGAATGCTTTTTTCTGGAAGCCCTTTGTAAGTACCCCCTGCGTCAAGGAATCTGTCAAAAGAGTTTTATGAGTCGCTATAAAATTAGTCCACCTTTCCAATCTTTCAGCTTGCTGTTTTGATGATGGTAGAAATTGCATGTCAGATTGATAAACGCTATCAATCGAAGCAAGTTCTTGTTTGAGTTTGGGTCTTAACGCGGCATTGTTATCAATAGCCTCATCCAGCGTGTTTCCGGAGCTTACAACATATAAAGTTTCAGTGTTGTCTGAGTTATTGCTTGTCAGTTCCTTAAAATATACCATATCCGCTTTCTGACGGTCGGTCATGAAATTTATATGGCTCATATTAGAGTCAAAGTCTGTTTTGAGACTAAAATAGCCAAATATGACAGTGAGTAACACCACGCCAAGGACAACCCAACGTTTTTTTTCCGGTCTAATGTTGCTCAACCAATCTAGCCATTTGACAGAAATCTCATGTTGACGGTTTCCTTTTTTACGAACTGCATGAGGCAGAAATACAACGGTAAATAAAATGGTGCCAATAAGAATCAAAGCACTGAAAATCCCCAAATCGCGGAGAGCAGCCGCTTTCAATGGGACAAGTGCAACAAACGCTCCTACAGTGGTTATATTACCTATTATCAAGGGGGCTATTATCTCTCTTAGCACTTGTTTCATCGAACCTGTGTGCGCAGTATGAGCTATCAGATGGAGCGGATAATTGACTGCAATACCGAGTATAATGCTTGATATTCCCACAACAATCAATGAAACACTACTATGAATCACCGATACCATCGCCATTGCGAACAACCATCCCCATCCAACCGAAATGACAATAAGGATAATGTTCCAAGCCTTTCTGAATACAATAATAAGTAACGCCACAATCAGAACTGCGGCAATTGCAATGGATAACAGACTGTCCTCTTTAATTTGTGTAGCATTGGCGACTGCAATGGCCGGCCCCCCGATGTAATGAACAGTCACTCCTGAAAACTCGTTTTCAACCTCGTTTGCCCGTTCCGCAAGGAAATCCATTAAAACGGCATTGTTATGAGTTTCACTGTTTCCAAATGGAGATTCCATTAGAACCAAGGCGCGGCTCATATCCGGAGTAAAGATATAACCGTCATACATCTCAATATTATCTGCAGACTGGCCACTTTGAAGCCTACCTACGCAGGGAGAGAAAAGATTGAGCGGATCTCTTTGAAGATTTTCAGACAGCAATCCGGATGTGGGGAACATTAACAGTTCCTTATCCTCTTCAAGCCGAGATAAAATATAGCCGGGGGTATTCAGCAGACTGTCCATTCTCGTATAATCTTCCTCGGAGAGGAAATAAGGGATATTAGAATAGACGAAGTCGGTATATTCCGAAATCTTCTCCAAGTTGATTTGCGTAGTCAATTCCCTGACATATGCAGCAGAATCTTTTTCAGAGACGATATTTTCAAAATAATCGATTGCTTCCACCATATCGTCAGGATTTGCATTAAGCGAATCTGACGCTTGAAATATGGCAATAATCTTACTTGCCCCCGACACATCTTGATAGACCTGCATCGCCTCCTGATGATTGCCTTCCAATGGAAGAAAATCCGAAATATCTTCTTTAAAATCCAGACGTAGCAACAGGCAGGAGAGGACTGACGTGACTATGATAAACGACAGAAGGCAAAACCTTCTGCGGCTCTGCATGAAGTCATGTATTTTGAGTGCAATCTTAGTCATTTGGAAGTATCTTTATCAGAATATTGTCTTTATCCAGTTTAGGAATGCTTCTTTCCATTCCCTGCATTCAGCAGAACCCTTTGTTTCAGATGCACCAAATCCATGTCCTCCTGTCTCAAACAAAAGATATTGATGAGGAATGTTCTTTGACGTGAGAGCCGAATCCAACAATACAGAATTGTGGTAATCCACAATAGGGTCATCCTTACAATTCACCAAAAAGACAGGCGGACAATCTTCCGGAACATGTCTTTCTAGTGAAAGTAAATTCTTTAATTCCGGGTCATTCTGTTTATTATCACCCAATAATCCTCTGCGAGACCTTTTATGAACGCATTTTTCAGTCATGGTAACAACAGGGTATATCGGAACAATAAAATTCGGTCGATATTGCGGATCAAATAGTTCTGCAGAAGACATTACGAGATGTCCACCTGCTGAAAATCCCATGGCCCCAATTTTAGTAGAATCCACCCCAAACTCACTTGCGTTCTCTCTTACTTTTTTTTTAGCCTGTCGTAAATCATCTTGTGGGGCCGGATAAAGATTTCCTCTAAATAGATACCGATGATGGAATATAAATGCGGGGACATAGGCAGTTCGATAGTCCAAAACAAACGCAGAAATTCCGTTATTGTTGAGCCATTTAGCCACTTCATGCCCCTCGGTTTCGCTATCATGCCAAAAGTAACTCCCACCGGGACATACAATAATCCCGATATTATTATCGCCATTGACTATATAAGGAGTTAGCTTTACCTTTTTATGGCAATCTGTATTTTCCCATATATTAATTTTGGCAAAACAGTTGATTGTCATTATTATTGCAGCTATTATGGAGGTGATTCTCTTCATTTCGTTTAAATTTTATTGATAAGATAATCCTTGCCAAGAATCGCTTCACAAGTTTGTACTGCGGTCAATGTCACGCCACAAAAGCCATGCATATTTATACTTTGTCCTGTAAGAAACAAGTTGGGAATCTTGGTACGCAAGGGAATAAATGGAATGGCATCATTACAATCTTTGCGCAAACCACACATAGCTCCATGCCTAACACCCGTAAAATCGTGGATTGTTAAAGGCGTGGCGGAATCTATGTACTCCACCGCTTCTCTAAGACTTGGATATATCTCAGATAATTTGTCTAATATGAATTCTATTAGTTTATTCTTGAAGGTATAGTAATCCTTATCCCTTGCTCCTTTGACGTTCTTTTCCCATTGTTCTACTTCAGACCATCTCAAAGGAGCCACAACGTTGAGTGTTTCTGCGAATTTTCCTTGATTGACAACAGGTGGTGTCATATACATAAACCGCTTTATATCAGCACAGGATTCATCTTCCCATGTCGTATCGTAATTTTCCAAATAGAAACCAATACGATTACTGTATTCTATCTTATCTTTTTTAAGCCGGATATTTACGATAAAGGATGAGATTGAATCTTCTTTTATGGAAATAAAAGACTTGTAGGCATTTGACAAAAGTCTGGGGTTATCTATAAGTGATTCCAACTCATTCACAGGGGAGGCCAATACAAAAGTATCCCCTTTGAGAATATTGCCATTGTCAGTAAGAATACTGGTAACTTCTTTATTGTCAGAATTTATCTTGATTACCTTACTATTGACAAGAATTTTCCCTCCATGATTTGTTATAACAGACGTCAAAGCATTTGCAAGAGTCTCATAACCTCCGGCGATTCGGCAAGCACCATTAAAGAATATAGTGGAAATTGAGGAGTGTAAAAATGCCGGGGTGACATTCGCTTCACCGGCATATAGAACATTCAGTGCGCCCAATAAGGCTACCAGCCGATTATCGTCGATATATTTAGAAATAAATTTATTCGCAGGAAGGTTGAAATCAACATTCCCAACGGTATTTAATCCACGGTCAGCCCGAAGATGGAACAAATCCATTTGCTCCATAACCTCGTCCACCTTATTTTGATAATTCTGTAAATTGCTCTTTTCTTCCGGGAAAATCTTTGAGAGGGATTCTACAAATCTCTCTCTGTACATTGAGAATGTTTGGGTTGTTTTATCTTTATCTACAAATACTTCAATGCTGTTTGTGGCATCAAGATCATGAATGTTAAGCATCTCTGAAATACCGAGATAATCAAAGATTCTTCTTATATTACCGCCTTCGTGCATACCTCCAAAGATATGCATTCCTGTATCAAATATTGCATTGTCACGGCAATAGCTTTGTAGGCATCCTCCAACACGTGGATTCTTTTCTACAACAGTGACATCAAGCCCCTCTTTTGCAAGAATGGCTGCACATACAAGACCACCAAGTCCGGCACCAATTATTATGACCTTTTGTTTAGACATTCCTTTCAATCCTATTTTTCAAGTTATCGTAAATAGTTTGGTATTCTCCACGCAGGTTTTTGGCCTGTGCCCGTAGAGTTGTCCCCAAAGAGGTCAAATCTTCTTGATTCATCCTTTTCCCTATTTTCAGCCATATTGGCCACCTCTTTATAAGCCATCCATGTTTCGGCATAACCTTCCCTGTCCCATAAACAACAAGAGGCAAAATATCCAGATTCAGAGTGTTAGCAATATGGAATACACCTTTGTGGAATCGGTTAATTTCCTCCGCTTCTGATCTCGTACCCTCTGGAAAAACTGAAATTGAGTATCCTCTATCCACCAACTCTTGCAACTTGGGCAAAAGTTTTTCCAATCCCACTGAGACGGGATAGTATTCCGCACACCGAACAATGGCACCAAATATAGGATTTTTCCACACCCAATCGTTTGTCAGAAATATTATCCTGTTTGTCTGACTCAATTGAACCATTAAATCTAATTGACTCTGATGGTTGCATATAATCAATGCAGGTTTCTTAAAGTCTTCACCTGATTTATTATCTACTTTTACTTTCGCACCGAACAAACCGAGTAACTTAACAACTGTCTTACTGAATGTTGTCACGACATTATGCAGTTTATAAGATGGTTTCCCTGTCAGTTTAGTATAACAAGCCTTTCCGAATGCAATGGGGGTTATTGTGAGAGCTCCGACAAGATACACAATGTAGGTGGTAATTGTAAATAAGCCCGTTTTCAGACTTCTGTACAAGAAACATGGAATACCGTAAATCACAGCTAAAACACACAGTATCGTGTTCAAGATTGAAATTCTTGTAAAATCAAGGCCGGGTCTAAAATGGGAGACCCGTTCTTCCGGTTTTGGGTAGAAGACATTTATCGGCTTTGAAATTAGCTTTACACCGTGCCACGAGGCAAATACCAACAATTCAAGCTCCGCCTCATAACGTGAGGTTAAGAAAGATAACCCTTTTAACTTTTTGAGTGGATAAAGCCTATAACCAGTTTGTGTATCAGGTAGTCTATGCAACGTCTGAACACAAAACCAAAAATTACTAAAGGAATTTGCAAACGAGCTTCCTTTAGATCTGACAACCCCGGTTAAATCACGGGACCCGACAATCAGACATCCCGGATGTTCGATGTTGGCATCCAAGAACAGAGGAATATCTTCAGGATAGTGTTGCCCATCTGCATCAAGAGTTATCGCATAAGCGAAACCCAAATCCAAAGCTTTCCTAAACCCTCTTCTCAATGCCGACCCTTTTCCTTCATTCTTAGGAGAATTGATAATTGTTATTCCGGCAATACGTTCCAAACATTCTTTTGTCGAATCGGCAGAACCGTCATTCACTACAATTACGTCATCACAGTGGAGAAGCGTTCGCCCCACCACGTCTGCAATAGTACCCTCATTATTATAAACTGGTATTATCACACAGATGCCTCTGTCATGCAATGACTGTTTGTAATGAGAGTTTGGCATAGGTTGTATCATCATCAGCAATCACGGCTTGTACCTTGAACTGATTGTCTTCTTGCTTAATTTTATTTAATGAGACTCTTATTGGTTTGTCTGTCGGAGTTAGAACGGAAACAAATTTCGCATTTTTCACTCCCGAAATTCTCAATGTCCTATTAAGACAATCCTCCAAAAGTTCTTTTGTCATTTGAATCTGGCAAACGCCTGGAGTAATAGGCATTCCCGGAAAATGGGCGGCGTATATTACGCATGAAGGAATAAGGGTGATTATATATGTAGTCACCTCGCCGACAGTTTCCTTATTGATGATTTTATATAAATTCCTATTCAGTTTCATTTGCCGGTTGAAAAGAATATTTGATTTTGCGTTTTGTATTTAGGTATTCTTGTGAACCCTGATGCATAGCTTTAAAGATATTCTTAAAGTCTCCGCTCAGTGACCTCTTGATATACCACTTGTTCATCTTGTCAGTTATACTGTGTATTTTAACCTTGTCCTTTTTCTCATCGTAGCTTATATCCATCAGAGAAATGCCAAATTCATTGATTACACTCGCATCTACATGTCCTTCTGATGGCTTGTGCATAATCATTAGTCCGCTAAGATAGGCTTTAGGCATTTCTATGACAATCTCATACCGGGATCTCTGACCTACCGAGTCAGGATATGCAAGAACCGGACTCTGCGAAAATACAAAGCCATGGCAACTCAACAGTATTAGTAGTAGACTAATTAATCTTAAACTGCGAAGCATTTATCGGAGTGTTCTTTTTTATATTTTTCAATTCGATCAATGTACTATCTCCATTCTTCTCGTGCATTTCAACCTTCGTAACTAATTTGAGTTTTGTGTCGTAATGCAAAAGGATGGAAGTAAACATCTGTTTCATCTCCTTTTTCTGAGGAATCAGAGTAACGATGTAATAGTTGCTCTTGTGGATAACGGACGATTTGAAGTCTGCTTTATCTGTCAGCACTTTCCCCAAGACACTATTCATCATGATTCTTGCAATTTCCTTGAACATCTTGTTTTTGTTCACATCAATCACATCACTATGATTGCCTTTTTTGACCGTTACCTTATTGTTATTGAGGATGAATGTGTAAGTGTATGGAGTGTTATATTGCCACCGCAGCATATTTGGTTGCTCACACCACATCTGACCTCTGGAGACCATTTTGTCGCCAAGCATTTTCAACGATTTTGTCTGGGCAAAATCACACTGCATAGTTTTTATTGAAGCTGCCGCAGCACTAATTTCTTTCAGTGCCTGAGCTTGATTGAAATTCTGGGCAAACGCAACCCCGAGCGTCAAACACAAAGTCAACAATATTATTATCTTTCTCATGATTTTATGGTTTAGAAATGATAAAGCAGCCCGCCACTATCAATGCAACTCCAATCCATTTATTGAGGTTGACATCTTCGTGGAAAATCCACGCTGCAGCCAATAGTCCAAAAACGTAGCTTAAACTGACCAAAGGATAGGCCATACTGAGAGGAAATTTCTTTATGATATACATCCACAAAAGGCTGGCTCCTCCGAAGCATATTCCGGAAAGGGCAAACTGCCAGTTAAGTAAAGCCGACCTCCAAAAAGCTGCATTCCATCCGAATGGTTCCATCTTCATCAAGCCTATCTTCAAGAAAACTTGACCAAAGGCAAGGATTGCACTCTGAATCAAAGCAAGCAGAAACAAACCATAAGTGGAGAGGTTAAACAGTAACGAATTATTCATTGCCTTCCTCCTTTCCTATTTTATGCTTTGATACAATTACACTTCTAGAAATTACTTCAGCAGGAACCTTTATTCCGGCAAATTCAAAAATTTGACGAAAATGTTCGGGACAATAGTCATGCAGTCCCACGAGTATATTCTCTGCCTTCCCTTCCGAAATCAGTTGTTTGGCATCGGATATTGCTAAATCCCAAGAATCTTCTCCCTGCGAATAGGTGATGTTATACCCATGACATTTCAGACGAGTGGCCAATGTTCCAGCAATAGTATTATGTGTACTCTGCATAAACAAAGTAGGACTAAGCCCTTCTTCTCCCTCTTCTTCTATGTGATTGAGAATTTTCTCTCCCTGATCAAGCATTCCATATGCGGTCCCGATGACAATGGCATCTGGTTTTTGGATACCTGCTGATTCAATCGCCTGCATGGAAGTCAAGATTGCTGCTTTCATGATTTTACTCATTCGGCGAGCCTCCATGGCTGTCACATATTTTTTGACATCAGACAAGTCCTCGGTGTTTGTAATCTCATGAATGGAGGAAATTCCATATTCAGCTGAGTCTTTTACATCATCCAGAAGGACGGGAGTACGAGACAAAATCAGTGAAGATTCGTTTCCTCCGAAACCAAAGGAGTTACACATTACATTGTGTAACTCAACGTTTTGTTGCCCTTTGGAGGGGATAATGCAATCCTCTGAACTTTGTTGCCAGCGGAGATTCGCCGGAATGAAGTTATTGTGCATCGACAACATGCAAATAACTGTTTCAATACTCCCTGAGGCGGACGTTGTATGGCCTGTAAAAGCTTTGGTACTTGATACTGGAGGATAGGACTCGCCAAAGACTCTAAGTATAGCCTGAGACTCACTTCTGTCATTGTCGGGAGTACCAGTGCCGTGAGCATTGATATAATCAATCTCTGACGGGTTAATGCCACTCATCGCAATGGCATCGGTCATTGCAAGGTATGCTCCCTCTCCATTCTCAGACGTCGCTGTCTGGTGGAAAGCATCGCATCTGTTGCCATATCCTGCTATAAATACGATAGGATTACATCCTTTTCGCATAGATAGGTCTTTTGCCCGCTCCAAAACGACGTAGGCAGCTCCTTCTCCCAAGTTAAGTCCATGACGGTTACTGTCAAAAGGATGGCAACTGTCGTAATCCAATATCATTAGGCTGTTAAAACCATTGAGATGGAATCGACTTAGAGCTTCGCTTCCTCCGGCAAGGACAATATCAACTTTATCGGCCAACAATAATCGGGAACCAAGAATAATGGCATTCAATGCGGATGAGCAAGCCGTGGAAATCGTAATCAAATCGGCTTCTATACCACATAATTCAGCTATCTCTTTAGTATTGTTTCCACAATCATGTTGTCTTACATACCGGGCTTTCCCCTTATCTGAAAGCATTTGCGGATAATGCCGCTCGGTTACATCCATACCACCGACAGTTGTCCCCGATATGAGAGCAACTCTTTTCCCGGCTAAATCTTCTTTCTTTAGTACAGAAGATTTCATTGCCTGTTTCAAAGCGATAGCACCAAGCAGCGATGTTCTACTTACTTCTCTGTCTGTGGGTAGCCCAAGAATATCTTTCATTTGATTGTCAGAAAGCTTGACCTCTCCGACAGGAAGCTCTTTATGAATTGATTCAAGATACTTAATCTGTGAGATTCCATGTTCCTCCTTCTTCAAGGAAGACAGCACGGATTCACAATCCACACCTATTGCGCAGATTATACCCTGACCTGTTATGGCTATGCTTTGTGGCATGATAGGATTATTTCTTGCGGTTTTCCTGAACGTATTTGGCAATGCTTTCAATGCTGGTAAATATTGCTTTACCTTCGGCAGCATTTGCAAGTCTGATGCCATAGTTCTTCTCGAGAAGCACTATTATTTCAAGCGCGTCAATGGAGTCGAGGCCAATTCCATCATCACCGAACAGAGGTGCCGAAGCATCAAGTTCTTCGGGTGTTATGTCCTCTAGGTTGAGGGCATCGATAATTTTCTCTTTCAACTCTAAAATTATTTCTTCCATATTTAGTTGGTTTTATTTGCGATAAAAATATTTGCTTCAAAACTGGTTGAATTTATGTATTCCACCCAACCTCCAATCACTGAATCTATTTGTTCATCACAGAACATACATTCAATAATGTCAGTTATTCTGTTCCAATCCTTGTTAGGTAGGATATAGAATGCTGTCTCGCCAAGTAGATGATGTCGGATGGCTAACTCTCCCGTAACGATATTGGGCAATGTATAGACAAATAATGATGGAGAAGGAAAATAATTTCCTTTGTCTTTTATTGTTTCCAAGTAGGCAATATCCGTATTAAGCGATGCATGGCTATTGAAAAAGGCTATTCCTCTTGAGGGCGTATTTTCAAAATCATTCTCCTTCTCAGCTTGCAACAGTATCTCGGATGCGATGAATCCTAACTTGGAAAGAGAATCCATTTTATAAAATTTGGGATAATCGCCTATTCGTTCCTTGTATAGCGCAGTCAAAAGTTTATCACCCGAAAATTCCAATTTGGCAGACACTCCGTCAATCACTAAAGAATCTTGTGTCAAAACTACCCTATGGGATATTTCAAACTGAGTATTACGAGTTTCAAGTCCACCTTTATCTTTCAGAGATACAAGAATTGAAGCATTCCCTCCACCAAATCCGGAAATCATCTTAATAAACGATGACCTATTTGTTTGCTGCAATGAAGAAGTAATGTTAACTTTTCCGCTTACGCCAAGTTCTTCAAAGTTTCTTGTTCCGAAAATGATGCCATCCTCTACAGAATGCATTGTTAGAATGGTTTCCAATACTCCGGCTGCACCCATGGTGTGACCAAAGTACCCTTTTAAGGCATTTGCCGGCACTTCCGAAAGTCCGGCACGGCTTATGGCTTTTGACTCCATTTGGTCATTATACATGGTAGCCGTACCATGTGCATTTACAACTGCAATGTCATCAAAGGAAGTCCCTTCAATTGTTTTACACAGTGACTGATAAGCTCCCTCTCCTTTAGGTGAGGGGCTGCTTATATGAAAACCATCGTTTCTTATCGCGCCTCCAATTATCTGCCAACAGCCCTTTTGGGGGTGCTTTGATAAAACAAGTGTTGCAGCAGCCTCACCCAAATTAAGACCAAGCCTCTCTATGTCAAAGGGTCTGCATTCTGATTCTGACAAAGCTTTCAAGGACTCAAAACCAGATATAATGAAAGGACTCTGCTCGTCAACACCACAGACGATGACATTGTCTGTCTTGTCAGCATCGATTAGCCGTGTGGCCAAAATGATTGCCGAGACACCTGAAATACACGCATTGCTGACAACTATTGGAGATTGGCTCAAACCTATTTTGTCAGAAATCTTTCTTGCTGCTTCACCTAAATTTATGATATTTTTATCATTTTCGGTGTCTTGGAGAACGCCTACGTTTCCCTTGGTGCTACTAAGGACTAAAACAGTTCGTTCGGAGATTATTTCCGGATGGCTCGTAATGGCACTCATAATTGAGTGATAAGCCAGAGACTCAAAACGAGTGAGATTTTCTTCCTTAAGCCCATCTATTTGTTCCTTTGTAAAAAGAGAGGCGGTAAAGGGAAACGGGATGCCATCAGCAGAATCGAAATGACGCAATGCGGTCTTTCCAAGTCTTACGGCTTGGAAATTTTCCTCTGTTGTGAATCCCATTGGGGATATGATATTATCACCTATTATTGCTGCCATTTTGCTTTCCAGTTCTCAAAAAATTCCGGATTAAATAATACGAGATTATAATCCATGTCCATGAATACTTGGATAGTGCGAGCCTTGCAGTATAGCAGATTGGTTTCCTTATCACGTATTTCGTAGTCAAACACAATCTTGGCAGCCTCAGTTGGACGATACGTTATATCAATTCGGGCCTTTACCCCGTAGCGGAGGGGGAATTTATATTGTATCTGCATGTCCACTATGGGCGCATAATATTGGTTGTCAAGATAGCCTTCATAAGTCAACCCATATTCGTCACCGAATGCCTCGCGTGCATCTTCAAGATATAACGGGTATGCGCCGTGCCATACGACCTTCATCATATCCACTTCGCTGAAGCGAATTTCTATGTCTTTTGATGACGTTAGTTCCATTATTCCTTGATTGCGATTTTTATCTCTGTTGTTGCAATGAGTCTGTCCGGTGTAGTGACCTGCGCTGTTGCCAAAAGCATTCCAAAGACCTCCTCATTGATGGTAACAGAGGTTTCTATGGTTTCACCTACTTTAGGAAGACTATGTGTTTGGAAATTCTTTATTGCTCCAATAAATCCTATCTGAATACCTTTCTTCAGTATATATTGATTTATATAGCCGATTCTTGCAGCACAAGTTTGGGCAATATTTTCAATGATGCCGGAAGCATCCAGCACTCCACCTTCTACAAAAATATTTGACATCAGCACCTGTGTGGTTGTTCTCACGTTGGTCATGTCGAAATGCTCCATCTGTCCTATCATGACAAATGGCTCCTGTTGAGGCAACAATGTGTGAACATCGATTTGCCTTACAAATTCATCTGGCGGGGTTCGCGGATTTATCTCAATTATCATTTTCCCAAAATTCAAAATAGTTATACCACTGAGTCGGATAGATATTTACAACACGCTCCAGTTCATTTACATAAGCCGAACTGAGTTGCCGGATCTGTTCCTTTCTTGGAGCCTGTCCATCGTAACAGAGGGGGGTAACTATGATTTTATATTTCTTAGCAGATATCTTAAGGACATTGACAGCAATTACTTCCAAACCTCTCATCGTGGCTATGCTGAATGGGCCATAGGGAAATTTGGCTTTCTCCCCAAGGAAGTCAATTGCAAGATGTTTGTCGGAACCGAATACACGGTCGGACGGCATACTGACAACCTCTCCGTTGGCCAATGCGGCATTAATTTCAAAGAGATGACCCATGTCTGGGCGAATGGCAATCATATTGATGTTCGTAGTCGAGAACAATTTTTGTCGATTGCGCATGACTGATTCCTTCTCACCGAAAAACACTAACGCATTGAATTTCTTCTTCTCTGCTTTTAATGTATATCCGGCAATTTCATAGTTCCCGATATGCGCACTTAACTGGATAAATCCGTCGGGATTATCTGCTAATCTCAGATAGTTGTCATAGCCATCTATCTCAACTTCGAACTTTTTCCCGGCATACATTGCGAACCTGTCAACGACCACTTGCCCGAACAGACAATGATTGACATAAGTCAGCCATGCAGCCCTTATAATGCCATTTTTTTGACGTTTACGCAAATATCGGTAGATTAGACCTCTACTTGGATTGATTGCCAGACAGACAGGAATAACAAAGATGGATACGAATCCGTAAAGAATCCGTACATCAATGAAACGGAGCATACGGATGAGCCACTTGTGCATCCAACCGTTGCCGTATGTAGTTCCTGCCCACTCTTTTTCCATTTATCCTACCTTGGATTCGATGTAGTCGCAGAACTGACCGAGGGTCTTGACATCTGTCATCTCCTCCGGCTTGATTTTGAATCCGAAGATTTTATCTACAATGACCACGATGTCAACGTAGTCTAGACTGTCAATCCCGAGGTCATCTTTGAGGAGGGCTTCAGCCACGAGATCATCTTCTTCAAGTTCAAGTTCCTCGATCATGAAGCCCTTTACCTTTTCTTCTATTTCTTCTCTTGTCATTACTGTTATTGGTTTATT
This sequence comes from Muribaculum intestinale, assembly GCF_002201515.1. Taxonomy (NCBI): domain Bacteria; kingdom Pseudomonadati; phylum Bacteroidota; class Bacteroidia; order Bacteroidales; family Muribaculaceae; genus Muribaculum; species Muribaculum intestinale. The sequence continues at coordinate 2,803,898 of NZ_CP021421.1, forward strand.
AGTTTTACTTTTATTATGCTGTGCCCTTGACCCAACCCGTCATAAATTTTTTCTATTTCAAGTCCGGCTTTCTTTATGCACTCTGCAAGATCTTCAGTGTTGTACATTTTACTGTTGCCATTTGCAATGGCTGTAAAATATAGGCTTGTCATAGTCAGACAGAAAGCCGCGGGTTCAAAACGCTGACGGTCCCATAATGTTTCCATTATATAGATTCTGGTGTTGTCACCCATAGCTTCCTTGGCTATTGAAAGAATGCTTACGATTTCTTCCATTGAGAAGCAATCCAGAAACTGGCTCATCCAAATGGCATCGGGCGCGGTTTCGTTTTTGGGGAACTTTGCGGAAGCTTCAAGAAGATTAATCCCATATCCCTTTATGCGATTGGCTCCTTCTTTCCCGGATGTATTCGTTTCCATCAGCTTGATTTGCTGAGGAAGATCCAATATGGTTACCTCAACGTCATTATCATATGCAACACACTGGAGAGCCCATTTGCCGGTATTACCACCGACATCATATAGCGACCGTGTCTTATTCTTCTTAAATACAATTTCGAGAGCTTCTGGAAATGACGAATCACTGTAAAAATGGTCAAATCCGAACCATGACTTTTGCACTTGCTCCGGAAGGCTGGATAAGCCCTCGTAAACTGTTGGCCAGTCACCGAAATGTTTTAATCCGGCAGGCTTCCCCTCTTTAAGAGATTCTTCAAGGTGGAACCAGCCTTCGTAGTTAACATCATGATTAAAATCAATATTAACACGTACTGCTGGGTCGTTAATGAGAAACCATCCTGTCTTTGATATTTTGAACCGATCTGTTTCCGGATCTATAAAAAGTATACCGATACAAAGAGCAGCTTCCATCAGACATTTTGCAGCGTATATGGAGATGTTAGTATGTTTCGCGACTTCATCAATGGTCATACCATTATCTGAATCCCGAATTATATCCAAGATTCCCCATTTTAACAAAATGCGAGCAGTCTGGAATACCACAGGGCCAAATGCAATAAACTCTGCAAGACGTTGAGCTTCTCTTGCATTTAGATTGTCTCCTGAATATCTCTTTTTAAGTTCTGGAAATAGATTCATTCAATTTTTGCATTAAAAGTTATGGGACTCCTTAGCCCCATAACTTTATGATTCATTGGTTTACTTAATTTGTTTTACAATTAACTTCCCGAGACTTTCTCCGATGGACTTAAATTGATCTCGAAAGGCAATTTTATCATTGTCGTCTGCATCATCAGATGCAAATGTCATGATTGCGATAGGCTCATCCTGACCCTTTTTCTTCAGGTGAATTTCTCCTTTTATGTCTCCGCCTTTTGAAATGGTTTCCACTACCATTTCAAAGTAGTATTCAGAGTCTGTCTGAGTATCTTTGTCAACAAGACGAACACCATATTCGCCAGTACGCGAATTAGCCTTTTGGAAGAGGTAGTTGAGAGAACCTTCTTCCCAGTCATTGTTTCTGACTGCTTTGTCAAGGGAATCAACAAGTGTACCAGCTTTGCTGTACACAGCACCATCCCAATTGACAATGAACGGAACGCTTTTTGCTCCCTTCAGTTCTGAGAGTGAACCTGTCACGAGTTTGGTCCCTGCTAAAGCAGGGATTGCCATCATGACAATTAAAATTGAAAAGAGTAACTTTTTCATATGATTATTACGTTAGATTATTTTTTTTATCACAAGAGCACTATTTGTTCCACCAAATCCAAATGAGTTGCTGAGTGCAATATCAATTGGCATGTCTATTGTAGATTTAGCTATATTAAGATTAGCTGCATGTTCACTAGGCTCATCCAAATTGATGTTTGGTGCTACAAAACTATTTTGCATCATCAAAACACAATAAACAGCTTCGCTAGCTCCAGCCATCCAACACTCATGACCGGTCATGGATTTGGTAGAGCTTATAAGAGCTTTCTTCCCGCCGAATATCCGGTCTAATGCTATTGCCTCATAGTCATCACCCTGAGGAGTTGAAGTGGCATGTGCATTCACATAATCAACTTCCTCAGCAGAAATACCTGCGTCTGCGAGTGCCCTTTTCATTGCTCGCTCTGACCCTTCATCGCTGGGCTGTGAGATGCCTCCGCCATTTGATGAAAATCCATATCCCACCACTTCAGCAAGAATGTTTGCACCTCTGGCAATGGCGTGGTCATAATCTTCAAGCACCAATGCTGCGGCACCGCCACTGGGAATCAATCCATCCCTGTTCTTATCAAATGGACGTGATGCTTTGGTAGGCTCATCCATTCTTGAAGAGAAAGTGCCAAGAGCATCGAAAGAAGACATTGAGTAGTAGTTGGTTTCCTGAGCACCTCCAACCAATATCATATCTTGAAGACCTTGTTTAATCATCATATATCCAAGACCTATAGAATGAGATCCGCTGGCACAGGCTGCACTTATGGTCATATTAATTCCTTTAAGGTGGAATATGGTGCTGAGGTTCATATTGACCGTCGAGTTCATGGACTGAAAAATAGAACCAGATCCTACTAATGCGGAATCTTTCTTTTCTTTCATTATTTCATGAGCCTCAATGACAGCCTTGGCCGATGAATCGTTACCGAAGATGATACCAACTTCGTTCTCCTTTAGATAGTCATCTGAAATGCCGGCTTCATCAAATGCTTCTTTGGAAGCCATAAACGCATATTCCGACTCTTCGGACATTCCGGTCCTCTGACGCCGGTCGAGAATGCCCTTTAGTTTCGGACGTTCCACAATTCCCGTCAGAGCGGACTGGTAGCCATAGTCTAACCTGGCTTGTTCCAAGCCAATTCCAGATTTCCCTTTATATAGTGAATCCTGTACTTCTTCTTTATTTTTTCCGATACAGGACCAAATTCCCATACCTGTGATTACTACTCTTCTACTCATTGCAAAATCAGATAATGAGGTTAACTGTACAATCCTCCATTGATATTGATGACTTCGCCAGTTATGTAACCAGCCTCGTCAGAACAAAGAAAACCAACCAATGCTGCTACTTCCTCCGGACGGCCGAAACGATTCATTGGAACCAATTTTTTCAGTTCTTCTTGCGGAAGATCCTTAGTCATGTCGGATTCAATAAATCCTGGTGCGATGGCATTCACTGTCACATTTCTACTTGCCGTTTCCTGCGCCAGAGCTTTGGTTGCACCGATTAAAGCACCTTTTGCGGCACTATAGTTTGTCTGCCCGGGCATTCCTTTCAAACCGGATAACGACGCCATATTAATAATTCTGCCACCATGTCGGCGCATCATCATTTTGGGAAGCAGCTTACGGGTAACATAGTAGAAACCATTAAGCGTCACATCAATAACATCATGCCAATCTTTCTCAGGCATCATGAACATCAGATTATCCTTTCGTATTCCAGCATTATTTACAAGGTACGCAATGTAGTCATCTGGATGCTCATCTTCCCAACGTTCTATTGCACTACTAACATCTTTTTCAGAGGCCACATCAAACTGAAGAAGATATGCAGTTCCTCCAATGGATTGCACACACTTTAATACATCAAGGGCGGCAGTCTCATTTGAATGATAATTTATTAGAACCGGAACTCCCATTTGTGCAAACTTCAAGCAAACAGCTTTGCCGATTCCTCTGGATCCACCTGTTACTAATGCGTACTTCATAAGTCATCTGTTTTTAATAATTCCTCGGACGATTCTCTAAGTAATTCCGAAACTGGCGTTTGCAACAAAATAGATATGTCATAAAGAACAGGGATACTGGGTTGAGAAGCATTAGAACAATAAGAGTTAACCTGCCGAAAAGTTATATTCAACTTTTTGGCTAGCCATGTCTGCGTACGACCTTGTTCTTCAAGTACTTCTTTAATACGATTGTAGTTTCCTGATTTCATCATTCATGATTTTCGGTGCAAAATTAAGAAAAACTTCTTCATATTCCAAATTCTGGAACAAGAAACTGCCTGAAAATATGTGTATTTAGGCCGTAAAGTAAAAATATAGCACTACCTACCCAATGAAATAGACCTGCATATACAAAAAAAGGATAAGCCCTTGACCTATCCTTAAGAATATACATACCAAATTGCTTATGGTTGCAAAGCAATAGCATTCTGGATTTCTATACCATGGTGAAGTTTTGATTTACTGAAAATCCAGCTTAAAAAATCCGGGGATGCAAATGCCTTATCCCAACATTCATGTCCCACATCGGGAAGTTCAATGAGCTGAGCATCGATGTCATGCTTTTTTAAAACATTATATGCTGCTTCAGATGCTTCAATTGGTATGACATCGTCATTTGTTCCATGATATATACGGAACGATGTATCTGTTATGGACGAAAGTTTGTCCGGATTTACAGCACCACAAATGGCAACTGCGGCGGCGAATATATCAGGGTGTCTCCAAGCTGCGTCATATACAGCAAGTCCACCCATAGAAAGGCCAACTATATAAATTCTATTCTTATCGATATGCAGAGTATTGGCACAATTCTCCACCAGCTCAATTACCCCCTTCATAATGGGAGTCTCGTCTTGATTTTTCATGATGTCCTTCTGAGATTTTGGGCTCTTATTCAACGACCAAAAATAGTCATCTGGACATTGAGGGAAAATCACATATGCAGGGTATGACTGTCGAGAACTTGAATTTGAGAAAAGGTCTCCACCATGTTCTAGTTGTTTCTTATTATCATTACCACGCTCACCGATTCCGTGCATAAAGACAATCAGAGGATAACTACTTTCTTCTGATTCTACAATATTGGTAGAATCCGGAGAGATTATTCTATAATTTATGGTGAGACCATCGGAGGAACTATATGAACCATATTCATACAGTTCCTGAACACTTTCTTTGTCATGCCCAAATGCACAGACAAAAGACATCATCAAAAATAATATAGTGTAGAATCTATTCATAGAGTATTTGTAAATTGGTAATTCTTCTTTCCCAACAATTAGCATCATTGGTTGGTTTAATGGATACGTAATACAGCAAACAATCCTGACAGACCTTTATTACTGAAAGTTTGTCAGGATTGTTATATATGGAATTTATTTAAGGGATGAACAGGGCTCCGAGTTCCGTTAGTCTGCGAGTGTATAATCCTTTGTGCCATTTGCCTCGGTAGTGGCAGTAGGAGGTGTAGGCTTTGAAGATGTTGCGGTTGCCGGATTTGAGCATTTTATAGACGCTAGACTTATTTACAGCACCGGGGCCGATGTTGTAGGCTAATGCTCCAAGCAGAATACTATCCTTTCCCATGTCGCGGTATAGAGCGCAGAATTTCCGTAGGTCTTTGCGGAGAAGTGCATCGGCTTCGCGCTCACTCATCTTGTAGCCACGAAAATATTTCTCTCCGGGAAGTTTTCTATGACCGTAACCCAAGTATGGCCAGTGGCGGCGTGAGTCATGTAAAGTTTCAAACTTCTTTATTATGAGAACTGCACGCTCAAAGATCGTCAGTTCCATTATGCTTCGTTTTGTTTTCTGCTCCCTTGCGGGGGCAGTTCGCTGTGAGGCGGCGTTGCCGGGCATTGTTCCTACAAGGGAGAACAATGCCACAAAGAGTATAAGGAGTTTCTTCATTGGCTAATAGGTGTTAGTGTACCGGGATTGATTGGTGTCACGACAGTACTTTCCGATCCGCCTTTGTCATCGCTGTCGTTGTTGTTGAACTCAAAGGTCTGTTCCCAACGAGTCCCATAGTTGTCCTCAATCGTTATCAGAAGTTCGTGACTTTCTGAGGAGTAAGCGGTGTAGTTGAGCCGGAATTGCTTGGATTCGAGGAGGACGCGGTCATTGTTGACGAGTGTCGGGCCATCAACGAGTTTCAGCAAGCCTTTACCCTCATACTGGAAATAGCGGATTGTGTAGAGTGTGTTGGTGTAGTTACCTTCGGGGACGATGGTCATACGCAGTTCTACGGTTTCGCCATTGGCTATTTTGTCTGCGTATGGCATAACTTCCACCGTGAAGGGATATGATTGTTGCACATCGAGGTCATCGTCGCAGGAGGTGAGGGATAACACGAAGGCAAAGACGATTGCCCAGCAACCGCAAAGCGCTTTCGTAGTGGAACGGAGAAAGAACCCGAAGAAACGGGTTGGAGTGACACGGGCTGAGCCGATTCTATTGAGGATTGTTTTCATTTTTCAGAGTTTGAGTTTTGATTTTGCTGTCTGTTTAGGATAGAGCGACATGAGATAGTCGTTCAGATCCTTGTGATTGGGGTAAAGTGCGGACTTGTCCATTACCTTATCGCCTAACTCCTGCTGGAGCTTGACGAGTGCGGCTCGTCCGGCATTGTCGTTGTCGAGATAGCAACTGACCAGACTGTATTCTCTCAGTGGCGCAATGGCTTTATTCAGATTGGAGACAGAGTTAAGCACTATTGTGTCAGTGCCGTCATTATATCCGAGTCGTTCCGCTGAGAGAAAGTCAATGAAGCCTTCAAAGACATTACACCGGGCGTTGCCATTGGCTATATGAGTTATATGCTTGGGTGGATAAGAGCCTTTGAAAAAGGAATTACGCAGTTCATAGCCATGCGCGTTATTTTCAAAGCCGATGGCGTAATACCTCTTGCCATGTAATTCATAATCACACTGCACACAATAGCGTTGGGCTATGTCGCGTGGTATGCCACGGTCATCAAGGTATTTAAGCAGAGCCGGAGCCTCCAGTCTGGAGATAGCAACATTCTCAAATGTCGGTTCTTCCTTGAACGGCATTGGCTTGTAGGGTTTCTCTACTGGCAACTGCATCTTTTGGGCGATGAACTCCGCCCGTCTGATGAAGTCTGTTTCGCCTGTCAACTCTCCGGCAAGGTTGAAGATGTCGCCACCTGCACCGCTCCCAAAATCGAACCATAAATTTTTGCGCGGGTTGACATGGAACGAGGGCTTACGCTCATTGCGGTATGGAGAGTAGAACCACAATCCTTTGCTGTCGCGTCCTGTCGGCCGATAGCCGAGGTGGTTGAGGAAATCCACCAACGGGATTTGTCGGATAGCGTCGATGTTCATAGGCGCATACCTCGTTTCTTTTTCGGGATTTCCGTCTTCTCAAGTTCAGTCCTATTTAATGCCAGATTTTTATTCATAGCTGACATCTCAGCAACAATATATCGTTTGATTTCCGATATATTGGATGAACCTATCATGTGCCATACAAGAGTAAATATGTTCCCTTGTTTCTTAGACTTGGTGTCATGCCAACAATTAGTGATGGTATTAACAGCGATAGTCCGATTCTCGTCATTTGAATACGGAGCTTTGTAGTAGAGAATGTTTCCATCCGCCATCAGAGGTTTGGGTTGACCCAACGCTTTCATAAAAGTAGTCAGATGGATTTTGTCATAATCTACATCAAAAGTTTCCGGCTCCATCAGTCTGCGACTCATTGCACGCAGTTCCTGTATTTTCTCATATTCATTAGCTTTACGGACTATATAGCCATCAATATCATCTCTATCAGCACCTTTTGCAATAAGTCGTGCCAAATCCCTTATATCCCCCGATTTGCCAGTCACTTGGTCATACCATTTTCTTGCCAAATCATCAACAATAAATTTAGGTTCCGAATCATTTCTATATGGAGTATAATAGAGTTCGACGTCATCACTGACAAGGTCAACACGTCTCATGCCTATAGCCTCCAATAGCTTGTATATGCTGATTTTGTGTATATCATCTTTTGTGTATCTCATAGGCTCATTCGATTATAAATTTTACGCCAACACCATACTGAGTATGGAAATGGCCCGTTGAGTTGCCGAACACAAACCGTTCTTTCACATTGGCAGTCAAGGCTATTTTATCAGATAGATAAAAGTCTGCCTGAACAGTCAGTGCGCCGCCATAGATAAAGGCGTCGCCGTTGTGGAGCGTGGATCCGTCGGACAGCACCGACTTACCCCAGTTTACCGTTTCATATCCGCCGAGGGCAGACACGCCACAATAGAGGTGAAAAGCCTGCGAGTAGTCGCTCAACAGGTGGAGATTGTAGCCTACCTCGCCCGTGAACTCCGCAACAGGGATACGACCTTTTTCGCCGTATGGCTTGTAAGTCTGGAGATACTCGCCGCCAAAAGTCCATGTGTTGGCGTTACCCTTGAAAACGGAGTAATAGACACCGAAAGAATAGCCGCAGTTGCGGGAGTTGCCGGTATAAAAACCGTCTGCCATATTTGCCTTTACCTCGACCGCTGACATTCCGGGGAGGCATCGCTGGGCCATTGCCTGCCCTGTGAAAAGAGCAAGCATGGCAGCGAAAAGAATTATCGCTTTTCTCATTGGTTACTGGATTGAAAGTTCGTCGATTACGTTGGCTCTCACAATATCCTCGTTCTCCACTACGAAAGACTGATGGCGGCCGCCTTCCTTTTCGGCGACCTCGATAACGAGCTGTTTATCGTCGGGGATAGTGAATTTCTCCAAGGCGAACACGGTTCTTTCAGAAGATTTGCCGTGAACAACAGTCACATAGTTCTGGGCGCGGAGCGGTTCAAGCACCTGTTCCTGCATGGCGGTTCTCTTGATAACTTTCTTGTCCACAATCTTGAACGACACAAAATCAATGTCGAAAGCGATATTTGAGGTATTCTTCAGTTCGGTGTGGAAATAGAGAAGTCCATTGTTGGTGTAGATGCTTTTCAGTAGGAACTGGACACCGAAACGCTTGCTGCCTATGTGTTTGATTTCGCGCTTGTTCTGTTTGTAGATTGATTTCATAATCAGTTTGACAAGCATCGGCGACTCCTGACCGAGTTTTTCCAGATAGATCTCCTGCGCGTTGTTGGGGCGGTTCACAGCCTCACCGTCATGGAGAAAATCAGTCATCTCGATACTGAGCAACAGCGGCTCTTTGGCAAATTTTACATTAAACGTGTAATAGCTGCCATCTTCGGTGATAACCGAAAGATTGGTTTCCTGCTTGAACGACTTGAAAGCCGATTTTACACGCAACACATTCTTTGCACCGTCAGCGAGTCCGGCAACGAGGTTCTCATTGCCCAAGTCCACATAAGTGATTTCTGCCGGGAAGATGATGTGCGTCGTTTTCTCATACGCAACTTCCAGTGCGTGAGGCGGTATCATGCGGTCAAAGCCGACTTTTCGGGTAAGACCGTCAAATTTGTCGCCGTCGGTGTAGTTTGCGCCGTACACGTTCATATCGTGTTCGGCGACCGTTTCAGTGTCAGACGACACGTTGTTATCGGTATTTTTAACTGTTTTGGCGTTGACAGCGGTGGCTGCTCCGAAGAGTGCCACTGCCACAACAAAGAGTTTTGTGATTGTTTTCATTCGTTGTTGGTGTGTTTTGTTGATTATTGCTCAACCTGCTTGAGCATCACTTTATATCCGGATTTCAGATGCACTTTCACCTGACGGACTTTCTTGGTAAGATATTGACCTACGCCGTTGAGTAAGCCTCGACCCACATCGGAGACAATTTGCGCTCCGGCATTGGTGGATATGTTGATTGAGCTGCCGACGGTACTACCCATATTGGCTCCGATTTCTTTCAGTGCGTCAGACTCCATAGAATTGGGAATGTTGATACCCTCTTGACCGTCTGAGTCATATACAGCGAGGTCAACTTCCATTATACAGCCTAATGCCTCAATGCTCTCAATCGTGATTTCAAGGCGTTCACCTTGCAATCGTGCCGAGCCGACAACGGTTGTATTCTTTGGCAACAGAGAGTTCCCAATCCACATCGGTTCAAGAGTACGAAGTTTCACGCTCTGACCGTCAATTACCGACTGGTCAGAGGCTATACAAGCTGAAATGGTATTTTTGAAATTTTGACGCTTGCCGCCGACAACAGTAGAGAATGATCGTTCAGATGTTGCCGCATTGAGAGAGGAAACCACATTGCGGTTGACCTGATTCACGGGCATAACTTTACGCTCCTTCACCGGCTCATCGACAATGATCGCCTGTTGGCTACCATTTCCAGTGCCGAGATACTGCGCCGCCAACTGATAAGACTTCTCCATCAGCTCCACTTCATTGGGCTGCTGAGTCTGCTGCTGGGCGTAGGCATTCTGCATTTCCAGTTCATCAATCCTCGCTTGAAGTTCTGCGACCTGTGCCGCAGACTGGTCTTCGGGAATATAAAAATCTTCAAGTGACGCTTGGACTGACTGGTATGCCTGTGCCGATGACTCTATTGCAGTCGGCTCTTCTGAAATATTTGTCGGCATCGTATCCGCCATTTCAGTGAATGTCTGGACTACGCTATCCTGTCGGTGCTTTTCATCTTCAAGTGCCTTAGCCTCCATTGCTTTGAGTTTGTTCCCTTCAATTTCGGCATTGTCACCATCCGGCAGCTCCATATTGGCGTTGCTTGTGTCGGTCATGTCTGACGAGAATCCACTGCCGAAAATTAACCAAAGGGCAACTATGAATGTCAGGAACATCGCGGGAAATACAATGGCATACTTTTTAAGTTTGGCTCTCTCAGCCTCATTTTTCGGCTGAAACCAGCCATTGACTTTCGTTTTCAGTTCTTCAAATGTCATCAAATGTTGGTAGTGACTGTTTTTCAGTTGAAGCTGGTAACTCCACTGCCTTTATATGCTTTATCTCATCAATGTGCTGACGGGCTTGCCCCAGTCCTATGTGGTAACAGGCATTGCCGAACAATAGAAATGCGATGAGGACAAACAATCCGAAGAATATACCCACGATTGTCAACCGTCGTTTCTGCGGTATATTATCACATTTGCATATAAGGAAATTTCTCAATTTCCCTTTGGGAGTGTGCCACACCTTATTATATATGGTGTCGCGTACTTTTGATAAAACTCTCACTTATCGTTTGATTGTGGAAATATCTTTATTTTCAAGGATATTGAAACCCTCGATTATAAAGCCGTTAGGATTGTCATCTGATCTTGACGAATTGGTCAGCTTGCAGGTTGTTATAAGACTGCGCTCAGTCACGTTGCTCTGACGAATGATTTTCTGCTTCGCATAAGTAACCGCCGTGTATGGATAGTTGGTGAAGTTGCATACAACGCTGTCCACCTGACATATCTGGTTGATGTTGCCTGAGATGATTCGGTTATAGTAACCTTTTTCAGAGAAGTCAGAGTAGTAATTGTATGCGCTATTATCTGAGAGAATCAATGCGCGGTTGATATTGTGTTCGATGGCCGATTTGTCCGGCGAGAGAGTGAAAAACAATTCATGGAAACGTCTTACATGCTCCCGTGCCTCTGCCGGACGGTTCTGGCTCATGTCCTGCGACAAGGCAAGCATCAAAGACTTGCCATTGTCAAGGACATAAATCTTCTCACGCTGCTTCTCAGCAAACTTGAAAACCATAACCAGAGCCACCGAGACAACCACCGCACACATAGCCACAAATACAATTCCGAAAAGCCTTATCTGACGGAAAGATGACTCTATGTTTTTAAGTGATTTGAACTCCATTTAATCGGTGTTTGAATGTCATTTTAATAGTTTTCCGGCTCTGCCGGCCACGTTGCCTGCAACTGCACCGCCGACACTTCCGGCCATGGACCCTGCTTGCATCGCTGTATTGTTGACAGCTCGATTGTAGTTTCCGGCACCTCCGGCTTGGATAATCCACCCCGCCACAGTGGGTATTGTGAAGTAGCCTATAATACCGATAATCATAAAGATAACATACGCGGTATTTGTCCCGTCGAGGTCTGCATTGGGGTTATTAGTCAGTTCTGAAATGTCGTTTTGAAGCATCAAAACTTGGATTTTGGCAAGAATTGTACTGAACAAATCCGCGACCGGAAGCCATAGATAAGTCTGAATATATCGCTGGATCCACATGGTCAGTGTTGACTGGAAGCCGTCCCATACCGAGAGGGCAAACGCTATCGGGCCGAGGATTGCCAACACAATCAGGAAGAATGTCCTTATTGTGTCTATCGTAAGGGAGGCTGCCTGAAACAGCATTTCAAGTAATTCCCTGAAAAAGTTCTGAATGGCTTTCTTGACCTTATACATTCCTCGCTCGATATACATTCCTGCGGCTGTCCCTATTTCAGTCACGCCCAACTCATCAATCTGACGGTCAAACTCAGCATCATCAACGAGGTAGGCGGTTGACGGGTCATTCATCATCTGCTCATATTCCAACCGGTCTTTTTCTTCACGGTACTTTTGCATATCGAGGGTTTGCCCCTCCAGCATCGAGGCTGTTCCTTGAACGATTGGCGACATCACCGCATTGATTGTCCCAAGTACAACCGACGGAAAAAACATTATGCAGAAGCCGATAACAAAGGGCCGAAGAAGCGGGAACACATCAATAGGTTCTGCTCTCGCCAGTGATTGCCAAATACGGTAGGCGACATAGAACAATGCACCTAATCCGGCGATTGCCTGTGCCACGCCCGCCATATCCGAACATAGTGGCATCATCTCATCATAGAGCGAGCGGAGGATTGTGTGAAGGTTGCTGAAATCTATCGCACACAGCATGGTTACCAGTATTTTTCACTGCCGTCGCCGTAGAGGTTTACAACCCTTTGTGTGTCGGCTTTCTTTTTCGCCCTCAGATAAGAGACGCTGATGTTCTTATTGGTGTAATAGGCGGTCAGATTCTTCAACCGCTTCATCTCCTTGTAACAGTTATCCACCACATCCATACGGTCTTTGTCGGTCATTGAGAGAGTGGTAATGTTGACCACCTGTTTCAAATCCCCAAGGACACCATTGGCTTCTTCCAAGATTCGGGTATAACCGGAGGCTATTGCAGACAGTTCCGAGGAAGTGAAGTTTGGATCCGTGAGCATCTTCTGGAAGTTATTGACGTAGTAGCCGGATATATTGCCGAGCATGAGGATTGTCTGCTGCACCTTTCTGGCATCGCGGACGAGATTGTTGACTGACTGGAGAGCGTCGTAATATTTCTTTGCCTGCTGATAAATTTTCACGGTTTCTTGAAAATTTTTCACCATGTGGGTCGCCGTCTGCGACTCTTGAACGAGTGATTTGGAGTTGTTTACGATGCTTTGGGCGATGTTGGAAGGGTCAATGACCGTCCATTGGGCGTTTGCCTTGTTTGCACTGAAAAGGATGCAGATAGCAAACAGTGAAATAATAATCTTGATATTTTTCATTCGTTTCTGTCTGATAAAATGACTTTTATTCTTTCACGGGTATCATCATCAAGAGAAAGTTTCTCAACACTCGTAAAAGCCCCATTGTCAAAGATTCCGTTGTGTGTTTCCCGTTTCAGCCAGACGCCAAGTCGAGGTATGAAGATAGCATTGTTATCCTCATCAAAATGGAATGTGAAGCCGAAGCAGCCATTGGCGTAAAAGCGGTTGTTTTCCGATTCCTCGCTCAATAAATACTTCCCGACAAGATAATGGTCTTCAATACCGTCCAGACTCATAATGTATGTGCCACCGTCTCTATAAATGGTCGCAAGGATTGTGTGCGAATCATCCTCCCATAATCCCTGCAACTCGGATATTTTGTCGATGATTGCCATCGGAACATCGCATGGGGAGAATTGTTCCTTAATATTCTCCTCAACCATCTTTTCAACCATTGGCTGAACGAGTTTCAAAATATCCTCTGTCTGGCTACGATTCGCACTCTTTATTGCCGACTTGATTGTATTTTCAAGGCGTTCAAAGCCGGAGTCAATCCAATTTTTAATGCAATCGGCACAGAGTGACATATTGCTTATGGTTTTCTTAAAGAGGAGTTTCAGACCTTTGCAAACAAGCACAAGGCCGTAAATTGCCAATGCTACGCCACCTATAAAAAGAATTGAAGTGGCGAGTATGGGAAAAAGTGGTTCAAATAATTCTAAAAGTTCTGTAAACATTCGTTATTCGTTAGCTAATCGTTTTATGGCGGCTTCGGTATCGCCGCCGAGTTTCTGTGCCATTTCCCAAACCTTTATTTTCTCCGTTTCCTCAGTGGTATAGCAGAGATATTCCTCTTTGCTCACCTCAGTGGCATAGACGGCTGACTGCGTTCCTCCAAGTCCAATCCACACCTCTTTATAAAGGCGGTTGGGATTGTTCGCCATGTTGATACTCAGTATTTGGGCTTTCTCCTTATCCGTCAGACCTAACAGCTCCTGTATCTGGTCGAAGCGGTTCATGTACTTGCGTTGGTCGAGAAGTATCTTGCAGTCGGAGTTGTTGATGATGGTTTCTTTCACAATAGGTGACGATATAATGTCATCGACTTCTTGCGTAACAACCACAGCCTCACCAAAATATTTGCGGACAGTCTTGTAGAGGTACTTCATGTACTCAGCCATATTTGCCGAGGATAGAGCCTTCCAAGCCTCCTCGCAGATTAGGACTTTGCGGATGCCTTTCAACCGGCGCATCTTGTTGATGAAAGCCTCCATGATGATGATTGTAACAACCGGGAAAAGTTCGCGATTTTCTTTAATACTGTCAATCTCGAATACCACAAATCGCTTGTTGAGCAGGTCGATATTGGCTTTTGAGTTGAGCAGGAAGTCGAAGCGGCCACCGTGGTAGTATTGGCGCAGAGTGGTCAGGAAATTGTCAATGTCAAAGTCCTGTTTGTAGATGGGTATCGGGCGATTAGCCATTTCCGCACGGTAGTCATCACGCATGAACTCATAGAATGAGTTGAAACATGGGACAATGTCGCGGTCTTTTGCCATCTTATCGAGGAACATTGACAATGCCGAGCCAAGCTCGCCGGATTCAGTCTTTGTCACTCTGTCATCCTCCGATTTCCAAAGCGTCAGCAGCAGTGTTTTGATTGAGTCTTTCTTCTCCACATCAAACACTCCGTCGTCGGTGTAGAACGGGTTGAAAGATATGGGGTTATCCTCCGTATATGTGAAATATACGCCATCTTCACCGTGAGTCCTGTTTCGTATCAGGTTGCTCAGACCTTCGTAGGAATTACCCGTATCAATCAGAAGTATATGCGCGCCCTGTTCATAATATTGCCTGACAAAGTGGTTGGTAAAGAACGACTTCCCACTACCTGACGGGCCGAGGATGAATTTGTTGCGGTTGGTGGTTATGCCTCGCTTCATCGGTTCATCGGAAATATCCAAGTGGATAGGTTTGCCCGTGAGTCTGTCAACCATCTTTATTCCGAATGGGGATAACGATGAGCGGTAGTTGGTTTCGGCAGTGAAGAAGCAAACCGCAGGTTCAATGAACGTGTAAAAAGATTCCTCCGCAGGGAAGTCGGCCTCATTGCCGGGCATCGCTGCCCAGAACAGTGTCGGGCAGTCGATGGTGTTGTGCCGTGGCATACAACCCATTGTCGCCAGCTGACCGCCAACATCATTCTTGACCCGCCTCAATTCCTCGGCATCATCGCTCCAAGCCATTATATTGCAATGGCAGCGCACGGAAATCAGTCCGTAACTGTGGGCTTCATTGAGATATTGGTCAATCCACTCCTTGTTGATGGCGTTGCTTCGGCTGTACTTCGACAGGGAGTTCATATTGCGTGCCGTCTTTTCAAACCGCGTCAGATTCTCGTCAGGATTATCAATCAGTAGATACTGGTTGTAGATATGGTTGCAAGGCAACAGCAACCCTACGGGAGAAGCGAAAGAAAGCCGGCAGTCGCTTCGGTCAGTTGATAACCGCTCATATCGGTTGTCTGTGCTGACCTTTGCGGGCAAATCCTCAGTGTCTGAAAGAGTATGGAGGCAGAGCATCTTGTCGCCGATTCTCATCTCCTTTGCCGACAGGTCAATGTCCTCCAAGCAAGTGACGTCGTCCATTGACAGCGACATATATTTCTCAATCAGTCCGGAGGTTGATTCAGTGCCGATAAGGTCTTCATCACTCAGTCTATGGAGTTTGATATAGCCGGTGTCATTCATAATTCGCTCGAATTGCTCAACGCTTTCCATAAATTTCACAACCATTTCGTGATTCAAATCCTTTGGCATTATACGTCCACGACAGAGGGTTGAGAAGTTTGACTGCTGGCGCATACGCTCCTTTGTAGTCTTCGTCAGGAAGAGGTAGCATTTGTGGGCGAGATATGGACGCTCATTGAAGTGGCGTTCAAATGAACGGTCAAGAAATGACAAATCCTCTTTTTGAAGTTCCGGCTTATACTTTTCACTGACAAACCAGTCCTGCTTATGTACGACAGTGTAATGGGGCAACACCTTGATTGCCTTGCACCAAGCGGAGTGCATCGCTTCATATTCAGCGGAGGTGACAGTGAATAGTTCCGGTAGGCTCACCTCAAAGGCCACGGTGACATCCGCGTCCTTTGAGATGATGCAGCCATGCTCGACCGCCAGCAGCGGCAGCTTTGACTCCAGTGTTGTAGCTTTCAGTATATTCCTCATTTATTCTTATGTTTTATCAATCGTGTTATGCGCAGACGGTTGATGATATATCGTGGTCGATACTTGACCGAGGTCAGTTTCATCAGACCGTACTGGCCGTATTTGGCATTGATATGGAATGTGAGCCAGACAAGAAAGGACGCACCTGTCGCACCGAAGCCTATGCAGACCCATTGGGAGATTCCGGCGATATACATGATGACGAATACCACGAAAATGGCAAGCAATCCTCCTGCGAAGATGAACAGGTATTGCGCTTTCAAGCCTTTGTACTCAACCGACCGACCAATGCCCTTGTTGATTGAATACTCGGACATCAGAGGAAAAATGATCGGAGGATTGTGGCTGCTACAATCAGGAAGATACAGGCACCGAACCATGAGGCGGCAGTCTTGCTCGTGTCGGGGTCGCCACTCGACCATTTGGAGTAAACCTTGATGCCGCCGATGAGTCCGACCACGGCACCGATTGCGTACACCAATTTCGTCCCTGGGTCAAAATAGGAGGTGACCATTGAAGTGGCTTCATTGATGCCACTCAGACCGTTACCGGCGGCGAACATCTGGATTGCAGCCGTCAGAAGAAGCATTGCGGCAATGGGACGGCGGCGATGGGGTGCGTTCATAAACGCTACGGTTCTTTCATAGAATTTCTTGAAAAAATTAGACATGAATTATATTATAGATAGGTTTGCCTTGCGGCCAAGTGTCAATGATAGACATTGAAATCAATTTCATCAATTTCCGAGGTGTCGATGTCAGCGTGGAAAAGGACTCTTTTAGGTTTGTCCGGCTGCGATTCAGGGGATTGAGCGGAGTCATTCTGGTCATGTTCTGGAATAGTATCCTCCGTTTCCTCTTTCGTTTGCTTGGGCAGATGTAATTCGATAAGGAGAATCTTTTTCTGAATTGCCGGGTCAAGTGAAAGTTTTTCCTTTATGACTGTACCGTCAAGTTTACGGAGAGTTTCCTGTGCTACCTCCATATCCTCCGGGTTGTTAGACGTCTCTTTCAACACATTCATTGTCGTGGTCATATCGTTGAAGTCCAAGCCGTCGGCGCATGGTTCAGTAGGTTCGGGAGCCTCACCGGTCAATTCCGCTACTGTTGTGTTGGAGAATACTTCATCAAGTTTGTCATTGGGTACAACTATTGAAGATTTCTTGTCCTCTAATTCCGGGAATCCGGCATCTGCAAAGTTGCCATATTCCTCTATGATAAGAGGAACGACCTCTTTCACAATCTCTTTGACAATCTGCTTATATGTGTCGGGGTCATATTTGCTTTCTCCGACAACGGAGGCTATTTTCTCCTCAATGGGATTTTCGACCGAAGCATCAGATACACCTTCATTATTATTTTTAGGCGGGTCTGGTGTATTATCAGACGCAGCGTCTGTTGAGGGACTGTCTGCTTTCTCTTTATCCTTTGATAGGAGCATTTTGGCAAGAAAGATATTGCTTGCCAAAAGTGCCAGCACTACAAATACTGTCATGTAAATAAGTCCTCACGGCTGTCTTCAAAGATTCGCTTCATCAGGTCTGCGTTCTTTGCGAAATGGTCGAGGACGATTGCTGACAGATAGCTGCCGATAGTTGCACCATGAGGAGCAAGGACTTTCACCATCTTGGTAAGAGTATCGTGCAACTGTGGCTGGATGTAGGTGCGCCTCGTGGCGAAATCATTTGAGCCGGAGAGATACTTTTCTATGTATGCAGCCTGTTCCGGGTCTGTGGCTTGCATTTCGGCTTCTACCGAATCGGGGGTGACTTTGATAGTGAGTTTATGGGTTACATTTTTCATTTATTGTCTTTTTTCAATATAGGTTTCATACTCTCGGAAATGCTCCGCAAGTACGTTGTTGATATATGCTTTGGCTGAGCAACAAGGTGTATCGCCGTATGAGATGATCCGCTTTACCTTCTGTATAAAAATTGGGTCAACCTCAACAACCTGATATTTCTTCCTTGACCGCATGTGCGCCATATTGCGCACGAAGCAGTCAAGATATTCTTCCTCTGTCTGAGGATGTGATTGCGGGGTGTTGTCCGGCTTGGATTTCTGTTTGACAGGAGAATCTTTATCCGACGATGTAACTTTAGGTTTCTTGGAAGGTTGCGTCTGGGAGGGGCTCTCCCGAAAATCTCGGATGAACTCATCAGGGTCTATATCCGATTCATACACTTTACCCATAGGTCAGACATCACAGGTTGACAACCTTGAGGAATTCCTCTGCAAGTTCCTGTAACCTCGTCCCTTTGAGCAGCGCCTTGTCCGGAGGCATGATCGTGGACCTGAAAACAGCCCTTTCAAGCGTTTCCGAACCTTCGCGGCGATACTTCTTCGTGTCGGGAACTTTTGTGCTGAGGGTCGGCAGACCCAGTTCATCGAAGAGTTTCTCATAGCGGTCGTATAAGTCGGTTTTCTCACGGGCATCGGTCATATTCCAGAGCATGTGAACACCCTTCAGCTGGGATTTGCCGGTCGTGAGCCATTCCTGTAATTTGAGTGCATAAGCGAGCGAACTCTCCAATACCACCTTGTCGGCGGAGATTGGTACGACAATCATGTCCATGCAGTTGGCCACTGTTACCACGCCACGGTTATTCACTGTGCCGGGGAGGTCGAAAAACACGATGTCGATGTCGTCGCCACTTTCAACCAGCTCCTTGACTTTTGACATGGCTTCCTCCGGAGGGCATACCAGAACAGGGAATGGTTTCAGCTTGGTTCGGACGAGTGTGTCGGAGAATGTTTTCTTGAACGAGGGACTCAGGTCAAGAAGCATCTTCTCTCGCTTGCGCATTTCGTCGATGCTGTACTGCGGATAGTCGCAGTCAACAACGAGAACTTTCAGACCCTTGCAGTAATACAGGTAGCTCGCTACCGTGACCGTAAGGGTAGTTTTGCCTGCTCCTCCCTTTTGGGTGGAGAAAGCGACGAATTTGGGTTCTTTCATTCATTTTTGAATAGAGGTTAAGACACAACACGGGCCTTGGGCGACAGCGGGGAATTCAATCCGGGTAATTGGATTCCACACTACCGTCTGTGTCACAGCGTAATAATAAAATGTATTGGAAGTCAGCCTTACAAATGGCTTAAATAGCCCTGACGTGCAGTCCCATAGGGTAACTGTTTTGAACTCAGCGGGCACCAATCACAGCCATAGCATCGGCCGTGTGAATTGTATATTGTGTCGCATTTCAAGAATCATGAATCGCGCTGGAGTCGTTCCTATAACCATTAACTTGAACGTTCAGGGGATTCTGTCAACCGGAATGCTCTGCAAAGTTACAACACAAGGTAAGCGTTTTCCAAAATTTCGAGGGTCTTGGACGCACAAAGTATAGATATGACCGCATTTGGCCGGGTACTCGTGATATATCCTTAACCCGAATCTTTTATGAGAAGGGGGTGCATTTCAGATTCAGAGGTCTTGCTGTCGCTGTTCCTATAACCATTAACTTGAACGCACAGGAGTTTTCGTCAGCTGGAATGCGATGCAAAATTACAACAACAGCTCAGCGATTTCCAAATTTTCAAGACCCTTGGACGCACAAAGTATAGAAATGGCCGCATTTGGCCACATACTCTTGAAGTCAATCATTATGTTCAGGTGCGGTTAAAGCATGGTGACTCCTCACACAACTTCCAACGTCCATAAGTCCCTATGTCCTTATAGACATATAGACCTATATCCTAAATATTAAGAGAAATATATTTCTATATAGATAGAACTGAATATAGATAGAAATAGCGATACATCTACTACACCAAATAAACATAAATAGATACTACGATAGAACGATAGTATTAGGGATAAATAGAAACATCATTCTATCTATGACAATAAATACACATACTAATCTCTATGCAGATAATTAGAATAATATTTCTATTGATACATTGAGATAGTACAAAGTATATATCTCACGACATCGGTATTTTTATTAACATAGGTCATGTGTGTCCACTAAAAATTGTGGACGGTTTATATAAGTTTAACAATTAAACAAATTTGGTTCACTTGAATCATCAAGCTCATTGATAATATTGTTGTTAGGTTTGTCAAAGAGTTCCCCAAGCGGTAAAGTCTCTGTAAGAGAAACACTTACCAATTGTAGCATCTCATAGATTGGTCTTTGGGTTCTCATCTTTTTCTGCACAATGGCCATCATACAATAGGCTGTGATTGCGGAGTAAATCTGGATCCTGACGGCATTTTCGCTGGTACCCCAGAATTTTTTAATCTTGAGATGCTGCTTCAACCATTTGAAGAACAGCTCGATTTGCCATCGATTGTGGTACAGTTCAGCGACCATCACAGGACTGATATCCAACCTGTCATCCTCTGAGAAGGCGTTCGTAAAGAAGATAAACTTTCTCTTGCTTTCCTCATTCCAGTAGATGACTCTCCTGATCTTGTCCGGATACTTTCCCATGGTCAGTTGGCCATCCATATAGCCGATTGCATCAGACAAGATACCTGAACCCGGCGGAAAGCGCCTCTTCCATTTCATGGGCCTGAAGTCATTGTTCTTCTTGCCTCTGACCACGAAATAAGCTCCGATTGATTCGATTGCATATAGCCTTTTGAAGTCGTTGTATCCTCTGTCGAAGATGTAGAACGAGTTTTCCTCGTATGGAATGGCATCCATGGCTCTCATATCATTCACACGGGCTTCCGTTATGTGGAAGAATGTCGGAATCGATGTTTCAATATCATACAGAGTATGAACCTTGATACCGCCTTTCCTCTGATTCTTTCTGTACACGGCCCATTTGAATGCATTTAGGCAAAGCTCTATCGTTGTTGAATCAAACGCATAAACGTGTCCGTTCAGCTTGAAGATATCAGTTGCACGACATTCTCTGGCTTCTGCGATAACACGGTATGCAAACTCTTCAAAGATGTGGTAATCTCGGCCATTATTCGCCTTAGAGAGATTACTTTTGGTGGCATACTTTCCAAAGCCGAGATGAAAGGCTTTACGCGATAGCGCTTGCGTAGCAAGTGCAAGGTCACGAAGACTTTCACGGTTGGAAAGTTGACCGAACATCAAGACTGCGAGCTGATTCCAGCACGTAAAAAACTTGACGTACCGATTTCCGTTGTATTTATTTGATATTCTGAGGAATATATCCTTATCAAGGAAATCTAAAAGCTGAGAGAACACGAATTTTCCGTTATGCATATGCCATTCCACGTTGGTCTGGCAAAGATAATTTCAAATCGGCGCGGTCTCAAAACCTTTGTAACAACCTAACTTTCAATATTTTCAAAGAACTTTTATGATTTTTTAGTGGACACTAATGAACATAGGTATTGAACTATGAAAATCTCTTTAACTGTATCATTATACATATTTCCCAATATTTTCTAATGTGACGGAGGGCTGTCCGCATTTGGTCTGGAAATGGCCGTATTTGACCGCAATAATTGAACATGGCTATGGCGGCTCCGGTATCAACGTGCCAAACCAAAATCCTTGGCTTTTTCAAAAAAGTGCTTCCAAGAGGGTCAAAAATTTGCATTTCGGGGTTCCCATGTCGTATCTTTGTAGGAGCAATAGCGCATGACGAAGCCGAAAATCAGGCAGGAGCGAATGAAAAACACGGATTCTGATATACATCAACCAAAATCCACTTCCTTATATTATATCGGATGTTCACAAGAACATAGCAAGAACATAGCAAGGTGTCTTTTCAGTTACTGAAAAGGTTTTGGGTTACCGGGTATCCACAAAACGACCTTGCAATGTTGGGTAAATGCTCCGAAGTCGCATTTACCTTGAATAGACCTGCCGTTGGCTACAAAAACGCCATGCGTCACTTTCAATCCCGTTCTGTTATGGCAGAAAATTTCAACAAAGGAGGGCGTCCAACGGTCGCCAACCGTTGCCACAACTGCGTAATGCTACGCTTCGATGACCTCGAATTTGACAAACTTATCCGTATGATGGAGCTTGCCGGAGAGAGCGTCAAGGCTACTTTCATCAAGGGGCTGGTCTTTGGAAAGACTTTCAAGGTGCATAAAATCGACAAGACAATGCTCGATTATCTCACCAAACTTTCAGCTCTGTTTGCCGAATACCGTAACATCGGCGTCAACTACAACATCGTGGTGAGGGAACTCAAAGCAGGATTCTCCGAGAAAAAGGCAATGACGTTGCTCTACCGTCTTGAAAAGGAAACGAAGGAACTGGCGGCTGTCACCGCCAAAGTACTTGCACTTACTGAGGATATGCGCAACCAATGGTCGCAAAAATCTCAGTAGGCAGCAGTCTGTATGGCGCACTCTCATACAACGGCGAGAGTGCGTCCGTAATGGTCGCATAACAAATACCTCTTTGGCAAGAGGTTAGATAAGTGTTCCAAATAACATATTGGGGTAAAATCACCCCAACAAACAGTTGTTAACAACCAAATAACAAAGTTTAACTATGTTATATTATCTATTCCCATCCGACTTACCCTGCGGAGAAATCCTTAGGGGGAACATAGCACTTCGGAGAAGCGGCAAGTCAACTAACTACCATGTTGCGACTGAGCTGCAAGGGAAAAAGACTGACATAAGGATGAAGCCTGAATGGTTGAACGATAATCTATCGGTATCAGTTGTGACGGTGGCGGAAGGTAGCTATTTACGCCATCCCGTGGCACCGTGTCTATCTTCTCGCGTTGACACGGCTGGAACTTACCACGGCGAGACCGCAATAAGCGGAGAAAAAGGTGAAAGTCGCATCCGACAGTCAGTCGTGCCAATAGTTGTGATGCGTGCTAAACGGAGATTGCCTAAATCGGAATGCCGCAAGGCTATGGACTTCGGTTCTGAATATCCGACATGGCAACGGAGCGTCCATAGTAGTCCGAGCAGGGTAACGCCCTGTACATGGCAAAGGGACGCAGTTGGTATCTTCAATGTAATCAACGGATAACGTGAGAGACGTATGAGAAATCCAGAGATAATATTGAACACTCTATGCTCACACAGTAGCGATGCTGACTACAAGTATGAGCGGCTTTACCGATTGTTCTTCAACGAAGAACTGTTTATGGTAGCGTATGAGCGCATAAAATCCAAGCCTGGCAACATGACACCCGGCTCGGACGGAAAGACCATAGATGGAATGTCGCTGGAGAGAATCAACGCTCTTATCTCTTCGCTAAAAGATGAGAGTTACATTCCTAACCCTGCAAAGAGGGTCTATATTCCTAAGAAAAACGGAAAACTCCGACCTCTCGGCATACCTACAATCGAAGATAAACTGGTGCAAGAGGTGGCAAGGATGATTTTGGAAGCTATCTATGAGGGATACTTTGAGGATACCTCACATGGCTTCAGACCATCCCGAAGCTGCCACACCGCACTGAACAGTCTTCAGAAACGGTTCACGGGTAGCAGGTGGTTTATCGAAGGGGACATAAAAGGCTTCTTCGACAACATTGACCACTCTGTACTTGTGGACATACTCCGTAAGCGTATTGCCGACGAGCGGTTTATCCGTCTGATATGGAAATTTCTCCGTGCAGGTTATCTTGAGATTTGGCACTATCACAACACCTATTCGGGAGCACCGCAAGGTGGTATTGTGAGCCCTATTCTCGCCAATATTTACCTCGACCAATTCGATAAATACATGGCAGAATACGCTGAAAATTTCAAGAAAGGGAATAAACGTAAGGTAAATCCCGAATACGACAGTCTTAACAAGAAACTCGCGAAAGTGCGCAAGAAATGGAAATCCGAAACAGATGAGACGGTGAAAGCCTGCTTGTTTGAACGGATTAAGGAATTGCAGGCAAAATGTCTTTCAGTACCCGCAGGGCTACAGATGGATGCGAACTATCGCAGACTTCAATATGTCAGATATGCGGATGACTTCTTGATTGGGGTCATCGGGTCGAAAGCCGACAGCGAAAGTATAAAGGCAGACATCACACAATATATGAGTGAAAAACTGCTCCTTGAACTATCCGCTGAAAAGACCTTGATAACCCATGCGTCAGAGAACGCAAAATTTCTTGGCTTTGACATCACCGTCCAAACATTGGATGATACAAAAAGAAACAAGCGAGGTGTCATCCAACGTATGTTTGTAGGTGTAGTCAAAGTAAATCTATCGTCCGAAACTGTCAGAAAGAAACTGATTGAACTCGGAGCGGTAAAATTTACCCAAGAAAAAGGCAAAGAAGTTTGGAAACCGAAAGCAAGAACCCCGATGATAGGAATGAAACCACATGAAATGGTCGCTCAATATGACCTTGAAATCAGAGGTTTCTACAACTATTACGGTTTTGCCAACAACTCCTCCGAAGCCTGCGCAGGTTTTGGCTACATAATGTCGTATAGCCTTTACAAGACACTTGCTCAGAAACTTAACAGTACTGTGCAGGGCATCCTTGCCAAATATAAAAAAGACAAGGTGTTCACAGTGTCTTATAAAGACGAGAAAGGGAAAGACCGAACTCGTACACTATACAACGGAGGTTTCAAAAGACGAAAACCGTCAGAATTCGATTTCTGTGACCGTCTCCCATGCACAATGTATCTTCCAAAAGCCACCCTTGCGGATAGGCTAAGGTCTTGCATATGTGAAGTCTGTGGGACCAAGGGACCTCTCATTATGCACCATGTTCGCACATTAAAGACAGTTAATGGCGATACCCCTTGGGGGCGACAGATGCTGTATCGGCACCGTAAAACGGTAGCCGTATGTGCGGAGTGTTATGCCAAAATCAAAGAAAGTGAGCGTTAGAGTATATACCAATGGAGAGCCGGATACGCTGAAAGGTGTAAGTCCGGTTCGGGGGCAGACTCGGGGAAACCTACCGCAGAAATGCGGCAAGGCGCCCCGGTGTCGAGCCTACAAATCAACAAGGAGGAGGGTCGCGTACTCTCTACTAACAAGATTTATGTGCCACCTGACGGAAAAATCGGCATTTCGGAAATGGTGGAGGATTTCAAAAATTATATGCCGAAGGCCGGACGCACAAAGAAACCGGTTCTCCATATCTCCCTCAATCCGCATCCTGATGATGTTCTGTCTGATTCTGACCTCGCTAACATTGCCCGCGAGTATCTCAACAAACTCGGATTCGGTGAGCAGCCCTACATAATTTATAAGCACACTGATATTGAACGACACCATATCCATATCGTGACGGTCAATGTAGATGAACAGGGAAAGCGACTCAACATGGATTTTATCCATCGGCGAAGTAAAAAGGCAACTACCGAAATTGAGGAGAAATATAATCTCCGTAAGGCAGAGCGTCAGCGTTTGAATCCGGATACTCCATTAAAGAAAGTTGACTGTAATGCCGGTGATGTAAAGCGTCAGGTTGCCAACACCGTCAAGCTCATAATGAGCCGTTACTCATTTCAGACAATGGGAGAATACAACGCTGTGTTGTCGCTCTATGGTTTGACCTCAGAAGAAACCAACGGCAGAGTTAATGGCAGGGAGTATCATGGGTTAGTTTATTCCGTGCTGGATGAAAACGGAAGAAAGATTGGCAACCCGTTCAAGGCTTCACGCCTCGGTAAGTTCTCAAGCCTTAATGCAGTCCACGAAAAAATCAACCGTTCCGAACAGAATATAACTCATGAGGCAGTTGCAAAGACAAGAAGGCGAGTTGCTCAGTCCCTGAATGAATCTCACAGTAAGGAAGAATTTATTGCTACACTGAAAGAGCGCAACATCGACCTTGTATTGAGATATACCGATGAGGGTCGAATCTATGGCGCAACATTCATAGACCATGATACGCATACCGTACTGAATGGCTCTCGCCTTGGCAGGGAATTTGCCGCCAATGCTCTTAATGAACGATTCTCCGGAGATAATGAGGTTAGCCGGACTCCTGATATTGTTGAACCGACAAATCCGGATAATGAAACAAATCAAGAGCAGCAGACATCAACCAACTCGGCTCCTACTCAACAGCCTCAGGATAGCGGTAACGACTATGATTACTCACTCCCCGGTCTTGATCTGTTTCAGCTCAGTCCGACAGTTGACGCTGATGAGGAGGATTTCAAACGCCGCATGAAGCGGAAGAAGCGCGGTCAACGACCGAAATTCTAAATATTGTATATAAAAATGTCTCAGCAAGAGGACGACCTGCGGGCATTGGCTAAAATCATGGATTTAATCCGTGGCCTTAGCATCCTCGTTGTGGTCACACAAATTTATTGGTACTGCCATAACCTTATCGGTGATTGGGTATTCCATGCCCAGACTATGAAAATTCTGAACGGTCTGAATGAAGCAGGAGGTCTTTACAACAATCTATGGAACGCCAAATGGTGGGCCCTTCTATTGTTGGCTCTCTCTTGTTTCGGAACAAAAGGTGTCAAGGATGAGAAAATCAAGTGGCGGCAGATTTGGATAATCATTGGCATTGGTGGTGTCCTGTTTCTTCTAAACTGGTGGATGATGAGTTTAGGTTGGCAAATTACTTACATCGTGACCACAGTTGCCGGATATGTTTGCCTCCTTTTGGGAGGAATATGGATGAGCCGAATGTTGAAAAATAACATGATGGACGACCGTTTCAACGATGAGAATGAATCATTTCAGCAGGAAACACGCCTGCTTACGAATGACTATTCCATAAACCTTCCCACAAAATTCTACTACAAAAAACGGTGGAACGAGGGGTGGATAAACATTGTCAATCCTTTCAGAGCGACAATCGTACTCGGCACTCCCGGTTCCGGTAAGTCATACGCCGTTGTCAATAACTTCATAAAACAGATGATTGAGAAAGGGTACTCGCTTTATGTCTATGATTTCAAGAGTCCCGACCTCAGTACCATCGCTTTCAACCACCTGTTGAACCACCTTGACAAGTACGGAGATGTTGAGCCAAAATTCTACATGATAAACTTTGATGATCCGGAGCGCAGCCACCGTTGCAATCCAATTCATCCCGATTTCATGTCGGATATTGCCGATGCCTATGAGAGCGCATATACCATAATGCTCAACCTTAATAAGTCGTGGGTGCAAAAACAGGGAGACTTTTTTGTCGAATCTCCGATTGTATTGTTCGCGGCTATCATCTGGTTTTTGCGAATCTACAAAGGTGGACAATATTGCACGTTCCCTCATGCTATTGAGTTTTTGTGCCGCAGATATGAGGATATTTTTCCGATTCTAACCAGCTATCCGGACTTGGAAAACTATCTGTCACCATTCATGGATGCTTGGCTCGGAGGAGCAGCGGAGCAGCTTGCAGGTCAGATTGCCTCGGCAAAAATACCTCTCTCTCGTATGATTTCGCCACAGCTCTATTGGGTAATGACGGGCAATGACTTCACTCTTGACATCAACAACCCGAAAGAGCCGAAGATTCTATGCGTCGGCAACAATCCTGACCGTCAGAATATCTATGGCGCGGCTCTCGGACTTTACAATTCGAGAATCGTGAAACTAATCAATAAGAAAGGAATGTTGAAGTCCGGTGTCATAATAGATGAGCTTCCCACGATATACTTCAAGGGCTTGGATAATCTAATTGCCACTGCACGAAGCAATAAGGTTGCCGTGTGCCTCGGTTTTCAGGATTTCTCACAGTTGGAACGTGATTATGGGAAGCCGGAGGCGGCGGTCGTGATGAATACCGTCGGCAATATCTTCTCCGGGCAAGTAGTAGGCTCGACCGCCAAAACATTGTCGGAACGGTTTGGAAAGGTGTTGCAGAAGCGGCAGTCAATATCAATCAATCGTCAGGATGTAAGCCACTCATTCAACACGCAGATGGATTCGCTTATTCCACCGAGCAAGATTTCCACATTGACACAGGGAATATTTGTCGGAGCGGTTTCCGACAACATCGACCAACGCATTGACCAGAAGATTTTTCACGCAGAGATTGTCGTGGACAGTAAAAAAGTCGATGCCGAAATGAAAAAATATGTGCCGATTCCAATCCTGACCGATTTCAAAGATGCCTCGGAGGATAAGCACAAGATGAAAGCCGACATTCAGGCGAACTACGACCAAATCAAGCAGGACGTGCGGGATATAGTTGACAATGAGATTGCCCGCATAGATGCTGACCCTAAATTGCGACACCTTCTCCAACAGAAGGGTTGAAAACATCAATCGAAGTTTATTGATGACAAATAACCATTTTGACAGCCGGGGATATGACCTCGACTACTACAACCTTTTTCTCCGCCGGTACCTTTCAGAGCATAGATTTCCGGAAGCAGAGGATGATCTGTTTATTGCCACACGCACGGAACACGCATACGATGTTTTCGTTGAATCCCGCCTTGCCGGTGACGAGTGGTATATTTCCAATGAAAAAGCAATGGCGGCACTTTATGCCGGATTTGAAATGTCACCTTACGATTTCATCAGCGGCCTGTTGCTTGATGAGTTTCAAGACAACATCTCACTTGAAGATGAATCCATTGAGTTCTGGACTTTCACGTTCATTGATGAGTTGAAAGAGGAGTTCAAAGGAATTACTCTTGGCGAAGAGTTCTTCAACACTACCGAAGGAGAAGTATTCCGACTGACGGTTATTGGCCGTATTACCTTATTCTTTGAGGAGTATGGCTTATAACAGGTTGCAAACAATGCGCAACAACATTGAGGCTATTCGCGTCGCGTTTCGTCTCGGTGTCGAGAAGCGACCGCCCACCGCCGCTGAGCGCGAGGCGCTGGGCAGATATGCCGGATTCGGTGGGTTGAAGTGCATACTCAACGATGCTAATGAACTTGCCGATGCAGCCAAATGGAGCAAATCTGACATTGAATTGTTTGCGCCAACCGTTGAACTTCGCCGCCTTATCCACGACTATTCCAAGAATGACAAGGAGTTTGCCGCCTATATGGACTCGCTGAAAGCGTCTGTTCTGACGGCATTCTATACACCTTCGCCGGTGATTGATGCTTTGGCTGATACAATGAAGGAGCGTGGTGTAAAAGTTGGCAGTTTTCTTGAACCGTCTGCCGGACAAGGCGCTTTCGTTGATTCATTTCTGCAACACTACCCCGGAGCAGAGACTCTGGCATTTGAAAAGGATTTGCTGACAGGCAAAATATTATCGGCTCTGCATCCCTCAATCTCAGCCGAAATAAAGGGATTTGAGAAGATTGATCCTGATTTTGAGGGATATTTCGATGTGGCAGCCTCCAATATTCCTTTTGGGGACTTTGCGGTTGCCGACCCTCGATATGCGACAAGCAAAGAGATTGCCTACCGTCAGTCAACTAAGGCTATTCACAATTACTTCTTTTTGAAGTCGCTCGACTCCGTACATGAGGGTGGAATTGTCGCTTTCATAGCCTCGCAAGGGGTGATGAATGCCGCCAGCCCCTTTGTGCGCATGGAGATGATGCGTCGTGCTGACCTTGTGGGAGCTTTCCGTCTGCCGAACAATACCTTTTCAGACAATGCCGGAACTGATGCCGGGTCTGATTTGATTATTCTTCAGAAGCATACCAACAAGAAGGCGTTGTCGGCTGATGAGGAATTTTTTATCCAGTCGATTGTTGACCGTGAGACAAAAGCTCCCAACAACAAATATTTTGCGGCATTCCCTCAGAACGTTATCTGCACTGAGGCAAAGGTCGGCACTGACCAGTTCGGCAAACCGGCTATCATCTACAAGCATGAGGGCGGGGTTGATGGTATCGCCAGCGATATGCGAACGGCACTCGATGAGTCGCTGAAACTGCGTCTGAATCTGGACTTCTATAATAATAGGAGTCTTACGCCGCCAACACCTGAACCGCCATCGCCTAAACCTGTAAAACGAACCTCTGAAAATAAGGTCGAAAAACCGAAGCGTATAGCGGATACTCCGTTGATGCAGCAATATCGGGAGATGAAGAAGAAACACCCTGATGCCATTCTTCTTTTCCGTGTCGGTGACTTCTACGAGTGCATGGGTGTGGATGCGGTCAAAGCGTCGGAGGTTTTGGGAATTACCCTTACTCGCCGTATGGATGGTGACAAGAGTAGCATAGAGTTGGCAGGATTTCCGCACCATGCTCTCGATGTGTATCTGCCCAAACTGGTCAGAGCCGGCAACCGCGTCGCTATATGTGAGCAGTTGGAAGACCCGAAGATGAAGAAAAAGACGGTGAAGCGCGACACTCCGAAGCCAGAGAATCAGCCGAAACCTGACCCTCCCAAGCCAGAACCGCCAGAACCTTCTCCTGCACCAAAGGATGATGATCCAACGCCACCTCCAACCCCAATACCATCCGATAAGGAAATAGAAACATCTGGTAGCCCGGATTACAATGATAATCCTGACCCTCGTTTGTTCGCCTACAATCTTTTCGGAGAACTGGAGCCTATCGGCAAGCCACAACGTCAACCAAAACCTGCACAGCCGGAAGAAAAGCCAAAGCCAACGGTTACGATAACCGACACTCAGGCAAAGAAATTCCGTCCGCTCTCTGAAAAGGAGTTGGAATTTTACGGATCTCTTGATTGGGAAACCAATCCTCCCATCAATGGCTTCTACGAGACGATGATGAGCATCGCCCATCGTCAACTCGCAGAAATGGAGGCTGAACGTCAGGCAATGGAAGCGGCCAAGAAAGAGACAATCACCGAAGACGGCACTATTATCGAAATATCAAAAGGTGATTTTGTCCCGAAGCCAAGAGTAGCTACAGAAGCTCCCAAACCGGCAAAACTTGATATGTCTCCCCGTCCTTTCTCGGAGGATATTCAGTTCTTCCACCACAACGGTTCTATGGTCGTTGACAAGGGGCAGGTCGGTTTTCTCTCGGAGGTTCGCAAGAATGGCGCGACTTTCTCGCCGCTGTCACTCAAACCAGAGCAGGAGAAAAGAGCAATGCTATATGTTACCCTCTCTGAAACGTATCAGCAGCTCTACAACTTCGAGGCCGAGACGCATGAGGCTTCAACCGAGTTGCGTCAACACCTCAATGACTACTACGATGAGTTCGTGGATAAGTATGGCAACCTTAATGAGAAACAGAATGTCAAGTTCATTCTCATGGATGCCAACGGTCGCGACGCTCTTGCCCTTGAACGTGGAGAAAATGGTGTATTCGTAAAGGCTGATATTTTCGACCATCCGGTCTCATTCTCACAGGATGAAATTACATCGGTTGAGATGCCGCAGGACGCTCTTATGGCTTCGCTCAATAAATACGGCGAGGTCAATATGGACTACATGGCAGACCTTCTCGGCATTGACAAGACTGCCGGATCCATTGTCGGTGAATATGAATGGGATTTGCTTGATGCTCTCAAAGGTCACATCTATTACAATCCACTTGTGGAGAAGTATGAGATTGCCGACCGCTTCATCGCCGGAAATGTGGTTCAGAAAGCGGAGGACATCAAGGCATGGATTGACCGTGAGGAAAAACGCATCGAGAATTTCCCCGGTTATGACGGCATAGAACCGTTCATCGAAATTTCCAAAGACTCGTTGAAAGCGTTGGAGGAAGCCATTCCACGAAAGATTACTTTCGATGAACTGGACTTCAACTTCGGTGAACGCTGGATACCGACAGGCATTTACTCGGCCTACATGAGTCATCTCTATGGTACTGATGTGAAAATTGCCTATTCTTCATCAATGGATGAGTATTCTTGTGACGCACGCCGCAAGAATATGAAGATATGGGAGGAGTTCTGTGTCAGAGGCTACTATCGTGTATATGACGGCATGAGCCTTCTCAAACACGCCCTGCACAACACAGTGCCCGACATCAAGAAGTCAATAGGCAAGGATGAGAATGGTCACGACATCAAAGTACCGGATTCAGAGGCAATCCAACTCGCCAACACCAAGATTGATGAAATACGCAATGGTTTCTCTGAATGGCTTGATGCTCAGTCTCCGGAGTTTAAGGACAGATTGGTTGACCTTTACAATTCTAAGTTCAACTGTTACGTCCGTCCACATTACAATGGAGCGCATCAGACATTCCCTGACCTCAATATGAAGTTGTTGGGCGACCGATATGGAATCGGCTCTATATACCAGTCGCAAAAAGATTGTATATGGATGCTGAAACAGAACGGCGGTGGCATCTGCGACCATGAAGTCGGTACGGGTAAAACGCTGATAATGTGCATTGCAGCACATGAGATGAAGCGTCTCGGACTCGCCAACAAACCGATGATTATCGGCATGAAGGCGAATGTCGCGGAGATTGCCATGACCTACCAGACAGCCTATCCCAATGCCCGTATTCTGTACGCCGATGAAAAGAGTTTCAAGGCAGATAACCGAGTCGCCTTCTTCAATCAGATTAAGACCAACGATTATGACTGCGTGATAATGTCGCACGACCAGTTCGGCAAGATACCGCAGTCGCCGGAAATGCAGCAGCAAATCCTGCAAGCGGAACTTGATACGGTTGAGGAGAATCTTGAAGTCATCAAGCAGCAGGGACACGACATTTCCCGTGGTATGCTCAAAGGTCTTATCAAGCGAAAGGAAAATCTGACCGCCAAGATAGCCACCATCCAATATCAGATGGAGCAGAATAAGGATAGTGTCGTGGATTTCAAGCAGATGGGCATCGACCACATTTTCGTTGATGAGTCGCAGAACTTCAAGAACCTGATGTTCAACACACGCCATGATAGAGTGGCAGGTCTAGGCAATAGTGAGGGAAGCCAGAGGGCACTCAACCTGTTGTATGCAATCCGTACCATCCAAGAGAGGAATGGCAAAGACCTCGGTGCTACTTTCCTCAGTGGTACGACAATCTCCAACTCATTGACAGAGTTGTATCTATTGTTCAAGTATCTGCGTCCGAAAGAACTTGAAAGGCAGGAGATAAGGTGTTTCGACGCTTGGGCGGCAATATTCGCCAAGAAGACTACCGACTTCGAGTTCAATGTTACCAACAATCTGGTACAGAAGGAGCGTTTTCGCTACTTCATCAAGGTGCCGGAGTTGGCAGCCTTTTACAACGAAATCACGGACTATAGAACCGCAGAAGATGTGGGTGTTGACCGACCGATGAAGAATGAGATTCTCCATAACATCCCTCCGACAAAGGAGCAGGAGGTTTTCATTCAGAAACTTATGGAGTTTGCCAAAAGTGGCGATGCCACAATCTTAGGTCGTGCGCCATTGTCAGACACCGAGGAGAAGGCGAAGATGCTCATAGCCACCGACTATGCCCGAAAGATGGCTCTCGACATGAGAATGATTGACCCCAGTTATTCCGATGATCCGAACAACAAGGCCAGCCATTGCGCCAAGATGATTTCTCAGTATTACCATAAATATGATGAGCAGCGCGGGACTCAGTTTGTATTTTCCGACCTTGGGACATACAAGCCCGGCGAATGGAACTTCTATTCGGAGGTCAAGCGCAAACTCATTGAGGACTATGGCATACCGCCGCATGAAATCCGCTTCATTCAGGAGTGCAAGACTGAGCGGTCAAGAAAGGCTGTGATTCAGGCGACCAACGACGGTGATGTTCGTGTCCTGTTCGGCTCTACCTCAATGCTTGGCACCGGAGTCAACGCCCAGAAAAGGTGTGTCGCAATTCATCATACCGATACACCTTGGCGCCCAAGTGATCTGGAACAGCGCAACGGTCGAGGAGTCCGTGCAGGCAACGAGATTGCCAAACTATATGCTGACAACAAAGTGGATGTAATCATCTATGCAGTAGAGAAATCGCTGGACTCCTACAAGTTCAACCTTCTTCATTGTAAGGCCACTTTCATTGCGCAGTTGAAATCCGGAGCGCTCGGAGCGAGAACTATTGACGAAGGTGCTATGGATGAGAAATCAGGCATGAATTTCTCTGAGTATATGGCTATCCTCTCCGGCAATACAGACCTGTTGGATAAAGCCAAGTTGGAGAAACGCATCGCGTCACTGGAGAGTGAGCGTAAATCCTTTGGAAAGGGCCGTGCTGATGCCGAGTTCCGTCTGAGTACCATTTCCCATGATATTCAAAACAACGAAGCGGCTATGGAGCGGATGAAGGCGGACTATGAAAAATATTCCTCCGTAGTCCAGCGAGATAAGGATGGCAACCCCGTCAACAACCTCACTGTTGATGGCTGCAAGTTCAAGGACGAGCAGAATATGGGAGTTCACCTGCAAGGGCTGGCACAGCGTACCGACACCCACGGACAATATCAGCGTGTTGGTGAGGTCTATGGCTTCCCAATCTCCATTATATCAGAGCATACCCTGATTGACGGTCGTGAGGGAGTGCAGAACCGCTTCGTTGTCGAAGGCTCATATAAATACAAGTACAACAACGGCTTCATTGCCATGAGCGACACTCACGCCGCCTGTATGAATTTTGTCAACGCACTGGAGAAAATCCCCGGCATAGTTGAGCAATATGAGGAGCGCACCGCCAAACTCAAAGCCGATGTCCCAATCTTGGAAGGCATTGTCGCCAAGCAATGGGGCAAAGAGGAGGAGTTGAAGCAGCTCAAATCCGAACTCGCCAGCCTCGACCGCAAGATAACTGCGGAACTGAAACCCAGCGATACTGAGGAAGCCGCCCGTGCCAAAGTAGTCACGCCGACAAAAGGCAACGGAGAGCTACTCGATGAACCTGCACCGTCTCAGAGTCAGGACTCCAAGAAGTCAATGGTGGCAGAGCCGACAACCATATACAAAGAACGGGAACCGTTAAGTTCCCGCATCATAATTGGTGGTTGTGGCATAACTCCCCCCGGAGGGTTCCGCGCCGCCGGCCCGAAATTGTAGATAAATTGAATGGCGACACTCTTGAAAAATAGAGCGTCGCCATTCAATTCCTTATCTATAATCCTTTGAAATACCTTCTGCCTTCATCCACGCATATAGAGTTGTACGATTGATTTCGAGCAGTTTAGCCGCCTGTGCTTTATTTCCCTTCGTGTGCTGTAAGGCTTTGGTGACACGATACCTTCGGGAGTGATGGCTGACTTCTTTTTCTGTCTCATACAATGTAATATCATCCTTGCCAATGGTGTCGCCTCTGTATTCAGAACATGCACGGACAATAGTGCTGTATAATTCGCGGACATTGCTGACCCAGATGTGATTATTCAATTTGTTGATAGCCCCTTTTGTCAAACGGGGGACACTTAATCCATTTTCGGCGCAATACTGTTTTATGAAGCATTCTGCAAGTGGAATCACATCATCAAGACAATCTGATAGGGGTGGAACTCGCAATACATTACTATGTATGCAATGATATAATGCTTCCGAAAATTCACCGGCTCTTACTTTTTCAGCGAGATCAACATTTGTCGAGAATATTATACGACCTGAGAATTTTACCTCTTTCGTGAGGTTCTGCGGTGTGAAAACGCCTCGTTGGATAACAGTTGCAAGAACTTCCTGAACATGGATAGGAAGGTGGCATACCTCATGGATAAACAGCGTTCCTCTGTTGGCCTGAGCCAATAACCCTTGTTGGTTGCGGTAGAGAGGATGCTTGATACCTAATTCTTTTCCACGGAATATATCCATTGTTTCCGCTGCGCTCATGTAATGGGCACATTCCGCAACGATGAATGGTTCAGAACGACGAGGGCTGTTATCGTGTATGAGTCTTGCTATGGCACTTTTGCCTACGCCATGAGGCCCGGCAAGCAGTAATGTGGCATCTGAACTACATTCAGCAATGATTCTCTTGGAGCATCCCTGAAATCCTCCGCTTTTACGCTCAAACCATCTTTTCCCGTTCTTATGCAACTCTTCGATAGCAAGTGTGAGCTTGTCTATTACAAGCGAGTCGAAATAGAAAAGATGGTCTGCACCGAGCTTATACACCTTATTATATAGCTCGACACATTGATTTTTTGCGATTCCAACTTTCTTGATACCTAAAATAGTATCATTTGTCCATTCCAATAGTTTCATTCCATCGCAATCTTTGTCTGCGACTGCCACAACAAGCATACTGAAATCATTTCTTTCGAGTATCCTTTTTGCATCGCTGACACTATTGGTAGTCTGTACTTTTGTCCCCGTTTTGGAAAATACCTCTTCCAGCTTCTTGCCATCCTCTATCCGGGAACTATAGATGAGAAGGCGCCGACTACTCGGTGGATCATTGTCTATATTCATAAGACTATTTTGGGTTGTGATTAGAAATTCATCCATAATAACAAATGTATATAGGGTATTTGTTCGCAAATAATCATTGCAAAGTTACTAAATTTCATCCAATTTTAAGTCATGTTGCTTAGATAAATACATACTTAATCGCAGTCATAAAATGTTGAATATACAACACAGTGTATAACAAAAACAACACTTTTAACAATTTAATAAAAGACATATAGACTCATATTTACGCAGTTAATATATTGGATAATAAGCAACTAAAAATAAATTCAATTTCACGGCGAACCATTTTCAATAAAACGAATTAAGGATTGGCGTAACACAAAACGACAAATGATATGGAAATATTTACCCTCCTGAACGCCAAGTTCTTTCTCCAGTTGGAAGATGGCGATGAAGACAACATCAAGGCACACTATTCAGATATGAGAGCCGAACTTGTGGAATATGCTCACAGCAACACCCATTGGCGAGTAATACACACGGGGTTGTCAATATTCATTTCCGAAGTGGCTGAAATACTTGGCTATGCTAAGGGCTTGTTGAGCCGTTATGCAAAGCGTATCCTTGAAATAGCCAAATGTCTGCTCAATCAGATTGAGATGGCTGTATCAGCGAAAATAGCATTAGACCCTGTCACTGAAAATAAAGAAGTGCAGGAAACTACGGCAGAAGTTACTTTTACAGGCAATTATGCAGACTTCTGTGAACTCATACACCTTATAATTGCTTGCAAACTCATCAACGGCGGAAGTAAAGCGACACAGCAGCATATTAAAAAAGGTCTCCATTCCCTTTTTGGTCTGGAATTCGACCCGAAGAAATACCAAAATGCAAGAGACGGAATAAAACGCCGTTGTCCGGCCAAAGGTAGCCGCGTTACTTACTTCCTCGACAGCATGGTGGATGTAGTAAATGCCGAGCTTGCAGCATGATAGTATGCTTAGACGCTGATACTTGCTTATGGTTTTGAGTGTAATGAGAGAAATATATATCTGAATTTCAGTAAAGATAAGACATTTGAAACAATAAAACATCAGCACTTATCCGATGCTTACAATGCCCGAGAAAAGCCGCAGTAACTTTGCATCGTAAAACTTAAACAACACCCGATATGAATACTTCACCACCTCCTCAATATCCGGAGTCCGAACCATTCAAGAAATGGATCATGGACGCAGTAGGAACAATGGTATTTCTTCTCGGCTCAATGACAGAGTCTTTGAAAGAAATAGCCGAAAAGTCCGGTAAAGCCAAGCTGAAATACAAAGGCAAAGAGATAATAATGCTTGAAGACCTCGCCATAGGTCTCAACAAAAGTCCGAGGACATTCCGGCGACTTCGTGCTGAGAAGAAAATCAGTTATTGGTCAAGCAAAGACGGACACACTGTCTTTGTAACACAAGACCAGTTCGATGATTACATCACCAACAATTTTGTTCCCAACGAAATTGAAGATGAATCAACCGCACCCCAGAGATAATTATCGCGCCGCAAGTCCGGCGTAATGTTTAACCAAATAATTTTAATGGAACAAAACAAAGAACAGCAACAATCTGAAGTGCTGATTGCCCGCAACAACGAAACAGGGCAGGTCGGCGCAGTCGTGGGACAGAATCCCGACGGCACCCCGAAAATGGCGGATGTAAAATCCGCGAAGCTCAGTGACCTTGTGAAATTTTCCAAAGGTCAGAATCCCCTCGAAGCCTTCATGTCGAACTTCATCCGACAGGCAAAGAACCCTTCGCTATTCGGTTTCTTCAAGATTCCTGAAACTGAATTCGACAAAATCGGCCCGGCAATGTCCGATATGCTCCAAGACCCTGTGGCTAACGCCGACCTCCTTAAACCATTTGAGGTTGACACCAAATCAATGGCAAAGGAACAGACGGTTACTGAACAGCATGACCAGACTCCGGCAAAGGAGACTTCGACCGCAATCAAGATGGCACCGGTTGACCCCAACAAAGTTGACTGGGACACCATCGAAAAACAATGGGGCATCAAGAGAGATGACCTCGAAAAATCCGGAGCAATGCAGCAGATTGTATATAACCACAAGTCTCCGCAGCTTTTTACCGTGAGACCGGAAATCGGCGGCGAGAAATTCGAGGCACAGGCCCGGCTCTCGTTCAAGTCCAATCCTGACGGCAGTTTTACCCTCACGCCTCATTTCGTGAAGCACGAGCCTCAGCTCGACAAAGCCTATAAAGGCTATACCTTCACGGACGAGGACAAGGCTCAGCTCCGCAAGACAGGAAATCTGGGCAGACCTGTTGACCTCACCGACCCGAAAACCGGGGAGGTCAAGAAGTCGCTCGTCAGCATCGACCGTCTCACCAATGAGATTGAAAGTATCCCCATGGATAAAATCTACATCAAGAACAAGGTCGCCAACATCGAACTTGACATGAAGCAGATCGGCATCCTCAAAGACGGAGGCATAATCAGAGAGCAGCATATCGAACTGCCCAACGGACGGAAGTTTACCGCCGACCTTCAGTACAATGCCGACAAGCGCGATGTGGTTTTCGTCAACTCGGAACAATACCGCCAGAAGCGGGAGCAATCTCAGGAACAGGGTGGACAGCAGTACAACTCATGGCTCGACAAGGAGGGCAACATCAAGAACCTCACCAAATGGAAAGGTGTGCCGCTCTCCGAAACCGCCCAAGCTGACTATCGTGCCGGCAAACAGATTATGGTAGGAGAAATCCCTGACCGAAACGGGAATCCCTGCACGGTCTATCTCCAGTTTGACCCTGAAAAGCAGCGTCCGAAGCAGACCTATGTCTATCCCGACAAAGAGAAGGTTGTCGGCATAGCCAGCGAGAGCAAGACGCAATATGCTGTCAACAATGAGGGTAAGACCAACGAACCCACAAAAGGGGTTAAGGAACCGCTCCAGAGGGGGCAGACCGAACCCAAAAACGAAGAGCAGAAGAAACAGCAAAAGCCAAAAGGCCCCAAACTCTGACCTTCAACCACTTTATCCGCAAGCTCTGGATTGAGCAGACCGCCATTCCCTCGCGTGCGCAAGCGATGATATG
This sequence comes from Muribaculum intestinale, assembly GCF_002201515.1. Taxonomy (NCBI): domain Bacteria; kingdom Pseudomonadati; phylum Bacteroidota; class Bacteroidia; order Bacteroidales; family Muribaculaceae; genus Muribaculum; species Muribaculum intestinale. Next base: position 2,843,345 of record NZ_CP021421.1, read on the forward strand.
GCAATCCTTCCGCCGACATGGGGAGGTCGCGAACTCCCCGTGTCATTCTCTCCAAACCTCCCGGCTGAGAGTGTCAGCCTTCAACAAACCCAATTTACAAACTCTAAAAAATTTTCAGACATGAAAGTCATAATTACCGAGGCCGCTCCCGTGGCTTCAGCCATCGCCCGCGCCCTTAACGTAACCACCAATGTAGCCGTCCCCGGCGTAATCTACAACAATGACATCGCTGTCATCACCGTCACTCCTGACTTCATCCGTCCCTTCGGACTCGGAGTGCTTCCCGGCAAGGACGCCCTCCCCATCGTGCCGGAACGCTACACCTACGGTATCCGCCATACTCCCAATGAGAACGGACGTTACGGAATCTCGACCGAGGACAAGACCTACGCCGACTATATCGGCAAACTTATCCGTGGCGGCGATGAGGTAATTTTCGCTTCCGACGGCGGAGCCGATGCTCAGGGACGTTTCGCCAACATCTGCCGTTTCTTCAAGGTCGGCGCACCCACAAGCCGTATGTTCCTGACCCGTCTGGAGCGCAAGGCAATCAAGTCGGCTTTCAAGACCCGCCAGTGGGGACGGAAATTCCATAATCTCTCCCAGACGGGACTGGTGGGCATGGCGATGGACGAGGCTTTCGAGTACAATGTTTCAGAAGCCTATCGCACTCTGTTCAAGGAAATGAAGTCGCCTATCTGCCGTCAGGATGTGCTTGTACTTGCCGCCGTCAAGAACTATCTTGAATCTGACGCAGAAGCCCGTGGCCAACACGTTTCCGTCACCACCCATTCCGTTATGGTGAGCGGCGTGGTTCTCGGCAAGGATGTCAAATTCTATCCCTGCTCGACATTCTCCACCAAAGATGAGGCAGCGGAAGCATACAAGACTCTTTCTGTTCCGGCGACAGTCGAGGCTTCCGATGTTATGCTCGACACCGAGATGAGTCCGGCTCCGGCACTCTTCACTCTCGCCACGTTCCAGAGCGAGGCATGGGAAAAACTTAACCTCAATTTCTCAACCACCCGCGACATCGCCGTCAGCCTCTATGAGCGTGGTTTTATCTCGTCGCCCCTGACATCATGCGCAAAACTGCCCGAATCGTTGCGCGATGAACTCCGCCGCTACAAATGGTGCAGGAAGTATCCCTTTGCCGCTGACGGTACAATCTCCGGCAATCATGGCATCATCATCTCTGGCAACAAGCCTCTGTTCCTCGACAGTGATGAACTGCGTGTATATGACCTTATCCGTTCTCGCTTCTATGCCAACCTTGCCGGCCCTACCGCAGTGAACGAGCTGGTTATCGAGGTGGAAATCAACGGCGAACCGTTCTATGGAACTATCCCTTACACTCCCGACATCAAGGTGCCGAAAGTCGTGGAAGTGAAACTCACCGGTAAATCCCAGTTCTCCCACACCTCAGTGGCTCCCACCGCGCCCAAGATGAACGACCTTCTCTGCGCCATCTCAATGTTGCTCCGTTCACTGTCGGACAAATACAATCCCGGTATGCCTTTCACATTGGCACACCATGATGTGGCGGACGCATTCGACCGTCTCCGCGACAACCGCCTTCTTCTGGACGTATGCGGTGAACCGGCAATCACCGGCGAGGGAAATCTCCTGCTTGAAACCTTCAACGCAACTTATGCCCTCGGTCACCTTATGGCATATCAGGTAGAGGTTGAACGGCTCTACGGCGACCGCAAGAACAGTGTCGGCGGAGCGCAGCTCATGAATGAGTATGGCAAATGGATCTATAACAAGACCGAACAGCTCATCACCGACCACCGTCTGTTCCCGGCTAAGGTAGATATCCATGTCTGCCCGATATGCGGCCGACACTCGGTCATCCGCTATCCCCGCGTTGCGAAATGCCATGTCTGCGGATTCACCATGCCTTTGCAGTTCATGGGCCACAAGTTCACCGACAAGGAGGTCGCCAGCCTTCTGACCCACGGCTACACATCGCAGATAATGTTCACCAACCGTCACGGCCATGAGTTCTACGACATCGTTGTGCGCGGCAAGGGCAAAGGGCTGTCATTCGCCCCGATTGAAGCCAAATTATACTGAAAATAACCGCCGTTTGAAAATAATTCACTAAATTCGCAATCGAATCGCAGTCTATGTAACATACGACTTGCGGATTTAGTGGTTGAAGGCGGAGGGGACTCCGCCTTCTTTTTTCACTCGGTCACAATTGAAACCGCTAAACATTGGAATACGTAAGAATCGACAAAGAGGCACTTGATGCAATGTTCGAGATAATGGAGTATCAGTCCCTTTTGATTGCGGCGATGTATGAGAAGTGCCGCTCAATCCAATCCGGCAAATGGATTCCAACTGAGACCGTCGCGGAACTGCTATGTGTTTCAACCCGGAAAGTGAGAACTATGAAAACGCTCGGACAACTCGGCTACGTCAAACATGGACGGAAATGTTTTTACAAGTCAGAGGACGTATATTCAAAAATAAACAAAGGCAAGAGTGAAAGAAATATATGACAAAGAACATGACGTTATAAGAAAATTCCTCTCGATGGGAAGGCGAAATATTGAGATGCTGGAGGAAATAGCATTGGAATATAAACCATTCCTGATGGGCAAACGCTTTATGACCGATGCCCAATTATCGGAAAGACTTGGCATTTCGCGCCGAACATTGCAGGACTTCCGCGACAGAGGCATTATTCCGTTCTATCGTCTTGACGGAAAGATACTTTATGAAGAAAAGGATATAGCGGAATACTTGTCCTCAATCTACATACCCAAATATTAAAAGGGAGAGTTACCGAATCGACCGGTAGCTCTCCCTTTTCAGTTATCTGATATTGATGTCATCTGTTAATGCTCAGTCTGTCAAATCGGTTGCGCATGGTCTGCATATCCTCATAGACGGTCTGGTCTTGAATCTTTGCGTAGATTTGCGTTGTCTTGATGTCGCTGTGTCCGAGCATCTTCTGGATTGATTCGAGAGGGACATGGTTGTTGAGCGACAGAGACGCGAAAGTGTGTCGCGCGATATGGGTGGTCAGAGGCTTGGTTATCTTTGCGAGATCCGCAATCTCTTTGAGATAAGCGTTCATTTTCTGATTGGAACATACGGGAAGTACTACTCCTGTAGATACTGCAACGGGATGGTTGACATATTTGTCGGTTATCTGACGCGGTACCTCCAACATCGGTATGATACTCAACTCGCCGGTTTTCTCGCGGGACTTGCGTATCCACATATTGCCGTCGCGGTCTTTCTCTATGTCGCTCCATTGAAGCGATTTTATATCGCAGAATGCAAGGCCGGTGAAGCAGCAGAACACGAATGTGTCCCTGACAAGTTCCAGACGCGGCATCATGGAGAAGTCGAGTTTGAGAATCTCCATAATCTCAGCCTCAGTCAGAAATTGGCGTTTCGCCTGAGTGCGGTGGAACTTCCTGCCGATGAACGGGTCTTCTGTTATCCACTTATGCGCGATGGCATACTGGATAGTGTTCTTGAGATAGCGGAGGTACTTCACAGCCGTGTTGTTGGCGCAGTTCTTGCTGACACGCAGAAAATGCTCGAAATCATCTATCATTCCTGCCGTGACATCCCTTACCGGAATATCATCGACATTCATAGTCAGACGCAGGAACTCACCGAGGTATGTTACGCAACGTTCCCAGCGCAGATAGGTTGCATTGACCATATCGCCGCGTTCCATTTCCTCTTTTCTCTTTACGTTGGATTCAGTGAAAATCTCACATAGCATCTTAGGCTTCTCAACTTTGCCGAGAAACAGGTCGCGCATAACAATAGGGTTGACGAGTTTCTTCTCACGGACGAGATTGGTATGAATCTCGCAGAATCTGGCCCGTATCTCATCGAGGTACTTGTTCAGCTCCAGATCGCGCCGGGAGCGACCTTTCGAGAGCTTGCGTTTCTGGTCCCAGTTTTCAGGATTGACCGAGCGGCCTATGGCGAGGTCAGTCTGCTGACCTGCCACTGAAATTCTGACATACACCTTGTGGTCGGTGTAGCCTTCCGACCTTGGCTTCCTTGTGAAGAAGGTCAGGGTGAAATAAGGGTTGTTTGTCATGTTACTTACGGGTTTAATGGTTACTTAAAGATACTCATTTTTAACCCGGATTCCAAATGCGCTTCGGAACATGATACTCCGGCGGTGGCGTAACCGTGTACATCCGGCCGATTTTTCAGCGAGATTTAACATTGTACACGAATTTCACACGGCAGAATGGGGAAGACCACAGCAGGGACGACTGACAAAATCATCGGACAAGGCCAAATCTTAAATAAAGTTAAAATTAGCCGTATCACACCCGAATTGTGGGTCGAGGGTCGCGTTCCCGCCCGCAGAACCCCACTTTTTCAAAGTTGAATTTCTGCAAATGTGCAGTCCTCAACCTGTTGCGGGCCTTTCCGTGTAACCGTGTACATTTTTGTACACGAAACACGATGTACACGTTTTGTACACGCCTGTAGGTAATATTCTGCGTTATCCTGCAATTTCACCAAAAAGAAAAAGCACTGAAAATCAACTGATTTCAGTGCTTTGCGGTGTTCTTCCGAACCCTTTCGTGATCCGCCTGGGGCTCGAACCCAGGACCCCAACATTAAAAGTGTTGTGCTCTACCAGCTGAGCTAGCGAATCGTTCTTTAGTTTTGAGAAGTGTTATCTCTCAAAAGCGATGCAAAGGTATGGACTTTTTTCGAATTGTCCAAATTTTTTTGTCGCTTTTTTTAAAATATTTTCTAAACATACCATACTAAACACACGGTTCTTTCATTTAAGATTCCGTCTCATTGTCGAGAAATGTGTTATTTTATAGCGAGGGCAGTTCGGATGGAGAGAGCTTAACCACTTATTTTCAAGAAAATAAGTGTATTAAAAATTTGGTCAAGTGGTAGATTTTCAGTAACTTTATGGGTGAATATCAAACAGTTACATAAAAATGGAGCCACTTGACCAAAGCCTTTCGATTGACGCGCATAAGCTCAATCACACCGCAAAAGTAATAAATTCGTTCCACAGGGCAGTATTCCGGAACGGCTGATGGATTTTGCCGCCTCAGTCCCTGATTTCCGCAGATGCGACAAAGGAAACATCCGGCATCGACTCAACGACATCATCATTCTGATGATACTCGGACGGACGTGCGGGCATGTCGGACGTTCCGATATAATAGCGTTCGGCAAATATAATCTTAATAAATTCCGTAAAATGGGGATGCTGAAGAATGGGATTCCATCGGTGGCAACCCTTTGCCGGGTAGAGAACGGCATCGATGACCCGGCCATGGCGGACAGTATGCAGGTATTTGCCGAAAACTTCCATAACGAACTGTTTAAGGCATGTCGTGACAGGGAGATAGTCTGTGTGGACGGCAAGGCCGAGCGCGGCACCGTTCAGGAAAACGGGCGTAGCCCGGATATCGTCTCGGCCTATTCGTTCAACACCGGCATAACAATCGCCACCGAAGCCTGTAATGAAAAGAGCAACGGGATAAAGGCCGTACCGATACTTCTTGATAAAATAGATATCTTAGGAAAGATTGTCACAGCCGACGCCATGTCTATGCAGAAGGACATTGTCGAGAAAATCAGAAAGAAAGGCGGAGACTTTCTGATAGAACTCAAAGCCAGCCAGCCGTCATTGCGATACGGCATTGAGGACAGGCCGGTGGAACACACACCGGTATATTCTTACACCGAAGGTCCCGAACTGGCCCACGGAAGGATAGAGACGGGAACCTACCGCGTATATGACGGACCGGACATTATCGCAGACAAGAAGAAATGGGGCGGAAACATGACCATCATAGAGTATGAATCCTCCACAGTCAAAAAGTCAACAGGAGTACACACCTCAGAAAAACGCCTGTACGTCAGCAGTATGCCCACGGATACTCCGCAGCCCGGAACCATCGTACGCAACCACTGGTCGATAGAATGCATGCACTGGGGGCTGGACCACAATCTTCAGCAGGACAATATAAAACGCAAGTCGTCGAGAGCTGCCCGAAACCTCGACACCATACAGAGAATCGTTTACTCGGTGTTCTCAATATGGAAAGGACTTCGCAAAAAAACAATCGGATAAGAATAAAGGTGCATCTAACATTTGAAAAGGGACCCAGGTAGAGCAATTGAAAAGGGACCCACCCCATGGGTAAGTTCAACCGGATATCGTTGATTAGAAAGAACGACATCAACGATTCCACAAAATGCTACACATGGAGGAAAAAACATCCATTATTCTGTCTCATCGCCGCGAGGGGATGAGCATCCGCGAGATAGCGCGCCGCAACGGCATGAGCCGCAAGACCGTGCGCAAGTATCTGCGCGAGTTCGAGAGAGAGGCCGGCCCGTCACCGACAGAGCGGGAGGTTGACGATTATCTGCTGACCAGGCCGAAGTATGACAGCAGCGGACGCGTCAGGCGTGTTGTGACCGATGATGTCCGCCGTCGCATCGATGGTTTTATCGCCCGCAACCGGGAGAACGTCGCTGCCGGATTGCACAAGCAGCAGATGCGCAAGCTCGATATGTGGCGACGTCTTCAGGACGATGGCGTGCGTATCGCCTATTCCACAGTATGTCAGTATGTCCGTGCGCTGGAGGCAGCGCCGAAGTCGCAAGAAAAGCCTGCAAAGGCATATATCCGTCAGGACTATGAGCCTGGATTCCGTTGCGAGTTCGACTGGGGCGTGCTTACCCTGTGGATCGGTGGAGTCAGGACTCGCCTTCACATGGCGGTATTCACCCTCGACCACAGCAATATGCGCAAGGCATATCTGTTTTCGCGCGAAGATACCCTGGCTCTTATGGAAGCCCACCGCAACTGCTTCCGGGAGTTGGGGGGCACCCCGCGCGTGATGGCCTATGACAACATGCGTACCGCCGTAAAGAAGTTCCTCGGGCGCGACCGCGAGCACACGGATGCGCTGCTGCGCATGGAGGTACACTACTGTTTCACACCCCATTTCTGCAACCCTCGCTCGGGATGGGAAAAAGGCAAGGTGGAACGTTCGGTGGAATATATCCGGCGTCGTGCATTCTCGTTCGAGGTCCGGTTTGACTCCCTGGATGCCGCGCAGACGCATCTGGCGGCAGTCTGCGACAGGCTCAACACAGAGGCGTCCAACATGTCGGCGGAAGAAAAACGCCTGCGCATACAGGCCGATCTGGCGGCGCTACGTCCGTTGGACCACGGTGACATCGGCTGCTTCGAGCAGCGGCTGTACCGCGTCGGAAAGTATTCAACGATAACCGTTGACGGAGTGCACTACTCTGTGCCCGACCGTCTGGTGGGCTCGCAGGTGGCGGTAAAGCTGTATTCCGAGCGCATCGTGGTGCTTTACGGACGCGACAAGGTGGCCAATCATGCCCGAAGCCGACGCTCCGGCGACTGGGTCATCGACCTGATGCATTATCTGGGTACATTCCTGCGCAAACCGGCCGCTCTGGGGCGGTCTGTGGCTCTGCAACAGGTACATCCGTCGGTGGCGGCGCTTTACCGCGAACACTTCCGCGAGTCTCCGCGAAGCTTCATAGAACTGCTTGTGTTCACCCGCGACAACAATCTGGCATACACTGACATCGTCCGTGCCGCCACAAGTCTTTCGTCCCGCGGGCTCCAGCGCCTCTCATCTGAACAGATACAGGCTCAGATGATCTCGGCGGAAGGACATATGCAGTCAACCGCCGATATCGCGGCAACGAACGTTCCCGACCCGCAACAGGCTGAAATAGAAAGTTCGGCAAGCCATACCCTTGACATGCTTTCATCATTTATGGAATATACCCGCGCATCGCAGGCAGACTGAATACCCCCCCAAAAAACAACCAATACACTGAATGACAATGACAGACATACATGAAACAGACCGTGACGGACTTCGGGAGCTCATTCGCTCATGCGCTTTCGACCTTAAACTCCCGCTTGTGCGGCGCGACATCGACCTGCTTATACAGCAGAGCGCCGACGAACAATGGAACCTATGGCGGTTTACAGCCGAACTGCTCCGGCGCGAAAAAGAGAACCGCTCTGAAAACCAGCGCCGTCACCGCATCAAAAACGCAGGGTTCCCGCAACTTCGCTATCTTAACGAAATCGACACCGACGCTCTGCCCGCCGATGCCCGGAAAGCGCTCCCGACACTCGAGACACTCGACTTCATCAAAAACGGACGCAACCTCATTCTATACGGCAATCCCGGAACAGGCAAGACTCATCTGGCGACAGCTCTCGGTATCGCCGCATGTAATGCCGGACACTCGGTGCTGTTCACATCCGTGCCAAGACTGCTCACGCAGATACGCGAGTGCCGCAACGCTTTGACACTCCGGTCGCTGGAAAACAAGTTCGAGAGATACGACATGGTCATCTGTGATGAGTTCGGATACGTCTCCTGCGACAAGGCCGGCGCAGAGATGCTCTTTAACCATCTCTCCCTCCGCACCGACAAGAAGACGACCGTCGTCACAACCAATCTCGCCTTCAACCGCTGGAACGAGATTATTGACGACAAAGTACTGGTCACCGCAATGGTAGACCGCCTGACCCACAAGGCTATACTGCTTAACATGACAGGCAAATCATACCGCATGAAAGAAACTCAGGAAATGATGACTCAACAAATATAATTATCTTTGCATCCCCATCCCGGGTGGTCCCCTTTTCAAATGCTATCCGGGTCCCTTTTCAAATGTTAGATACACCCGTGATGGGTTCATCGGGGGTTCTTTGTAAAGTTACAAAATATCTATAACTCTGCCAAATAATCAGTTAGCCATTAACTGAATATCCCTATTTATGTGATTAGCGGTATTATGTTAGGGATATTCAGTTAATGGCTTGATTTTTCAAGCTGAAAATGGAGCGTGGTCGCCCTATGGCGGTGCTGTTTTGATTATGAGGGCAAATTTTCAATTCTCGGCGCATAAAATATGACATTTCGGACAGATAGGGATACACTGATTCGCCTCCGATATGTTTCGGAGGTGAGGTGACAGTATGATTTTTCACGCTCGCTGTTTCTTCTTTTCTTCGATGGCGAGTTGTCGGGCGGCAAGCGTTGCGGCATTTGCCATGTGGATGCCGAAAAAGAGCAGCAGCGTCTCGCTGCGGGAGTTGCGTGCAGCAATCCGGCTGACACCGTAGTGCTGTTTCTGGTTTCCGAAGCTGCCCTCCATGGCGGTAGAGCGCAGTGTCCCGATTATTCGTCGGGCTGTGCTTATGTCGGTGTTTTCATCCTTTGGCTTCGGGCCTTTGCGGACAAAACATGTCGTTATGCCGTTTTCGGTACAGTACCGCCGGTTGTCGTTGTTGGCATAGATGGTGTCAGCTCCGACTTTGGCGACTTTGACTCCGGTCAGTTCCTGTTGATATTCAATACACTCCTGTAATCTCACGCCCTCGTTGAAGGCTTCGAAGGAATGATGCTCGATGAATGATATTCCATCAATCTGGATGTTGTTGACCTTGGCTCCGAACTCCACTCGCTTGTTCTCCTTGCCTCTGACGATGGGCCGGATGTACGGACGGTCTATGCTGACGATGCGTTTCTTCACCTCCTTTTTCTGAGCAAGCGCTCTCTGCTGTCGATACACCTCTTTAAGAGCGAAGAGACGCTTGCTTTGCTCGGCGGTGAGCGCGATGTCAACGGTGTGTATCTTGCAGATTCTGTTCCATTGCCCTATCTGTTTGGAAAGCAAGCCGAGCAATCGACGGCGGAGTTTGACAGTGGCCGCCCTGCTGTGTTTGCGATGCTTGGCATAGGTGAGTCTGGCGCGGTCAATATCACGATACTTGTTGCGCGGCAGCCGTTCCTTCAGCGCCTTACAGGTCTTTGCAATTAGAGATTGAAGCCACTCGCAGCATTCCCACAACAGTTTTACATCTGTCGGGAACCGCAGATGGCTCTCGTAGCAGGTGGCATCGGTCAGACACAAATCCTTGTTTCTCAGCGAGCCGCCCCATTTGCCATACAGGATTTTCTGCAGTTCTCTGATGTCCAGAACTCCGGCTATGCGCTGACGGATAGCACTGACTATCTTGCCGTTCTTTATGGGCTTGGCGGGATCTATGAGCACCCCGCAGAACATCTGCATGTGTATGTTGCCGTTGAGCATCTCGATCAGGCCGTCATCCGATTGTCCGGTATATGGTTTGAGGAACATCAGCGCCACCTCTCCCTCCGGCGGGAACATCGGCGTGTTGCCTTGAGGATGCGTTTTGGGAAAATGCGAGCGGATTTTCTCTGCCAGCTCCTTCAATGGCAGTTGCGCATGGATGCGCCCGAGCTCGCTTACGGCAAAACTCTCGCGATATTTTTGCATAAAATCGAACTCGGTAAACGGCAACGTGGCCGTAATCTCAGATATTTTCCGTAACTTCACGAACATTTATTTTTAAGAATTACCTCCGAATAAGCCCGTGATGGGTTCATCGGGGGTTCTTTGTAAAGTTACAAAATATCTATAACTCTGCCAAATAATCAGTTAGCCATTAACTGAATATCCCTATGTTAGGTATGGTAGGTGGATTTATTTTGGGCAAGATGAAATTGGAGCCTTATTTGAGTGATTGGGTAAAACAAATTCAGCAAAACTCAACTTCCGACTCCGGAACATGGGAAAAAGAGCATACTCCGTTCTTTAGACGATTGCCGATTATCATGCAAGAAGCATGGGGCATTGTCAAAGGTGTACTTCTGTATATCCTTATCGGCATCGGTATCGGTGCATTTATGCACGGCTATGTACCGGAAGGATTTTTTGAGCAGTATATGTCTAAGGATAATTGGTTTGCAGTTCCTTTATCAGTAGTGTTGGCAGTTCCAATGTATGCCAATGCTGCCGGAATAGTACCGATAATTGAAGTTTTTGTAGCTAAGGGTATCCCCATAGGAACTGCGCTTGCTTTTATGATGGCAGTTGTTGGGCTGTCATTGCCCGAAGCTACGCTGTTGAAAAAAGTAATGACTTGGCGGCTGATAGGGATATTCTTTGGATTGATAACCTTATTTATTATTGTATTAGGTTATCTTTATAACATTGTGTTATAGCGCAATATGTTGTGAGTATGGAATATGCAGCAATTAAAAGCTACGTTAGTAAATTACTCTTTCAGATACAGACCGAAATAAATAGGGATATTCAGTTAATGGCTAACTGATTATTTGGCAGAGTTATAGATATTTTGTAACTTTACAAAGAACCCCCGATGAACCCATCACGGGCTTATTCGGAGGTAATTCTTAAAAATAAATGTTCGTGAAGTTACGGAAAATATCTGAGATTACGGCCACGTTGCCGTTTACCGAGTTCGATTTTATGCAAAAATATCGCGAGAGTTTTGCCGTAAGCGAGCTCGGGCGCATCCATGCGCAACTGCCATTGAAGGAGCTGGCAGAGAAAATCCGCTCGCATTTTCCCAAAACGCATCCTCAAGGCAACACGCCGATGTTCCCGCCGGAGGGAGAGGTGGCGCTGATGTTCCTCAAACCATATACCGGACAATCGGATGACGGCCTGATCGAGATGCTCAACGGCAACATACACATGCAGATGTTCTGCGGGGTGCTCATAGATCCCGCCAAGCCCATAAAGAACGGCAAGATAGTCAGTGCTATCCGTCAGCGCATAGCCGGAGTTCTGGACATCAGAGAACTGCAGAAAATCCTGTATGGCAAATGGGGCGGCTCGCTGAGAAACAAGGATTTGTGTCTGACCGATGCCACCTGCTACGAGAGCCATCTGCGGTTCCCGACAGATGTAAAACTGTTGTGGGAATGCTGCGAGTGGCTTCAATCTCTAATTGCAAAGACCTGTAAGGCGCTGAAGGAACGGCTGCCGCGCAACAAGTATCGTGATATTGACCGCGCCAGACTCACCTATGCCAAGCATCGCAAACACAGCAGGGCGGCCACTGTCAAACTCCGCCGTCGATTGCTCGGCTTGCTTTCCAAACAGATAGGGCAATGGAACAGAATCTGCAAGATACACACCGTTGACATCGCGCTCACCGCCGAGCAAAGCAAGCGTCTCTTCGCTCTTAAAGAGGTGTATCGACAGCAGAGAGCGCTTGCTCAGAAAAAGGAGGTGAAGAATCGCATCGTCAGCATAGACCGTCCGTACATCCGGCCCATCGTCAGAGGCAAGGAGAACAAGCGAGTGGAGTTCGGAGCCAAGGTCAACAACATCCAGATTGATGGAATATCATTCATCGAGCATCATTCCTTCGAAGCCTTCAACGAGGGCGTGAGATTACAGGAGTGTATTGAATATCAACAGGAATTGACCGGAGTCAAAGTCGCCAAAGTCGGAGCTGACACCATCTATGCCAACAACGACAACCGGCGGTACTGTACCGAAAACGGCATAACGACATGTTTTGTCCGCAAAGGCCCGAAGCCAAAGGATGAAAACACCGACATAAGCACAGCCCGACGAATAATCGGGACACTGCGCTCTACCGCCATGGAGGGCAGCTTCGGAAACCAGAAACAGCACTACGGTGTCAGCCGGATTGCTGCACGCAACTCCCGCAGCGAGACGCTGCTGCTCTTTTTCGGCATCCACATGGCAAATGCCGCAACGCTTGCCGCCCGACAACTCGCCATCGAAGAAAAGAAGAAACAGCGAGCGTGAAAAATCATACTGTCACCTCACCTCCGAAACATATCGGAGGCGAATCAGTGTATCCCTATCTGTCCGAAATGTCATATTTTATGCGCCGAGAATTGAAAATTTGCCCTCATAATCAAAACAGCACCGCCATAGGGCGACCACGCTCCATTTTCAGCTTGAAAAATCAAGCCATTAACTGAATATCCCTAAATATTTCTAATTCTGACGAATGTATAGGGATTGATAGGGCGTTACACATGATGCGTTTTATTAGACCTTTGTGTGATGAACTTAGGAAGCATACAGTAAATTATCAGTTTAGGGACGAGGCGGAAGAAATCTATTTCTTTAAAGAACTAAAGCCGGAAGTATTAAGTAAATATATGTACTACAACAAAATTTATGTTATAGAAAGTAAATTCCCAACAGGTAGTGATGTTGCGCAAAAAGAATATCTGTACAATGAACTAAATAGGGATATTCAGTTAATGGCTTGATTTTTCAAGCTGAAAATGGAGCGTGGTCGCCCTATGGCGGTGCTGTTTTGATTATGAGGGCAAATTTTCAATTCTCGGCGCATAAAATATGACATTTCGGACAGATAGGAATACACTGATTCGCCTCCGATATGTTTCGGAGGTGAGGTGACAGTATGATTTTTCACGCTCGCTGTTTCTTCTTTTCTTCGATGGCGAGTTGTCGGGCGGCAAGCGTTGCGGCATTTGCCATGTGGATGCCGAAAAAGAGCAGCAGCGTCTCGCTGCGGGAGTTGCGTGCAGCAATCCGGCTGACACCGTAGTGCTGTTTCTGGTTTCCGAAGCTGCCCTCCATGGCGGTAGAGCGCAGTGTCCCGATTATTCGTCGGGCTGTGCTTATGTCGGTGTTTTCATCCTTTGGCTTCGGGCCTTTGCGGACAAAACATGTCGTTATGCCGTTTTCGGTACAGTACCGCCGGTTGTCGTTGTTGGCATAGATGGTGTCAGCTCCGACTTTGGCGACTTTGACTCCGGTCAATTCCTGTTGATATTCAATACACTCCTGTAATCTCACGCCCTCGTTGAAGGCTTCGAAGGAATGATGCTCGATGAATGATATTCCATCAATCTGGATGTTGTTGACCTTGGCTCCGAACTCCACTCGCTTGTTCTCCTTGCCTCTGACGATGGGCCGGATGTACGGACGGTCTATGCTGACGATGCGTTTCTTCACCTCCTTTTTCTGAGCAAGCGCTCTCTGCTGTCGATACACCTCTTTAAGAGCGAAGAGACGCTTGCTTTGCTCGGCGGTGAGCGCGATGTCAACGGTGTGTATCTTGCAGATTCTGTTCCATTGCCCTATCTGTTTGGAAAGCAAGCCGAGCAATCGACGGCGGAGTTTGACAGTGGCCGCCCTGCTGTGTTTGCGATGCTTGGCATAGGTGAGTCTTGCGCGGTCAATATCACGATACTTGTTGCGCGGCAGCCGTTCCTTCTGCGCCTTGCAGGTCTTTGCAATTAGAGATTGAAGCCACTCGCAGCATTCCCACAACAGTTTTACATCTGTCGGGACCCGCAGATGGCTCTCGTAGCAGGTGGCATCGGTCAGACACAAATCCTTGTTTCTCAGCGAGCCGCCCCATTTGCCATACAGGATTTTCTGCAGTTCTCTGATGTCCAGAACTCCGGCTATGCGCTGACGGATAGCACTGACTATCTTGCCGTTCTTTATGGGCTTGGCGGGATCTATGAGCACCCCGCAGAACATCTGCATGTGTATGTTGCCGTTGAGCATCTCGATCAGGCCGTCATCCGATTGTCCGGTATATGGTTTGAGGAACATCAGCGCCACCTCTCCCTCCGGCGGGAACATCGGCGTGTTGCCTTGAGGATGCGTTTTGGGAAAATGCGAGCGGATTTTCTCTGCCAGCTCCTTCAATGGCAGTTGCGCATGGATGCGCCCGAGCTCGCTTACGGCAAAACTCTCGCGATATTTTTGCATAAAATCGAACTCGGTAAACGGCAACGTGGCCGTAATCTCAGATATTTTTCGTAACTTCACGAACATTTATTTTTAAGAATTACCCCCGAATAAGCCCGTGATGGGTTCATCGGGGGTTCTTTGTAAAGTTACAAAATATCTATAACTCTGCCAAATAATCAGTTAGCCATTAACTGAATATCCCTAAATAGTTTAACATTCTATTTCAGTAGGAATTTGGACTTTTACCAGTATTACCGTTCTAAATCTACTTATTTGGATAGATACTATTTTACCCGAAATCAAAATGATTTACGAATATGTACAGACAGTTCCCATATTGATAAAGACCCTCTATATTCAACCGGATATGATTTTAAAGTGGCTAAAATTATTACTAACGAACTGTTGAAAATCTATTTGACTAACAGATTGCAGGAATTGGAGCGTATTGTACAGCGCAAAGCGGATAACGGACAGGTTGTAGAAAGTATTTTGCGTTGGACTGGCTCTAAAAGGGCGTTGGTAGAACTGATTTATGCTTTAGAAGCGAATGGGGATTTTAATAAAGGAACGGCTACTTTAAAAGAGATTGCAGGATATTTTGAAAATGTGTTCAGTATAGATATTGGTGATTTATATCATTCTTATTTGGAAATGCGAAGCCGTAAAATAAATAGAACTCGGTATTTGGAGACATTGCAAAAAAGTCTGCTCCGAAGAATGGATGAAAACGATACATGATGCGAGTTTTATTTTCTTTTCGCAAGTAATTATATTCTTGATAATAAATAAACCATTCAGTATTTCAATCAATATTGAATGGTTTATTGTTTTCAATCAATCCAGTTTTCTTGAAATCTTGCTTTCAATCAATCAGGCTATCAATATTTCAATAAAACAAGATTGCAGAATTACAAAAATAAACTCATCGGTCGGGGAACGCCCAGCGGCAAGGGGCGGGACCACCCGTCCCGACGAGCGAAAAAATCTTTAGTTAGGAAATGTCTTTCTTTCATTGGCAACACGACTTTGGAGTGAATTTGCCCAAGGTGTTTTGCGGCACGGAAAACAGATTTGTGTGCCACAAATCACACCTTGCTGTTATCTGACGATAACACGATTTCAACGGCTGGCAGTACGATTTGGAACGTCCAGTTTTTGAGCCAACATTTCCATGTCGCCACTTACTTTCAAATCGGTAATCCTCGCATAAATTTGAGTAGTTCTGATGTTGGTATGACCTAAAATCTTAGATACAGTTTCAATGGGAACACCGTTTGCGAGCAGCACCGAAGTGGCGCACGAATGCCGGGCTACATGGTAGGTCAAGGTCTTTTCAATCCCGCAAATGGCTGCGATTTCTTTTAAGTAATCATTCATTTTCTGATTGCTGATAACTGGTAAAATCTTACCGTTTGGCAATTTGTCTCTGTACTTTTCCAATATGGCTTTTGGTATATCCAGCAATCGGACAGTAGATGTAACATTTGTTTTATGTCTTTTCCGTATAATCCACAAATTACCGTCAAATCCGGTGCGAATGTCCTCCTGCCTTAACTCGCATACATCAATGTATGAAAGTGCCGTGTAACAACTGAAAATGAACAAATCACGTACCTGCTCCAACCGTTTAGAGCTAAACTCGTGGTTGTAAATGGTGGTAATTTCTTCCATAGTCAGATAATCCCTATCGGTACGTTCAAACCTTACCCGATAACTCCCAAAAGGGTCGGCAGTCACTAAACCCGTATTCTTGGCAAAGTTTACTACCGTGCGAAAACGTTGTATGAACTTCATAGCCGTATTATGGCTGCACCCATAGTTATTCTTGATAAACAACAGGAAATCTTCAATGAATACCACATTTATATCTTTAATGAGCATATCGGAAACGGAGTATTTAAACTTCATAAACTCCATAAGCCGTTTCTTTGTCAGTTCATAACGTGAATAGGTCTTGTCTGCGGTATTCATTTTGACCTTTTGCAAATACTGCTCGTTGTGCTGTTTGAAGAACTCTATCAAAGTCCGTTCCCTTGCTATCTTACCTAAAAAAGCGTTCTTTACCAGTTCTGCGGTTACATATCCGTCTTGCGCCATTAACGCATGGTAATGTTGATGAACTGTGCTACGAATACTTTCCAGCATGGAATTGATGTGTACGGCTTCTGCGGTTCTGCCGGAAGCCTTGCCTAATTCCACGCTCCAGTGAGTCGGATTTATTTCCAGTTTGGTGTTAAACTGGGCTACAACTTGGTCGATAGTGATACGTGCGATAATCGGTGCATTACCGTTCTTCTTTACTGCATTTCGTTTGACGAAATAGAGTAGCTTAAAAGTACTTCTCATAATCTCTTTTTTTAGTTACAAACTTAAATTGATAAACTGAAAATGAGATATTTGCAGTACGGACAAATCAAGACAACAAACCGCCAATTTTGGACATTCCGTGACCTAAAATCTTAGAGGGTGGACAGGTCACGAATTGGTCACGAAAGTGTGTCTTTTTGTGACCTTTTCGTGTCTTAGGTCACAGACATTATACAAAGAAAAACTCTTACAACACCTTGATATTGTAGGAGTTGTACATTTACTGTCCATTTCTGTCCAGCGTTTCTGTGATCCGCGTGGGGTTGGCGAACTTTATGCTTTGCATTGATAATCAAGTTGTTGACATTGCTCTTCCTGTGATGTACACGTTACGCACACGACAGTGTTTCAATGTTCTTCGGCATTTTTCATCCGATAGTGCAAATTTAATCATTTTCCGCGATGTACACGCTATCCTAAATGTTAAAGTTTCTGCAATCGGAATCAGCATATTAGCCCTTATACTGCTGTCAAATCTCAATTATCTTGTCTCTCTTGAAATCTCCGGGCTCGTTTGAGGGATGTTCGGAAAGGACTTCATCGCAGGCTGTGTCTCCGATAATCACAAAGTTGTCAGAGAAATCGGCAAATGCTTCCCTGAATTTTTCAAGTCCTCCTCCCATTTTATTTCATTCATCATTATTTCAATTTCTTTCTCAACCCGCGGATCTTTATCATCTTTCAATGTCAGGTACAATGACAGTTTATCCACATAGCCGGAAGTGCCTAACGGTGGATATTTCCATATCTCGATGCACTGTGTATCTTCAAAAGAGTGCAATTCGGGTATGGAAGATTTATGTTCACGCACCCACTCCGCAGTCAAAACTCTTGTCGGGACATCTTCCGGTGCAAGCATTGAGTAATGCGACAATGCGGAGATTCCACCAACATCTCCTTCGGGAAATACATCTGATGTATATTCTATGCTTTTGATTGGATCAATCAGATTGGTTGACACATTATTCCAAAGTTCTTTCCCTGACAGTTCAAACACAAGTTTCTTATTCCTGCTACCTTCCAGACGAACCAATCCCAATGCTTCAAGTTGCTTTATGGATTTAGCGATTGTCTTATATTTATAAGGAACTTTATCCTCCAACTCTTTAAGCGACAATCCGTCAAGACTCTCAATCTGTAGATGATAAAGAATGATATATTGGGTTGACGGATAAAACAATTCCTTAATCTCACTTTTTGTTGACCGCCTGTTGATAATCAATGTCGGCACAAATGCGAATTTATCGGCTACGACAAAATACACTCCCTGCTCCACCAGCCGGTCACGCTCATAAGTCAATAGATTGTCAAAGTAAAATACAGCCGGAATGTGTTTGACGCTTTCAATTCTTTCCGAAATCTTACGTCGTTGCACATTCGTATAATCCACCTCGCCTTTGGCCACCAACAAAAGCATGATTTGCCCATTGAACTCAAACTGCATCATATTGAAATTTGCAATGAGGTCAAGCCATAGACCTTTTTTGTCTTGAATGGATAGTTCTTTAAGCTCTATCCGCTGTCCGGCGATTGTTATCTCCTTCATGTTCTACGATATTTTGCATTATTCTCCGAGTGTTGGGGAATAATGCAAAATTGCGGAGAATAATCTAATTTTACAAATATATCAGGATTCATTTTTTTAACAAGGACACATTTTACATCAATCCCAGTTATAATACACCGTGGTGTTCACGCGGTAAAGACATGTGCCCAACGTAACAACGGCTCTATTGAATTTCCTGATTGCTTATCTTTTTTTGTTCAATTATTGCTGGATGTTCAATGTCATTGAACACTGCAAGGTTTATGAATTAATTCGGAATAACACGCTCCTCCTTAATTTCGGCAATAGAACCCGCTTATTGCCGAAATTAAGTTATTGTGATAGCCATGCTTTTTTCTCATCGTGCTGTGATGGGACTTATTTCATACTATACTGAAAAATCAGACAATTCCCAGTTCTTTGAACATTGAGCCTATTTCGGAATAAGTATAATCCCGTTCTCCGTCAATCAGGCATTTATCAGATTTCAGGGCATTCTCAATCGCCCTTACCCAATCGCCGCCTTTCTTCTGGAAATATTGATGCAATGGATGTGTCCTGAAAAAACGTTGAGTTTTTTCGTAGCCGCATATCCGGCAAAGCTCGTCCTCTATGCTTTTTGAATCGGCATAGTTTTGTCCCGTATATCTGAAATAATAAAGGAAGAACAGTTCGGTGCAGCGGTCAGTCTCAAAGAAGCGGACTTCATAATTGAGTCCCTTTTTCTCATTATGGACCTTCTTACCATGATATTTCCGTTTCAATTCAGAATAGGCTGCCCAACTTGTCGGGTCTTTCTTCTTATTGTCCATGTCGATAAGACAAAAAATCCTGTCATATCCGATTGCTATTGCAGATTCAATCGAGCGTTCCAATTCACGCAGGCTCGTATTCTTCGGAGTGTCCGGTTTGATGCTCTGTAACTGGCGGAACTCATCCTTCAATGAATTGAGATAGAAGAACTCCGTAGGGCCTTCGCCGATAATCACAGTGGTTTGTTTCCTTACTTTTGGCATGGCTCATTCCTGATTTAATACAAACGGTGAACCCAACACTGGTTTTGACCCAAATCGACCGATACGATAGGAATTGTAGAGTGAGTGTTCCCTGCGGAGGCCGAGTTTGTCAGCGCGGGTATATTCAGATGCCGCAGTTTCAGATGACTTCTCTACGAACCACACTGATTGACGGTTTTCATTAAACTGATCTTCTGAAAGCAATGTCATCTCCTGTGTTGTGAAAAACAACTGCGATTGGCACGAATTGGCAAGGAAAACCTGAATATAATACAGAAGCAGATCATAATGCAAATCCTCGCCTAATTCGTCAAGCATGTAGATATGGTCTCCGGTTATGGCATTATACAGATAGTTAAGATCAACCAGATATTTAATTGTGCCGGCAGACTGTGTGGAGAGAGGCAACATGAAGTTACCTTCATCTGATGTATTTACAAATTCCACATGATTTTCGACACCATCCGATATGACGCTGAAATTTGAAATATTGAAATCAGCCTTTTTCAACATCTGTATGAAGAATTCTTTCTTTTTCTCATCCTGACTTACTTCCTTCAAAAGAGAGACGAGACTTTCACCGTCATTGCTGACTCCATGTACATGGGACTTAATCCAATTGTACAGTGCCGCAATCTTACATGCGTCTTCCGGCAAGGACACTTTTCCATACGTAGAGAGGACCGAATGATTGTTGAGAGTATGCTCTTTCAGAACCCGGAGGGTCTTCGCCTTTATCCCGATGCTTGTTCCAAATTTAATCTCGCATTGTCTGTCTTCACCGACAAACTCGCGTTCATAAAACAGAGACTTGCTCTTATTGGGATAGTAATTCAATTCCTCTCTGATGATATGGCTTCCGAGATATGAAATCATATAATCATATCTGATACCGTCGGCATAAAAAGACACGAACATCTTTGTCGGCTGATTCTTGATCAAAGCAAAAGGCATTTCAGAATGTACTCTTTCATTTCGATCCTTACGGTCAATGAACATAAGTTCAAAAGCATTCTGCATCGCTTTGAGCATATTCGATTTGCCCGAAGCGTTGGCTCCGAATATTATTCCCACACGGCCAAGATGAACTCCTTTTGAGATTTCGGCACTCATCCAGTTTTCATCATCGCCGTCCGTCTCGAAGTTCATCGTTTGGCGTTCCCGAATTGACAGGTAGTTTTCAGTCCAGAATTCGCGTATCATTTTGTATTTTATCTAAAATTTAAGCCTATATTACAGGCTGGCTGCAAAATTAGCTATAATTTTTGGCGTTTCCAAGAAAATCAAGGCTAAATCTGGTCAATGCTTTATTCAGATGCGATTTTCAGCAATGTAAACTCCAGAGAGGCGTGACGGCTGAGCTTGTTATCGCATAGCGAAACATTGTTATGTGATGGCAATGCCGTCCGCGGCGTTTGCCGGAGGCTGCTCTACCGACGACCGCATTGCCAATGGTTGAGAGCGGGCTAAACACCGAGTTGCTGAACGCCGGAGCCGGAGCTTCGCCAATCCTGCTCTTGCTTATCTGCAACTCCGTATTCTTAACGCCCGCTCCATTGCTCGTAACTTTTAGCCATCGCGCCACTCTTCCGTTGAAAGCACTCCACGATGCGAAAGAATGTGACAGCCTCCGTTCATTACGGCAAGCCTCCATTTCCTGATTCCGTCACATACATTCGCCTTTCCGGGAGTGTGGCAATTCAAATTTCATGTAGGTAACACTTCGACTGATTTTTCAGAAAAGCATTTCCGTATGTCGGTTATTCTGTGTCTCCAAAGAGGCACTTCGGCTCTATGTTTATTCGGCAATTTCAGCATAATGCAATCAACTATTGGAAAGCATATTCGCTCGTGATGGAATAACGTGCCGGGAACGGGCTATTCTTTTGCCGCCTGTCAGAAAAATCTCCAGCCCTATGGGTAGTATTTTTCTGCCGTCGGCGAACAGCCCGCTATTTCCCCGTCACGCAGGGATAGTAAACGAGCGAACATACTTCAAACAGTGATTAGACGCATTAAGCGGAAAATCAAATAAAAAAATATCGCCTTATGACACAAAATAACCGACATATTAGAAATACGAGCTTCACACCATCACCAGCTCATACCGCATTAAGACGGCTGACTAAGGTGGCCGGGATAATACTCGGAATGATAATCGGGATTGTCCTTTGGGTGGTAGTGAAACCGATGATAAGAGGTATCGGGTGGCTCATCAGCATACTGACCCTTATCGCAATGATATACTTTGTATTAACATTCTAAAATATATACGACTATGGCAAACGAAATGAAATCATCAAACGCAGTTATGGAGGTTGTCCGTAACTATATGGAGAAGCGTTGCGCAAGCGACCCTATCCTCGCTATCAAGTACGCAAATCCAGCGAAGTCATTAGAAAAGGCACTGAACTATGTGGCTCACGAGGTGCAGAAAAGCGGACTCACCATTATGGACTCGGATAGCGTGTTCGGTCTAATCCTTCATTATTACGATGAAAATTTGGAGGATGTCCCCAATGTCAACTGCAAGATAGCTGTTGCAAAGGAACTCACCGACAGCGAGAGAGCCGAGGCAAAGGAACAGGCAATGGAGCAGTACAGGGAGGAACAACTCCGAGAACTCCGCAGACAGAACCAGCCAAAGGCAACCGCACCCAAGCACACCGCCACAGCACCGAAAGCAGGTGCAGAAATCAATGTTCAACCCAATCTCTTCGGAGATGACTTCTAAAGCATACGACTATGAAACCGAGAAATAAGAAGCAAGAGCAGATATTGGCAATGAGTGGGCAGCTTCGCCCACTCACCACCGCCCAAAAGCAGTGGGCACTGACCCATACAATCGACAACTATGCCCTTAAATTCAAGAAAGGGAAAGCCGTATGTCTGATATGCGGTCACGAATGGGTAGCCGAGGAAGGAATGTGCCGTTGCCCACATTGTGGCGCAACGGTTGAGGTCAAGGCTACCACCCTGCGAGTTGTAAGGGAGAGGTCATACTTCAACATCATCACCGCAGTCAAGGATTTTCAAGTAATCCGAATGTTTCTGATGATTGTGGAGTTCCGCAAAGGTATGAAGGCAAATCCCGGCTTCATTGAAATCGGCTCCTATTGGATTGACAAGCACGGACACACCACCGTAGTAGGGCTTCAGCGAACATTGGGTCACTACATTGACTCATTCGCTTTTGGCTCTCCATTGGAAATCAGACACGACAATGACGCATTCTGGCACATCGCCAACCAATGGGTGTATCCGAGGATTAAGGTTACTGACACAATCAAGCGCAACGGATACACAACATTTGCCTATGGCGCACACCCTGTGACGATGTTTCAGCAGTTGCTCACCAACCCCAAGGCTGAGACGCTGATGAAAGCCGGAGAGGAAGGATTGTTCCGCTACCTTTGCCACCATCCTAAAGAGGTTGACAAATATTGGGACACAATCAAGGTGGCACGTCGGGCAGGTTACAAGATTGACGACCCGCAGATGTGGTTTGACTACATCAAGATGTTGGATAGAATGGGCAGAGACCTCCATTCCCCCGCGTTGGTAGCGCCAAATGACCTCAAAGCCGTACACGATGAATATGTGGCAAAGGCTGAACGTCAGCGTATCAAGGAGCAGAGAGAGAAAGACCGCAAGAGAGCGGAGGAAGATGAAGCCAAGTTTGAGGAACTCAAAGGCAGATACACTGGATTGGTAATGACAGACGGAGAAATCGTTGTCCATACCCTCAACTCCGTAGCCGAGTATTATGATGAGGGAAGCCGTCAGCACATCTGTGTAGGTTCATCGTCCTACTACCTCAAAGAGAACACATTGGTTTTCACCGCAAAAATCAAGGACAAGACAATCGCTACGATTGAAATCTCCCTCAAAGACTACTCAATCATCCAATGCAGGGCATTCGCCAACAAAGTCTGCCAATATCAAGACCGCATTGCCAAAATCATCAGCGACAACATCAAGATGATAGCAGAGAGAAAGAGAGCATAAGTTTAACCCGACCTCCACCGCACCGGTGGAGGTCACAATCAAAACATTATATGTGCAATTCTGAATATGACTTCTTAATTCCCAAGTTGGGACAAGAACTATACTCTAAAGCCTACAATCCCTATCGCCCATATTCAAAGAAATTCCAATGGATATACGAATATCGTCATACCGATGGCGAATTATTCTCAGCAACAGCACCCACTATTGAACTTTGTCGCCAATGGCGCGATGAATGGCTTGCAGAAAGGAGCAATAATAGCCAATAGTCGTAATATACGCCAAGCGGAGCAATCCTGTGAAGAATTGCTCCGCTGATTTACGCTCAAAATCCTAAAAATTTCGGCCGCCTTTGGAGGCGGCGAGAGGCAACTTATTATGAAGAATCCAAATAGAAACGCACAGTTTTTATGTTGCAGTTCGCTGAATAAAGGTATTTCTCTCTCCTCGGAGGGGGATGCCTAAGCGGCGGGGGCGGGCGAGTCCGCCCCCAAGAGCGAACTCAGACAAAAGGATATGTTGTAGAGGTAAACAGCAATACAAAAAAGGAGACCGAAGTCTCCCTAAGATTAAGCAATTTTGTATTGCTAATTATGAAACACTTAACCTCGGAACAAAGGTACGAAATTTACCTTGGAAGAAAAAGGGGCTGGAGCAGAAGCCGCATTTCAAGAGAGATCGGCGTGAGCACCTCTACGGTGAGCAGGGAGCTGACACGCAATGTCAACTCCAATGGCGAGTATGTCTGGTTTAATGCCCAGGCTAAATCAGAGGCACGCAAACATAGGCTTCAGGGCAATCATCGTAAGTCACCTGAACTCTGGTGGCGTATAGAGCAGTTGATCATAGACGAAGACTGGTCGCCGGCTCAGATTGCCGGTGTTCTACGCAAGGAAGGCATCCATATCGTAAAGCAGACCATATATAATCATGTTCATGCCGATAGATCCGGAAAACTGGCCGCGCATATGCCTCATAGGCTGAAATACACCCGGAGAACCAAGGCCTTACACCCCACAAAGGCGACCAACATTGCCAACAGGACAAGCATACATGAACGCCCTGAAGAGGCCGACGGCACGCGTTTCGGCGATTGGGAGATGGACACCATTGTCGATTCGTTCGGACATGTTATATTAACCCTGACCGAACGATCCACCAATTTTATTCTTATGCGGAAACTTCCTCATGGACGCAAAGCCATGCCGACGGCACAGACTGTGGCAAGGCTTCTTTATCCATACCGTGACACCTTGAGAACAATCACCACTGATAATGGATGCGAGTTCGCTGCACATCTTGAGATAACGCGTCTGCTCAGCATGAAAAATCGCGAAAAAGTTATCGTATACTTCGCTGATTCATACTGCTCATGGCAAAAAGGCGCAATTGAGAATGCAAATAAACTCATAAGAAGGTATATCCCTAAAAAATCCAATTTCGATGACTTCTCCGATAAATGAATAATGGAGATACAGAAGAAATTAAACCGTCGTCCTCGCGAGAAAATCAACTTTGATTCTCCAAAACAGCGCTTTTTCGCCAATGTCGGTTAACTTTGCATTTGCTGTTGGACTCTACAGAGGCAACTTATTATTCCAAATATCAGGATTTTTCGCTAATTTTGCATACCCAATTTCAAAAAATAATATGACAAAAGCGGAAATAGTAACCGAGATTGCCAAGACAACTGGCATCGAGAAAGCGAGCGTACTCGCAGTAGTAGAAGGACTGATGACTTCAATCAAAGACAGCCTCGCACACGGCGAAAATGTATATCTCCGTGGCTTCGGCTCATTCATCGTAAAGTAGCGCAAGGAAAAGACTGCCCGTAACATCTCCAAGAATACAACTATCATTATCCCGGCTCACAATATCCCGGCTTTCAAACCCGCAGCCGAGTTCAAGAAGGAGGTGGCGAAGTAAGATGGGACATGAAAATGAGAACACAGTCGAAGAACTGACGGATACCTGTGAATGCGGTTGTCATTGCGATGGTGACTGTCATTGTCACGAGAAACAGCCGGAGATTTTTGATGAAAGTGACATCGACCGCATAATAGCCAACCTTAATGACTGGGATTAAAATGGTATCTGAGAAACTGAGTCGTTGTCCGTGGTGCGGAGACGACCCTCTTTATGTGAAATATCACGATGAAGAATGGGGTCGCCTTGTCACGGATGACCATATACTCTTTGAGTTCCTCACGTTGGAAAGCGCACAGGCTGGACTGGCTTGGATAACAATCCTGCGCAAACGAGAAGGCTATCGTGAGGCATTTCACAACTTCGATGTTGAGAAAGTTGCTGCCATGACCGAAGAAGATGTTGAGCGATTGATGAAATTTGACGGAATAGTCAAGAATCGCCGTAAAATCCAGTCGGCTATTTCCAATGCCCGGCTGTTCATCGAGATTCAGAAAGAGTTCGGCAGCTTCTTCAACTATCTGAGGTCTGTCTTTCACGGAGATTTCCCCGTTGTAAATCATCCGGCAACAATGGCTGATATTCCGGTCACATCGCCTGAGTCGGATGCAATCGCTAAAGATATGAAGAAGCGAGGTTTCAAATTCTTCGGCTCAACAATCTGCTACGCCCATCTACAAGCCACAGGCTTCGTAGATGACCACCTTAACGATTGCCCCTGCAAAGGACAACTATAAAACTTTGATTGGCGTTATACTAAGAAACAATAGTTATGGCTTCGAGACGGACAATCATACAAGACTGGATGGTGGCGCAGAAGCGTCACCATCTTTCTGACATGCAGGTACAGATGGCGCGTGAACTTGGATTCAAACCGGATTCACTTCGCAAGATTGACAATCATAAGCAGGAACCGTGGAAGACACTACTGCCACAGCACATTGAAAATCTATATGAGAAACGTTTCAAACGTGAAAAACCTGAGGTTGTAAAATCTCTGAAACAGCAACTCATAGAGGACGAGATCAAACGCAAGGCTAAGAAGAAAGCCAAAGACGCACGTCGCGCAGTAAAAGCAGCGGAAGAGTCGATGTGCAGTCCCGAAGTGATTGAGGATTCAGAAGATATTGTGCAATTAGGACTTGACAGTTGCGGAGATTGAATTATGCCGATGTGGAATCCGTGGCATGGTTGCCACAAGATAAGTACGGGATGCAAGCATTGTTACGTTTACCGTGAGGATGCGGCGTTTGGCACGGTCACACCGTCAAATGAAGTGCGTAAAACGGCATCGTTCAATCTACCTATAAAGCGCGATAGAAAGAAGAATTGGAAATTTCCGTCAGGCACGGAATTTGCGCTGTGCTTCACCTCTGATTTTCTGATTGAAGAAGCCGATGAGTGGCGTGATGAAATCTGGGATATTATCCGCCAACGGACTGATTGCACATTCTTTTTCTTCACAAAACGCATAGAACGCCTTATGCAGTGCTTCCCGGATGATTGGGGCGAAGGATATAACCATGTTGGTATCGGGTGCACGGTCGAAAATCAGGACCGCGCAGATTATCGTTTGCCGATATTTCTCTCATTGCCAATCAAGCACCGCATGGTAATTGTCGCGCCAATGATAGAAAAGATTGACATAAGCAAATACCTCAATCCGGAATTGATTGAGGAGGTCTCGGTCGGTGGTGAATCCGGCAAATATGCCAGACCTCTGGACTTTAACTGGGTTCTTGATATGCAAAGACAATGCCGGGAGTCGGGAGTACCGTTCAACTTTCATCAGACTGGCTCATATCTGATTAAAGACGGTCGTCAATACCATATTCCGAGGGAACATCAGCATTCCCAAGCTAAAAAAGCCGGATTGGATTTTGATTTCTGATTTATTTTTTGAAAATTCGTAAAGCTGTATCACCTTTTGCGATATGAGAGGAATAACTTTGCATCAGAAATCAAAACTATGAACTTCCATTTTTTGTCGACTTCCCTGAAATTTACAAAAATTGTCCGATACAAGACTTCGCCAACGATATAGCACGGCGTCTAAAAGCCGAAGGCTATGACATCTACATCGACCGCATGGGCTACGGCAGCAAACGCATTCCCAAGGGAACCCCAATCTGCTATCGCGTCTTCAAAGGCCGTTATCCCAACCACCACATGGACAATTGGAAAGATGAGTTTCAAAGTTATTCCTACTTCGGGCTATACGCTTTTCGGTTGAGCTTACCGTTGTAGGTGCGCTCAACTTTATCGACTTGGGTATATAACTGAGGAACCTTATGACCTTCAAGCTTTGATGCAAGGTGTTTGGCTAACGCTTTCTTCTCAACGGAAAGACCTTCTTTTACAACATAGAGAAGACGGAGTGCTATTCCTAATACCGGATGCTGTGATGGAATACAAATACAGTCATCAATCTCCGGCATCGACTGGGCGGCATCCTCAACCTCAACAGGATTTACCTTGAACCCTCCGACATTTATAATATCTCCATCTCGTCCGGCTAATTGCAATCGGCCCTCTTCATCGAGGATTCCCTTGTCTTTCGTGAAGATTTTATTCTCTCTGAGAACACGATTTGTTTCATCCAGGTCTCCGCAATAGCCAATCATTAGCGTCTTACCTTGACATACAATAAACCCATCATCATCAATTGTTAAGGCTGAGTGTTTCATCGGCTTTCCTAAGCACCCAGCTACACAATATCCTCCGTTGAAATTATGGGTCGCGATTATTCCGGTCTCTGTGGAGGCGTAAGTATTATAAAGACGAGTATGCGGAAGCAATTCGCATAGTTTCTCCATGTCGGATTGCGAAATTGGAGCGGCTCCAGTTTCGATGAAATCAAATTTTTCAGAACAATCCCTTAGTTGTTTCTCACCGAATTGTATCATCATACGGAGACTGGCCGGAACTTGGAAAGTAGCCACCTTCCAAGGAGCATCCTTAACCACCTTAAAGAAAGCTGGCAAGTCTTTGAGCCCGTCCATGATATAAATGGAAGCACCAACTATTATTGACGGCCATATCTTACTCAAACTTCCTATGTGGTTAAGCGGACCGGTAATAATAAACGTCAGGTTCGAAGAAAAGCCTTGTGCATCAATCAAGTTTTCAGCATCATATATAATGATACCTTGGCTAATCATAGTCCCTTTCTGTTTACCGGTTGTTCCGGTCGTAAAAAGTATGTCGGTTACATCTCCCGGCATATCAGCCTGCGATGTCAATTCCAGTATTCCCTGAAATTGAGCATCGGGCAAGTCCTTTTCAAGAGGAACAACCACTTTCCCGGCCTTGTGAGCTGCGAAATAGTCTATGATGAAATCAAAATCATGCGCGGATCTTAATACATAGACACGGGAGGTTTCGGATTCAATTTCCGACGCACGTTCACAGACCGCCGTCCATAGTTCACTATAAGTCAAAATTCCATCGGAATTTTGGAAAGCAATCCTCTGGGGCGAAGATTGTGCATGTTCACGTAGATAATCTTCCAGTCGGTTCATATAACCTTTATTTTTCTGCCAGCCTACGGTTTACCATTTCGACTATGCTGTCAAGCGAACGGAGGTTCTTGGGAGTGGCATCTTTAGCTTCTAGTTCAATGCCATATTCCTGAGACAGCACCATCAAAATAGTCGTTACGCCAAGAGAATCCAATTCGGCAAAAAGGAAGTCCGAATCTAAATCTACGAGAGGAAGAAGGTCTTCCAGTAAAGTTCTAATATGTTCTTTCATTTTCTGTAGTTATCAATTTTTAAACAATCGGGGAAGATAGTCAATCAGATACTTACGCCAGTTGCTCCAAGTGTGTCCACCATCTGATTCATTATACAAAAAAGTATAGCAACCCTTGTTAAGTTTTTTTCTTAAGTCATCGTTAAGTTTCTTTGTAAAATCATCCTTCCCTACGGCGATATAGAAGAGTCTGGGATTTTTCTTAAAGAAATTCTTCAATTTCCAATCAAAATTATCATATATATCCAAATTCTTATCGGATTCTCCTCCAGTGATACTGCTAATCTTTCGGTCAACGCTACCACCCCCTAAAAAAGGAAGTGCTTGCTTTAGTTGCTTCCAACCTTCTCCTATACTTTTCAATCCGCCGACACTTTTGTCTCCAAGAGCGTTTGTTGTTTGAGCCGAGAATAATCCAATGTAATCAAATTCATTAGGATTATTTAATGAGGTGTACAGTGTATGAAGGCCACCAAGAGACAACCCAGCTATGGCTCGATGTTGCTTATCTGCAACCGTACGATAATTCTTGTCAACATAATTGACAATCTCGGGGACAAATGATTTCTCGAATTTACCAAACATCGATGAAACATTGTTGCTAGAAGGTTGAACATTCGGATTGTTAGGATCTTCTCCGGGAGCGGCTGCTAACTCCACATTGCCGTTGGGCATGACAACAATCATTGGTTCACATGTGCCATTTGCAATAAGATGATCCATTATTTGGGATAAACGACCGCAATCAGCCCACGCAGTTTCATCACCTCCCGAACCATGAAGGAGATAAAGGACTGGATAGCGTCGAGATGATGATTTGTATCCGTGAGGAAGATATACAGCCATACGGCGTTTACTCATTCCATTCAACGATGATGGGTACCAATCATATTCTAATGTGCCTTTTTTTGTTTGCGCATCAGTAAAGTTATCTCCAATCCCGCCCTTGATGATAAAATAGTTATAGGTAGAGCCTATATCCCGAGTTGTGTCCCTATTCCTTTTATCGAAACGCACAGAATCTTCATTCACTACGAAATCGTACCAGTAGAGTTCAGAACTGAGCGGCTGCGACGTATAAGTCCAAACTCCATTTCCAGTGTTCGTCATTTCAGCTTTACCATCTTTGGAGAACATTCCAGCCATAGGAATTAAAGAATTCCCTTTTTGGAAGAATGTACCCTGTACTTCTACTTTCTCGGCTTTCGGATCTATATAAGTAATTGTGACAGAGTTGTCGCTATTGATGGTAATTGGTTCCTGAGCGTTGACATGAAGAGAGGAAAACAATATCAGACCGGCCAATATTGCACCACATACTTTTTTAGGAACGTATGTCTGTTTACACTGAAAATTCATAAAGCTTTAAGTTTTCTATCGTTGATAAATCCATAGAGGTCTGAAACTCTACGTTAGTAACAATTCCCTCAGCAGCATATTTTGCTACTGTTATTTTTTCTTCGTCCGAATCAATTGCAAATACCTTGATGTCGGGATGGACAAGACCCATCAATAGAGCCATTTCACCATATCCACAATTTTTAATAACAACACATCCCGGTTGAGTATGGTCTACCAAATCGGAATAATTGTTGTGCTTTTTTAGGTTACGGGTTACTTCCTGTAATAGTTCCGTCCCCTTATATCGATAACGGTCTTTTACAAGAGATGCAAAATAGGTTGCCGTCTCATACTTGCAACACATTGCCTTGTATTCAACCTTCATGTGGCGATGAACATTCTGGGCGAATGCAGAGTATGATTCATTCCATATAGGACTTGACGATGTTATCCGTTTACCTATCCGCATATTGATTTCTCCCTTGTAGCAGGCAAAGCTTTGGATGGGCATAAGATAGTTAACGCCATGCAGCAACACAGGCAAAACATCAATGTTAAGTTGCTTTGCAAGATAGAACGGTCCTTTATGGCATCTGAGAATGGAAGAATCGGGATTACGCATTCCTTCCGGAAAGAAGGCTATTGAATAGCCTTCCTCGACATACTTCTTGAAAATCTCCAAGTCTCTCTCCAAAGAAGAATCCTTCCATGCAGTAAAGTTGGACTGCCGGATTGTATAGAATCCCAACCACTTGAACATTATACGAACCACCGGATTCATACTTGACCTCTCATTTGCCACAATGAGAATCTTAGGACTCCATGCCATAAAATACATCGGGTCGAGCAAGGACTGATGGTTGCACACGATAACACAGGGCTTATTCAAAGTCTCATTATACGGGTTGTGCATTCTGAATTTAACACCGGGCATCAATTTAAGGTCAATTCTATGTGACCAAGTGACAAAACGATGGAAAAGAGCCAGTGTTTTTGGTGTCCTCGGACCAATAATAAACAGGAAGAAGCCCAAGATATATCCGATTAGTAATTGAGATAGCCACCATGCTCCACAGAACCAAGTACGAAGTAACGGTCCGAGCGTTAGAGGGCGTTTCCTATATTTGCCATGAGATTTTGTGATCCAATTGAATACCAAAGGAGGCAATAGATAAGCTATCAATACAACCGAGAGCATACCAACAATGGTAACCTCAGCCAATGAATGGAGTGCCGGATGTTTTGCAAATATCAAAGTTCCGATTCCGATGAACATAATGAGAGCGGACACAAGAATCGAACTTTTGTAGGAAGCAAGCATCTTTTTCCTAAAAGCATATTCATAGCAACAGCCTTCGGTCATGAAGATTGTGTAATCATCTCCCTGTCCAAAGATGAAAGTAGCGAGAATAATATTGACAATGTTGAATTGTATTCCGGTCATTCCCATAATTCCCAGAATCCAAATCCAACTGACTGCCATAGGCAGGAACGAGAGCAAAGCCAATTCAATGGAGGCAAAAGAAGCCCATAGGAAAAAGAACACAATCAAACTACAGGCCCATCCAATATAGCTGAAGTTGTCTGAGAGGCCATTGGCAATAGCACTGTTCATACTTTGCACATCAAAGCAGAAATGGGACCCTTCGAGGCTATCAATCTTTTGACGGAGAACTTCCATTTTGTCTTTCTGCACAGAAATCAGATTGACAACCCGGTATTTCCCATTTATACTGTCAATGCTGAGGTGCTGAGAATTAATGGAATTAAGAGGGCTAAAGAAGTCTTTGTCTTGGAGGGCATATTCTCCTGATAGAATATCTTCAAAGGGAGAGAATGCTTTTTTCTGGAAGCCCTTTGTAAGTACCCCCTGCGTCAAGGAATCTGTCAAAAGAGTTTTATGAGTCGCTATAAAATTAGTCCACCTTTCCAATCTTTCAGCTTGCTGTTTTGATGATGGTAGAAATTGCATGTCAGATTGATAAACGCTATCAATCGAAGCAAGTTCTTGTTTGAGTTTGGGTCTTAACGCGGCATTGTTATCAATAGCCTCATCCAGCGTGTTTCCGGAGCTTACAACATATAAAGTTTCAGTGTTGTCTGAGTTATTGCTTGTCAGTTCCTTAAAATATACCATATCCGCTTTCTGACGGTCGGTCATGAAATTTATATGGCTCATATTAGAGTCAAAGTCTGTTTTGAGACTAAAATAGCCAAATATGACAGTGAGTAACACCACGCCAAGGACAACCCAACGTTTTTTTTCCGGTCTAATGTTGCTCAACCAATCTAGCCATTTGACAGAAATCTCATGTTGACGGTTTCCTTTTTTACGAACTGCATGAGGCAGAAATACAACGGTAAATAAAATGGTGCCAATAAGAATCAAAGCACTGAAAATCCCCAAATCGCGGAGAGCAGCCGCTTTCAATGGGACAAGTGCAACAAACGCTCCTACAGTGGTTATATTACCTATTATCAAGGGGGCTATTATCTCTCTTAGCACTTGTTTCATCGAACCTGTGTGCGCAGTATGAGCTATCAGATGGAGCGGATAATTGACTGCAATACCGAGTATAATGCTTGATATTCCCACAACAATCAATGAAACACTACTATGAATCACCGATACCATCGCCATTGCGAACAACCATCCCCATCCAACCGAAATGACAATAAGGATAATGTTCCAAGCCTTTCTGAATACAATAATAAGTAACGCCACAATCAGAACTGCGGCAATTGCAATGGATAACAGACTGTCCTCTTTAATTTGTGTAGCATTGGCGACTGCAATGGCCGGCCCCCCGATGTAATGAACAGTCACTCCTGAAAACTCGTTTTCAACCTCGTTTGCCCGTTCCGCAAGGAAATCCATTAAAACGGCATTGTTATGAGTTTCACTGTTTCCAAATGGAGATTCCATTAGAACCAAGGCGCGGCTCATATCCGGAGTAAAGATATAACCGTCATACATCTCAATATTATCTGCAGACTGGCCACTTTGAAGCCTACCTACGCAGGGAGAGAAAAGATTGAGCGGATCTCTTTGAAGATTTTCAGACAGCAATCCGGATGTGGGGAACATTAACAGTTCCTTATCCTCTTCAAGCCGAGATAAAATATAGCCGGGGGTATTCAGCAGACTGTCCATTCTCGTATAATCTTCCTCGGAGAGGAAATAAGGGATATTAGAATAGACGAAGTCGGTATATTCCGAAATCTTCTCCAAGTTGATTTGCGTAGTCAATTCCCTGACATATGCAGCAGAATCTTTTTCAGAGACGATATTTTCAAAATAATCGATTGCTTCCACCATATCGTCAGGATTTGCATTAAGCGAATCTGACGCTTGAAATATGGCAATAATCTTACTTGCCCCCGACACATCTTGATAGACCTGCATCGCCTCCTGATGATTGCCTTCCAATGGAAGAAAATCCGAAATATCTTCTTTAAAATCCAGACGTAGCAACAGGCAGGAGAGGACTGACGTGACTATGATAAACGACAGAAGGCAAAACCTTCTGCGGCTCTGCATGAAGTCATGTATTTTGAGTGCAATCTTAGTCATTTGGAAGTATCTTTATCAGAATATTGTCTTTATCCAGTTTAGGAATGCTTCTTTCCATTCCCTGCATTCAGCAGAACCCTTTGTTTCAGATGCACCAAATCCATGTCCTCCTGTCTCAAACAAAAGATATTGATGAGGAATGTTCTTTGACGTGAGAGCCGAATCCAACAATACAGAATTGTGGTAATCCACAATAGGGTCATCCTTACAATTCACCAAAAAGACAGGCGGACAATCTTCCGGAACATGTCTTTCTAGTGAAAGTAAATTCTTTAATTCCGGGTCATTCTGTTTATTATCACCCAATAATCCTCTGCGAGACCTTTTATGAACGCATTTTTCAGTCATGGTAACAACAGGGTATATCGGAACAATAAAATTCGGTCGATATTGCGGATCAAATAGTTCTGCAGAAGACATTACGAGATGTCCACCTGCTGAAAATCCCATGGCCCCAATTTTAGTAGAATCCACCCCAAACTCACTTGCGTTCTCTCTTACTATTTTTATAGCCTGTCGTAAATCATCTTGTGGGTCAGGATAACGATTTCCTCTAAATAGATACCGATGATGGAATATAAATGCGGGGACATAGGCAGTTCGATAGTCCAAAACAAACGCAGAAATTCCGTTATTGTTGAGCCATTTAGCCACTTCATGCCCCTCGGTTTCGCTATCATGCCAAAAGTAACTCCCACCGGGACATACAATAATCCCGATATTATTATCGCCATTGACTATATAAGGAGTTAGCTTTACCTTTTTATGGCAATCTGTATTCTCCCATATATTAATTTGGGCAAAACAGTTGATTGTCATTATTATTGCAGCTATTATGGAGGTGATTCTCTTCATTTCGTTTAAATTTTATTGATAAGATAATCCTTGCCAAGAATCGCTTCACAAGTTTGTACTGCGGTCAATGTCACGCCACAAAAGCCATGCATATTTATACTTTGTCCTGTAAGAAACAAGTTGGGAATCTTGGTACGCAAGGGAATAAATGGAATGGCATCATTACAATCTTTGCGCAAACCACACATAGCTCCATGCCTAACACCCGTAAAATCGTGGATTGTTAAAGGCGTGGCGGAATCTATGTACTCCACCGCTTCTCTAAGACTTGGATATATCTCAGATAATTTGTCTAATATCAATGATTCGGTAAAATTTGAGGTTGTTCAGTCTTGGCTAAGCCGCTAACTGAGCCAACCGATGATTTATTTTCTTAATTATTTTGAGATGCGGAGATTTTCCGCAAGTCGAAATAATTGTTGAGGCGAGATAAGATTCAAACATAAGCCGCTTGAACTGCGCTACCGAAAGATCCGGATAATCCTTCCTTATGACCTCTTTGCAGACATTGAGGGCTGTGAAGGAAAGATTGAACGCAAAGTCAAGCCGGGCTTTGTCGCGGGTCTGCTGTGACTGAAGTCCGGTGAACTGCTTGGCATCGCGTATGCCGAACTCAATCTGAAAGCGGGTGCGGTAGAAACCGATGATCTTTTCAGGCCTCATGTCGGTGTCGGTAGAGAAGTAAAGAAGAGGCTCTCCGTTTTCAACCGGACAGACCACGATACGGATGTCGCGTTTCAATGCCCTCGAATGTACGACCGCCGTGTGACATCGGGTTTTGTTTCCTTTGGAATCCTCATATATGAATGAAGTGAACACGGACATATCAAGGTTGGAGAAATCCACTTTCTCTCCATACTTTTTCTTTCTGCCGCGTCTTCGCGGGGCGGAGGAATCCGGTATGGCCAGATACCTCAGATATGAGTTGGCACGTAATCTCCCGACAAATCGGAATCCCATGCCAATCACTTCATTTACAAACTCATATTTGGAGAAAAATGCATCTGCGACCAGAATATCCGTCAGTGAATGCAGCTCAGTAGCCTTTGACCTGACAAGTGCCACATACCAGTCAAGCATTGACATTTGTTTCTCGGATTCAAGAGTCCTAAAGTCCGGTGACTGGACAGCACCGAGCATCACGCATGTATGTTTACTCAGACTTATTGCTCCAATTGCCATTATCTCCAGACCGCGTTTCACACGTTGTGCCACCCCTGACCAGAAACGGCCTATGCCATACGTCAGTCTGCCTGCTTTTGAAATGAACGACGGATCGATTGCCACTGCCATGTCATCTGTCGGTCCAAAACAATCCTGCGCCATACCTATGTTGACTTTCATCCAGTCTACGGATGTCTTGAAATTGGAGGCAAAGGTCTTGGCTGTACGACCGCCATAGCGCGACAGCCGGGTAAAATTGACTTTGCCCGGAATCAACGCGACAGTGCGTATTGTTAAAATCATCCAGTTGAGGAACCTTTTGCTCATCTTGGTTGTAGTATTTTCAAATACCGACTTACACCTTAAGGTGAAGTCTTTGAGAATCGCCAATACGTTCATACGCTAAGTTTTTTATAATGAACGATTTGGCGATTCATTTGTATTTGATAATTCGTTATATTAACTTAAGTTTCAACTACTTCGGTAATTTTTACCGAATCATTGTGTATAAAGACATCGATCGAATGGCTCAATGGCAGAATATAATGTCCATACCTAAGGCCAAGACAGAAAAAAAAGCGTTGGAATATCTTACTCCTGAGGGTATAAAGCTCCTTCTCGAACAGCCGGATCAATTGACCTCTATGGGGCGCAGACATCTTGCGCTTTTGGCTCTGATGTACGATACCGCTGCAAGAGTGCAGGAAATGGCAGACTTAATCGTCGGCAGTCTTCGTATTCAGTCAGAGCCATATACGATTAAAATAGTAGGCAAAGGGAACAAAGCCCGAATAGTACCACTTTCAAAGGAACAGGTATCTCTGATTAAACAGTATATGTCTGAAAATCAGAAATCGCTCGTTTCTCACACATCGCCTTTGTTCCAAAACTCCAGAGGCGAGAAACTTACAAGAGAAGGAATCGCCTACATACTAAAAAGATATGCAGAT
Organism: Muribaculum intestinale; assembly: GCF_002201515.1. Taxonomy (NCBI): domain Bacteria; kingdom Pseudomonadati; phylum Bacteroidota; class Bacteroidia; order Bacteroidales; family Muribaculaceae; genus Muribaculum; species Muribaculum intestinale. The sequence continues at coordinate 2,880,443 of NZ_CP021421.1, forward strand.
ATGGCAAGACATTTGAATCCGGAGCTCATTCCGCAAAGAATAAGTCCCCACTGCATAAGACACAGCAGAGCCATGCACCTTCTTCATAAAGGGGCCATGCATATCGTAGACCTGAGGGACTTCCTCGGCCATGCTTCGATAGTTACTACAGGAGTTTATGCAAGAGCAGACTCCAAGGCCAAACGGGAAGCCTTGGAAAAAGCTTATAAAGGCGTAACATCTAAAATGTCAGAAAGAGAATGGGAAAATGACAAAAACCTGTTGACCTGGCTTAAACAACTGGGCCATTAAATCTTTATGAGAAGTCCATCTGATAAGTAGCAATGATAGACGCCTGAATATCTGGCGGCTTTGAAATGGACTTCTCATAATATGCCTCTACTCATAATGATTTACTGCACCTTCCATACTCTTGGATGGGTTCGCCATCTTGATAGCGAATGTGGGTTCTGCGATGCAACGCTCTTGGAGCATCTGCTGCATAACTGCGATTGCAGCGTTGTTGGATTTCATTGAGTTTGCCATATCAGTATGGTATTAAAGTGTGAATAACCAATAGATTATCAGTATTGCGGTTATGAGGGATATAACCCAGCCCGCACCTCGGATTACAGGTCTGACTATCGCCCACACCAGAGTTCCGATTATTGCTCCGATGATGATTGCCACCACCTTTGCAACCCTTTTTATTTGGTTGAACCTGAGGCTTTGAGCTTCGCTTTGACTTTTTATGTGGCTGTTTGTTTTCATCGTTGCGACTTTTTTTTATTTGTATATCACCATCGGTTTTCGCTTGCTTGACACCTGCAAGGCGTGTGGTGAACAGAGGGGATGTTCGCCTTTGACGGAAAAATACAAGCCGCAGGTCTGGAGATTTTTTAGCCAATAGGCATCAGAATATCCCCGGCACCGCACGTTACCCACTGGCAAGCAAGTTGAAAATCGTTGTTGATTAGACAATAACAGGAGCCACGACTCCGGCACGGTGAAAACATATAGTCACATACTCGAAAGAAAATTTCGTAATATTGAAATGCTAATAGAATTGTCCGGTCCCGAAAAGTCGAGTCTGTGATATGCCGACAACGCAGGAAGGCGGCACATCACCGTCTCGGCCCGTGGACTGCTGCTAACGGAGAGTGGCGCAACGGCTCAAATAACGAATGATGGAGGTGGCATAAGAACACGGAGTGGCAGATAGACTTGGCAGGTACAGCGAAGCAACCTGCTCAGGCTATCAGACACTCGGTGTTTAGCCGACTCTTCAATTCTGATAATGCGGTCAGCGGTAGTGCCGGACTCGCTCCTTATCGGCTTGCCGCTTTACTCCGCAAAGAAACGCCGCTGACGGCATTGCCCAATACCTGCGATGCCTCGCTTGCGATTGCCAAAGTCGAGCCGTTGCGCCTCTCGTAGTTCCGAATCGAATAATTCAGTCATATTTGTAAGCATCTGATTTTTCGTAGTCTGTATGTCAGGAAATTTTCGTAAATTTGCATTTATAAGTGCAATAGATATGGATACGCCTTCTTCTTTCAGCCTTGAAATGCTGGCAACATATAAAGAAAACTCCCTGCTTGAAGTCAAGTCGGCCCGGGGAGGTCTGCCTAATTCCTTATGGGAGTCTTATTCCGCTTTCGCCAATAGCGAGGGCGGAGTGATTGTGTTGGGTGTAAAGGAAAACAGTAAGGATGGTTCGCTATATGTCGAGGGTCTTGATGATGTGCATAAGCTGCTCAAGGATTTCTGGAACATGGTGAACAACCGGCAGAAAGTCAGTTGCAATATCCTCACTGACAGCATGGCGGTTCCTGACAGGATTGAAGGAAAGGATGTGATTGTAATCCGTGTGCCGCGAGCCGAGCGCACTTCGCGTCCGGTATATGTCGGCTCTGACCCGCGAACCGGAACGTATCGCCGCAATTTCGAGGGCGATTACCATTGCTCGATTGATGAGGTGTCGCTGATGATTCGCGATTCTGCATTGGTGACGGATGACAATAAACTGCTGACCGACCTTGACGTGTCGGTATTTTGTCCGGATACGGTAAAGTCATATCGTAATATATTTCAACTCATTCGCCAAAACCATCTGTGGAATAAAGAGGATGACGCAATGTTTTTGCGTCGTATCGGTGCGGTGCGCGAGGATAAGGATACAGGCAAGTTTCATCCTACTGTGGCAGGACTTCTTATGTTTGGCTACGAATATGAGATAACCGCTGTATTCCCAAATTATTTCCTCGACTATCAGGAAAACCGCACCAACGGCATCTATGCCCGCTGGACTGACCGCATTACGTCGCAGTCGGGAGATTGGAGCGGCAACGTGTTTGACTTCCTTTTGAGAGTGATTCCCAAGTTGCAGGCTGATTTGAAAGTGCCCTTCATGTTCAAAGGCAATCAACTGAATGAGGACACCCCATTGCACAAGACGGTGCGCGAGGCTACAGTAAATATGCTTGCAAACGCTGATTTCTATGGTCGTCGCGGTGTAATCGTACAGAAAGGAGCCGACGGTTTCAGATTTGCCAACCCCGGCAGTATGCGTGTGTCGCTTGCCGAAGCGATACAGGACAGCGCATCAGATCCACGAAACGGTGTAATGATGAAAATGCTTGCGATGGTAAAATATGGCGAGCGTGCCGGCAGCGGTCTTCAAGGCATTTTCAAGACATGGCAGAGCGTATATCACTGTGCGCCCAAACTGGAAGTGACAACCTCCGGCGGCGTTGACCGCACAACTCTTACCCTCGGTTTTGAAGGACACCAGCCCGATATAGAGGCGATGAAACTTCTCTATGACAATCCTGATGAGCTTATTGAGGTAAGTGATACACCGAAAAGTAAGGGAGAAAGTAAGGATGTCCCTCAAAATGGAGAGAGTGTCCTTCAGAATGTCCCTCAAAACAACATAAACGTCCTTCAAAACGAAGAGGATATCCCTCAAAACGAAAGTTTCGATATTAAAAAGGAGATAGTTAAATTGATCAATGAAGATTTACAAATCACTCGCGAGCATATTGCAAAGGAGTTAAACATTTCTTCAAAGACCGTAGGACGCTATCTTTCAAAACTCGGGATTTCGTGGGAAGGACATCCTAAAACTGGGCATTGGAAACTCCCCTAAAAGGAATAACTGTTATCGTTTGATAAGTATTTTTAACTCTGGAAGTGTTGGATAATCGCTGAAAAATCAGTAATTTTGCTCTCAGTCATGTCCCACATGGCGTAAGAACATTGAAATCTGTAGGAGTATAGAAAGGGAACGCGCCCTGAACGCTCTCGGATTAAATGTCTGATAGACACGATACTTAATTTATAGTCCCATTGTCCAAGTGGGACCACTACTATCAATCAAAAGTCGCTGAATTTCAGCGACTTTTCTTTTTGTCGCTGATTTCAGTCCCCTTTTTAGTCCCCTGACGTATCACACACAATCATAGAATTTCATATACCTGATAGCTCTGCGTGGGTGAATGTTTATGAACTGTTATGTTTGTTCTTATTTCTTGATCTTATACTTTCTTTCAAATTCTTCTTGTGCTACTTGAGGCCAGTAGTCTTCGATGAAGTCTTTTATCCAAGAATACCGATCACTCTTATCGCAGTAAAGTTTTACCAAATAATCCATCCTTCTAGCAGGACTTAATGTTTCTTCTTTGCATGGTTTAAGGCTATTAATCATAGCCGGATTCAAAGTTATCAGCATGTCGATTACTTCTTTCTCGTCCTTCGGGTCTGTTTTCCATTGAATGCCCCCCATAAGTCGTGTTGCTGGAGAGACTTGATCTTTAGAATATCTTCCAAGCTTGGGAACAGATGGGTAAAATAACGAAGCAAAAGAATAGAGGGCTATTGTCTTATCAATAACACTAAAGAACTCAGAGAGATTTTTAACATACTTATTTATAAATTCTATTCTCTTCTGGCCGTTAAAGACAAGCATGTCATCGAAAAATCGCATGAGGGTTATCTCGGTCGCTTCAACCCCATCCTCTCCAATTAGATGGTTTGTAATATTGACAGCCTCATGGACATTATCTTTTATATGTTCATGGATTTTAATCACCAGCCACTTATCAATAAGTGTGGTCATAACATTAAGTGTCTTCGATGAAATGTTAAGTTCCTCCGCTTGATTTTCCAGTATGTTAGGTAATTGATTGGGTAGAGAGTCAGTGGCCTTTTGGAGCTGCTTTTTATCAGCCCTACTGAGACCTTCTATGTTCTCTGCCGTCGTCAATGCTTTCCCAACCTCATTTTCATAAGAATTCAGCATCTCAGTTAAGTTTAAATCACCTACAGATTCACCGAATAGAAGAAAATTTAAAATCCTAGAGAATCCACTATCACCACTACCTAAAATCTCGTCTGCTATAGTCGCAAGCAATCTCTTATCACTCATTAATTGATCCTCAACGAAGCTCAAAAATGTATCTAACATTTGAAAAGGGACCCGGATAGCATTTGAAAAGGGGACCACCCGGGATGGGGATGCAAAGATAATTATATTTGTTGAGTCATCATTTCCTGAGTTTCTTTCATGCGGTATGATTTGCCTGTCATGTTAAGCAGTATAGCCTTGTGGGTCAGGCGGTCTACCATTGCGGTGACCAGTACTTTGTCGTCAATAATCTCGTTCCAGCGGTTGAAGGCGAGATTGGTTGTGACGACGGTCGTCTTCTTGTCGGTGCGGAGGGAGAGATGGTTAAAGAGCATCTCTGCGCCGGCCTTGTCGCAGGAGACGTATCCGAACTCATCACAGATGACCATGTCGTATCTCTCGAACTTGTTTTCCAGCGACCGGAGTGTCAAAGCGTTGCGGCACTCGCGTATCTGCGTGAGCAGTCTTGGCACGGATGTGAACAGCACCGAGTGTCCGGCATTACATGCGGCGATACCGAGAGCTGTCGCCAGATGAGTCTTGCCTGTTCCGGGATTGCCGTATAGAATGAGGTTGCGTCCGTTTTTGATGAAGTCGAGTGTCTCGAGTGTCGGGAGCGCTTTCCGGGCATCGGCGGGCAGAGCGTCGGTGTCGATTTCGTTAAGATAGCGAAGTTGCGGGAACCCTGCGTTTTTGATGCGGTGACGGCGCTGGTTTTCAGAGCGGTTCTCTTTTTCGCGCCGGAGCAGTTCGGCTGTAAACCGCCATAGGTTCCATTGTTCGTCGGCGCTCTGCTGTATAAGCAGGTCGATGTCGCGCCGCACAAGCGGGAGTTTAAGGTCGAAAGCGCATGAGCGAATGAGCTCCCGAAGTCCGTCACGGTCTGTTTCATGTATGTCTGTCATTGTCATTCAGTGTATTGGTTGTTTTTTGGGGGGGTATTCAGTCTGCCTGCGATGCGCGGGTATATTCCATAAATGATGAAAGCATGTCAAGGGTATGGCTTGCCGAACTTTCTATTTCAGCCTGTTGCGGGTCGGGAACGTTCGTTGCCGCGATATCGGCGGTTGACTGCATATGTCCTTCCGCCGAGATCATCTGAGCCTGTATCTGTTCAGATGAGAGGCGCTGGAGCCCGCGGGACGAAAGACTTGTGGCGGCACGGACGATGTCAGTGTATGCCAGATTGTTGTCGCGGGTGAACACAAGCAGTTCTATGAAGCTTCGCGGAGACTCGCGGAAGTGTTCGCGGTAAAGCGCCGCCACCGACGGATGTACCTGTTGCAGAGCCACAGACCGCCCCAGAGCGGCCGGTTTGCGCAGGAATGTACCCAGATAATGCATCAGGTCGATGACCCAGTCGCCGGAGCGTCGGCTTCGGGCATGATTGGCCACCTTGTCGCGTCCGTAAAGCACCACGATGCGCTCGGAATACAGCTTTACCGCCACCTGCGAGCCCACCAGACGGTCGGGCACAGAGTAGTGCACTCCGTCAACGGTTATCGTTGAATACTTTCCGACGCGGTACAGCCGCTGCTCGAAGCAGCCGATGTCACCGTGGTCCAACGGACGTAGCGCCGCCAGATCGGCCTGTATGCGCAGGCGTTTTTCTTCCGCCGACATGTTGGACGCCTCTGTGTTGAGCCTGTCGCAGACTGCCGCCAGATGCGTCTGCGCGGCATCCAGGGAGTCAAACCGGACCTCGAACGAGAATGCACGACGCCGGATATATTCCACCGAACGTTCCACCTTGCCTTTTTCCCATCCCGAGCGAGGGTTGCAGAAATGGGGTGTGAAACAGTAGTGTACCTCCATGCGCAGCAGCGCATCCGTGTGCTCGCGGTCGCGCCCGAGGAACTTCTTTACGGCGGTACGCATGTTGTCATAGGCCATCACGCGCGGGGTGCCCCCCAACTCCCGGAAGCAGTTGCGGTGGGCTTCCATAAGAGCCAGGGTATCTTCGCGCGAAAACAGATATGCCTTGCGCATATTGCTGTGGTCGAGGGTGAATACCGCCATGTGAAGGCGAGTCCTGACTCCACCGATCCACAGGGTAAGCACGCCCCAGTCGAACTCGCAACGGAATCCAGGCTCATAGTCCTGACGGATATATGCCTTTGCAGGCTTTTCTTGCGACTTCGGCGCTGCCTCCAGCGCACGGACATACTGACATACTGTGGAATAGGCGATACGCACGCCATCGTCCTGAAGACGTCGCCACATATCGAGCTTGCGCATCTGCTGCTTGTGCAATCCGGCAGCGACGTTCTCCCGGTTGCGGGCGATAAAACCATCGATGCGACGGCGGACATCATCGGTCACAACACGCCTGACGCGTCCGCTGCTGTCATACTTCGGCCTGGTCAGCAGATAATCGTCAACCTCCCGCTCTGTCGGTGACGGGCCGGCCTCTCTCTCGAACTCGCGCAGATACTTGCGCACGGTCTTGCGGCTCATGCCGTTGCGGCGCGCTATCTCGCGGATGCTCATCCCCTCGCGGCGATGAGACAGAATAATGGATGTTTTTTCCTCCATGTGTAGCATTTTGTGGAATCGTTGATGTCGTTCTTTCTAATCAACGATATCCGGTTGAACTTACCCATGGGGTGGGTCCCTTTTCAATTGCTCTACCTGGGTCCCTTTTCAAATGTTAGATGCACTCTGCTGTCGATACACCTCTTTAAGAGCGAAGAGACGCTTGCTTTGCTCGGCGGTGAGCGCGATGTCAACGGTGTGTATCTTGCAGATTCTGTTCCATTGCCCTATCTGTTTGGAAAGCAAGCCGAGCAATCGACGGCGGAGTTTGACAGTGGCCGCCCTGCTGTGTTTGCGATGCTTGGCATAGGTGAGTCTGGCGCGGTCAATATCACGATACTTGTTGCGCGGCAGCCGTTCCTTCTGCGCCTTACAGGTCTTTGCAATTAGAGATTGAAGCCACTCGCAGCATTCCCACAACAGTTTTACATCTGTCGGGAACCGCAGATGGCTCTCGTAGCAGGTGGCATCGGTCAGACACAAATCCTTGTTTCTCAGCGAGCCGCCCCATTTGCCATACAGGATTTTCTGCAGTTCTCTGATGTCCAGAACTCCGGCTATGCGCTGACGGATAGCACTGACTATCTTGCCGTTCTTTATGGGCTTGGCGGGATCTATGAGCACCCCGCAGAACATCTGCATGTGTATGTTGCCGTTGAGCATCTCGATCAGGCCGTCATCCGATTGTCCGGTATATGGTTTGAGGAACATCAGCGCCACCTCTCCCTCCGGCGGGAACATCGGCGTGTTGCCTTGAGGATGCGTTTTGGGAAAATGCGAGCGGATTTTCTCTGCCAGCTCCTTCAATGGCAGTTGCGCATGGATGCGCCCGAGCTCGCTTACGGCAAAACTCTCGCGATATTTTTGCATAAAATCGAACTCGGTAAACGGCAACGTGGCCGTAATCTCAGATATTTTCCGTAACTTCACGAACATTTATTTTTAAGAATTACCCCCGAATAAGCCCGTGATGGGTTCATCGGGGGTTCTTTGTAAAGTTACAAAATATCTATAACTCTGCCAAATAATCAGTTAGCCATTAACTGAATATCCCTATTTAAGAATTAGGAATGAACACTACGAAAATGTCCTTTCAAAAATAACGGGGTGGTTACTTCATTATAAGTGTAGTTCATTTTAAGATTATTTTGGACTATGAATATTGTGAAATTGTCCAGAAACAACTAACTTTGTAATGAACTATCGAAGTTGTGTAGCGACACTACTTCGGCAAAATTAGATTATTGAAAAATCTTGAATAATAAAGGTGCCTCTATGGTGGTTTAGTGCCTATTATAGAAGCGTTAAATATTTGAACCACACTCGTTTAGCCATTAGCTGATAGAGCAAGTGGGACCACTGAAAACAGTTTATCCTAAGATTGAGGATAAACTGTTTTTGTTTTTAGTGATAACCGGTTAACATTATTCCCTTATATGACACTTATTGACGGCAAAAAAGTCGCCGACGAAATCAAACAGGAGATTGCAGCCACTGTAGAGAAGATGGTGGCTGAAGGTAAGAAACGTCCTCATCTGGCTGCCATACTTGTAGGACACGATGGCGGTAGTGAGACTTATGTGGCCCATAAGGTGCGTGCGTGTGAGCAGTGCGGTTTCACATCCACTCTCATTCGCATGGAAGACGATGCAACCGAGGCCCAGCTGCTTGAGGCTGTAGAACGTCTCAACAATGACCCGGATGTCGATGGTTTTATCGTGCAGCTTCCTCTCCCGAAGCATATATCGGAGCAGAAAGTAATCGAGGCGATTGATTACCGCAAGGATGTCGATGGCTTCCATCCGATTAATGTAGGGCGTATGTCCATAGGTCTGCCCTGTTATCTTTCGGCTACTCCGGCAGGTATAATCGAGCTTCTTGCCAGATATGAGATCCCCACAAAGGGTAAACATTGTGTGGTACTTGGCCGTAGCAACATAGTAGGAAAGCCTGTCGCATCGCTTATGATGCAAAAGCATATCCCCGGCGATGCCACAGTGACTGTATGTCATAGTGCTACCGTTAATCTCAAGGAGATATGCCGTGAGGCCGATATTATTATCGCCGCTCTCGGCCAGCCCGGTTTCGTCACCGCCGACATGGTAAAACCCGGTGCTGTGATTGTCGACGTAGGCACAACCCGTGTACCCGATGCAACACGCAAGAGCGGTTTCCGCCTGCGCGGAGATGTTGATTTCGACAACGTCGCTCCTTTGTGCAGCTATATCACACCTGTGCCGGGTGGGGTAGGTCCGATGACCATCTGCTCCCTGATGAGGAATACACTTCTTGCCGGACAGGGAGCGATATATCCACGTAACTGAGAATCCGGGGTAATCATATAAGCGTTTTGCGCGATGACGATTCTATCATGCCTGTTACTGTCGCTCGCCTCCATGCTTTCGTGGGGTGAGCAGGCCTCATCGGTCGATTTGGTGTTTGCCGGAGATGCCATGCAGCATCAGGCTCAGATTGACGCTGCTCGTCGCGCTGACGGCACATATGACTACTCTCAATGTTTTTCAGAGATTTCTCCTTATATAAAGGGAGCCGATTACGCAGTAGTAAATCTTGAGACTCCTCTCGGGGGCGCTCCATACACAGGCTATCCATGCTTCAGCGCCCCCGACGAATATCTTGATGCTTTATCCTCGGCCGGATTCGATATGATGCTCACGGCCAATAATCACACTCTTGATCGGCGTGACCGAGGACTTGTGCGCACACTCGACCGTCTTGACGCATCGCCGGTTGACCATTTGGGCACATACCGCAATGCTGCCGAACGCGACTCCGTATTGCCGCTATTGCGCGACATTGCAGGGTTTCGTATCGCGTTCCTTAATTATACTTACGGTACCAACGGCATAACGTTGCGCACCGATGCCGTTGTCGACTATATCGACCGTAGCCGGATATCCTCTGATATAAGGCTCGCACGCATGAAGGGTGCCGAGGTGGTAGTGGTGTGTATGCATTGGGGAGAAGAGTATCGGCTTCAGCCAAATGCCACGCAGCACTCGTTGGCTGATTTTCTTGTAGACAATGGCGCGGATGTCGTGATTGGAGGGCATCCCCATGTGATACAGCCAATGGAGATGCGCACGGATTCCCTCGGACGACGTGCTCTCGTAGTGTATTCGCTCGGTAACTTCATTTCCAACATGCGTACGCGTGATACCCGTGGAGGAGCTGTAGCGCATGTGCGTCTGACACGCGACCTGCTTGGCCGTGCTGTCGTGGACACTGCCGATTACCGGTTGTTCTTTACAGTGCCGCCGACTCCGGCTGTGCCCAACTTCCGGCTGATTCCGGTCGAGGTCGTGTCCGACCCTTCACGCACAGATATACCTGTGCAGTGGCGCAACGCATGCTCCGATTTCACCCGAAGCGTCGAGTCCGTATTCCGCCGGTATAATAAAGATGTTCAGCGCGATTCATCATCTTTGCGTCCACGCATTTTTCCTCTTCCTGCCATAAATCTTTCCGACCACACCATTCCGTTGCGTGCATTCGGCGAATTTGCCGACGATAAATAGTGGCGATTTATTTTTGTCTTTCGGGAAACATTCGCTAAATTTGGGCATTGACCAAAATCTTTTCCCGATGAAATACGCTCAATTGCCGTGTGAAACCAAATCAAGGCCATTGCCGTTTTATCTGGCCATGGAGGAGTATCTTGCCGGACTTCCGTGCGATGACGAACTTTTCTTTATGTGGCAGGTTGCTCCTACTGTAATTTTCGGTCGCAACCAGCGTATCGAGAGCGAGGTTGACGTAGATTATTGCAAAAGCCATGGCATACAGTTCTTCCGCCGCAAGAGTGGTGGCGGATGTGTATATGCCGACGGCGACAACATAATGTTTAGCGCGATAATGCCTCGAAGCGGTGATGTTTCCACAATGTTTTCGCGATATACGCAGATGGTGGTTGATATGTTGGCCTCTCTTGGATTTGACGCATGCGCCTCGGGGCGCAACGATGTCCTGGTCGGCGGCCGTAAGGTATCAGGCAATGCCGTATATATGCTTCCCGACAAATGTATCATTCATGGCACTATGCTGTTTGACACCAATCTGCAGCATATGATTAATGCAATTTCTCCCTCCGGGACCAAACTTGATGCACGCGGTATATCGTCGGTAAAAAGCCGTATCACCACTCTCCGCTCAAATAACCCGGAACTTGATATCTCAGAATTCAAGAAATATGCGAGGCATGCTTTTTGTGGCGACGAGGTATTTGCCTTGACTCCGTCGGACGTTGTCGGCATACATCACCGTTCTCTGGAGTACTACCACCCGTCATGGATATATGGCGATAGCGTGAGCGATACCCATTCCCACATAAGGCGTATAGAAGGGGTGGGGGAATTCAGAGTATGCGTCTCAACCCGTCTCGACTGTATAGATAATGTGTTAATTTCCGGTGATTATTTTCCGTTGGCCGACGTTGACAGGCTTTTGTTGCGTCCACTCCGTGGTTGCAGATACAATCCCGCGGCTGTGGCAGGCAGGCTTGCCGAGCTGGCTACTGACACATCGGCAGTTATAATGTCGCTTACGCCTGAAGCGTTTGTCTCTCTATTGTTTGAATGAACAGGAGCGACAACAGACCGTAATGTCATGAGAAATCTTGCGTCAGTCGGTTTTTGATAGAGTTTTACGAATTAAATAATCAACCTAAATATAATGATGGAAACACAAGATAACAAACCTACCTGTCTCCATTCGCGCCACGTCGGGCTCGGCGCGCTTATGTCGCCATTCGGGGGATTCCACATGCCTATACAGTATGAAGGAATCGTCGAGGAACATAATGCAGTGCGCAATGCCTGCGGTGTGTTCGATGTGAGTCATATGGGCGAGATGTGGGTCAAGGGGCCTGATGCCATGCGCTTCGTCAATCATATTTTCACTAACGATGTCGCTGTCGGACAATCCGGAAAATGTTTCTACGGCATGATGCTAAACGAGCAAGGTGGCGTTGTCGATGATTTGCTTGTATATAAATTATCGGATACCGAATTCTTCCTTGTGTTCAATGCCGCCAATATAGAAAAAGACCGACGCTGGATTTCCACCCATGCTGAGGGATATGATGTGACACTTGAGGATTTATGTGACACTCTTGGCGAAATCGCCGTGCAGGGGCCTTTGGCTGAGGAAGTGATAGAAAACGTACTTTCATTGCTGTGTGCCGACCTCGGATTTTATACATTCCGATGCACGACATGGCGCGACAGTGAAATAATCGTTTCGCGTACCGGATATACCGGCGAAGACGGATTCGAGATATACGCCTCACATGAAGTGATATGTACTATGTGGGATGCGCTTATTGAGTCGGGGCGTTGTGCTCCATGCGGACTTGGATGCCGCGATACACTGCGCTTCGAGGTCGGACTCCCTCTTTATGGCGATGAACTCGACGAAGATATATCGCCGGTGGAGGCGGGACTCTCTACTTTTGTCAAACTTGATAAAGAGGGTGGATTCATCGGTCGTGATGCGGTTGCCGGCGTTAAAGAGGAGGGGCCCAAGCGCCGCCTTGTAGGAATCGAACTCTCCGACCGTGCTATTCCCCGTCATGGCTATGATGTGCTTGATGCCGATACGGATTGCGTCATAGGCCATGTCACTACCGGCTATCACGCTATATCAACGGATAAATCCGTGGCGATGGCTCTGATTGAGGCGCCATATGCCTCGTTGGATACTCCCGTGAAGATACGTATACGACGCAAGACATTCCCGGGGCGCGTTGTGAAGAAACGCTTCTATGACAAGCGTTACAAGAAATAGATTTTACGCTTGGATTTTCTCTACTGAATCATAAATAATTAAAACAGTCCATTATATAATTCCCATGAGCAAGACTTATTATTCTCCGACCCACGAGTATATCACTGTAGAAGGCAACACAGGCATGATTGGCATAACCGACTATGCGCAGCATCAGCTTGGAAACGTAGTTTATGTCGATCTTCCTGAAGTCGATGACGAGGTTGTGGCCTCACAGGATTTCGGCGGTGTCGAAAGTGTGAAGGCGGCCTCCGACCTTATCTCCCCGGTAAGTGGCACTGTGATTGAAGTCAACGAGGAGCTTGCCGACAATCCTGGTCTCATAAACAAGGACGCCATGAACACCTGGATTATAAAGGTGGAACTTTCTGACCCTTCAGAGCTTGAAGGGCTGCTCGACGAGGCCGGCTATCGCGCATTGATAGGCTGACTTGTTTGCTGATTCGGGTTACATAATCTTTACCGTCATGGCTTATCATCACTATTTCCCTCACACTGACGAGGATGTTGCCGCCATGCTCGACCGTTGCGGCATGACGTCGCTCGACCGGCTTTATGACGACATCCCGGAGGAACTGTTGCTCGCACGTGAGTACAATCTCCCTGCGGCGAAGTCTGAAAAGGAGGTGCGCGATTTCTTCGCCTCTCTTGGAGCCGAGAACCACACTCTCACATGTTTCGCGGGGGCAGGCTACTATGACCATTACACTCCGGCGGCCATTCCGTCGATTCTTTCGCGCTCTGAGTTTCTGACGGCCTACACTCCTTACCAGCCGGAGATTTCCCAGGGCACTCTGCAGTATATATTCGAGTATCAGACAATGATGGCGGCGCTTACAGGAATGGAGGTCAGCAACGCATCAATGTACGACGGCGCTACCGCTGCGGCCGAAGCGATGCTGATGATGGTGGCGTCGTCACGCAAGCGCAATCGTGTGCTTGTGAGCGCCACAGTGCTTCCGCAAGTGCGTGCCGTGATGGCTACGTATGCGCATTATCATGGCATAGTACTTGATGAGGTGCCTGCAACCGAAGGTGGTGTCACCAATCGCGAAGCTCTTTCAATGATGCTTGCACAAGGCGATGTGGCAGGTGTGCTTGTGGCCACTCCCAACCGTTTCGGCATACTTGAGGATTATACCGGGCTTGCCGATGAGGCACATTCCGCCAAGGCACTTCTTGCCATGTATGCCAATCCGTCGGCTCTTGCCGTAATCAAGACTCCGGGAGAGTGGGACGCCGACATTGCTTGTGGCGATGCTCAGCCGCTCGGCATGCCGTTGAACTATGGTGGCCCGTATCTCGGGTTCCTCTGTTGCAAGAAGGCCCATATACGCAAGCTCCCGGGCAGAATAGTCGGCGCGACTGTCGACGGCAACGGACAGCGTGTGTTTGTGCTCACTCTTCAGGCTCGCGAACAGCATATCCGTCGTGAGAAGGCTACAAGCAATATATGTTCCAACCAGGGACTTATGGCCCTGTTTGCTACCGTATATCTCTCGCTTATGGGACCTGACGGCATGCGGGAGGTAAATGAGGCGGGAGCCGCCAATGCCCGATGGCTGCTCGAAAGAATCGAGGCTACAGGAAAGGCCCGTATGGCATGGCCCGATGCTCCATGGCTCAACGAGTTTGTACTTGACACGGATGCCACAGTCGACGATGTTATTTCCGGGGGCATAGACCGAGGTGTGCTCCCCGGAGTGAAAATCGGCGACCACAGGATTCTTGTGGCTGTAACTGAGATGCGCACTGAAACCGAGATGCAATCATTGGTCGATATATTCGCATCAATCTGATTGCCTGTAACACTTAGAGCTTGTTTAATAATAAATGTTGCCGCCAGGGTCGTATAGCTTGAGTCGATTTTCGACATGTGCCGAAGGAGCGTACTTTATGTACATGACCGCAGGGACAGGGCGAAAAGCGGCCAAGATATACGAGACAAAAGGTAACTTTATAACCTATACAATCTCTTGGCTGCTTCTAAAATAAATGCAAAAATATATCAACTATATGAAACAAATTACCTCCCGTCGGTCATTCGCCGGCATATTTCCGCCCGTTCTTCGGTCGTTATGGGACCCCATAACTCCCTCATCACAAGCGAAAATCTGCCCGACGACTGACCGCCCTGACGGTAACATTTATTATTAAACAAGCTCTTATAGCTATGAACAGGAAATTATACGGCAATCTTATATTTGAGTTGTCGCGGAACGGACGCCGCGGCGCCACTCTCCCGCCTCATGCCTCAGCCCACGGGCTTGATTCCATCCCCGCATCGCTCATGCGCTCGCTGGCTCTGCCTCTGCCTCAGGTTGATGAGCCGGCCGTTGTGCGTCATTATACCAACATGAGCACCAACAACTTCGGAGTCGACACCGGTTTTTATCCGTTGGGTTCGTGTACGATGAAGTACAATCCTAAAATCAACGAAGAGATGGCCTCACAGCCGGCATTTGCTTCGCTTCATCCGATGCAGCCTGACACTACTACACAGGGAGCATTGCGGTTGTACTGGATTTTGCAACGCATGCTCTCCGAAATCGGAGGTATGGCGGAGTTTACGCTTAATCCATATGCCGGAGCACACGGAGAACTTACCGGTCTGATGGTAATTCGCGCCTATCATGAGCAACGCGGCGATACTCGCCGGACCAAAGTCATAGTGCCCGATTCGGCCCACGGAACCAACCCTGCAAGTGCCGCAGTAGCCGGACTGTCGGTAGTGGAGGTCAAAAGCCTGCCCGATGGCACGGTGGATATCGATGCCCTGCGCCCTCTGCTCGACGACACTGTGGCTGCCATGATGATGACCAATCCCAACACACTCGGCATGTTTGAGCGCAATATTCCGGAAATCGCACGTATGGTGCATGATGCCGGTGCGCTTATGTATTATGATGGAGCCAATCTTAATCCACTGATTGGCAAATGCCGTCCGGGCGATATGGGATTTGATGTAATGCATGTGAATCTTCACAAGAGTTTCTCCACTCCGCATGGAGGAGGCGGCCCTGGCTCCGGTCCGGTAGGAGTACGTGCCGGGCTTGAGCATCTGCTCCCCAATCCGCGTGTGGTGCGTAATGCCGATGATACATTTTCGGTGGTTGAGAGCGAAGAATCCCTCGGCAGGATTAGCGGTACGCTCGGCAATTTCGCCGTGCTGCAACGCGCTCTTTCATATCTGCTTACTCTCGGACGCGAAGGGCTGGCCATGGTAGGGCCTCTTGCCACACTCAATGCCAACTATATAAAGGAATCGTTGCGCGATTTATATCTTCTGCCGGTAGATGGAGTATGCAAGCATGAATTTGTATTCGACGGATTGCGCGACAAGTCGGGTGGGGTGACGACACTGCATGTCGCCAAACGTCTGCTTGACTACGGCTATCATGCCCCGACCATATATTTCCCCCTGCTGTTTCATGAGTCGCTTATGATTGAGCCTACCGAAACCGAGTGTCTTGAGACCATCGACAGTTTTATAGCTGCCATGCGCGAGATTGCCGAGGACGCTTCATCGCGTCCGGAATTCGTCAAGGGTGCCCCTTACGAGACCCCTGTGGCTCATGCCGACGATACTGAAGCGGCTCTTCATCCAAAGGTTACATTCTTTGACTTGTAATAGCTCCTTTATATGGACCACAAGGAATTTGACAATATAATAATAGGCGCAGGCCCGGCCGGAATGCGGGCCTGCGCTATTGCTCGTGAGAGGGGCGAGAGCGTGTGCGTGGTCGAACGCAGAGAGGTAGGTGGCACATGCCTCAATCGCGGCTGCATACCCACAAAGGCTCTTGTCCAGTCGGCATCGGTGATATCTGTTGTCGCATCAGCCTCCGGCTTCGGTGTCGGGATAGCGGGAGAGATACAGCATGACTATTCCGTAGCATCCGCCCGTAAGGATGAGGTGGTGGCTTCGTTGCGAAAAGGCGCAGAAATGTCGATAGGCGCCGGGATTGTAGTATATGGTGATGCACGTATAGTTTCTGCCGACACGGTAGAGGTCGGAGGTACGTTGCTGCATGCTGCAAAGCGGATGATAATTGCCTCCGGCTCACGACCTGCACGGCTCCGTGTGCCGGGCGCTGAACTTGCTATAACGAGCGATGAATTTCTGCGCCTGACCGAACTTCCTTCGGAACTTGTGGTAATCGGCGGAGGAGTGATAGGTATGGAGTGTGCATGCATAGCCCATGCTTTCGGCTGCAAGGTGACGGTGGTGGAATATTGTCGGGAGATACTTCCAGGCCTTGACGCAGAGATGGCCAAGCGCTTGCGCTCGATGCTGTCGCGCCGTGGCGTGACTGTCGTTGTCGGTGCTCAGGTAACATCGCTGGAGTCGACCGAGCAAGGGGGAATAACCGTAACATATGCCGATCGGCGTGGCGACCATACGCTTACAGCTCCGATGGTTATGATGGCTACCGGACGGCGTGCGGTACTTCCTGACGGGTTGACTGATACCGGTGTAGTGCTTACGGCCTCGGGGGCTGTATCCACTGATGACAGAATGATGTCGTCGGTACCGGGCATCTATGCCATAGGCGACTGCAACGGACGCCTTATGCTTGCGCATGCAGCCTCTGCCCAGGCTGAAGTAGCCATGGGTGTGCGCGATTCTGTCGAGAGTGTACCGTCTGTTGTGTTCACGTTGCCTGAGTGTGCTCAGGTTGGTACGCTGAATTCCGACACTCCCGGTGCGCTGATTGTCGGCAAAGCAATGTATGGAGCCAACGGCATGGCTTCGGCTATGGGCCAGACAGAAGGTTTTGTTAAGGTAGCGGTAGATGCTGCAACCCGTCGTATTGCCGGATGCTGTGCTATAGGGGCCGGAGCCGATGCAATAGTGCAGGAAGCGTCGATAGCGATGGCCGGGGACATGACAGCCGACACTCTGCGCACACGTGCGGTGTTTGCACATCCTACGCTCTCCGAACTGCTGTTGTCGGCGTTGCCCCTCTGAGAATAGTCCGGTTTACGGATTGAGATGAGTCAGCACGATGCGTATTTCGTTGAATGACACTTTGTTGCGTAGCCTTTCCCTGATTTCGGTAAGTGTCGGCACGCCATCGAAATTTTCAACGGCTTTGGTTATGCTGTCGATGGTGCTGTCGTCAAGCAGGTCGTGGATATCAAGTTTTCCTTCCTGCATAGCCTTGGTAAGGTGAGTCCATATTGTAGACTCCGCCAGGCCGCGGCGTTCGGCTATTGCAGTCGGGGTGAGTCCGTCGCCGAACATACGGAAACTTTCTATCCACGACGCTTCCTTAGGCTCTTTTGGGGGCTTCTCTTTCTTCACTTTCACCACCTTGGGCATCTTCTCAACCGGTTCTGCCGGCTGATTGACAGTAGGGTACGATGTCGATGAGTCTGACGTTTTGGTGCTCTTTGCCGTGGGCTTACGGCGTGTGATTTTCTTCGACTTGTCGCGTGTGGCCTCGGCAATGGCTCTCTGCTTATTGTTGAGATAGCCCGGTATTGTGAATCCCTCGCGGGCGATTGCGTCGAGCAGGAGCAACCGCGCTTTGGTGGTCTGAAAGAGGTCGGTCACGAGTTCTTTGAATCGCGATGCCGTAGTCTTGTTGCTGATTGACACATCGGTGATGCGTTCAAACATAGGTTCGAACAGTTTGAGCAGAGTGTCGTGGAAATATGTCGCGCTGCGTTTTACCCTATCGAGAGTCGCGTCGGAGTGTAGGTCGGCGTCGCTCATGCGCCGCAGTACCGGGAGCCATTTGTCGGCGACTTCAAGCACTTGTGTGCGCAGGTCGGTGACCAGTTCGCGGTGTATTGTCACGATTTGTGGATACGTGCGCCGGCAATGCTCTCCGACAAACCGTGCAAGGCGCTCCTCACATTGCCATATGGCGCCGAGCGAGAACAGTTCGGTCACAAGCATGCGGAAGTATGCTTCCTTTATCATCGGCAGCCGCTCGATGCTTCGCGCCGCTTCGTCCTGCTGCCGGCTGACATACTCCGACACTCTGGTGTCGGTCATTATGGCTTCCGGTGTGATAGGGGTAGCGAGTACCATCCCTTCAAGCGATTTGCACCGGCTTAGAGCTACATACACCTGTCCCGGAGCAAACGACGACCCTGCGTCGATTATCGCATGCTCGAATGTAAGCCCCTGGCTCTTATGTATGGTGATTGACCATGCAAGTCGTATGGGGAACTGTGTGAACGTGCCTTGTATATCTTCGGTAAGCTCACCGGTGGTATCGTCTACACGATAGCGTGTGTTCTGCCATTCGGCAGTGGAGACCTCGATGGCTTCATCGCCGCAAGCTACCGTTATCTTGTCTTTCTGCAGATTTACGATATGTCCTATCTTACCGTTGTAATACAGGCGTGCGGGTGACGGGTCATTACGTACAAACATCACCTGGGCACCGGCCTTCAGCGTGAGTTCTGATGCTGTCGGAAATGATGTCTCGGGGAATGTGCCTTTTACCTCGGCATGGTATGTCACCGACGGTGAGGCAATGCGCGAGAGACAATCATTGTTATAGCGGTCGGCAAAGGAATTGTGTGTTGTGAGGCGTATATATCCAGAACCCTGTGGCGCGATGAATTCCGGGATGTATCGCGAGTTGAGAATACCGATGTCTTCACGTCCGAGATTTCCGGTACGTATGTGATTGAGCAGATTGATAAATGTGAGGTTCTGCTGTCGGTATACTTTTGTGAGCTCGATGGTGACGTAATCAATCTGTTGCAGTGCACGGCTGCTGAAAAAGTAGGGGGTGGGGTAATGCGGAGCCAGCAACTCCTCGTCCTGCGGAGTCATGATTGGAGAAAGTTGCTGGAGGTCGCCTATCATCATAAGCTGTACGCCGCCAAACGGGCGACTGTCGCGGCGGTATTTGCGCAGAGCGTTGTCGATGGCGTCGAGCAGGTCGCTACGCACCATTGATATCTCATCGATGACCAGCAGGTCGAGCATGCGGATTATGCGCAGCTTGTCGCGGGAGAAACTGAACTTGTCGCGTATCTCTATTCCGGGAATATATGGAGAAAGCGGGAGTTGGAAAAACGAGTGTATTGTAACGCCGCCTGCATTGATGGCCGCCGCACCTGTAGGCGCGACAACTACAATTGATTTGGAACTATGCTGTTGCAGATTGCGCAGGAATGTGGTTTTGCCCGTTCCAGCCTTACCTGTAAGAAAAATGCTTGTGTGGGTATGCTCGGCAAATTCCCATGCCCGTTGCAGTTCCTCGTTCTGTTCCATACTGCAAAGTTACATATTATGGTGCAATTACAGTGATATTTGCCGCTGCCAATTGATTCAGGTACACAAAATTTATCCAACACTATCGTACTGAATCGACTATAAATGAATATCTTTGTGATATGGATATTATAAAGAGAAAAATAAGAAGAGCCATCGTGTCGATTACAATGTTGCCGTGTTTCGTCGTATGTGCCGGTGCTGAGTCTCGCGATACGGTCCGCGTGGCCGATTTCGGTGCGGTGGCCGATTCGTATGTAAACGCGGTGGAGGCTATCCAAAGAGCGATTGATGCATGCAGGGAGAAGCCCGGGGCAGTCCTGTCGTTTGCTCCCGGACGTTACGATATATGGCCTGAGGGAGCTGTGCGTAAAGAGATATACATCTCCAATACCTCGTCGGAGGTAGAATGCCCGTCGAAGATTAAGACCATAGGACTACATATGTATGGCCTGGATGGAATCACTGTAGAGGGGAATGGCGCTACTTTGATGATGCATGGCTCTATTACCCCTATTGCAGTGGATTCATGTGTGGATGTCACATTGTCGGATTTCGCAGTGGATTTTGAAAGGCCGGGTGGTTCCGAACTGACCTACACCCGTGTGGCACCCGGAAAAATCATTGTAGGCACTCACCGCGACACGAGGTATGATATAAGAGGCCGACGTCTGCGGCTGATTGGCGAAGGGTGGTGTACGGAGATACCCCACTGTATTAAGTATACACCTTCGGACCGTCATTTTCAGTATTCGCATGACTGGGGCGTGCTGTCGGGGTGTGATGTCGAGGAGCTATCGCCGGGTAGTCTTCAATTTGACGTTCCCGAGGATTTCCGTCCTGAGGAAGGCGCCACGCTCACCATACGTGATATAATCCGCCGGGAGGTGGGCATGCTGAATATACACAGCCGCAATACCCGACTGGAGAATCTTGATATACGATATATGCACGGGCTCGGTATCGTGAGCCAGTACAGTACTGATGTCACGCTCAGAAATGTAAACTGCATGCCCGATTCGGAGTCGGGACGAATACTCGCCTCTTCTGCCGATTTTGTCCACTTCTCGGGATGTCGCGGGCATATAGATATTGTCGACTGCAACTTTGCGGGAGCTCAGGATGACGTAATCAATGTGCACGGAACCAATCTGCAGGTGACGTCGGTAAACGGAGAGCATGGCCTTACCGCTCGCTTCATGCATCATCAGAGCTATGGTTTCAGAGCGTTTCATGTCGGTGATACCGTGGCATTTGTCAATCCGGCTACAATGAGGCGCGATGCCATTGCCGTAGTTTCAGGTGTGAGAATGGATAAGGAAAATCCTCGGGAAATCGGACTGACGTTTGATGCTCCGCTTCCGGCAGGATGCATATCGCCTGGTACGACCTGTGTCGAGAATCTTACATGGACACCTTCGCTCCATGTGAGCGGATGCACGATGACGAGAATCAGTACACGTGGCATTCTGGCTACCACTCCACGTCGGATTGTGATAGAGAACAATCGTTTCGAGAGGATTGCCGGTACTGCAATCCTTATCGAATCAGATGCCCGCGACTGGTATGAGTCGGGGCCCGTCTGTGACATGACTGTACGCAACAATTTGTTTGTCGATTGCGGGTACAATAATAGTATGAATGGCGCCACGATTGCCCTGAATTCATCGAATACAGAGGTCAGCTATGATAATATAGTGCATTCGGGGGTTGCGATTACGGACAACCGGATAGAAATATCAGGCGAGAGGCCCGTAGTATATGCCAAGTCGACAGGTAATCTGAAATTCTCGGGCAATACGGTGGCAGGCACAGACACCCCGCTATTCATACTGCGCGGTTGTGCTGATGTTGTGATTTCCGGCAACGTGATGGGTACTCCTCGTGTCGAAAATACTGATTGCCGTAATGTGAAAGTTTCAGGTAATATTCGTGACTGACTGTTGCAGCGACATATCCTATGGATAACAGACAGCGAAGTTATATAGCCATTGACCTGAAATCGTTTTATGCCTCGGTCGAGTGTGTCGACAGAGGGCTTGACCCGCTTGACACCAATCTCGTGGTAGCCGACTCTTCGCGCACGCAGAAGACAATATGTCTGGCGGTATCTCCGAGGATGAAAGAGTACGGGCTGAAGGGGCGTCCTCGTCTCTTTGAAGTCGTGCAGCGCATACGTGAAGTAAATATCGCGCGTAGCCGCAATGCTCCAGGTGGTAAATTTACCGGTAGATCATATTCGGCCATGGAGCTTGCGTCGCATCCGGAAATGGCTGTTGACTATGTGGTGGCAAAACCTCGTATGGCCGAGTATCTGCGCAAGAGCGCCCAGATATACAAGGTGTATCTGCGATACATCTCGCCGGAGGACATTCATGTCTATTCGATTGATGAGGTGTTTATCGATGTCACCTCGTATCTTCGCAGTTACGGTGTCACTCCCCACGAACTTGCTCTTAGGATTATACGCGACGTGCTGGCTACTACCGGCATCACTGCTACGGCGGGAATCGGCACGAATATGTACCTGTGTAAGGTGGCTATGGATATCGTGGCAAAAAAGATGGCTCCAGACAAGGATGGAGTTCGCATCGCCGAACTTGATGAGATGAGTTACCGGCATATGCTGTGGGACCATCGTCCGCTGACTGACTTCTGGCGTATAGGTCGCGGTATCTCGCGCCGTCTTGAACAATATGGAATAACAACGATGGGCGATGTGGCGAGATGCTCGATAGACAATGAGGAATTGCTCTATTCTATGTTCGGGGTGAATGCCGAGCTGCTGATTGACCATGCCTGGGGGTGGGAACCTGTGACGATGGATATGGTAAAGGCATATCGCCCGGAAAACCGCTCGATGGGAAGCGGCCAGGTATTGAGTTGTGCGTATACGGCAGATAAGGCTCGTGTAGTTGCGCTTGAGATGGCCGAGACTCTGTCGCTGGAACTTTTCCGCAAGGGATGCGTGACCGACAGGATTATGCTTGGGGTGGGCTATGATGCGTCATCGCTGACTGATCCGGATATTGCAATGCGGTACCACGGGCGAGTATCCTCTGATTTTTATGGACGCCCAGTGCCTTATCACACCCATGTTACAGCCAATCTGTCGGAGTATACGTCATCGACAAGCATGATTGTGCAGGCGGTGTCAGAGCTGTTTGACGGGTCGGTAAACCATGATTTGCTTGTGAGGCGCCTGACAGTCACCGCCATGCGTGTGGCTGATGAAAAGACAATGCATAGGTCCGGCTCAGATACGAGCCAGCTGGAATTGTTTGTGGACTATGACAAACTGCAGGCCGAGCGGAAAGAGAAGGAACAGAAGATGAAGCGTGAGCGCAGTCTGCAACAGGCGCTATTGAGAATCAAAGACACATATGGCAAAAACGCCATACTGCGTGGTCTCAATTATGCGGAGGGAGCAACTCAGCGTGAGCGTAATTTCCAGATAGGA
Organism: Muribaculum intestinale; assembly: GCF_002201515.1. NCBI lineage: Bacteria > Pseudomonadati > Bacteroidota > Bacteroidia > Bacteroidales > Muribaculaceae > Muribaculum > Muribaculum intestinale. The sequence continues at coordinate 2,903,873 of NZ_CP021421.1, forward strand.
GGACATAAGGCATGAGCAAGTATGATGATATAATAGATATGCCACGGCATGTGTCGGCAGTGCGCAGACCGATGTCTACGGAGGCTCGTGCCGCACAGTTCGCGCCATTTGCGGCGCTGACAGGACATGATGAGATACTCAGTGATACCGTGCGTGTCAACGAGAGGGAATATGAAAGTGAACCCGATGATTTTTCGGAATCCACCGGAGGATGCCGTATGTATCCATATGATGCATCCGTGGATGAATGATAGATGGAAATTTTGTATCTTTGCAGTAAAATAAAATATACCGGATATGAGAGAATGGACTACTATCAAGGAGTATGAGGATATACTCTTTCAGCAATATGGCGGAATAGCCAAGATAACAATCAACCGGCCTCAGGTGTATAATGCGTTTCGCCCTAAGACCAATGAGGAGATGCTCGACGCGATGGCCATATGCCGCGAACGCGCAGATATCGGAGTGATAGTGCTCACCGGTGCCGGCGACAAGGCATTCTGCTCAGGCGGCGACCAGAAGGTGAAAGGAATCGGTGGGTATATCGACGACAATGGAGTGCCGCGTCTCAATGTGCTTGACCTCCATAAGGCCATACGCAGCATCCCTAAGCCTGTTATCGCTATGGTCAACGGCTATGCCATAGGTGGTGGCCATGTGCTGCATGTGGTGTGCGACCTTACAATCGCCTCGGAAAATGCACGGTTCGGGCAGACCGGCCCGAAGGTGGGCAGTTTCGACGCCGGCTTCGGAGCAAGCTACCTGGCTCGTTGCGTAGGCCAGAAGAAGGCTCGCGAGATATGGTTTCTCTGTCGTCAATACACGGCGAAGGAGGCTGAGGAGATGGGTATGGTCAATAAGGTTGTGCCGTTCGAACGTCTCGAAGATGAAACAGTGGAGTGGTGTGAGACCATACTTAAGCGTAGTCCGATGGCTATACGTATGATTAAGCGTGCTCTTAATGCTGAACTTGACGGACAGCGCGGTATGATGGAATTTGCCGGCGACGCTACATTGCTTTATTATCTTATGGCCGAGGCTCAGGAGGGGAAGAATGCATTCCTTGAGAAACGCGACCCCGATTTCAGCAAGTTTCAGAAATTCCCAGGCTGACAGTGAAAGCTGAATACTGTCGTTACCGGCTCGTGTTTCATGAGCCGGCAATCACATCGCGCGATGTGATGACCGATAAGGAGACTTACTTTATCCGTATTTCCGACGAGCGACGTCCGGGGATATACGGAATCGGTGAATGTGCTCTTTTCCGTGGACTGAGTGCTGACGATACTCCCGATTATGAGGATATGCTGGCACAAGTCTGCGCGGATATCTCCCGGCAGGGTCTTACTGCATTCGTGCCGTCGGACAGCAGTTCCATACGGTTCGGTGCTGAGAGCGCGTTGGCCGACCTGCGCAACGGCGGCCGCAGACTTCTTTGGCCGGGGAGATGGACCCGCGGTGAAATCGCTATCCCTATCAACGGACTTATATGGATGGGAAGCCATGACCGCATGCTGGCGAGAATCGACGAGAAGATTGAAGCGGGATTCAGGTGTATAAAACTGAAAATAGGCGGCATACGATTTGATGAGGAGCTGAATTTGATAAATCATATAAGGGAGCGCTATGCGCCGGAGGAGCTGGAATTGCGTCTCGACGCCAATGGCTCTTTCACGCCTTCGGACGCGTTGTGTAATCTCCGGGCGCTTGCGCCTTATGGCATACACTCGATAGAGCAACCTATAAAGGCCGGACAGACTGAGGCCATGGCTGAGATATGTCGGAAGAGCCCTATTCCCGTAGCGCTTGACGAGGAACTTATCGGATGTCGTGATACCAAATCGAAGATTGCGCTTCTTGACAGCATAAAGCCTCAGTATATAATATTGAAACCGTCGCTCTGCGGTGGCTTTGCGGCATCAGAGGAGTGGGCGGCGCTGGCTTGCGAGCGTGGCATAGGATGGTGGGCTACGTCGGCTCTCGAGAGTGATATCGGTCTTAATGCAATAGCCCAATGGTGTGGCTCGATGAATACTAAGATACCTCAGGGGCTTGGCACCGGACGTCTTTATGTCAATAACATCGCATCTCCATTGCGCCAGATTGGTGACGGACTGCGGTATGACCCGGAGGGCGTTTGGGAGCTGCCTGAGATGGAATGGAAATAATGTTGTCGATTCCCAAAATAATTGATCCTGACGGTCTGGCCTCGGAGTTTATAAAGGAGTGGCTGTCGGACAGTCCTGTCGTTTATGCCAACACTTCAGGCTCGACTGGTGTGCCCAAGCGAATCATGTTGTCGAAGGCAGATATGATTGTGTCAGCTAAAGCCACGTGCCGTCATTTCGGTATAGTGGCATCATCGGTGCTTCATCTTCCGCTTTCTACCGATTATATTGCGGGTAAAATGATGGTGGTAAGGGCTTTTGTGAGTGGTGCGACGCTGATTGTGGAACGTCCGTCAAACCGACCTTTGGACTTTTTACCTACGGAAATCAGGCATGTCGATCTTACGGCTGTCGTGCCGTCGCAGGTAGGCGGATTGCTTTCAGGGAAGTATGTCGAGCGACTGCGTAATGTCATTGTCGGCGGGGGCGCTTTGGCAGCAGATATCGAGTGCAGACTTAGGGAATATCCGGTTGTGAGCTGGGCTACCTATGGCATGACGGAGACATGTAGCCATGTGGCTCTGAGAAATATCACTTCAGGACAGGATACTTATACCGCACTTCCTGGAATAATGTTTGAGACTGACTACAGGGGATGTCTGGCGATAAATGCACCAGGATATTCGTTTGGGCGGCTTGTTACCAATGATGTGGTAGAACTTGTGTCGGAATCGGAGTTCAGATGGCTTGGCAGATATGACAATGTTATAAATTCCGGAGGCATAAAACTCCATCCTGAGGAGATGGAAAAACGTCTCGAAGGGTGCGTATCGTCGCCATTCTATATAGTTGGACGTCCGAGCGAACGGTGGGGTGAAGAGGCCGTTATTGTGATGGAAAATGCTACGGATGCCGAATGTGTGGCGATAATGGAGTGTGCTCGCAAGAGTTTGGACCGGCGTTCCGTTCCTAAGACGGTAATAAACGTGCCGCGCTTTATTTATGCCTCAAATGGCAAAATAAAACGCGTGCTTCCTTGTTGAATTATGGGATTATCCGAATTTGCTTATCTTGCGGAGTGCGGATTCGTTCATGATTTTTATGCGGCGTCCATCGACTATCAGTATCTTTTCGTTGACGAAGCATGAAAGTGTGCGTATGGCATTGGAGGTTGTCATGTTGGATAGATTGGCAAGATCCTCGCGAGCCATGTAAATACGCAGTGTCGCGTCGTCGTCCTCATATCCGTAGCTCTCCCTTAGTGCGATGAGAGCTTCGGCCAGACGACCGCGTATGTGTTTCTGGGTGAGGTTTACGATTTTTGTGTCGGAGCCGCCGAGGTTGCGAGAAAGCTCCTTGATGAAGAACCATGCGAGCTTTACATTATTTTGTATGAGTTGCTGCACAAGCGACATGGGCAGACATCCCAACGTCGAAGGCTCAAACGCCGCCGCTGTCGAGACGTATGGTTCATCGGCAAAGTATGCACGATAGCCGAAGTATTGTACCGGACGAATCAGGCGTAATATCTGTTGACGGCCTCCGATACCGTCTTTATATAATTTTACTTTGCCTTTAAGAAGACACCAGAGGTATTCCGGCATCTCTTTTTCAGCATAGATTATCTGATTTTTTTTGAAAGTGTGGGTAGTGAAATTGTCAATGATGAGATGCTTGTCGTCGCTGCTTAACGTCGACCAGAGCTCTGACAAATCTTCGGAGATTACCCTTTCCAATGTACTTTTATTAATCATCGTGTCGCTTAGCTATGTTGTGCAACATGCTGTGCAAAGTTACAAATAATTCTTAATATCAAGCATAACTGGATGGGAAAAAGATGATTTTGCGCGAAATGATTGTAAAGAAATCAAAAATAAGGTGTGTAATACGATTTTAACGCTTTTTTTTCGAGCTATCATATGGATTTTTATATCTTTGCAATCATAAATTTTTTGCTATGGCAGATCGGATAGAACGTACATACGGGCTGATAGGATTTCCATTGACCCACTCATTCTCGCAAGCCTATTTCAATCGGAAATTCGAGGCTGAAGGCATTCCGGCCCATTATATTAATTTTGAGTTGCCGGATATCGGAGATTTTATGGAGGTGATATCGGAGTATCCCACCTTGTCAGGACTTAATGTGACGATTCCCTATAAGGAGCAGGTTATACCGTATCTTAATGAAATAGATGAGGATGCGCGTAAAATTGGAGCCGTGAATGTGATAAAGTTTATCCGTAAGAAAGGCAATGATATAAAACTCAAGGGATATAATTCGGATATAATCGGTTTCTCCGACTCAATAAGGCCATTGCTCAATCCGGAACGCAACAAGGCGCTGATACTTGGTACCGGTGGTGCTGCCAAAGCGGTCAGACAGGGGCTTATCAATCTCGGTGTCGAGCCTGTAATGGTATCCCGTACGCCTAATGAAGGCGTTATAACGTATGCCGATATCACTCCTGAGGTGATGGATGCCCATAAGATTATAGTCAATACAACTCCATTGGGAATGTATCCGCATGTTGACGAATGTCCGGATATACCTTATGGTCTTCTTACATCATCCCATCTGTGCTATGATTTGCTATATAATCCGGATGTCACTCTGTTTATGAAGAAATCGTCGGATATGGGTGCCGAGACAAAAAACGGCCTTGAGATGCTATTGCTCCAGGCGTTTGTGTCGTGGCAAATCTGGGAGGAAGCGTAGGAGTAGTTCCGCATATCTTTTGTGTCGCTTTCAGAGCGTGTCCGTATTTTACCGGATGAAATAATCATGCGCATTTTCGTCCGGTTATGTTGTGGCTAAGACCGGATGTTTCAATTATCCGCGTCGGGTGTTGCCACTCCTCAACTGTTTAAACCAAAATTCATCAGTATATATTATGCCTTTAAATGTGATAGGACGATGGATGTATATCGCCCTGATTGTTATTGTATTGTTTCCATGGGATATACTTACCGGGTATAATCCTGTCACTCCGGCCTCGGCATTGTTTGTCGGGCTTATGTTTGCTCTTTGTTTTGGCTGTCCGTTCCCTAAATTCAACAAGAAGAGCAGTAAATATCTTCTGCAGGCTTCGGTAGTAGGGCTGGGGTTTGGAATGAATGTCGTCGAGTCGCTCAAGTCGGGTAGCGAGGGTATGCTGTTTACGGTTGTATCTGTGGTAAGTGTGATGGTGCTTGGGTGTATGTTCGGCTACTGGATGCATATCAATCGCAAAACGGCATATCTTATCTCGTCGGGGACAGCTATTTGCGGAGGAAGCGCAATTGCCGCAGTGGGTCCGGTGTTGCACGCCGATGAGAAGGAGATGGCGGTATCGCTGGGCGTTATATTCATTCTGAATGCTATAGCACTGTTTATATTTCCACCTATAGGACATTTCTTTGAGATGAGCCAGCAGCAGTTTGGCACCTGGGCTGCAATAGCCATTCATGATACTTCGTCGGTGGTCGGTGCCGGAGACGCCTATGGGCCGGAGGCATTGCGTATAGCCACTTTGATAAAACTTACTCGTGCTTTGTGGATTATTCCGCTTGCATTTGTCACAATGCTGATTTTCCGTGATAAGAAAGCCCGCATAAGTATACCTTGGTTTATTTTTCTGTTTGTCATCGCCATGGTGGTGAATACATATTGCGGTATACCGGCAGAGGTCAGCGAGTGGCTTGTATGGCTTGCCAAGAAGGGGCTTGTACTTACTCTCTTCTTTATCGGAGCGAGTCTTTCAATTAATACCATCAAGTCGGTGGGAACACTTCCGCTGTTGCTTGCGATTGCTTTATGGATTTTTATCGCAGTATCAAGTTTTATGGTTGTAGTGTTCACCATAGAATGACGGCAATATACAAAATGTTCTGACAGATTTACCGATATCGGCATGCGTCCTCCTCTGTCATACGTGCCTGCATTGTTTCCACTTGTTGGATTCATTGCAGGCATGCTTGTTTGTGAGATGGCCGGATACCTATGGATTCCTGTGGTGATAATATCGGGTGTAGCGCTTATTGTGGCAAGGCGCAGGTTGCCCGTGTGGACGTTGCCGCTGGGCGGGATGCTGTTGTTTTGCGGCTTGGGTGGGGCCGATATGTCGTGTAATAGATTGCCTGATGTAAACGATGATTTTCTGTCGCGCGGGCAATGGAGCGGAGAGGTACTTGAGATTTCGGAAAATGACCGTGGGATACACATGGTTGTAAGGTCGGATGACACGACAGGTGTGGTCGCCGATATGCTTGTGCATACTCTGCATGGTGTGGCCGATGGTGTGGTGCCGGGGGATATAGTGAGTTTCCACGGTACGTTGGATATGCCGAGCAATGATAAGGTAACGGCAGGAGCGGACTATGCCGGTATTCTTGCACGAAGGGGTATAGTGGCTACGGGGTTTTCTGAGGAAATCTCTGTTGACGGGCATTACGACAGCTGGCGCTATCTGGCATGGCGTATGCGTCGGGAGGCTGCGTCGCTGCTGATGCGCAGCAGTCTGTCGGGGGAGACGTGTCAGTTTCTTGCTGCTGTGATAGTGGGGGAGGATGAATGGTTGTCGCCTGATACACGCGAGGCATTCTCTGCGGCCGGTGTAGCTCATGTGCTTGCGCTAAGCGGACTGCATGTCGGCATTCTTGTAATGATTCTTGGATTCTTGCTATTTCCGCTTGGTCTGCTTTGGGACTGGCGAGTGCGATGCGGAGTGGTAATTGCCGCGTTGTGGATTTATGCCTTTCTTTCGGGGATGTCGGAATCGGTAACGCGTGCCGCTCTTATGGCTTCGATGGTGTGTGGCGGGATTATATTACAGCGTCCTTACATGTCATTCAACGGTATGCTCGTGTCGGCATTGATGATTCTGATTGTGTCGCCGAGGCAGTTGTGGATGCCAGGGTTTCAGATGTCTTACCTTGCTGTGGGGTGTATTCTGCTTGTGATGCCGGTGGTACTGCCGTGGGTCAGGCGTGCTCCATGGTGCATGCGCTGGTTGCTGCTGACAATCGCGATATCGCTGAGCGCGATGCTGGGCACAGGCATGATTGCGATGTATTATTTTGATATTTTTCCGGTCTATTTCCTTTTGGCAAACATACCGGTTGCTATGATTCTTCCGATAGTGATGGCAGGCGGAATTGCTGTCATGGTGTGCGAGGCCGTCGGTTCAGACCCTGTGTGGTTGTGTTCGGCTGTCGACGGTATATATGATGTGATGTTGCGCTGGATAGAACTGATTACCTCATTACCGGCTTCTGCCATATATGGCGTGAATATTACGTGGTATGCTATGGTTTCCTACTATGTTACTCTGTGTCTGGGGCTTGTTGCGCTGTGGCGGCGCAGTGTCGGGTGGTGGATATCCCTGGCCGTCATGGTGCTTGTGACTGTATTTGTCGGTGGTGTCACGTCGGAGGAGGAGGAACAATGGTTTATTCCGCATGATGCGTATTTTACGACCATAATATGCAGAATGCCATCAGACGGCGGCGATGTCAGTCGCAGTCGAGTGGAAATGCTCACTACCGCTCCGGATATAGCTGCAGAATCTCTGCGGGATGAGTATGCGGAACGTTATCGTAAATTTGTCGGCCATCCGACATCTGCCGCAGAGCAATCTATCTCGATAGTTCGCGGAAACACAGTCGTGCTACCGGCATGCGACGGTACTACCGGTCGACTTGTAATAGTGAACCACGACAGTATATTGTCTGCCCCGTGCTATGATGGGGGTATTGTCGACTATGCGTTGATTTGCCGCGGTTATCGTGGCGGTTGGCAGACGGTCGTCGATTCATTGCGCCCTTGCCGGATTCTACTTTCGGCGGATATTCCTAAGCGCCGGCATATGCGAATGCTTGATTCGATATTATCCTGCTCACAAATCCCCGTCATATCTTTGCGTGACGTCACTCTCAGTTCGTCTGACTTGCCCGACATATTTAAAAAAATAGAATGATGCTATGGCGTAATATGTTTATGTACAACTCGTTAATATGGCGTTGAGCAATGTGCATTCCTATATATGTGTAATTTGTATTAAAAAAACACTAATTTTGCGCCTGTGAAGAGACATATGGCGAATCCGGATAACCAAGATATTGAGGCCTTACTTTTACGTCGTCTTAAGAATGGCGATGTAGATGCTTTTGCATTAGTATATAAGTTATACTTTCAGCGTCTTTATGTATACTGCCGGCAATTTACGAAATCGGCTTATGGCGCGGAAGATATTGTTCAAGAAGTATTTGCAAAGCTATGGGTAACCGGGATTCAATTATTGCCGACAGCACGTTGCGTGGCCTGCTGTTCACCATCGCCAGAAATAATCTTATAAGCGCATATCGACGAAATGTCAATGCGCCGGTTTATGAGATTATTTGGACTATTGCAATTCAATCGGGAGAGAGGATACTTCGACGATAGAGTATGCTGAATTTGCCTCTCGGGTCGAACATATAATCGACAGGCTGTCTCCTGCGCAAGCTCGGGTTGTAAGAATGTCAAAACTCGAGAATCTGTCGAATAAAGAGATTGCCATAAGACTTGGCATTAATGAGCAGAGTGTAAAGAATCATCTGTCAAAAGGATTGAAATATGTACGCTATCATATAAGCCGGATGTTGATTGTCATTTCTACCGTGATTATGTCATGTAGATTGTAGATATCATTTAGAGCCCTCTATAAACCAGTTCAAATACATATGCAATAATGAGAGATTTAGTCAGAAAATACCGTATGAACAAGCTCACGAAATCCGAATTAGAGGAGACGAGAAGGCAGCTCGAATCATTGTCGGACAATCAGCTTGGACATGAAATATATGACGACCGGCATGAATTTGAGCCTGCTCCCGGACAGGAAGATGTTCATGCCGAAGCTGAAGTTTACCGTAGGCTTAGTACGATGCTGATTAAACCGAGCATCCGGCGGCATCGTCTTATGGTTTGTGCAGCGGTTGCAGCGGTAGCTCTTATAGTTGTTTTGATGGCCGGGTCGGCATACCTGTACAATCGGTATAATGATATTGAATCATTATCTACTAACGTATTTACTGCGGCTACAGACAGGGCTACTGTAAACCTTCCCGACGGTTCGACTATCGAACTCAACGGCAACTCATCAGTGAGCTATACATTATCCGGATTCAATAGCGATACCCGTCGGGTTGAATTTAATGGTGAAGGCTACTTTGATATTGTAAAGGATAGGACTTCAGAGTTTATAATCGAATCCTATGGTCTTGAAGTAACAGTACATGGTACATCCTTTAATCTTTCCGTACGAGAAGAGGACGGATATGCCTAGTTATATCTTGTTGAAGGATCGGTGAGCATGAAGTCGACCGTCACCGGAAAGAATGTAACCCTCGTTCCGGAACAGAAAGCTACGCTGATATATGCAACCGGCGACATCAATGTGACCTCAGTCGATTACAATGACAATCCTTTAGCCTGGAAATCGCGACGGTTGATGTTCCGCAATGCTATGCTGCCTACCGTGGTATCAAGGATGGAGGAATACTATGGATATACGTTTACTCTTGACAGCAGTCTTGTTTCAGAACGGCTTACCGGAATGATATCTCGATAATATTGAACTGGCTACAGCTGTAGTCGAAAAAACATTCAATACCACGCTCGCCCGTGTAGACCGGTAATTCGGGGATTGCCATCGGGCTTAATATGCGTCGGTTACGACGGTCTGTAGACTGTAGTGGCTGACGCATTTATTATTAAACAAGCTATAAGTGTTAAACAATGCGGAAGACGTAAGTTCTTCAGGCATATTTGCAAAAAAAACGGTTTAGTTGGATGATTGCGCGCTATGTATCTGAATATAAGTCCTATAGTGGTTGATGGATAGTTGGTATTGTGATAGGCTCCGGGCAAGAAACATTCGGCGGCCGCGCAAACATCAATGTGAAATACCAGAATGTCACCTTCGGCGCAAATACAAGTATAGCGCACATCTTATATGATATAGTGCCTACAGAGGACCGTTTCACTAAAGAAACCATACCGTCGCTCGCGTTGGCAATGGCTTCTATCTTTCCCGTATATAATGAGGACGGCAGCTATAATTTCGACAATTACAACTGGAGTTATAAGCAGCAGGCTGTAATTAACCCGGTGGCTCTGGCTAATGAGCGTGAAGACCGTATGAAACGCAACAAGGTAATGGGCAAGACTTTCTTCAGTTGGGAAATAATAAGCGGCCTTAACTTGAAAACCGAATTCAGCACCGCCTGGAACAGTTACCGCAGGGAGATTTATCGTCCGTCGACACTGCCTACATCGGTAAACAAAGTGCCGCCGTCGAATCCCGAAGGCACGCTGCGCATAAAAGATTATCTAAGCTGGACATGGGAGAATACACTGTCGTATAACACCCGCATAAATAATATTCATGATATTTCTGCCGTGCTTGGTCAGTCTATGCAACGTGAATCAATAGAAGGAAGCCGTATTACGGCCAATGGCTTTCCGAATGATCTTGTCACGACTCTTAATGCGTCGACAGTGGCGACCAATTAGGATTCTTCCAGGCAGGCATTGTCGCTGGCATCGGTATTTGCCAGAATACAGTATAATTACGACAGCCGCTATCTGTTGTCGGCGTCGTTGCGTGCTGACGGCTCATCGCGTTTCGGTAGCAATAACCGGTGGGGATACTTCCCTTCGGTGTCGGCCGGATGATATCTGTCGGAAGAAAGTTTCCTGAAAGACTATACATGGCTTGACGCATTGAAACTACGTGCAAGTTATGGTGTGTCGGGTAATTTCAGTATCGGCAATTACGACTACTATGCATCGCTGGTTGCCGACAATTATGTAGTAGGCACCGGTGTGGGGTCTGTTGCTCCCGGACTTTATCCGTCGACAATCAGCACCCCGGATTTGGGATGGGAAAAGACAAAGATGACCAATATCGGTCTGGAGTTCGGTGTGTTCAATATGTTGCGTCTGGAAGTGGATGTATATAACAGTAATACTTCCGATATGCTATTGAATGTCCCCACTCCTTATTTGGCGGGTTTCCCCCGAGAGATATGGATATGCATCGGTCGAGAGCGATATAAAATCCAATGATGAAGATTGTGAGGATTTCAACGATGCACAGAAAATGGTATTGCGGATGCCTGCTATATGGATTCTTGCTTTTGCAAGTGCATTCATGTATATAAGCTGTTATGCGGTAAACAGCAGGGGCGTGTTTTTTCTGCAGGCAGAGAAAGGTTATGACACAATTGATGCGAGCTTTATAATATCTATCAGTTCGGTCTGCGGGATTGTCGGCACTGAATTTTCGGGATTGATTTCCGATCGTTTTTTCAGAGGGAGTCGCAATGTACCGGCACTGATATTCGGCATTCTTAATGTGGCTGCTTTGTCAATGTTCCTTCTGATTCCCGGACGTCATTTCTGGGTCGATGTTTTGTTGATGATAATGTTCGGGCTTGGTATCGGTGTGCTGATATGCTTTCTCGGGGGCTTGATGGCGGTAGACATAGCTCCTAAAAAAGCCTCTGGCGCGGCTTTGGGTATAGTGGGTATTGCATCGTATATCGGAGCGGCACTTCAGGATATCATGAACGGTGTGCTTATAGAGAATAATAAGACGATGACAGAAAGTGGCGGTGTCTACGATTTTACTTGTGTGGGATATTTCTGGATAGGTGCGGCAATGTTATCGGTATTGCTCACTCTTTGTGTATGGAATGCCCCAAAAAATAACTGAAAGCGATACACAGCATATGCTGTGCTTTATCAGTATGCAATAGGTATCGGATTGAGCAGGCCGACAGATTGAGTAGATGACAACAAGTAAAAATATCTGGAGAGGAGCAATGCTCACGAATTACTGTTATGACGGGACTATAGGTGCTCCGATTTTATCGAAATATCTTTTCGATAGTGTAATTGTTATATAGCGTATGGGTGGGCCGTTGCTCCTGAGACAGTAGTATGAATTGTAGCAAGCTGAGAAATAAGAGTATCTAAAGTAGATTGATGCCTGCATTTTTACATGCTTCAATCTGTTCCGGTGGCCATATCGAGGCCTGCACTTCTCCAATGTGTGCTTTTTGGAGGATAAACATGCACAGGCGGCTCTGGCCGATGCCACCACCGATGGAGTAGGGGAGTTGTCCGTCGAGCAGGGATTTGTGGAATCGCAATTGGCTGCGTTCGGTACAGCAACGCTTGTCAAGCTGCTCTCGAAGTGACTCCGGACTTACGCGTATTCCCATTGATGACAGTTCGAATGAGGACGATAGCACGGGGTTCCAGAAAATCAAGTCGCCGTTGAGTCCTGTATATCCGTCGGAGTTTGGGGTAATCCAGTCATCGTAATCGGGTGCCCGGCCGTCGTGTGGCTCTCCGTTGCTCAGTTCATTTCCGATACCGATGAGGAATATTGCGCCGTATTCTTGGGCGGCTGCATCCTCGCGTTGGCGGGGTGTCAGGTCGGGATATTGCTGTAGTAGTTCTTCGGTGTGGATGAATGTCAGTTTTTCAGGAAGCACCGGGGTAATGTGAGGGAACTGTCGGTATATGCGGTCTTCAATAAGTCGGACTACGTCGTAAATTTTTGTTACAGTTTCCTTAAGATAGTTGAGGTTGCGATCTTTAGGTGAGATTGTTTTTTCCCAGTCCCATTGGTCGACATAGAGCGAGTGGGTATTGTCAAGGTCCTCGAATGTGCGGATTGCATTCATGTCGGTATACAGTCCGAATCCGGGAGCTATATCATAAGCTCCAAGTTTGGCTCGTTTCCATTTTGCCAGGGAATGGACTACTTCGGCTTTGGCTCCTCCCATCGCATCAATCTGGAATGATACCGCGTGTTCGACTCCGTTGAGGTCATCATTCAGGCCGGTGCCGCTGAGTACAAAAAGCGGAGCGGTGACTCGCCGCAGGTTTAGGGCGCGTGCCAATTCGGTTTGAAAGCCTTCTTTTATTGTCTTGATGGCAATCTCAGTGGTCTCCGGGAGGAGTTTCTGCTTATATTTTTTAGGAATGATAAGTGGCATAGTCGTGATACATTTGTTAATAGTATGCCGCAAAGTAAAGCAAATGTTTTATAAAAAGCAAATTTATATGACAAAAAGATTGATTTGGTTTGGAGTTTGTTTCAAAGTGGCGGTAGCGTGTGCTTTTGTCTGTTCGTTACGGTGGTTTGTGAGGGTGAGGTAGATGATATTTGCAATGTAAAATCGAACTGATGAGATTAACAGTTGTTATACTTCTGTAACAACTATATCTCAACAATGGATTAATGATTAGCTTAAGATACCTCATATTATTAATGTGCATATTGTCGGGCGCCTGTACTGTGTCGGCCCAAATGCCTATAAAGCTGCGGGTGCTTCCGGAGGTGCCGCCGGATAGTGCTGACGTGGCCTATTATTCAAAGCCGCATTTCTGGCGTGCGGCAGGAGAGGTGGTGGGGTTTAATCTGGGCTTATGGGCATTTGACCGTTATGTGCAGCGCGGAGATTTTGCATACATAAGTATGAACAGTGTCAAGGAAAATTTTCGCAAAGGATTTAAATGGGATAACGACAAGCTGGGGACAAATATGTTTCTGCACCCCTATAACGGAAGTCTCTATTATAATTCAGCACGAAGCAATGGTTTCAACTACTGGCAGTCTGCTCTGTTTTCTATTGGAGGTAGCGCTATGTGGGAGCTTTTTATGGAATGTGAATATCCCTCGACCAATGACATTATAGCTACTCCGATAGGTGGCACGGCAATCGGAGAGGTGTTTTTCCGCGCGTCAGATGCAATCATAGATGACCGCGATACCGGAGCTTCCCGGTTTGGCCGAGAAGCTGCGGTGTTTGTAATTTCACCGATGAGGGGACTTACACGTATTATCACAGGTGATGCCTGGCGCGTTCGTACCACACGTGGGCGTCTGTATGGGACACCTCCGGTATCGGTCGAATTCTCTGTGGGTACTCGCGGGATATACCTTAACGATGAGGCATCGTCGTCGGCAGTAGGTGCGACTGCAGAGATAAATGTAGAATATGGTGACAGGTTTGAGGTGACTTCAACCAATCCGTTCGATTATTTTACAGTCAGAGCAGATCTTGGTGTAGTAAGCCGTCAGCCGCTGTTGAGTCAGCTCAATATAAAAGGTCGGCTTATCGCACGCGAAATATATGATGTTGCTTCTCGCAAGATGAGTGTTGGACTTTATCAGCATTTTGATTATTATGATTCCGATACGATACATAAAGCGGATCCGTCTCATGTGTCAAGGGTGCCATATAAATTGGGTATCCCTGCCAGCCTGGGGGCCGGATGGATGTTCCGCGACGCGAGTAATCCTCAATGGACTTTGGATACTTATTTGCACGGTAATGTGGTGATGCTCGGTTCGATACTGTCGGACTATTATCATGTGGATGAGCGTAATTATAATCTTGCCAGTGGTTTTTCAATTAAAGGAGGCGTAAATTTTGTGTTTAATCGCGACCGTTTTTCAGCCTCTCTCTCTCATGAATACTACCGACTTTTTACATGGAAGGGATATCATCGGGATACGAATCTTGCAAGAAGCGATCCCCGTACGCTTGATGTTCAGGGAGACCATTCTGCAGCTTCATTCAATGTGAGTGAGTTGCGTGCCGATTTGCGTATATGGAATAAACTGTATCTCTCGGCTGCGGTGAGTCATTATCATCGTTCGACACGATATCGCGACTATCCGCATGTGAAGTCGAATACTACCGGCGTGCGTGTCATGCTTACTTATAAGCTCTGATAGACAGCCTATTGGATGAATAAGTGGCACTTACCATCTCGGTGAGTGCCACTTTAGTGAATTATGGTATGGATGAATTGTTTTAAGTACTCCTTGATTTTTATAGTATTCCTCAAGGGAATAAAATTGGATGCGATACGATGTCAGTATAGATAGTCTGTATTGTTTTCGTTTGCAAAGATAATATTTGTTTTTGAAATAAAAAATATTTCGAAACGAAATTTACTAAATGGTGGTAGCCGAGCATAGTTGCAGAGTTTTGCTGTTGTTGGATTAATAAGTTTTGTCATGGCAATATTGGGGACTACTGTGTAATGTAGAAGCATGAGTCGATTGGGGAGATTGATCAATTGATATGAATTTCTCTATGGTGTCCTATTTGTGGTTTATGTCATGATTGGAGGGGTAGCATGCGGTATGCTGTACGTATTGTTGTTCTTAGATGGGATGTGTCATTGTCTCGTTTTCTGCGTTTTTTGAAAAATGTGCAGAATTTTGCAAAGAAAAATTTGCATAATAAAAATATCCTTGTTAACTTTGCACCGCTGAAAAGGAAATAACCCACGCAAACATCAGCAAAAGGAGAGGTGGGTGAGTGGCTGAAACCACCGGTTTGCTAAACCGACGTAGGATACAATCCTACCACGAGTTCGAATCTCGTCCTCTCCGCAATCTCACTTGATTATCAAGTGATTATCGAAAAGGTACACGAAACGACCCCGAAAGTCACATTTCCGGGGTCGCTTTTTTTTGTGTGAGTAACCACTCACACACCCATAAAGAAAACGCCCGACAAGCTGCCGGGCGAATTGTCATTGTTCCCCTTTCGGGGCTTTCGCAACAATGATGTTGCAAAGGTAAGAATTTTTTTCAAAAGATGCGGCGCAACCCTGATAAAATTCTTTTTATCCAATTCAAGATTGGAACACGTTTCAGGTATAGAAGCGCAACCGCGCCGACGGCGACAATATAAAAGATGTACCGCCAACGCTTGGGGTCGGGCGCGGGTTGTTCGACACGATTGTTTATTTCTTCGGCGACCGAAACATTTGCATTGCATTTGGATTCCTCTTGCTTTCGGGATTCCTTGCTTTCACCGTTGGTCCTGTTTTCCGATTCAATGACGGTTTGCCGAATTGATTTGATGTTGCCGGACACCTGACCGAAACCGGGAATGTTAACGGATGCGGTCTGGGGTGTTCGTGTCGGGGCGGGTTCGGGGTTATCCCTTACCGTGTCGGGCGATGCCCTTGCGTCCGGCGAAGCTGCCGGGGTTGGGGTCGTGTCAAAGATGATTTCAGTTATCACGACTTTGCCGTGTTCCGTTCGGGTCGTGTCAACAACCGTTTCAGTTTCTTGCTTGGTCGTTTCCTGAACACTTGCCGATTCTACCGACACGGTGGTGGTCGCTTCCTGAACCTTACGGGTCGAAGCACACGACGCAAGCATCAGGGCAAGGGCGATGAAGAAGAACACACGTTTCATGGGCGAAATTCTTTTATCGCTTCAAGACGGCGCAACGATCCATTGATGAAGCGTTTGTTGGTGTACTTCTTCAATTCGGCTTCCGTCGCCTTGCGTCCGATTTTGCGTTCATACTTTGCCACCGATTGCGCGGTGATGTCGTTTAAGAACTTCTTGCGGGCTTCAAAGATTGCGTCGAAAAGCTGCTGTGGGTTGGCGGCATTGACGGCGGCAAGGGTCTTTTCGCCGACAATGCCATCAGGTGTGACACCCAAGACACGTTGCGGAATTACAATGCCGTGCTTGCCTGACCCCCATACCCAATCGACAAGGATGTTTGCGACACCTTGCGACAAAATGCAGTCGGCTTTCCACCTATCCCAAAAAGCGGGCTTCAACACGCGGTCGCGCACGTCGGCATCGGTCAGCATTTTCAGGTCGGCAACATCAATGTCGCCGTCGCCGTCTTTGTCGTAACCGACTTGTCGCCACGTTGCGATTGTTACGCCTTTGTTTGTCGCGCCCCCGGCATCGGCGGGGTCATTGACAAAACCACCCTCAAATTTGAGGATGTAAGGCAATAAGGAATCAACATTTGCCATGTGGATAAATGATTGGGGTTAATTACTCAACACCGGGCGATGTTGCCGTGGTGTCATTGTTCTTGTTCCTTTCGGGGTGCTTCAATTCGTGCAAGTCGATGTCAAAATGCCTTTCGGTCTTATCAACCATGATTCGTTGTGCGACATCTGCCCAACGTGCATCATTGCAAGACGATTCGTTTTCAAGCATTGACCATATTTGCCAAAAACACACCGTTCCGGCAACGATGTTGGGCAACATCATCGCCATGTCGGGGAAAATGATTGTGTCTATCAGGTAGGCAAGCACGGTCACGGCATCCATGCCTTAGGTGATGCCGAGAGTTTCGCGCTGAAAGCTGCCTCCGAGTATCTGCCTACGTTTATACGCCCCATCACCGGACACAGACCGTCATCCGACATCTCGCTCTTTTTAAGGTAGAACGAAACCTTTAATCCGCTCTTTTTCATAACTCTATTCTTTGTTTGCAAAATTAACTGATATAGAGTAATTTGTAGGTATGCAAAACGTGGCGGAACCACGAATAGGAATCACAGAGTCCATTCCGAAGCCTATATTTCTTCGCATTGCCGGGAAAAATCGCTAAATTTGCAGTAGCAAAGATGCCTGACAAGCGGGTTCAATGACATAAAACAGGGATAATCATCCATCGTTCGAGGGACGCTTCAAAATCGAGTCTGACAATAGACTCGTCGGAAAACTTGAAATGGGTAGTCATGGCGATGATTGGTATTTCAACGGCAATGCCGAGCTTGTTAAAGAAAAGCCTGTGATGCCGGAAAATCTTAACCCAGAACTTGAAGATATCATACTTCCGTCAGATTATGGTGTGCTGGCTCGTGACCGGAATATAGCATGGGAAGCTCTCTCAACCCTAACCCCAGAATCATATGGCTACGCGGAGAAAAATATGGTGGAAAAACTGCTGAATGCAAAGACATATCCGATTACACCGAAAGATATGATAGGGTTTCGCCGTGTGCGTTCCATACAGATAGATGCCCGTGACGGCATATTCTCTTATCCGTATTTCAATTGCAGGTTCAAGAAAGCCGATGGAAAGGTTTTCTTTGAAAAGACAACCGGTAGCCAGCGTAAATCGGGATATGTCTATCAGAACAGTCCGGAGTCGCTTGTCTTTCTCGGAGGCTGGAGCGTTAACGATGACCCTCAGACCGGATACGGCAGTACAAACTCAGTTGTCGGCAAGGTCTATAAGATCGGCCCACGCAAAGCCATCATGATTTTTCCGACGGAAGAAGACCGGGTTGAAATCTACGAACTCACAAAATAACAGTCATGAAGAAGACCATATATTCAATATTGTCGGCAATCTGTCTGCTTTATTTGATTGGTTGCTCCACGCCAAAGTATTCCATCTTCCGTTATGACAACGGAGATGACTATTTTCGCGAGGGGCTGCACCGCATAGTAGGCAAGGATTGTAAAATCGGTTTTGCCGATGAGAAAGGGAATGTTGTCATATCTCCCCGGTTCGCATTCGTGTTCCCATTTGAAAATGGTCTTGCGAAAGCGACACATGAGGGTCATCAGGTGGCAGAGGGTGAACATTGGCAATGGATTAGTCCGGAGTGGTTTTACATAGACCACAAGGGAAATATTATAAGAAACGACCACCGCTATTCCCAGATCGAGGAGCGGCTGAAAACTTATGTTGCCGCACAGGATACCCGGATTGGTGTTGCCGTGATAATCGACGGAAAAGATACCGTATCGGTCAACGGCAATCGTGATTTCCCGATGTTAAGCGTCTATAAGTTCCCGCAGGCGCTGGCTGTCGCCGATTACTGCATGAAAAAAGGTATAACATTGTCGGACACCATCGGCATTCAGGCAAAGGAGATAAAAGAGGATACTTGGAGTCCAATGCGGAATAAATATGGTGTCAGTGATTTGCGTCTGCCGCTGTCGGAGATTCTTGAATACTCCCTGCAACAGAGCGACAATAACGCTTGCGACGTGTTGTTCCGACTTATCGGAGGACCGCAGGTTTCCGACAGTCTGATGAAGGCTTCAGGCTATGGAGACATCACCATCGGCTCGACCGAGGATGAAATGCACCGTGATCCGTATCTCTGTTATCAGAACCGGGCGACCCCGATTGCAATGGCTCGTCTTTTCGATAAGTTCTACCGTCTTGAAATGCGCCATGACAGTCCTGTCCACGAGGCTGTTGGAGCGATGATGATGTTGTGCGGCACCGGCGACAACCGTCTTCCAGCTCCGCTTGCGGCCACCGATGCTGTAATCGCCCACAAGACCGGAACAGGCGGACGCAATACTCAAGGACGTATTGTCGGAATCAACGATGCCGGATATGTATTTCTCCCGAACGGACGCGGCTATGCCATAGCCGTCTTCATAGCAGACTCTGCCTATGATATGGCACGGACTGAAAAGATAATAGCGGATATATCCAAAATCGTATACCAATCATTAGAAAATTAACAATCAGCACAATATAAGAATATGAAAAAGAGATTTATCTTGCTGGCAATGCTTCTGCTGTCCGTCATTGCCGGACATGCAGAGGGCGCGGACACCCCAGTGATTGAGGTGACAGGATCGGCGACAATGAATATCATCCCTGACCGCATCACAATAGAGATAGGTATGGAGGAGTATTACAAGCATAAGGCGTCAGGCGACAGCACCATTGTAAAACTCTACGATATAGAGAAGGATGTCCGTAAGACACTACGCGAGGCGGGAGTTCCGGACTCTATGATAGTGGTTTCGGAATTGGGCAACTACCGCAACCGGGATATGTCATCTACATTTCTGATGGCAAAGCGACTTTCGGCGACTGTATCTGACTTCGATCATATAGAACGCATATCCGACCGCCTTGACCGCAAGGGCATTGTATGCTTCAATATCACGAAAATCGACAACTCCGACATGGGGCAGTACAACCGTCAGGGACTAAAGGCGGCTCTCGACGCGGCCCGGCAGAAAGCGGAGTTTATCGCCGAGAACGAGGGGCTGAAACTGCTTATGCCTTATGAGATAGTTGAGACCACAAATGAGCCGTCAATGTATTCAGCGTTCAGCAACGTGGCTTATGACGGCGGTTCCGGCATGGAGAACATGCGCCGCATCGTGCGTCGTTACAGCGTGAAAGTGCGCTACCTCTTTCAGTGAAACAGTAACGGCATGAACATCGGGGAACTGCTGTCGCAGAAAATCAATCTTCCGCAAATCAAAAGCGTGGTTTCATGGGCTTCCGGCTCAGGGGATAACTTGAATATGCTTTGGGGCTTTGCCCGGTCGGACGACAGGCGGACAAGTGTGAACGCGCTTTGGGTCATGACCCATCTGCCGGAAACGGACGCTGAATGGCTGTTGTCATTGCGCGACGAGATGATTGATATACTGCTGACCGAGACAGACACGGGCAAGAAGCGTATGCTTCTCCATCTTCTTAGAGAACAAGAATATGCCGTTGGCGATATTCGGACAGATTTCCTTGACTACTGTATGTCAAAAATCAATTCCGAGTGTGAGTCATACGCAGTCAGAGGTTACTGCATATATGCTGCCTATAAGATGAGCCGACATTTCCCCGAACTACTTTCTGAATTGGAGGGACATCTTTACATGATGCAATATCAGCCACTCTCTCCGGGACTGAAAAGCGCACTCCGTCAGACAAAATCAAAAATATCAAAACTAAAGATATGACAAGAAAATCAATTCTGTCGGTAGCCACGGCACTGACAATACTCACCGCCTCATGCGGAGGCAACAAGGAAAATAAAGAGGCTGCCGGCAATCTGCAGAAAGAGACCGTAGCGAATGTGGACATGCGCGGTCAGTGGTATCTGGATAGCATCGTATTCAGTGATTCCGACTATGTTCGCGTGCGTCCCGACGAACGGCTTTCAAGCATACATCAGTATATCGTCTTTGAAGACAACACATATTTTATCAAGACAAACTGCAACACAATTTCCGGTTCATATACCATCAAGGGGGATTCAATCACCCTTGGCGACGGAGCTATGACAGAAATGGCCTGCGACGACATGTCAGTCGAGGAGGCTCTCCGCAGGATTCTCCCGAATATCGCTACGGTGTATATCCAGACTGATTCCATCGCCCGGCTTGACAGCCGCAATCCGTCGGAATACATCGTGCTTCGCAAGGCACAGATAGAGATAAAATGAAATAACTGAAAACTTATGGAAGAAAATAAACTGATCCCCTTCACAGATGCTCCCGACACGGCAGTAATAACATGTTGCCATGTGACAGACGATGGCGCTCCCGTGCTTTACGTTTCGCATGACGAGGACGACGGCATGTGGCAATTTCTTTGTGGCGGAGAGCATTCGGAAGATGAAGCAAGAATCGTCTCCCTTAGATATATTTATGAACTTGACCATTCGGTCGGTCTGCTGAAGGATATGCCTTGCGGCAGCTATGCGGAAAGGGAATCTCCGGCAGAGGAGTGGATTGTGAACGGCTAAACAGGAAAATATGACAAAGACAATCTACCATTCTAAAATCGACTGGTGGGTCTGGCTTGTGATTCAGAAGAGTGATACGGCATACGTTGAATTTCAAATCAGATAAACATTTATGATACATTACATTGAATACGGTGATATATTTAAGATTCCTGGTGTGACGAGTTACGCCCACGGATGTAATTGTGCCGGAGCCATGGGCAAAGGAATTGCATTACAGTTTAAGACTAAATTCCCTGAAATGTATGTTGAATACAAACGCCTATGCGATAACGGGGAGTTTAATCCCGGGGATGTCTATGCCTATAATTATGGCTCTGGATATGTGTTTAACCTCGGGACTCAAGCCACATGGCGAACAAAGGCAAAACTCGAATTTATCGAGAACGCGATAGAGAGAATGATGGAAATTGCTGAATGTGCTGGTGTTGAAAAAATTGCCCTTCCTGCGATAGGCGCAGGCTTGGGTGGTCTTCTATGGGGAGATGTTAAACAAATATTGGAAAAGGGTGCGGTACAACATATTTCTGTTGATTTATACGCTGTTGAGAATTATTGCAAGTTATAAAAGTGGCACTATGTTTCTATGACAAAGACAATCTATCGTTCTAAAATCGACTGGTGGGTCTGGCTTGTGACAGTAGGCTTTCTCGCTGTTATATGGCTATCGGCAATCGGCATGTCATGGTGGTATGTAGTTTTTGTATGTGGAGGTATGACACTGCTCTATGCGTGGCTGATGTTCGGATGCTGGTATGAGATAGACGGCGAAGACCTCGTGATTTATCAGTTCTTCAGACCTACACGACTGCCAATATCAAAAATCAAGGACGTTAAGAAAACCTCCGGTTATCTCGCTACAGCCGGAATGTCACACCTTCGAGTCTCGATAAGTTTAACATACCGCTCGGTGTTGAAAAGCTATGCTCCGATTGAAATCTCCCCTAAAGACCGTGATGGATTCATGACACAGCTTAAATCTATCAATCCCAATATTGAAATATTATGCTGAGCAATCGAGTAAAACGAAATATATGGCTGACGTTAACCATTTTGTCATTCCTAATGATTCCTGACAGATGTGTATCTAACATTTGAAAAGGGACCCGGATAGCATTTGAAAAGGGGACCACCCGGGATGGGGATGCAAAGATAATTATATTTGTTGAGTCATCACAATGATTCGGTAAAAATTACCGAAGTAGTTGAAACTTAAGTTAATATAACGAATTATCAAATACAAATGAATCGCCAAATCGTTCATTATAAAAAACTTAGCGTATGAACGTATTGGCGATTCTCAAAGACTTCACCTTTCGGTGTAAGTCGGTATTTGAAAATACTACAACCAAGATGAGCAAAAGGTTCCTCAACTGGCTGATTTTAACAATACGCACTGTAGCGTTGATTCCGGGCAAAGTCAATTTTACCCGGCTGTCGCGCTATGGCGGTCGTACAGCCAAGACCTTTGCCTCCAATTTCAAGACATCCGTAGACTGGATGAAAGTCAACATAGGTATGGCGCAGGATTGTTTTGGACCGACCGATGACATGGCAGTGGCAATCGATCCGTCGTTCATTTCAAAAGCAGGCAGACTGACGTATGGCATAGGCCGTTTCTGGTCAGGGGTGGCACAACGTGTGAAACGCGGTCTGGAGATAATGGCAATTGGAGCAATAAGTCTGAGTAAACATACATGCGTGATGCTCGGTGCTGTCCAGTCACCGGACTTCAGGACTCTTGAATCCGAGAAACAAATGTCAATGCTTGACTGGTATGTGGCACTTGTCAGGTCAAAGGCTACTGAGCTGCTTTCACTGACGGATATTCTGGTCGCAGATGCATTTTTCTCCAAATATGAGTTTGTAAATGAAGTGATTGGCATGGGATTCCGATTTGTCGGGAGATTACGTGCCAATTCATATCTGAGGTATCTGGCCATACCGGATTCCTCCGCCCCGCGAAGACGCGGCAGAAAGAAAAAGTATGGAGAGAAAGTGGATTTCTCCAACCTTGATATGTCCGTGTTCACTTCATTCATATATGAGGATTCCAAAGGAAACAAAACCCGATGTCACACGGCGGTCGTACATTCGAGGGCATTGAAACGCGACATCCGTATCGTGGTCTGTCCGGTTGAAAACGGAGAGTCTCTTCTTTACTTCTCTACCGACACCGACATGAGGCCTGAAAAGATCATCGGTTTCTACCGCACCCGCTTTCAGATTGAGTTCGGCATACGCGATGCCAAGCAGTTCACCGGACTTCAGTCACAGCAGACCCGCGACAAAGCCCGGCTTGACTTTGCGTTCAATCTTTCCTTCACAGCCCTCAATGTCTGCAAAGAGGTCATAAGGAAGGATTATCCGGATCTTTCGGTAGCGCAGTTCAAGCGGCTTATGTTTGAATCTTATCTCGCCTCAACAATTATTTCGACTTGCGGAAAATCTCCGCATCTCAAAATAATTCAGAAAATAAATCATCGATTGGCTCAGTTAGCGGCTTAGCCAAGGCTGAACAACCTCAAATTTTACCGAATCATTGTCATCATTTCCTGAGTTTCTTTCATGCGGTATGATTTGCCTGTCATGTTAAGCAGTATAGCCTTGTGGGTCAGGCGGTCTACCATTGCGGTGACCAGTACTTTGTCGTCAATAATCTCGTTCCAGCGGTTGAAGGCGAGATTGGTTGTGACGACGGTCGTCTTCTTGTCGGTGCGGAGGGAGAGATGGTTAAAGAGCATCTCTGCGCCGGCCTTGTCGCAGGAGACGTATCCGAACTCATCACAGATGACCATGTCGTATCTCTCGAACTTGTTTTCCAGCGACCGGAGTGTCAAAGCGTTGCGGCACTCGCGTATCTGCGTGAGCAGTCTTGGCACGGATGTGAACAGCACCGAGTGTCCGGCATTACATGCGGCGATACCGAGAGCTGTCGCCAGATGAGTCTTGCCTGTTCCGGGATTGCCGTATAGAATGAGGTTGCGTCCGTTTTTGATGAAGTCGAGTGTCTCGAGTGTCGGGAGCGCTTTCCGGGCATCGGCGGGCAGAGCGTCGGTGTCGATTTCGTTAAGATAGCGAAGTTGCGGGAACCCTGCGTTTTTGATGCGGTGACGGCGCTGGTTTTCAGAGCGGTTCTCTTTTTCGCGCCGGAGCAGTTCGGCTGTAAACCGCCATAGGTTCCATTGTTCGTCGGCGCTCTGCTGTATAAGCAGGTCGATGTCGCGCCGCACAAGCGGGAGTTTAAGGTCGAAAGCGCATGAGCGAATGAGCTCCCGAAGTCCGTCACGGTCTGTTTCATGTATGTCTGTCATTGTCATTCAGTGTATTGGTTGTTTTTTGGGGGGGTATTCAGTCTGCCTGCGATGCGCGGGTATATTCCATAAATGATGAAAGCATGTCAAGGGTATGGCTTGCCGAACTTTCTATTTCAGCCTGTTGCGGGTCGGGAACGTTCGTTGCCGCGATATCGGCGGTTGACTGCATATGTCCTTCCGCCGAGATCATCTGAGCCTGTATCTGTTCAGATGAGAGGCGCTGGAGCCCGCGGGACGAAAGACTTGTGGCGGCACGGACGATGTCAGTGTATGCCAGATTGTTGTCGCGGGTGAACACAAGCAGTTCTATGAAGCTTCGCGGAGACTCGCGGAAGTGTTCGCGGTAAAGCGCCGCCACCGACGGATGTACCTGTTGCAGAGCCACAGACCGCCCCAGAGCGGCCGGTTTGCGCAGGAATGTACCCAGATAATGCATCAGGTCGATGACCCAGTCGCCGGAGCGTCGGCTTCGGGCATGATTGGCCACCTTGTCGCGTCCGTAAAGCACCACGATGCGCTCGGAATACAGCTTTACCGCCACCTGCGAGCCCACCAGACGGTCGGGCACAGAGTAGTGCACTCCGTCAACGGTTATCGTTGAATACTTTCCGACGCGGTACAGCCGCTGCTCGAAGCAGCCGATGTCACCGTGGTCCAACGGACGTAGCGCCGCCAGATCGGCCTGTATGCGCAGGCGTTTTTCTTCCGCCGACATGTTGGACGCCTCTGTGTTGAGCCTGTCGCAGACTGCCGCCAGATGCGTCTGCGCGGCATCCAGGGAGTCAAACCGGACCTCGAACGAGAATGCACGACGCCGGATATATTCCACCGAACGTTCCACCTTGCCTTTTTCCCATCCCGAGCGAGGGTTGCAGAAATGGGGTGTGAAACAGTAGTGTACCTCCATGCGCAGCAGCGCATCCGTGTGCTCGCGGTCGCGCCCGAGGAACTTCTTTACGGCGGTACGCATGTTGTCATAGGCCATCACGCGCGGGGTGCCCCCCAACTCCCGGAAGCAGTTGCGGTGGGCTTCCATAAGAGCCAGGGTATCTTCGCGCGAAAACAGATATGCCTTGCGCATATTGCTGTGGTCGAGGGTGAATACCGCCATGTGAAGGCGAGTCCTGACTCCACCGATCCACAGGGTAAGCACGCCCCAGTCGAACTCGCAACGGAATCCAGGCTCATAGTCCTGACGGATATATGCCTTTGCAGGCTTTTCTTGCGACTTCGGCGCTGCCTCCAGCGCACGGACATACTGACATACTGTGGAATAGGCGATACGCACGCCATCGTCCTGAAGACGTCGCCACATATCGAGCTTGCGCATCTGCTGCTTGTGCAATCCGGCAGCGACGTTCTCCCGGTTGCGGGCGATAAAACCATCGATGCGACGGCGGACATCATCGGTCACAACACGCCTGACGCGTCCGCTGCTGTCATACTTCGGCCTGGTCAGCAGATAATCGTCAACCTCCCGCTCTGTCGGTGACGGGCCGGCCTCTCTCTCGAACTCGCGCAGATACTTGCGCACGGTCTTGCGGCTCATGCCGTTGCGGCGCGCTATCTCGCGGATGCTCATCCCCTCGCGGCGATGAGACAGAATAATGGATGTTTTTTCCTCCATGTGTAGCATTTTGTGGAATCGTTGATGTCGTTCTTTCTAATCAACGATATCCGGTTGAACTTACCCATGGGGTGGGTCCCTTTTCAATTGCTCTACCTGGGTCCCTTTTCAAATGTTAGATGCACAGATGTGCGCGTGTAGTCAATGGTATTACCCATTGGTGGACTTTGCTTGTGACAATTGCTCTATTTGCTATTTGCGAGCATTTCTATATGTGTTATCGAAAGCAGGTCAAACGAGGGAATCTCTTTGGCCGGGTCAAAATATTCAGATGATACAGATAGGCAGATATAAATTGGGATTCGCACCACTGTCGATGATAGTTGTTTTCATCGTCCTCTCGGTATGCGCCATTGTCGCTGCTTTTCAGCATGCACGACCGGAATGGTCTATGCCTTTGTCGCACATCATCATAATCAATGAAGGTATGGCACTGTTGGCAACTCTGGTTTATGGCATGTTCGTTCATTTCGCTATTGCAATCATCAATAGACTAAAGAAATGAATATAGAGGAAGTCCGGGATTATTGTCTTTCATTGCCATTTGCCACTGAGAGGAGTCCTTTCGGACCTGACACTCTTGCTATGGAAATTGGTGGAAGAATGTTTTGTCTTATGACACTTGACGGACAGAGGGATTTTTATAATCTCAAAGTCGCTCCTGACTATGGAGTGGAGTTGTGTGATAGATTTTCAGGAATACGCCCCGGCTACCACATGAACAAGCGACATTGGGTTTCTGTGGATTTCTACGGCGATGTGCCTGACAGACTTCAGGAACAACTAATATTTCATTCATATTGTCAGACAGCAATGAAACTCCCAAAGAAGATACAGACTCAACTTGGTCTCACAGAATTATTGGATACTTTATGGAAGAACGACAGAAACAAGTGAAGCGGTGCTTTTGGGCAAATCCAAAAAATCCGCTTTATATAAAATACCACGATGAGGAATGGGGACAGCCGGTTCATGATGATGCAAAATTGCTTGAACTGCTTATTCTGGAATGCTTTCAGGCAGGATTGTCATGGGAATGTGTGCTCAACAAGCGAGAGGCTTTCCGCGAGGCTTTCGATGGATTTGATCGCGACACAATCCTTGCTTACGACGAAAAAAAGATTGATGAGCTTATGTCCACTTCCGGAATCATTCGCAATAGAGCAAAAATCAAGGCAGCGATATCTAACACTTCAGTTTTCAAGTCTATTCAGGAAGAATCTGGTTCGTTTGATGCTTATCTTTCAGGCTTGTGTCCCAAAGAGCCTATTTTCGACCATACGTCCACAACCTCCACAATTTCAGATGCCCTGTCAGCCGACCTGCGTAAAAGGGGCATGAAGTTTGTAGGCTCTACGACAATCCACGCCTTCCTTCAGTCCATAGGAGTATTCAACTCACACGCCCCCGACTGCTATTTATATCAGGGCAAATAATAACATTATCCCCATATTGTTGTTAAAGTTATATGGCACGATACTCAAACATATTCGCAGGTGGTATGGCTTCCTGCAATCTAAACGGCAGAAATATCTCTATCATTAACGGAGAAGTGTATGTTGATGGAATTCACTATGTTCCGGAATCTGAGGCCGGAACGGGAGAAGACTACAAACCATTTACACCCGGCAAGATGACAGACCACAAGTTCGATGTTTCATCGGATTTCGATTCCATCATATCGAAAGGATTTGTCGATGTGGTGTTCACTCAGTCTGATAAAGAAGACGATTTTGAGGTCAGAGGAAGACTGCCCGAGAATCTTATCAAAAAGATGAACATTGAGGTCTCAGGTGGAACGCTATACATCTCCATGAAATCAGGTTCATACGAAAACATTGTCGTTCATGGCGAAGCTCCCACAATCTATGTCAGTAACAAGACATTGAAAGATGTATCATCTTCCGGTAGCGGCGATTTTACAGTAAACGGCAATCTGAACGCCTCTGACGGATTCTCTGTTCGCAGCTCCGGCAGTAGCGACTTTAAAT
Source organism: Muribaculum intestinale (assembly GCF_002201515.1). Lineage (NCBI taxonomy): Bacteria > Pseudomonadati > Bacteroidota > Bacteroidia > Bacteroidales > Muribaculaceae > Muribaculum > Muribaculum intestinale. Next base: position 2,932,258 of record NZ_CP021421.1, read on the forward strand.
GTGGAGTCATCAAAGCAGACAGTAAAGATGTTACTGTTTCCACATCCGGTTCCGGAGATATAGAGCTTGCCGGAGTAGAGGCTTATGTTTTCATGGTACACATATCCGGTTCTGCTGATGTTGACTGCGGCACTGCCAAAACGAAGATATGCTCCATTGACATAAAAGGCTCAGGCGATGTGAAAATCAATGGGAGCACGGAATCTGTTAATTTCTCAATAGCAGGCTCCGGCGACATAGACGCAGGTGACTTCAAGGCAGACACAGGCAAAGCCTCCGTTGCCGGTTCTGGCGATATACGTTGTAATGTCGAACGGCTCTCTGACCGAGTCAGAGGCTCCGGCGACATCCACAACAAATATCATTAATGAGTTGATTCACAAAAGATCTAAAAACAATTTGACTCTTGCAAAATATTCTCTTACAGTATTTCTGATGCGGCTACTTGTGATGGGCGAAGGCTCGGCATTATACCCGACTGCATTCAAACCAAAATGGTCTGCCTGATATAAAGCTCTCTCATTGTGATATTTTTGAGAAATAATTGTGATGGAATCAAAATCATAAAGGTTTCTGACAGCATCAATGGAATTTATTGTTCGCCATCCTTGCCAATGCTCAATGATGCAGGTGTCGGGAACATTGTGAGATACTAATGAATCCCGCATTGCTGTCGGTTCATCACATCCATGTTTCTCCGTCATTGTGTAATCACCTCCACTGACAAGTATCCGACGGATTTTCCCGACATGATATAGGTCGGCTGTAGGCTTGATGCGGTTATCGAAGTAGTAGTTATGCACTCCATCGGGTGTTATTGGAGAAGTTCCGAGTAATAAGCCTATTTCTCTTGACGGAACATCAGCTAAATTATCGAAAGTACGTCCTTTTGCATTGTTTGCCACAATATAATTGCAGATTGCAATAATTACTACCGCGGTCAACATACATCCGATAGCGATGAATGAGATTTGTTTAGTTCGTTTGTACAGCATTACGATACTCTTTTAATCGTACATGTTCAAGGTCGAGAGAATCCACCAAATTACCCGTTTCGTCAAATATCTGCAAGAAGGTATATCTGCCTGCTATATCAGGATCTGAAACATATCGATACGACTGAAATATCATATATCCTTCTTCAGAGGTCGAACCAATATAGCCTTGATTCGCGGGCACATACCAAGCTTTACGTTTATCTACATCAATTAAGTACGAGAATTCATTCCTCATATCTGGACATCCCTCAACTATCAGCTGTAGAGGATCATAATTGTAAATCTTCACTCTGCTCGTAACAAGAATCGAGTCAATAGGCACAGGATAAAACCTGTCTCCATCTGCCATATACCAGCAATGCCAGTCTGGCCGAATAGTCTGATAGAGTTTGGTTTCCTTCTTGGTGGTTTTATTCTTTATCCATAGTGCAACCTCCGGGATATCAAATTCATCCTTTGCAGAATCGACGATTTGAATATACAATGCAACGGAATCATTTTGGGCGACAAGCTTTTTGTCGGAATCCCAGTCACGGTTTGTACCATTTGCAGAATTACGTTGATTGCAACTTAACAATGCCACCATACTTATCAATAATACGAGAATATCAGCTGTTGTTTTCATCGGATGTGTTTTCATTATAAACAGAGTAAAACAATTCCATATCCTCCAGATTGGCGTTATTGCCAAACAAGCATGGACTATTCCTGGTAATGTTGTACGCCTGAGCCAATCGAAGGAGCTCCTTAAAAGCAACCTTATCATGAGGATGAGTCTTCAGGTGTGCAATATAGACCAATGCGACACGATTCCGCATATCATTGTAGAACAAGTTATACATGGCACCATCATTACTTCTACTGCCGAAAATATTTATCTGAAGAGCTACTCGCCACATTCTCCATAATTCGCCCAGCAGAGGCGAATACTTATTTTCTCTAAGCAACTTATCAAGTACTGCAACCATTTCCTTGTCACTTCTTTGCGGATGGCGATAGTTACAATAAGCAAACTCACGAGCCAGAACACACTGCTTTGAGAAATCTGTCTCCTCAAGAGTCATTCTCAACAACTCCCGACGGAATGAAGCGGTGTCAGCCAGTGCTTTGGCGTGAATCTCTGAATACTCCTTAAGGATTGTTTCAGGCTTAAACTCCTCATCGGATATATGGTTTTCGATAAAGGCAGTTGAATACGATTATAAGCCTCATAGAATCTGTCTACATCAGGATTTTCTTGGGAATTGGGTTATTTGCCTTTTCTTATCCATACGGCGGCAGTTTTGGAGGCCGACAATAGGGCTTCTCTTATATCTCGTTCACTGATTCCGGAAACATTTATTGAGTCGAGTGCATCGGCTTGTTCCAATCCGAAGTCCGATTCTGACATATAGCGTTCAGCGGTGCTTACATCATAGGCCATTGTGTTGAAGGCCAAAGCAATGTTGTAGCATTGAAGCAGAGAGTCAACAAAATGACTCAACGTCAATGTGTCCGGCATTTCCGGATAACGAATTTTGTGGCTGATGGCCACGAATCCTTCTCCGTCATCTCCGATATTTGGAGACCACTGGTCTTCGCCCATCGAATCAAGGTAAACTTGGTATGGAAACTGCGGGATTAAAAGCTCTCGCCGGGCGCTGTTGCTGCCATCAGGCAAGACTCATCTGGCGACAGCTCTCGGTATCGCCGCATGTAATGCCGGACACTCGGTGCTGTTCACATCCGTGCCAAGACTGCTCACGCAGATACGCGAGTGCCGCAACGCTTTGACACTCCGGTCGCTGGAAAACAAGTTCGAGAGATACGACATGGTCATCTGTGATGAGTTCGGATACGTCTCCTGCGACAAGGCCGGCGCAGAGATGCTCTTTAACCATCTCTCCCTCCGCACCGACAAGAAGACGACCGTCGTCACAACCAATCTCGCCTTCAACCGCTGGAACGAGATTATTGACGACAAAGTACTGGTCACCGCAATGGTAGACCGCCTGACCCACAAGGCTATACTGCTTAACATGACAGGCAAATCATACCGCATGAAAGAAACTCAGGAAATGATGACTCAACAAATATAATTATCTTTGCATCCCCATCCCGGGTGGTCCCCTTTTCAAATGCTATCCGGGTCCATTTTCAAATGTTAGATACAGTTCGTGCGCGTCCGTTGACGTCCGTCTACGTCCGCAAACCTCCACCACCTTGCTGACGCTTGTGGTGAAATGAGTCGCTGTCGTACAAAATCCGTACAAAATAGTGCATAAAAACGCCTAACACTGACAGTTATCAGCATTAGGCGTTCTTGTAAGATTTAAGTTTTATCGTTCAGTAACAGTCAATTGCTATCAATATAACACATTGATAATCAACCAATTACTTGCCGATGCAGAAGCGGTTAATTTGTTTATATACAGATAAGTGTAACTCTAATCCGTACAAGTGACGTGAATTTTCTATAGTTGTAAGTTGATAACCGTCTGCTACTTAAATCATTACAAGCCGCATTTGCCAAACCGACAACAGTGACTCAATGCAAAGGTAGCTACAATAATCCGATTATCAAAGGGATATCGCATCTTTAACTTTTCGCGACATACAGATGAGCGTACAAAACGGGACTATTCTGGTTTCGTTATGAATTTTTTGAGACTCTCATATTGCTCATATATGTCAGGAATCTGATATTTGTCATTGTGTATTGCTCCACGACCGAGTTCGATGTCTTTGATGACATTTTTGCAGTCTCCGGCTATGGTCTTATTCACACAATCTGTTGCGAATGTGGCTTTGATTTCGGGGATGAGTTCCTTCGCGTCTATGTCCATCAGATTGCTCATCACAAAACCGGCGAATGTGCCGTCACAAGCTCTCTGAACAGGAAGATTTGAAACCATATTGTTCAGAAGTCGTCGGAACACTTCGATAATTTCGCCACGTCTTTCCGGCTGATTGAAGATTATCATTGCTAAAGCATCGGGTGCCTGTGAGCGGAGATAAGAGTCCAGTCCGGGTTGGCTCAGATACGCTTCTATTGCGGTGATATTATCCTTGCCACACGCATACAGAGCAGGGTGTAGTAGTTCCGGAGTCAGGTCGCCAAGATGATAGTCGGCAAACTCATCGGTCTGTCGCATAATCTCAAGAACTGCATCAAGACCCTTGTCGCTTTGAAGTTGGGCGAGAAGTATGAGCGAGTGCATAATAGCACTGTTGTTCCAACTCTCGATTGTATCATCATTGATACCTTTATATGTTTTGCCGATAGAATAGAGCATGACATTGCTGATGTCTTGTGCCGCTTCGTCCTTCGGCAGAGCAAGTATGCGGTCGATGACCTCACGGGGCAGACAGCTGTAATTATCAGGCGAAAGCAGCTCATCCGCTATAAACTGATTCTTGACGGAAAGCGTCTGAGGATAGTCGGGGTATTGATAGGTGTATTTTTCATCGGGATGACGGTCTGACTCCTCTTGCCATTTGCTCATCCCTTCAAACGCTTTCTTTATGGTCTCAGAGTCGATTTTGGATAACGGAGAGTATTCATCGTCATCATCACTGTCGTCCTCGTATTCCTCTCCAAAAGGCATGACATATTCAAAATCATCGCCAAGGTTTTTCTTCAGTGTATGGTAATATGGCATTTCCTTTCTGTCAGGATTGACAACAAGAAAATGTTTGCCGTTTTTACCGAAATCATATTCAATCAGCGGTATGTCATCCGTATCCTCTTCCAGAATATATCCGGCCGGATCAAACTCTTTTGACGGTTTAATGCCACCTTCCTCAGCGAAAGCCATTGCTCCATAGATAATGTTGTGGGCTTCATTATAACTGATTTCTTCAAGTCCCATCCCGTTTTTATAATTGTCAAGGTACTGTTCAAAATCATACGGAGTTATATTTTCATGGTACCCGGCATCCTTTACGCCGAGACAGAACGTATCGACAAGAAAGGATCCCATAACCAGATTGCCGCTTGGTCGCATTCGGGTAACGATGACATGAGCCATTCCGGATTCCTGCCAATCAGGAGGAGCGATATAACATTTGCCAACTGGCAGGGTTCGCGCTTTTTCACGCATGAACCGATATGGAGAAAGTGCGGGCTGCTTTTGTCCCTTGCTTTTATTCTTGGATTTCTTCTTAGCCATAATAGTTGGATATGTTGTTATTGATGAAACAAATTTGAAAGAGAGATTGATTACCGTTCCATATAAATTTTCTAAAAGTAAGTCTTGACGGCGAAAAGGAATTGGTCGATGAAAATGTGTTTGAAAACGGCGATGTTGTTCTGCTCGTAGAACATTAGCATTGCCTTTTTGTAGTCAATCGAATCCACTGTGCGGAATGAAATCGGGCAATAGCCGTTGGCGATTAGAATGCCGTTGCTCACTATTCGTGCTGTACGTTTGTTACCGTCGGTGAACGCCTGAATATAGCTGAGTAAAACGAGCGCGAGCAGGGCTTTCTCAAAGATATTATTCTTGCCGTTTATTAGTCGCACGGTATCTTCAAGAGCCTCGCGAATCTGAAACTCATTGTCGAGGGGAGTGTAGTTGGTTCCGGTAATACCTACTCGGCGGTGACGGATATTTCTCTCAACACCTAATTCTTTTGTTAGTAGGGCATGAATCTCCTCGATACGGGCGACAGTCAAATCTTTAAGATAGTCTGGCACATCGAGAATAAAGTCGAGCGCATCCTTGTGATTGAGTAGCATCACGGCTTCCTCCTTGGTCTTTCCGCTTGCCGTTTGTTTCTCTTTCAGCAGCCTTTCAGTTTCAAGTAAAGAATAAGTGTTGCCCTCTATCTGCGAAGATTTCCATGACAAATCGATTCCGAGACGTTCCATCTCTTTGCGATATTCCAACTCGGACATCTCCGAGAGATGCTGACGGAAGACTTGCTGTGCGTCATCAAGCCGTTGCAGTTCCTCATCGGAGAATAAATCCACCTTTGGAAGAATTTCATTTATGAGCTCAAAATTGAACGACTCCTGCACCTGACGCTCGTCGATATCCTTGTCAAAGTATGTGTCAAGGTTCAGCTCCATAGTCACATGAGCCTGCGGAGTAAGTCTATAACGAGTAGCCGGACCACGACCGACAACCTCTATGTGTCCTTTAGCGACGCCATCGGCAATCAATCGTTTGAGTGTTGCCGGACTTGGTGTATTGGTCAATGACGAGCCTATTTCAGCACGTGATGCCTCTGGATTGTAGTGAAGGAACTGAAGGATTTCAATCTCTTGATTCATATCTGAAAGTTTTATCGGCTCAAAATTGCTAAAAATTATTGGATTATCGGCTCAATTCGAGCCGATTTTTGCCATACTTGCACGTGATTTGAGCCGATATATTCATAGTGTCTATGACTTATGATGTCTTACTCTTTGCATCTTTTTAACTTTGTCATCGTATGTATATGGTGATTCCGGGAGTTCCAGTATTAAAGATTCCCAACTTGTAGCCAATGGTTATTTGTAAGTGTCACCATGATGATATTTATATCCTATATATGGGTATAATATTCCATAAAATGATATTTGCAAATTTGGACATGAAATATCGTACAACCAAATTTATTGCGTCTTAATTGAAATTCCTTTTGTAATATGGGATAGTTCGAAATGTGTTTCTTCCTTTGATTATAAATTCTATCTGTTCGCATCCTTATTATACAAAGTTAACTATAATAATCCGATTATCGAAGGAAGATACAGAGTTTTTCAAATTATTATTGTAAATTTGCACTTACTTGTTGAATTCTAAGCAAGTAGAACAAAGCTAGTAAAGTGATTATATGTCAAAGAAACAAGAGAAGCAATATAGTATTTCCATATCGACAGAAGATTTTACTTACGACACCAAGAACAATATAGTTCAAATGGTAGATTCAGAAGGTAAAACTGTAGCTGTAGATACATGGAAATATGCTATATATTTCTTTGAAAATATCCAAAGGAAAGATATTTCAGAGCATAGTGTTTATCTTGATGGACTCCGACTAGATAAATTTGTAGAGATTTTCATAAAAGATAAAAACCATCAAAAGATTTGCACATTCTTGACCGATGATTATTCATGTTTTCTTCATCATGAGATGCTGGAAAAGTATGGTACATATATAAATTGGGTAGCATTATATGGACTATGTGCCTATATACGAGAGATAATCAATCGTAGATATGCACTTTTACTAAAACCTACACTGAAAGATACTGTTGAAGAGATAGGAGGTCTGGATAATCTTGAAAGCGTAACCTTCAATCTTAAAAATGGTAATAAACACAGTACAGATTTCTGTGAGGTTAAGAAGTTAATAGTTAATTCCCTTGAAGGGAGTGATATGTCAATGGTTGGTTTTGATCGGTTAATAAAGAAAATTGATGTTTACACTAAAGAATATGGGCAGATTGAGTTTGTACGTTATATCTCAAAATTCTTGCATAACTATTTCGGTTCTGTAAAACGAAGAAAGAATAGTTACCTTACAACGACAGAACAAAAGTTGGTCTGTTATCTTCTTAAGTTTTTTGATTTTTCTCCTGAAATTGTAACGGAATCCCGATTTAGACAACTTTTCAATAATAAGTATAAAGCGGTTGACCACATAATGCCTCTCATTATTCCTGGTTTATTAGAAACGAAGCTAAAATTATACATAGAGTTTATTCCTTATAGCATTTGGAGCAAAGGTAATATAAACCCTCTTAAAGAAAATGAATTGCATAAAGAGGCTTCCTTAACAAACTTCACTATGAATATGGGGGAAATGCCAGATGTCTCTGTACTAATAAATTTGATAGATGGAATAGCAGGGAAATGAGCCATATTCTGTTAATTATTGATGGGCGGAAGAAACTAACAGTTTGTTTCTTCCGCCTATGATTTTTTACGTGTAGTTTTGCATCGTCAAACAATTTGATGTTAAACGTTAATTGATAGAAATTATGAAGTCTGAAAGAATTTCCAAGATCAAAGAGATTGTATCTATTAGTATGAGAGAAGATGGTTGGACACCAATGTCAACCATTGGTTCGAAACTTAAAGCTCACGGTATCGACATCAAAGACGATGGTTTCGGTAAATTGAAACCTTTCTTTGAGTCATTAAGCGAGTATTTTGTTATTGGAATTGATGAACAAAGTAGTTTGCCATTGGTAAAGTGTTGTGATATGGCGTCTACAACTTCCATTTCTAATACAAAAAAGAACTCGAATTGTTATAAAAAAGAAATGATGCATTTAACTCAGTGGGCGAATATAAACCAAAAGAGTGCAATTGAGACATTAAAGAACATGGCACTTCCTGAACGTTGGACATACAATGTAGAGGATGAAAATTACCCAAGTCCAATTCTTGCAAAGTACTTGAAATGGACTTTTGTAAAACTTATGAAGGAGGACAAAATCCTGTATTCAAATGACTATGCCTCTTTCAATACAGGATTGGTAGATAAGTTCTACAAACCGATTTATGCGGTTTTCGATAAAAACAAGTTCAACAAACAACCGTGGCATTTTATAGACTTTTGTGTGGCAGGAAGTAGTACTGTTGCTGCAAGAAAGCTAACGGATAACTTTTCTCATCTACCAGAAAGAGCATCATATATTCAAAACTATGATGATGTGATTTACGACACTTCACTCCCTGTTGATGTAAATTGGGAACACATCATCTTGGAAAACATAGACAGAATGCCAACAGAACTTCTGCGTCAAGTCTGTTTCGGATCTTTTGACGTCCTTGATCCATCTCAAATTAATGATAACGACAAAGCGCGTTATTACGATGAACTGAGAAATGTTTTGGAGTCAAATCCAATGCGGTTGTCTGTCATTTCGAGTATGATGGGTATGGCGGTTGAAACAGCAAAACATCGAGTAGCTTGGAATTATAAGACAGCAATACCTGTGTATTATCCTACAGACGACTCTGTGCATCTGATCTTGCCTTTGGCATTAAACATTAATGAGCCTGAGGAAATATCAATTGCATTGGTAATGACAAAGACACCTTCAGGTCGGTATCGTGCGGTTACAATCTTCACATTAGACATGGCATACAGTAATGCGCGATTGGTTACGAAGCCTTCAAGTGATTGGCTAATTGCAGAGTCAATAAATTCATTGTAAATCATTAGATAGAATAGCAGTAATGGAAACAATAAACAACAAAAGTATGGAATTAACAGGGTTGCGAAAACTCACACAAAACCAACTTATCAATATTATTCTTAGAAAGGATGATTTAGAGAAACAACTGAGTGCAGAAGTGAAGAAACTTCATAAGGCAAATAGACAGCTCACAGAGTTGATAGAAGAAATGGATAATTTAAAGAATCAATAAAATATAGAAATCATGAAAAGAATTACATTAGAAGATTATCTGAAGAATCATGGAAGTATTCATTGTGGCATGAATGCCAAAAGCAATCTTATTGATAAATTGGAAATATACGGATTTGCAAATGCCTGTAAGGATGAAGACATGTATAACGATGTATATGCCGGACTTATTCTCAATGGCATTGTAAACAAGGAACCAAAACGTCAAATTGTTTTGTCCAATTACATTTATCAAGTAACTACTCACTATAGTGGTAAAGAAATTACAAGTGAAGGCATGGCTATTCCTATCTTTCAGTCACTCGTGGTATCTGGATCTGAAGGTCAATACAATATAGAAAACTTGTATGTTCCTTCTTTGGTAGGAAACCAACTTTATCGTAAGATTAAGTCACGTCACGGAAATGGAGTTGTTATTCGTGAATATGACTTAGAAAAAGCGAAATTTCCCTCATATATAAAAGCTATTGAGGGAAAGGCAATATTAAATGCGCCTAAATCACATATTCAAATTATAGACAAAGACGGAGAAATTAAGAGTATTGGCGAGAATATCATGGTAGTATGCCGTTATCTCCATACAGAAACAGGAATAATGTGTTATACGCAGTACAATCTTAACGAAGTATTTGTTGATGACGTACATTGAGCATTTAGACGATAAGTTCAACTTTGGCAAGTTTACAGGATGTTCATTTGCTGAAGTTGTGGAATATAATCCTGAATATATTTCATGGGTAGTTGAAAATGTCAGCGGTGAGATATGTGTATTTGGCGATTCTGTTATAGAAGAACTTAAATTGCTATTTCCTCAGTTTGAAATCTCTCCAGATTTTGAAGCAATGCGAAATCAGCGAATTGCCGAATATGAAGATTGGGAGGAAGACTATAACGAAAATGAGGATTTTGATGAACATGGTTTTTATGATGACTTCGAACCACCTACATATGGACGATATTCCGGATCGTACGCACAGGACGAAATGGGATATAGTGATGATGACATTGACACTATATTTGATGGGGATCCATCTGCATACTGGAACATAGATTGATTATTTCGTCAAAATTCTCCAACACATATAACAAAGAGTCGGTCTCTTCAAATGGCAAACTTCCTCCGAATATAATCGCTAAACTAATTTCAAAAAAGCCTCGTGTCGAATCGTGGCGCGAACATGTCGATGTCGCGTTGGAGCAGACCGAGTCTGCGGGCTTCTGTCCGCCACGATTTCATGGTTGTTTTTACATCGGTTATAATGCGATTGGCTTTCTCCGTTGAAAGCATGTATTCTCCAGCTGATGCCAATAGGATATTGAGGTTGGATTCGCTTGTGGAGCGATTAATCAGCAGACTCTGGTTATCGGAAAGTGTGGGGTTAATGTCGTAAGCTGGAGAGAGTTCCCAACCTTTGCGCGTCAGGAGAAAACCATGATTGCGGAAATGGTCGTCGGAGTTACCGACAATGATGTAGAATGCAACGCGGCGAAATATTTCCTCTAAGTTTTGCTCGACATTGCTGCCGTGCTGAATGATGAAATCGGCAATGTCAGTATAACCGTAGCCGGTTGAAGCATTGTCACCATCAGTTAATCCGAGAAGGGTCAATGCGGAGGCGAAGTGTATTCGCCTCCCATCCCTGTTTCTGTCGAAGCGTTTTGATAGCAGGATGTGATAATCTTCACCGTTTATAGTTCGTGTCTCGGCAACATTCAGTCCTGCCTTTCGACCCATCACATGGCAGAAATGCTCCCATTGGGCAATATCATAATCATCTTTGCGCGAAGGAAATTTGGCAACAGTCAGACTCCCGTCCTCATCAATTACAGATGTCTTCGGTCTTGCACCACCGAGAGAAGTCCCCGGATGTAGCAGCTGTGCCAGCCATTTTTTTGACGGTAATAGATGCTTTTCCTCGCTAAGCTCAATCTCATGTGCAGCATTCATCAACTCTCTGACATTCGCAATTGGCGGCACCCGAAGACTTTCCTCGCAGTTGATGAACTTCCCTCCGGACGTTTTGGTAAACCGAAAACCGCCCATACGTGAAGCGTCATCTATACCCATCAGATAATCGAAAGATGTCAGGCGTCGCACGGCTCTCTTTTCATCGGTGGCTGCAATTTGCTCCCTACGGTTCAGCAATGTGCGTCCCCAACGGTCTGGTAGGGAATCCGAGAAACAAGAGAAAATATCGCGTTCCGGTCGGGTGTATTGGATGCCGGAATAGTTTTGTAAATCCTCACTGAGAAAAACATCTCCATATTTTGCAAGCCATTCTTTATCATACGAAAATCCGTATGTCTCGCTGCCACGCACCGAGTCGCAAGATAGCTCGCCAATCAGTTGTGGATTATCAAGCCAATCAAAGTCGGCATACACATATAGTTTCTTCATGGCTTATTCCTTTTTAGAAGCGCGTTGGCGGTGTTTCAGACTCAAATCTTGCAGATTGCGTCCGAGGGTATCCTCCTTGGCAATCAAAAGAAGATCGTCATCAAGTTGCAGAGCATAAAGAACGCGGGCATAGATGCCGATTGAAACTGTAGGAGAACCTTTCTCGATGCGGTTTACCGTGAGAGGCGAACAGGTCGCACGTTCAGCCACCTGCGCAATCGAGAGATTACGACGCAGCCGAGCGAGCTTAATCTGCTCGCCCATAAGAGCCATTTTCTGTTCCAGTTTTCGGGGCAACTTAGTCCCCATAGTGTTCTTTGCCATCGTTTATATTTTAAGGTACAAAGCGACAAAGCCGATGACTTTGCTATACTCAATCTATCTTTTAATACTGCAAAGGTAGCAAAAATATTTATTATATGATATATTGAGGAGAGAATGATTGCTTCTTTTCCCTCAATCTACCTATGCCAAATGCTTAATTTCGGGATTGATGGAGAGAAGATGTCGGATAAATTCCTCTTGACGCATGGGCGATATAATGAGTGGAATAGAGCTTTTGAGAATATTCCGGTTGGTAAAGGTGATTGCCAACCGATGAGATAACGATGTAGCCGGCGATGAGAGTACGCTCCTGGTCGGCTTGATTTCCTTGATTTTGTCAATCGGGTAGGCGGTCGGAACAAAGAATGAATACACCACCAACTTGTCCCGGTCAATCCGGTAATAGATACCGATAAAGGTAAGCAACACAAAAGCCAACATAGCCAGACACAATGTGATTAGCCATATACTATGGTCTATGAAACAAGGCACAAGACAGCATGCCACTACAAATCCCAACATGAGCCATGTTGACCCATCCCACATCGAATTATATTTAGTGCCTCCAAACTTTTTCATAACCAATTTTTCGTGTTACTATGCCCACAATGTTATAATTTAGGGATATTCAGTTAATGGCTAACTGATTATTTGGCAGAGTTATAGATATTTTGTAACTTTACAAAGAACCCCCGATGAACCCATCACGGGCTTATTCGGAGGTAATTCTTAAAAATAAATGTTCGTGAAGTTACGGAAAATATCTGAGATTACGGCCACGTTGCCGTTTACCGAGTTCGATTTTATGCAAAAATATCGCGAGAGTTTTGCCGTAAGCGAGCTCGGGCGCATCCATGCGCAACTGCCATTGAAGGAGCTGGCAGAGAAAATCCGCTCGCATTTTCCCAAAACGCATCCTCAAGGCAACACGCCGATGTTCCCGCCGGAGGGAGAGGTGGCGCTGATGTTCCTCAAACCATATACCGGACAATCGGATGACGGCCTGATCGAGATGCTCAACGGCAACATACACATGCAGATGTTCTGCGGGGTGCTCATAGATCCCGCCAAGCCCATAAAGAACGGCAAGATAGTCAGTGCTATCCGTCAGCGCATAGCCGGAGTTCTGGACATCAGAGAACTGCAGAAAATCCTGTATGGCAAATGGGGCGGCTCGCTGAGAAACAAGGATTTGTGTCTGACCGATGCCACCTGCTACGAGAGCCATCTGCGGTTCCCGACAGATGTAAAACTGTTGTGGGAATGCTGCGAGTGGCTTCAATCTCTAATTGCAAAGACCTGTAAGGCGCTGAAGGAACGGCTGCCGCGCAACAAGTATCGTGATATTGACCGCGCCAGACTCACCTATGCCAAGCATCGCAAACACAGCAGGGCGGCCACTGTCAAACTCCGCCGTCGATTGCTCGGCTTGCTTTCCAAACAGATAGGGCAATGGAACAGAATCTGCAAGATACACACCGTTGACATCGCGCTCACCGCCGAGCAAAGCAAGCGTCTCTTCGCTCTTAAAGAGGTGTATCGACAGCAGAGAGCGCTTGCTCAGAAAAAGGAGGTGAAGAAACGCATCGTCAGCATAGACCGTCCGTACATCCGGCCCATCGTCAGAGGCAAGGAGAACAAGCGAGTGGAGTTCGGAGCCAAGGTCAACAACATCCAGATTGATGGAATATCATTCATCGAGCATCATTCCTTCGAAGCCTTCAACGAGGGCGTGAGATTACAGGAGTGTATTGAATATCAACAGGAACTGACCGGAGTCAAAGTCGCCAAAGTCGGAGCTGACACCATCTATGCCAACAACGACAACCGGCGGTACTGTACCGAAAACGGCATAACGACATGTTTTGTCCGCAAAGGCCCGAAGCCAAAGGATGAAAACACCGACATAAGCACAGCCCGACGAATAATCGGGACACTGCGCTCTACCGCCATGGAGGGCAGCTTCGGAAACCAGAAACAGCACTACGGTGTCAGCCGGATTGCTGCACGCAACTCCCGCAGCGAGACGCTGCTGCTCTTTTTCGGCATCCACATGGCAAATGCCGCAACGCTTGCCGCCCGACAACTCGCCATCGAAGAAAAGAAGAAACAGCGAGCGTGAAAAATCATACTGTCACCTCACCTCCGAAACATATCGGAGGCGAATCAGTGTATCCCTATCTGTCCGAAATGTCATATTTTATGCGCCGAGAATTGAAAATTTGCCCTCATAATCAAAACAGCACCGCCATAGGGCGACCACGCTCCATTTTCAGCTTGAAAAATCAAGCCATTAACTGAATATCCCTAATTTAACTCGTTTATCAAGCGCATCGACAATTTTGGATTCCTCTCCATATCCGACTGTTGAAAGGCGCAGTAGTGGAAGACCATATAATTCAAGGATTTTGTCTTTCATGCGGTCTCTTTGAAACTGTTCAGTCTTTTCATTATGGTAACTATAGCCATCTGTTTCAATTGCAAGAAGAGGTTCTTTTGTGACTCGGTTGATAATCAAGAAGTCGATATGCGTTGCCGGATGCAGCGCATATCTTTTCTCTCGTTCCGACAAGCCCTGTGTGTCGTTAATGAGATATCGCACAGGATAATGACAAAGAGCCTTGATGTGAGAAAGGTGAGGATAATTTGTTCGGATATTCTCAATTAAATCAAAAGTCAGATTTTCCGAATCGTATTCAGATACAGGCTCATTATCGCGATTATACGCCTGAATTTGAGAGAAAAGATAATCAAAAATAGAACGAAGATTGCTCTGTATAACAACACCTTGCTGATATTTAATGTAATTGATTAAATCATGGATGTTGCCGTTCAGTTTTTGAGGGTTTCCGGAAACGACAAGGCAAAATTTATTTTTTGCCCGTGACACTGCAACATTCAAAAGATTGGCATTATCAGTAAATTCGGTAATAGAATCATCGGTAACGCTCATAATGATGGTGTCTTTCTCACGTCCCTGATATTTATGTACCGTAGCGACCTCTATTTCGGGAATCTGAGAACGAAATTGATTAACCTGACTATTATATGGAGCGATAATACCCGTATTCTCAAAATTATCAAGCAACGGCATTAACTCGATTTTTACAGCGTCAATTTCACGTTGGTTATAGTGTCCTCTGCAATGCTGTCCGGGAGCGGTCGCGAGGGCTAACAGATGTTTTTCGACATCGTTCCGCTTTGTCATGATGAGCAGATTTCCGCCATAAAACTTTTGGTTGCAAAAGTTGATTATGTCGGGATGACAACGGTAATGTTCACGAAGCAGTGTCTCCGGAACGTTTGGAATTGTAGCCAATACTGAACTTAAGAAGCTGTGATTGGCGGCATCGTATGAATCGGGTATATTTGTTGATTTCCTAATCTCATTCAATTTTACTCTGTCATCTTCGGTAATGACGTTAGGCAGTTGCATAGTATCTCCCACAATAACTGCATTTTTTGCGCATGTTAAGGCCAACAGACCGGTTTCGACCGAAACCTGTGATGCCTCGTCCATAATAACATAGTCAAAGAGTGTGTCACTATTGAAGCAGTTCTTGGACGAGAATGTGGTACTAAGAATAATAGGATAATCGGCTAATACAGATTCCCCATTGTTGAATAATTCCGCAACTGAAGCTATAATTGGTCGTTCCGATTTATATCGTCGGGCTAAAGACGCTTTAAGAATTGCCATTGAACTTTCAGTCAGAGACTTCATTAAGGCCTCGGCATTAAGTTGCGACAGTTGGGTTTCTATGAAGATTCCAAATCGAAGTGCAAAACTTTGAGATGGGCATTAGTCATTCTCCTCTCTCCTTCTGGCGAGGGGATGCCCAAGCGGCGGGGGCGGCCTAAACCGCCCCCAAGAGCGAACAGCAGCAGAACATACTGGCAATACAAAATAAAAAGGGAGACCGAAGTCTCCCTGAGATTAACTAATTTTGTATTGCTTATGTACAGACAATTAACCTCGCAGCAAAGGTCGCAAATTTTCGCCTTACTGCAAAGAAAAACTTCGAGAGAAGAAATTGCCCTCATAGTAGGGTGCAGTCAGTCAACGCTTTGTCGTGAACTGAAGCGCAATTCCACAACCAAAGGCCACTATCTGTGGGAAAAGGCTCATGCCAAAGCCCTTGAACGCAGAAAGCGCACCACATCCAACAAGAAGCTCGACAGCGTGTTGGTGTGGCGTATAAAACAGATGATTATTGACCACCAATGGTCACCAGAACAAATTCGTGGCGTGTTGGCCAAGGAAGGTGTTTCCGTATCCATACAGACCATTTACAACATTATAAACGCTGATGAAAGCGGAGAACTGCGCCGTCACCGCAGACATCCCGACTTCCGACGACGACCAAAAGGCGAACGCAAACCCACTAAAGCCACCAACATACCAAACCGCACAAGCATACACGACAGACCGGCCGAGGCCGACGGCAAACGCTTTGGCGATTTTGAGATGGATCTTATTGTTGATGCCTACGGGCACGCGATTCTAGTGCTGCTTGAACGCATGACTGGCTTTGTGATGATGGAGAAACTACCTTACGGAAAAAGAGCCAAGCCATTGTCAAAGACTGTCGTGAGAATGCTGTACGCATACCGTAAATATCTTAAAACCATCACTACTGACAACGGCAGCGAGTTCGCGGCACACCTCGACATAACCGCCGGATTACGCATCAAAGGTCTCGATGATGTGACTGTTTACTTTGCCGACAGCTACTGCTCATGGCAGAAAGGAGCGGTCGAAAACATCAACAAACTCATCCGTCAATACATCCCCAAAAAGTCAAATTTCAATGATTTCACTGACCTATACATCAAGAATGTCGCAAAGAAACTAAACCTCAGACCACGGAAAAAACTCGGTTTTTCAAACCCGAAAACCGAGTTCTTCAAACAAATCGCTAATTTTGCACTTGCCAGTTGAACCTGCGCAGTTGGGTTTCTAAATTTTCAATCTCAGATTTAAGCTCATGGACTCTACGGATATAGAATAGCCAATCAAGCAGTGATATGATCCGGGGCATTGAATCCGGTGTCAATTCCCCCTTTATGTCAAAGGATAACCTAAGGCGTAATTCAAGACTGAATTTACTCCAAAGACGTTTGAATCGTTGCACGAAATCTTTTGAGTCATGCTGATATTTTATTGAAAAACTCTTTATTCGGCCTAATATTTTGAGAATTTTGGATGAGGATGTCTTGACTTCTTTATTGCTGAATTTATCCGGTTGCTCCTTCTTATAATGAGACATTTCGATTTCTATCTCGGCCAATTCCTGACGGCACACTGCCAGTCTTTCTTGCATGGTAAAAATTTCTTCGACTTTTTCTACGCTGTCCTTGACTTCCCGGTGTGCACGGTTCGTCTCTATTGAGGTCTTATGCCACGTAGGGAGATCCGAATTTAAAGGCGGTTGATTCGCAATAAAAGCTTCTTTATTCTCTTTTTTGCCTAATGAGGCAACCAGAAAATCAAGCCCGTTTTTATAGAGCTTTTCCAATACATTCTCTGTTGCAGAGTTATTATTGGAAACCACTAAAACAGATTTCTTATCTTTCAATAAATTCGCGATAATGTTGAGTATCGTCTGAGTCTTACCAGTTCCCGGAGGACCTTGGATAACACTTATCTGATTGGTTAGAGCTATATTCACTGCTCGCATCTGACTTGCATTGCAGCCAAAGGGGAATAATGCAGTGTCATTACTATAGCGTCTTAAACCCCGGCCGGGGCTCATATAAACAGCGGCGGCCGTTTCTTCATCTACAAAACTAATTTTGGAATATACCGATGATAGAATGCCTTCAGATGATTCATCTTCCTCATTGATGCCAAGAGTATTTATTGCCGCGCATTGTTGCAGATAATCAAACACGTTTGTTGCCTTCCCGGTCAAACATGAACGATGAATGTCAACCTCGTTTCCTGAGTAATGTTTGACAAAGTCGCTACCATAAGTTATAGCATAATATCTTACGGCATTGTTTGCAAACAAATGAATTGCCTTAATATTTTTCTCCTTTTTGCCATTTGCAAAGACATGACAGTTCTCAAAATCTATTGAGGTCGGATTTGACAGCCATAAAATATTGTCTCTTGAGTAGGAATAGATTTTATCGGTGTTCTGAAATTTGATGGCGTATTTATACCCATCAAGTCGAATAGATTCAACCTGATACGTCTTATCTGCCCCATTGATTATTATGATATGATTTTCAAGATTCATATGTTACTATGCCGACAATGTTACTTGATGCTGTTTTGATGCTGTTCAAAACAGAGGTTATTTCAGGATTATCCATCTGCCAGTCTTGTCAGAACCCTCGCGCCCTAACAATCCGAAATCTCTCAATGCTTTTGTGGCTCGTTCAGCTGTTTTAGATGTAACGGAAAGAGCTTTTGCCATTTCAGAATGGATGATGCTTTGATTTGCCTGTATCAACTTATATATCGTTCTTTGTGTGTTGGTAAGTTTTACACCGACACTATTGACATTGTCATTCATCAAGCCATAGCCTTCTTGATACTGTAAAACCCGACGTTTGAGGTTCGATATATGGTGACGAAGCATCATATCCTGCGCTATGGTAGAATCGTCATTCTCCCGGCTATCAACTAATGACTGGATATATTCTCCCTTATCTTCTTTTCTGACTATGGATGGAACAAGTCCTAACTGCCGTTGAATCATATTCATCACCAGTCGAGTAGTTCGTCCATTGCCGTCTACCCAAGGATGGATGGTTACCAGCCGAAAGTGAGCCTCAAAACTAAGACGGTAACATGCCGCAATATCCGATTTATCAATCTTGGCAATCTCTTCGTTAATCCATTCGCAAAAATTATCCACTGCGTGTGGAACCTTGCTATAAGCCAGATAAATCCTTCCGCCAATACCGGCACTTACATTGTACAGGCGGAACTCTCCCTTAGATGAATCGAAATGTCCGGCAATAGTGGAGTATTCGCTCCATGTTCGCCGCATAACAAGGGCAGACAATTGCTGCAATAACTGAGGCGTATATGTGGGATTCTCAGTTGCAATTTTGAAAGCATAAAGATAAGCATCTTTCAGGTCAACATTCATCATCTGCTCAGTCAGCGAACGTCCTTTGGCGGTAATACCTTCATCGAAAAGAAGTTGGTTCTCAACTTCGGTAACAGCAGAACCCTCAATGGCAGTGGAATTGGTCACGATGGAATAGAGGTAAAATTTATGATAGTCCACCTGTTCCTCAACTCCCGAAGCCAGATAAGCTTTAAGAGCCTCCTTTATCTGTGTGTCAAGGTCTTTATTCATTGTTTCTGTCGTTAATTTGAGGGTAAAGTTATCCGATTATTTCTTTCGTCGGTACTTCTGATTCGGATCATTGGGCTTTTCGGGGATGGTGGGTTCAAGTACACCAGCCTCAACCAAATCATAGATATATTTCTTTCTATTATCAAAATGCGCAGAAACTCCAGCACGTTCCAATATCTCTTTACGACTTCTTGGTACGGAGCAAAAGTTGCGAATATCCTGTTGCTTTTTTGATAATTTTAGCCTAACTGGGTCGGTAGGTAGGTCGGATTTTGATGGAACTGGGTCGATAGGTGGGTCGGCTTCAAAGTAAGCTGGGTCGGTTTTACTAATAACTGGGTCGGGAACTTGGTCACTTTTGCGGTGAGGTTGGTCAGTAACTTGCTCACTTTTTGAGGATGCTTGGTCGGTAACTAAGTTACTTTGGTCAGTAACTTGGCTACTTTTCCGGGGAATGGTGATGACGAACTCATTGGAGGCATGGGTGATTTCCTTGTCGGAAACACCATTCGAGAAAACCGCATCCGGGTCATATTCCAACGCACGGCGTACACCGCTTCCAGCTCCCGTGTATGGAAGCAGATAATTTGCGTTTGTGAAAAGGAACACATTACGAGGCATGGAGGTTCCGTTCTTCACATCTTCGATAGTTAGACCATTGGGGAGTGAACCGGGACTGTGTATCTCTACCCGGTCATCAAAGATGAAGATACGAATCGGAGTCTTTATATTCAGCGACCGATGCACCAAGGCATTGACAACATACTCCGTCAGACTCTCGTAGGGAATCTCCATTTCCCCGAGAGAATTGAACTCGCGTTTTACCTGCACCTTCCGCAGATTGCGGGTAAAGAAGTTCATGATGGTACGGTACTGATGAAGCAAATTTCCTTCGATTTCCATGTCGTGCATCTTGTCGCGGAACTGAGTGCCTCCGACAGAATTACCGAAGAAGCAGATACATTTGGCCGTAATTTCCGGCAACCAACGCTGAGTGTATTTACCGAAAAGCATCATCGCCGCCTTCGTCATTTGACCGTCAGGACGAATGAAACGAAGATTCCGCAAAAGCCGCTCGATAGTCGCTCCCTTGATGACGAATCCCGCCATCTGGTCAAGCGAATAATCCTTCATTGTCAGTTCATCAATATTCTTGCCTCGGAACACCGGGGAGAAACGCTCCATCATATACAGTTTGATGGTATCGGCATCAAGATCTTCAATGGAAGCATCGCGCACTGCCTCTTCGTCGGCATAATTGCATCTAACATTTGAAAAGGGACCCAGGTAGAGCAATTGAAAAGGGACCCACCCCATGGGTAAGTTCAACCGGATATCGTTGATTAGAAAGAACGACATCAACGATTCCACAAAATGCTACACATGGAGGAAAAAACATCCATTATTCTGTCTCATCGCCGCGAGGGGATGAGCATCCGCGAGATAGCGCGCCGCAACGGCATGAGCCGCAAGACCGTGCGCAAGTATCTGCGCGAGTTCGAGAGAGAGGCCGGCCCGTCACCGACAGAGCGGGAGGTTGACGATTATCTGCTGACCAGGCCGAAGTATGACAGCAGCGGACGCGTCAGGCGTGTTGTGACCGATGATGTCCGCCGTCGCATCGATGGTTTTATCGCCCGCAACCGGGAGAACGTCGCTGCCGGATTGCACAAGCAGCAGATGCGCAAGCTCGATATGTGGCGACGTCTTCAGGACGATGGCGTGCGTATCGCCTATTCCACAGTATGTCAGTATGTCCGTGCGCTGGAGGCAGCGCCGAAGTCGCAAGAAAAGCCTGCAAAGGCATATATCCGTCAGGACTATGAGCCTGGATTCCGTTGCGAGTTCGACTGGGGCGTGCTTACCCTGTGGATCGGTGGAGTCAGGACTCGCCTTCACATGGCGGTATTCACCCTCGACCACAGCAATATGCGCAAGGCATATCTGTTTTCGCGCGAAGATACCCTGGCTCTTATGGAAGCCCACCGCAACTGCTTCCGGGAGTTGGGGGGCACCCCGCGCGTGATGGCCTATGACAACATGCGTACCGCCGTAAAGAAGTTCCTCGGGCGCGACCGCGAGCACGCGGATGCGCTGCTGCGCATGGAGGTACACTGCTGTTTCACACGCCATTTCTGCAACCCTCGCTCGGGATGGGAAATAGGCAAGGTGGAACGTTCGGTGGAATATATCCGGCGTCGTGCATTCTCGTTCGAGGTCCGGTTTGACTCCCTGGATGCCGCGCAGACGCATCTGGCGGCAGTCTGCGACAGGCTCAACACAGAGGCGTCCAACATGTCGGCGGAAGAAAAACGCCTGCGCATACAGGCCGATCTGGCGGCGCTACGTCCGTTGGACCACGGTGACATCGGCTGCTTCGAGCAGCGGCTGTACCGCGTCGGAAAGTATTCAACGATAACCGTTGACGGAGTGCACTACTCTGTGCCCGACCGTCTGGTGGGCTCGCAGGTGGCGGTAAAGCTGTATTCCGAGCGCATCGTGGTGCTTTACGGACGCGACAAGGTGGCCAATCATGCCCGAAGCCGACGCTCCGGCGACTGGGTCATCGACCTGATGCATTATCTGGGTACATTCCTGCGCAAACCGGCCGCTCTGGGGCGGTCTGTGGCTCTGCAACAGGTACATCCGTCGGTGGCGGCGCTTTACCGCGAACACTTCCGCGAGTCTCCGCGAAGCTTCATAGAACTGCTTGTGTTCACCCGCGACAACAATCTGGCATACACTGACATCGTCCGTGCCGCCACAAGTCTTTCGTCCCGCGGGCTCCAGCGCCTCTCATCTGAACAGATACAGGCTCAGATGATCTCGGCGGAAGGACATATGCAGTCAACCGCCGATATCGCGGCAACGAACGTTCCCGACCCGCAACAGGCTGAAATAGAAAGTTCGGCAAGCCATACCCTTGACATGCTTTCATCATTTATGGAATATACCCGCGCATCGCAGGCAGACTGAATACCCCCCCAAAAAACAACCAATACACTGAATGACAATGACAGACATACATGAAACAGACCGTGACGGACTTCGGGAGCTCATTCGCTCATGCGCTTTCGACCTTAAACTCCCGCTTGTGCGGCGCGACATCGACCTGCTTATACAGCAGAGCGCCGACGAACAATGGAACCTATGGCGGTTTACAGCCGAACTGCTCCGGCGCGAAAAAGAGAACCGCTCTGAAAACCAGCGCCGTCACCGCATCAAAAACGCAGGGTTCCCGCAACTTCGCTATCTTAACGAAATCGACACCGACGCTCTGCCCGCCGATGCCCGGAAAGCGCTCCCGACACTCGAGACACTCGACTTCATCAAAAACGGACGCAACCTCATTCTATACGGCAATCCCGGAACAGGCAAGACTCATCTGGCGACAGCTCTCGGTATCGCCGCATGTAATGCCGGACACTCGGTGCTGTTCACATCCGTGCCAAGACTGCTCACGCAGATACGCGAGTGCCGCAACGCTTTGACACTCCGGTCGCTGGAAAACAAGTTCGAGAGATACGACATGGTCATCTGTGATGAGTTCGGATACGTCTCCTGCGACAAGGCCGGCGCAGAGATGCTCTTTAACCATCTCTCCCTCCGCACCGACAAGAAGACGACCGTCGTCACAACCAATCTCGCCTTCAACCGCTGGAACGAGATTATTGACGACAAAGTACTGGTCACCGCAATGGTAGACCGCCTGACCCACAAGGCTATACTGCTTAACATGACAGGCAAATCATACCGCATGAAAGAAACTCAGGAAATGATGACTCAACAAATATAATTATCTTTGCATCCCCATCCCGGGTGGTCCCCTTTTCAAATGCTATCCGGGTCCCTTTTCAAATGTTAGATACATAAAAACGCTTTCACGGTGATTGTTCCTATCCGGTTGCCCAATATCGAATCGGCCTTTTGCAACTGCGGTTACAGTAACGACTGTTGCAATAATTCGCAACTGAGATATGAATCACGAAAAGACAAATAATGATTCTTAGAGCCCCATTTGAAAACATATACTCTTTCAAGGAAGAGACTTCAATCAGTTTCGTTGCCGGAAAGGGAGCGGTTCACCCTGCTCATGTCAGCAGGGCGCCGAAACGTGACGATATATCAGCGTTGAAAATCATTAGCAGCTCAACTCCGGGACGTACGGCTTTGGTGGCGGCTCCTGAAAGTAACGAGTGCTTCTTCTTTGATTTCAAAGAGGACGGCACATACACCATATACAAGCAGAAGGCGGTACACCGCAATGATGCGGATGACGAGGTCGTTTTTGAAATGAACGAGGAATCCGACGGTTCAATCAGGCTTCTTGATTTCATCCCCATGCTTATCGACTTGGGGCAGAATGAAGTGGACTATATGATTGACGAGCTTGACCGCAGTATGCACCCCCTGTTGTCGCAAAAACTTATAGAGTGCTATCTCCACGAACTTTCATCGGAAAGAGATACTCAGCTTATAATATCCACACATGAATGTAATCTTCTCAATCTTGACATGATTCGCTCCGATGAGGTCTGGTTTGTAGAGAAAGACAAGGACGGAGCATCCCGCCTTGTGTCTCTTGCAGAGCATAAGCCCCGTGAAAATGTGCAGAAAGGATATTTGCAGGGACGATATAGTGCATTTGCAGGGACGATATAGTGCAATACCGTTTTTCGCCCCGATCGAAACCCTAAATAAGAAATCTGTTGCTCAATCAAAATAAACTCACTATCTTTGCAACAGCGGTTACTGTAACGGCCGTTACTATAATATGAAATTCTACGACAGAGAGATAGAGACTGAGACATTGAGGCGTATAGAGACGACATCCAGGGAATACGCCCAGATGACCGTCATAACCGGACGAAGACGTATCGGAAAGACAACGCTTATAAAACACGCCTACGAAGGCAAAGAGATGATATATTTCTTTGTGGCGCGTAAGAGCGAGGCTTTATTGTGTCAGGAACTCTCCGACACGATGCGTGATGTGCTTGGCGAGGATTTGGGCGACTTTTCAAGTATGGCCCGATTGTTCGCGTCTATCATGCAGATTGCCAAGCGTCGGCATTTCACACTCGTTTTTGACGAGTTTCAGAATTTCAAATATGTCAACGAGTCATTTTTCAGTGAGATGCAGAATGTGTGGGACAGCAACAAGAATGAGGCACGTATAAATCTGGTAGTATGTGGCTCATTGTATTCAATGATGACAAAGATATTCGATGATAAAAAGGAACCTCTTTACGGCAGGGCAACCTCACGCATCCGTCTTCGTGAATTTCCACTTTCAACACTTCGTGAGATAATGCGGGACAATAATCCCGATTACACCCCCGATGACCTGCTTGCAATGTATATGATTACGGGAGGAGTTGCAAAATATGTGGAACAGCTCCATATGCAGAAGGCATTCACAAAAGAGAAGATAATAGAATCCGTACTGTCATTCGGCTCCTACTTCATTGACGAGGGAAAGGAGCTGCTCTCCGATGAGTTCGGCAAAGACTATGGTAATTACTTTTCCATTCTGTCTGCAATCGCCGGAGGCTTCAATGAACGCGGAGAAATCAAATCCTATACCGGCGTGGAAGCGGGAGGCTATCTCGACAAGCTGGAGAATATCTATGATCTTGTGTATCGTTACCGACCTTATCTCGCAAGTGAGAACAGTCGCAATGTAAAATACGGTATCAAGGACAACTTCCTCAATTTCTGGTTCAGATTCATATATAAATACCGGAGTGCAGTGGAGATTGGAAATCTTGCCTATGTAAAGGGAAAGGTGCTTGCCGACTATTCTACCTTCTCGGGGTGGATTCTTGAACGCTGGTTCAGGCAGACGTACCGTGAGACAGGTCTCTATAACATTGTGACAAACTATTGGGAGAAAGACGGCAACAATGAGATTGACCTTATCGCTGTCAACGAGGCTGACTGTGAGATTGTAATCGGTGAAGTCAAGCGTAATCCACGACGTATCGACCTGCATGGTCTGGAACATAAAGCCCAGAATATCATAACAAAGCGCAAAGGCTGGCGCATCGAATATGCTGCCCTGTCTCTTGAAGACATGGGACACTGATAGCAGCAGTATCTAAATCTCAAAACCAAAACAACAGAGCACATGGGACATTATTGCTGGAAGTGCGGTCAATATCTCGCCAATGAGAAATTTTCGGGCAAAGGTCACGCTCGACATATCTGCAAGATGTGTATGGCGGAGGAACGTGCCCACCGCCGTCAGATACTGAAAGAAAAGCGGGAGCGTGGCGAAATACCGGAATTGAAATTGAAACCGGTGTCTCAGGAGGTCATAGACTATGTTGAGAATGAGATAATCCCCCGCTATGCCGCCTTTGACAAGGCGCATCAGGAGAGCCATGTCCGTATGGTCATTGAGCAGAGTATAAAACTCGCCGAACATACACCGGCTATGAATTCCGATATGGTCTATATCATAGCGGCGTTTCATGACCACGGTCTTATCAATGGCAGGGAAAATCATCACAAGGACTCCTGCACGATACTCGAAGCGGACGAGTTTGTGAAGTCGCACTTCACCCGCAAGCAGATTGTGACTATGGGTCGTGCCGTTGAAGACCACCGTGCATCGAATCAGAAGAAGCCTCGCAACGGTTACGGAATGATTGTAGCGGAGGCCGACCGCTTCATCGAGGCAGACACGATAATCCGAAGAACTATTCAATATGGTCTTGCAAATTATCCCAAACTCGACAAAGCCGGACACTATCAACGGACAATCGAGCACCTCAACGAGAAGTACGGTCCGAAGGGTTATCTGAAAATATGGATACCGTGGAGCGACAACGCCAGGAACCTGAAGAAACTTCATGTGCTACTCGCCGACAAGAAGAAACTTGAAGATATTTTCAACCGAATTTTCGATGAAGAAAAAGAGTAAAGACAGGCCTCCCCGGAGGTCTGTTTTCATACCCGGTTTCACTATCCGATACACTTGCCTGACCCGGTCGAATCATTCAGTCTCCGACATCCTCAGCCGCATCTTCTTCACTTTCTTATGTAGAAAGTAACAGTTGCACTCGGATAGTAGCTAAATACCTAATATTCAATGCCATTATTGCAGATTTAGCATTTCGTTCAAGACTTCTGTCAGGCTTACTTTTCGCGGTACAAATTCGGTGGCTGAAAAATTTACAGTTACTTGAAAGTATTTTCTCGTATTTTAACACTCTATGTCGTGGAAAATCATTAACTTCGCACTTGTGCAAAATGTACGATAGAGAGGTCTGTTTCCTTAGATGAAGTCAGCTGGGAAACCCCAAATCATCAAAAATCAGAAGTGAGACCGACCCTTGTATAATAAAAGCTAAAGTAGCACGCTATCAATACTATAAGAATAGTGCATCGGAAAGTAGCCTATTGGTGACAACTGGTGCCATTTGGTGTAAAATATTGAAAAGTCGCTCGTTATCGAGCGGCTTTTTTCGTCTTCATACTGCAATATAACCGCTTTTCACCCCTTTTTACCTGTGTTTTTGTACCCGATTTGTAGCAAGTCGGTCAATCCCGTCACATCGTGTCGCAAGGTCGTGGACTTTTAAGACACCATGAGACGCAGTGAGACGCGATAAGACACTTTCGGCGAAATAACTGGCGAAATAACCACCAATAAAAGCGAATATGAGCAGTAATATTGAAATCATCAAAAAATGTAAGTGGTGTGGCAAAGAATTTGTCGCACGAAAGACTACCACGGAATACTGTAGCCACAGATGTTCCGGGCTCGCCTATAAGGAGAGAAAACGGCAAGCGAAACTCAGCGAGTTCAAGGCGGAATACTCAACCCAGATTGAAGGTAAGATAGAAATTGAGAAACTTGAGTTCCTTTCCCCCACTCAGGTATGCCGATTGCTTGGAGTCAGCCGGGCTACTGCATACCGATACTTTGCCGACAACGCTATCGCAACCGTGCAGTTCAAAGGAAAAACGCTGGTACGACGGCAGGACATTGACCAACTGTTCGAGAAAGGTCATAAGTATCTCAAACGAGAAAAGCCGGTACGGGAGCCCATCACTGAGTTCTACACATCGAAGGAGGTGCAGGAAAAATTCGGAGTGTCAAACTCCGGGATGTATAAGATTGCGGAATGTGAGGGCTGGCCGAAGACTCAGAGCCGAGGAAAGACTCTTTGGAGCCGAAGCCATGTTGACCGCTACTTTGCCAATCAGCAGCCGAAGGAGGAAATCAACGAGTGGTACACCGCGGCTGATATTCAAGCCGCCTATGGAATGACGCTATCGGCAATCTATACTCTCGTATCAAAGGAGGGAATCCCGAAAAAAAAGCATGGCAACTATGTGATGTATTCAAAGTATCACTTCGATTTGGCGAAGGGTACGACCGCGCCAAAGGAGCCGGAATATTACACCTATCCAGAGGCAATGGAGAAGTATGGGCTGACACGCGACCAACTCCACCACTATCTGAAATACCACAACATCACTCGTGTGAAGAAAGGAAAATACACTCTCATACTCTGCTCGGAACTTGATTCTCTCCTCGGTTCTCCGGAGATTTAATCTCCAGAGAGACTTTGGAGAAGCCTTGGGACTGCTGGAGAACTCATTGTTCTCTCATGCTTCTCCCGCTACTTTTGTATCTGATTTTCAAACCCTCAAACCCCATAAAGCAATGATAAACACCTGCACCAAAGTGTTCCTCCGTCGTCGCCCGTATGCCGGAGGTAAGGTATCGCTCTATCTCGATTATTATCCCGCGATACGCAATCCCCACACAAACAAAATGACCCGCCGCGAAACTCTCGGCATAGTCATCTTTGCCGAACCAGCCAACGAGATACAACGCCGTTTCAATCAGGAAATGGAGGAGAAAGCCGAGGCCATCCGTTGCATCCGTTATCAGAGCCTCGTAAACGAACAGTTCGGATTCCTTGACAAGACTAAACAGAAGATGGACTTTCTTGCCTACTTCGAGAAGAAGGCGAAAAGCAAATATGACAAATGGATGAGCGTCTATCTCCATTTCAAAAAATTCTGCGGTGGCCGATGCACATTCGGCGATATTACTACGGAACTGTGCGAAGAATTCCGGGAGTATCTTCTTTATGCACATAGTCTGCGCCACCCTGGCAAAAAGATACCGTTATCCAACAACTCTGCTTCAGGCTATTGGTCAACATTCCGCTGTCTGCTGAAAATGGCATATAAGGAAAAATCAGGGCTGGCGCATGAGATTTAACTCAAATTCAGTCAAAAATTCACCTGATTATGTGAAATAAACTTTCAGATATTGCATATATTGCTGAAAATGGATATATTAGAGGTATGCAAATAGAAATTTTCAGCAAAGTAAAAGACCCGCGCGACTTGGGCAAGGTTAAACATGAGCTCGAGGATGTGCTCCGAATGGCACTCATCGGCGTGTTGTGTGATTGTGAGGACTGTGACGACATATCGGATATGGTTACAGACCGAGAGGAAGAATTCAAGGCCGCCGGATTGCTGAAGCTTAGCAACGGCGTCCCGTGTGGTGACACGATACTTCGTGTTGTAGAGTCTGTCAATCCCGCTCAGCTCCGGGCAAGTCTTGATTGCTGCCGAGGCCACATAATCGAATCCCTGTGCGGCAATCAGGTCATCATTGACGGTAAGAAACTGCGGGGTGAAAATCCCAGGAGTCCCGGATGCCACGGACTGTATATCCTCAATGCGTGGGTATCTGAAACAGAAATCTGCGTTGCCGAAAAGCCGGTGGATGGCAAGACCAACGAACTTACGGTTCTGCCGTCCGTATTGTCCTCTTTATGGCTTACAGGGGCATTGGTTTCAGTCGACGCAATGGGGACCCACCGTAATATCGCAGAACAGATCATGCTCCAGGGCGGCGACTATCTGATGGCGCTTAAAGACAATCAGCCGATACTCAAGAGCTTGACGGAAAGTATCTTTAGTAGGACTACTCCATTATCGGTATACACAACCGAGGAAAAGGGGCACGGAAGAGTTGAGAAGAGAACCTGTTCAATTATGGATACGACACTTTTGGAACAGGAGGGAATGTACGAGAAGTGGCCCGGTCTTAAACGTATCATAAAGATGGAGCGTGAGCGTACTGAGAACGGTGCCCGCTCGCGTGAAACAATCTACTATCTCAGCAGCGTGGAGAAAGATGAGGCTTCTTACTATGCGATGCGTATTCGTGCGCACTGGGGTATCGAGAACAAACTGCACTGGCATCTCGACGTGACGTTTCGGGAAGATATGTGCCGCGTACGCGCCAAGAATGGCGCTGTCAATTTTTCAGCGATGCGCAAGTATGCATTGGAAATGCTTAAAAAGCAGAACGATAAACTCAGCCTTAAACGAAGACGCAAAAAATGTATGTGGAGCACTGAATATCTGTACAAAGTCTTTAAGGATAGTTAAATCTCATGCGCCAGCCCTGAGGAAAAATATATCACCGAGAACGTCAACGACTTTCTTGAAGGCATCAAATGGCAGGAGGTAAAGAAGGAGTATCTGACGCTCGACGAGATGAAAATCCTTGATGCTACCGAGTGTGAGGTGCCTATCCTCAAACAAGCATCTATGTTCGGTCTGTTTACCGGATTACGTCTTAGCGACCTGTTGAAGCTCCGATGGGATAATATTGAGCGAAGCCCGGACGGTGGCCACTGCATACGCCTATGCACTGAAAAGACAGAGACAGAAGCGACATTACCAGTAAGTGAAGAGGCTCTGAAATATTGCGGTGAGCGTGGTGAAGGACTTATCTTCAAAGGTTTCAAGCGTTCAATGGCGCAACAGCCTTTCAAGAAATGGGTCAAAGCAACCGGAATCGAGAAAAAACTGTCGTTCCATTGTCTGCGCCACTCGTTTGCCACAATCCTTATCTCATTGGGCATCGACGTATACGTGGTATCAAAGATGTTAACCCATCGTAGCGTAAGAACTACTCAAATTTACGCCGATGTCGTAAGCGAGAAAAAACGCGAGGCATCCAACGCCATCACTCTGAAATAATAATAAGATAGACCGGGATGATTGCCTTGTCAGCATTGTCTCGGTCTATTATTTTCTATCTTTTAGCTCCTTTGCCAAATAATTCTGAATGAGAGCCAAGTCGCACCAAATCAATATCATTGGTAGTCTGATCAATCCAAATTAGCAGAAAATCTCCTTGAATGTGGCATTCCATGCAGCCCGCATAATCACTTGTCAGCATATGCGGTTTGTAAATCGCTGGAATTGGCAATTCATTTTCCAACAGTCGTAAAACTTCAAGTAATGCCTCTGCTTTCTTTGGGTTATTTCTAATCCTCTTTAAGTCCTTTTTATATTGAGTCGAAGGGTGTAGTTTCTTCATAATCCCATAGACTTAAACATAGCTTCTACTGAGGATGTATCAACCGGCGGCACGTCACGGAGTTTTCCGCTACGAGCCTCTTCAATGGCTGCTTTAGTAACTTCGTTGGGTTCATTATACGCTACATCAAGCAACACACACTCAACAAAATTATTAAGACTGCGATGCTCTCTTTTTGCCATCTCTTTGAGACGTTCTATCAGGTCAACGCTCAGACGGAACATTGTTGCCTTTTTCTGAATTGCTGCTTCCATAGTGCTATCATTTTGTTTGCAAAGATAAAACAAATATATAACACAAACAAATCCATCACGAAGAAAGTTGCTCACCCGATTGAAATTCATCTTGTGAAAGTTGATGAACAATCAAAAGTGTTACTGTGTTTTAACCTTGTTTGCATAACTCATCATTTTTTTAAGACTATACGAAAACAATTACGCGAATGAAAGACCTATTCAAAGGCCATCATCCATGGTTGCTTGTGCTGGTGATTGCTGTCGATATTTTCTCAGCACTGACCATCCGCCACTCTATTTTATCAAAAGGAGAATCAGAATTCAATGCTAACGTTTTCTTTTTTATTGTCATTGTCGCCGGACTTGCACTATATGCTTTGCTCGTCGAATTTCTTTCAGGCAAAGATATGCCGCTAATCGGCGAAACAGAAGAAAAGGAAGCTAAGATTGTACAGCAGATTCCTGTATCGCAACCGGTTATTGACATCAATTCATCCACTCCACAGGCCAAAGAAAAGCCCTTATCTCGTGGTGATTTTGAGGATATGATGCTTAATGTTGTAACTAAATTGCGGCAAGAAACGGCAATCCCACCGGAAGCATCATTAAAGAAACATGATGAGACCGGAGTCGTATCCTTCAACATAAATGACATGAAGGAATCAGCCGCATCTCTGGTACAGTCGCAGGAAGACGCCAAATATCGGTTTGCCTGCGAATACACCGCCGAGAAACTAGGTCCATATGTCAAACCTTGTGATTTGGAAAAGCTGTTTTTCCGTTTGGGATTGTTTCAAAGAGCATCGTCTCCAAACTGGGATTCACGTACTCCGGAGGAAATCGAGGCTAATATACCGGCTGCAAGAATCGAGGTCGCATCACCGATAGAGAAGTGGTCATTATTGCATTTTGGCTGGAACATGGGAAGACTATTTGGCAAACCTAATAATTTTATTAACCATTTTCTAAAGACCACGTTCCATTACCACCTTGATGGTCTTTCAGATAATCAACTACCAAAGAAGCTCAAGCAAAATCCTCTTCAAGGCGTAATCAAAATTGAGGAACGTTTTGACAAAGGTCTAACAATAGCGGATTATAATATCTGCATCTAACATTTGAAAAGGGACCCAGGTAGAGCAATTGAAAAGGGACCCACCCCATGGGTAAGTTCAACCGGATATCGTTGATTAGAAAGAACGACATCAACGATTCCACAAAATGCTACACATGGAGGAAAAAACATCCATTATTCTGTCTCATCGCCGCGAGTGCATCTAACATTTGAAAAGGGACCCAGGTAGAGCAATTGAAAAGGGACCCACCCCATGGGTAAGTTCAACCGGATATCGTTGATTAGAAAGAACGACATCAACGATTCCACAAAATGCTACACATGGAGGAAAAAACATCCATTATTCTGTCTCATCGCCGCGAGGGGATGAGCATCCGCGAGATAGCGCGCCGCAACGGCATGAGCCGCAAGACCGTGCGCAAGTATCTGCGCGAGTTCGAGAGAGAGGCCGGCCCGTCACCGACAGAGCGGGAGGTTGACGATTATCTGCTGACCAGGCCGAAGTATGACAGCAGCGGACGCGTCAGGCGTGTTGTGACCGATGATGTCCGCCGTCGCATCGATGGTTTTATCGCCCGCAACCGGGAGAACGTCGCTGCCGGATTGCACAAGCAGCAGATGCGCAAGCTCGATATGTGGCGACGTCTTCAGGACGATGGCGTGCGTATCGCCTATTCCACAGTATGTCAGTATGTCCGTGCGCTGGAGGCAGCGCCGAAGTCGCAAGAAAAGCCTGCAAAGGCATATATCCGTCAGGACTATGAGCCTGGATTCCGTTGCGAGTTCGACTGGGGCGTGCTTACCCTGTGGATCGGTGGAGTCAGGACTCGCCTTCACATGGCGGTATTCACCCTCGACCACAGCAATATGCGCAAGGCATATCTGTTTTCGCGCGAAGATACCCTGGCTCTTATGGAAGCCCACCGCAACTGCTTCCGGGAGTTGGGGGGCACCCCGCGCGTGATGGCCTATGACAACATGCGTACCGCCGTAAAGAAGTTCCTCGGGCGCGACCGCGAGCACACGGATGCGCTGCTGCGCATGGAGGTACACTACTGTTTCACACCCCATTTCTGCAACCCTCGCTCGGGATGGGAAAAAGGCAAGGTGGAACGTTCGGTGGAATATATCCGGCGTCGTGCATTCTCGTTCGAGGTCCGGTTTGACTCCCTGGATGCCGCGCAGACGCATCTGGCGGCAGTCTGCGACAGGCTCAACACAGAGGCGTCCAACATGTCGGCGGAAGAAAAACGCCTGCGCATACAGGCCGATCTGGCGGCGCTACGTCCGTTGGACCACGGTGACATCGGCTGCTTCGAGCAGCGGCTGTACCGCGTCGGAAAGTATTCAACGATAACCGTTGACGGAGTGCACTACTCTGTGCCCGACCGTCTGGTGGGCTCGCAGGTGGCGGTAAAGCTGTATTCCGAGCGCATCGTGGTGCTTTACGGACGCGACAAGGTGGCCAATCATGCCCGAAGCCGACGCTCCGGCGACTGGGTCATCGACCTGATGCATTATCTGGGTACATTCCTGCGCAAACCGGCCGCTCTGGGGCGGTCTGTGGCTCTGCAACAGGTACATCCGTCGGTGGCGGCGCTTTACCGCGAACACTTCCGCGAGTCTCCGCGAAGCTTCATAGAACTGCTTGTGTTCACCCGCGACAACAATCTGGCATACACTGACATCGTCCGTGCCGCCACAAGTCTTTCGTCCCGCGGGCTCCAGCGCCTCTCATCTGAACAGATACAGGCTCAGATGATCTCGGCGGAAGGACATATGCAGTCAACCGCCGATATCGCGGCAACGAACGTTCCCGACCCGCAACAGGCTGAAATAGAAAGTTCGGCAAGCCATACCCTTGACATGCTTTCATCATTTATGGAATATACCCGCGCATCGCAGGCAGACTGAATACCCCCCCAAAAAACAACCAATACACTGAATGACAATGACAGACATACATGAAACAGACCGTGACGGACTTCGGGAGCTCATTCGCTCATGCGCTTTCGACCTTAAACTCCCGCTTGTGCGGCGCGACATCGACCTGCTTATACAGCAGAGCGCCGACGAACAATGGAACCTATGGCGGTTTACAGCCGAACTGCTCCGGCGCGAAAAAGAGAACCGCTCTGAAAACCAGCGCCGTCACCGCATCAAAAACGCAGGGTTCCCGCAACTTCGCTATCTTAACGAAATCGACACCGACGCTCTGCCCGCCGATGCCCGGAAAGCGCTCCCGACACTCGAGACACTCGACTTCATCAAAAACGGACGCAACCTCATTCTATACGGCAATCCCGGAACAGGCAAGACTCATCTGGCGACAGCTCTCGGTATCGCCGCATGTAATGCCGGACACTCGGTGCTGTTCACATCCGTGCCAAGACTGCTCACGCAGATACGCGAGTGCCGCAACGCTTTGACACTCCGGTCGCTGGAAAACAAGTTCGAGAGATACGACATGGTCATCTGTGATGAGTTCGGATACGTCTCCTGCGACAAGGCCGGCGCAGAGATGCTCTTTAACCATCTCTCCCTCCGCACCGACAAGAAGACGACCGTCGTCACAACCAATCTCGCCTTCAACCGCTGGAACGAGATTATTGACGACAAAGTACTGGTCACCGCAATGGTAGACCGCCTGACCCACAAGGCTATACTGCTTAACATGACAGGCAAATCATACCGCATGAAAGAAACTCAGGAAATGATGACTCAACAAATATAATTATCTTTGCATCCCCATCCCGGGTGGTCCCCTTTTCAAATGCTATCCGGGTCCCTTTTCAAATGTTAGATACAGGAAGTGAGGCGGTATGCTTTCAACTTTCCATGATAAATGAGCTGATAGACCGCATTTCGTTTTACTCCCATAAGGTCAGCGGTCTATTGAACTGACAGATACGCCCTATGAATTACCGATTCTTCTCTTTGGCGGATGATTGTTTCGATCACCATCGCTTCAGTCTCTTGTTTTCGTTTGTGTCTCTGTCGGTCTTTGTAAGCGTGTTCCGCACATCGCTTGCAGCAGAAGCGGGTGGAGCATTTTTGAGCTTCAAACTCCTTTCCGCACCACTCACAGATTTTTTTGATTCTGATGGTTGAGGTTGCCATTTTTGAACATTTTTTGAGCCGCTCACGGAGCCGATTATGTATCCCTACGTATTTCTACGTATCCCATTGTATACATGTGTCCACAATAGGAAGGAGCGACTTGTTCCGACCGTGGACGAGCAACAAATGTGGTTCAAAAATGGAGTGAAAAACAGGTAGAAACGAGTTCTACCGATTAAACCGCCGACAGCCGGACACAAGAAAAGGCGCTCAAACTGAACGCCTTAATACTTATCTATACTTATAGTTGCCTGTCTTTAACTGCCGGTCACTTTCCGATGCACACTATATAATCAGCTAATGAACAGCGAGTTAACCTCTTAAAAGGTACAGATGGTGGATGTGCTAAGTCGCTTACTTTCAATGATTTATTGTGTAATTGAATTTTGAAAGTGCAATTCGCTTGCAATCAGCGTTTTCGGGCAATTTGTCTGTACCGCTATGTTCTTGTTTCCGAGAGACAAATCCGTAAGGATTCGCGAGTGGGCTTGAAGCGTATGTCGGCGAAGCCGGTGCGCGGTGGCGAAGCCATCAAGAACCACCGCAAAGTTATACAAAATCACAGAAACTACAAAATAATCATGGTAAAAATTTGAATTATTCTCCGTAAATTTAAGGGGAATATTTGGTGGTTTAGCTGCAAATGACTAACTTCGCGGTATGAGAAGAACCGTAAGACATGGTGCCTATATATGGCAACGGAAGGATTGGCCGGAGTTCCGCTGGGACTCCGATGCGTTGCTTGAACCGCTTAGCCGGCTCAGTCAGTTGCATGGACTCCTTAACGGCAGGATGTCGATGCTTGGATTCAATGAGAAGTGTCGGTCGCTGTTGTCGGCAATGACTGAGGAGTTGATAAGTTCTTCGGAAATCGAGGGCGTGTTGCTCAATCCGAATTCAGTGCGTAGCAGTATCGCCCGACGGCTCGGTATCGAGGATGACGGATTATTGGTTGAGGATCATTATGTCGAAGGATTGGTTGATGTGATGCTCGACGCCGTGCGTAATTGCAGGAAGCCATTGACAGATGAACGATTGTTCGATTGGCACGCTGCTTTGTTTCCGTTTGGGCGAAGCGGTATGCTCAGAATCACAGTTGCCGATTGGCGGAAGGGTGAGGAGCCGATGCAGGTAGTGTCCGGTGCTTTCGGGCATGAGAAAGTACATTATGAGGCTCCGCCATCGGATGCTGTTCCGGCTGAGATGGAGCGGTTGATTGAGTGGTGTAACACGGTCAATCAGTCTCCGTTCATTATGGCTGCTGTGGCGCACTTGTGGTTCGTTACCATCCATCCGTTTGATGACGGCAATGGTCGCATAAGCCGCACGCTTGCGGATATGCTACTTGCCCGGCTTGATGAAGATTCGGCGCGATATTACAGCATGTCGGCTGAAATAAACCGCAACAAGAAGGCATATTATGAGGTGCTTGAACGGACTCAGAAAGGAGACCTTGATATAACTGAATGGATGCTGTGGTTCTTCGGCTGTCTTGAAAATGCCATCGTTCGTGCATCTGGCATCATCGAGCGCACATTGCAGAAAGCGGCATATTGGGATGAGTTCCGCGATGTTAAAATAAATGAGCGTCAGCGCAAGGTAATCAACCGTCTGTGGGATGGCTTTGAGGGAAAACTGACATCCTCAAAATGGGCGAAGATTTGCGGTTGCTCGCAAGACACAGCGTTGCGCGACATCAACGACCTTATAGCCAAAGGTATGCTCCGCAATAGCGGTGAAGGAGGCCGCAGTGCCAACTACCTCCTGCCGGAATAATCACTTGCCTTTGAGTTTCTTCTGCTCGGCCTCGAATGCTTCGAGGAAATGTATCTCTACAGGCGAAAGTTGATACTGGGTGCGTTCGCGGAAGCGGTCGTATTCCGTGTCTGCTTTGAGTTTCGCGACCTCGGCTGAGACCGTTCCGGCATGGGTCAAGAGTTCTTTGCCTGAAAGCGTCAGGAAATCATCGAGTTTCTTGATCCAGTCCTTCATATACATCGGCACATGGCTCTTCGCTTGCAGTTCGGCAAAGTCGAGGTATAGGTTGACGATACGGTTGAGCATATCTACCTCCTCTTCCGTCAGATAGTTCTTGGCAATCTCCGCTTCATGCTTGGTAGGCATCGCACCGCGCCATGTCGTTAGTCCCATGAAATCCTTATCGGCATCGGCGCGTTGGAATATGACCTCAGCGGCGGTATGACCGTGAGCCGAGAAGTGCATCTTGTTCTGCACTGTCTTGAAGAACCGCTGTGTGGCCTCAGTACGAGGGTCATAGTCAATGCTGAGGGCATAAATTTCCAGTACCTTACGGTAGAACACCTTTTCAGAACTGCGAATGTCGCGGATTCTTGACAGCAGTTCATCGAAATAGTTGCCCTGTCCGGCATTTTTAAGTAGCTCGTCATTCAGTACAAATCCCTTAATCATGTACTCCTTCAACACCTGCGTAGCCCACTGTCGGAACTGCACGCCACGATGAGAATTGACCCTGTACCCGACACTGATAATCATGTCAAGATTGTAGTATGCAATGTTGCGCTCAACCTTTCGC
This sequence comes from Muribaculum intestinale, assembly GCF_002201515.1. NCBI lineage: Bacteria > Pseudomonadati > Bacteroidota > Bacteroidia > Bacteroidales > Muribaculaceae > Muribaculum > Muribaculum intestinale. The sequence goes on from NZ_CP021421.1 coordinate 2,970,006, forward strand.
TGCCCTTCATTCTGAACAGTTGCAAAAAATGCAACTGTTCGATTCTGCTTCAATTCACCGCTTTCAAAGACATTTTTGATATGTCTTGAAATAGTTGACTTATTGCGCTGAAACAACTCAGCCATTTGGTCCGCAGATAACCACACAGTCTCATTGGCAAGCCGAACCTCAATCTTCGCCTCGCCCCCTTGCGTCTGGTATAATATTATTTGACCGGTATCCATTATTGCTTCAATTAGAGGTTATCGCCACTTTTATAACGTTGTCGCGGCGGTTTTCAAATAGGTTGTAGGCCTCCTCAATCTGTGAGAAGGGGAAGGTATGGGTTATCAGTGGGGTAGTGTCAATCTTACCTTCCGAGATAAGTCGCAGAATTTCACCACAGTCGCAACCATCTACTCCACCGGTCTTGAACGTCAGATTCTTACCATACATATCCGGCAATGGCAACACCTGTGGCTGGTCATAAAGAGCCACAACAGTAACAATCGCATTAGGTCTCGCCGCTTGCCAAGCCAACTGGAAAGTATCTTCCGCACCGGCAACTTCAATCACACGATCAGCACCGCCATGCTCCGAAAGTTGCAAAGTTCCCGTCAAACAATCCTCTGGTGAAACGATAACCACATCAGGATAATGCCTCTTGACAAAATCCTGACGCGCCGCATCTTTCTCGCACACAATAATCCGCTTAGGATTATAAAGTCTAACGCACTGCAAAGTGCAGAGCCCGGTCGGACCCGCACCGATAATCAGCACCGTATCACCTTGGCCAATCTCCGAAATCTTAGCCGCCCAGTAGCCCGTAGCAAGAATGTCCCCGACAAACAGAGCCTGCTCATCGCTCACATTATCCGGAATCACGGTCAGACCATTGTCGGCAAACGGTACGCGGACAAACTCCGTCTGTCCGCCATCAATCCGGCAACCAAGAGCCCATCCGCCATTCGGGTCAGTGCAATTGTTCACCCACCCATGACGGCAGAAAAAACACTCACCGCAGAATGTCTCCACATTAACCGCCACACGGTCGCCCGGCCTCACCTTAGTGACGGCATCGCCGACACTCTCTACCACGCCGACCATCTCATGCCCGACAGTAATTCCCGGCACAGCTCTCGGCACGCTCCCATGCTTGATATGCAAATCAGAAGTGCAGATACTGCTCATAGTCACCTTCACCACAGCATCCGTGGCTGCGGAAATTACTGGCTTCGCCTTCTCCGTCACATCAAACCGACCTATCTCAATATATGTCAATGCTTTCATATAATCATATCAGTGAATCTAATAGCATAATCAATAAATTTTCCTAAATAAAGAATCTATAGTCAAATGTACTATTAGGATAGTGTGTTAAGAGGCGTCCTACTTGTGCTACGACATTTGACGTCGAAACTGTAGCAGGAATTTTACTATAGAAATTAAAGGTATTCCAATCCATTTTGGTAAAAGAAAGGACCTCCGATGCAATAGTTTCTATATCAGTAGATCCGTAGCATCTTTTTATTCGTAGAGGAGACGGAATTGCTCTTCCTCCTGCATAATACAATCTCCCTTGTTGCACGGACGGTACAGACCCATGAGTCCACAACAATATCTCTTGATTGGAAATCTGAATGCAGACACCCCGCTTAAGAGGATAGCCATCCGTATAGATTCCGTATGAATTGGCAATTTGAGACACTGCTTTAATATTAGCTTCTTCGGTAATTGAGATGAGGTCAATTTCTGTCACACCACCCATAGCCAAAGACTTCCTCAATCCATTTATTTCAGTTGGTTGAAAAGGCGTTCTCTTATGAATGACAACTCTTTTGGGAAAGCGTTCCATTGATTCATGAAACAAGTCAAGAATGGATAAACCAAATTTATAAGCCTCATTCTCAGATAAGTATGGATTCTTTCGGTCTATCCATAGGGGATTTTCCACTTGCCTTAATTTGTATTTTAAACCATGACCTTGGTTGTTATACAGATGACTACAACCGATAACAAGCTGCTCCCCTTTGGCTTTCCTTTGGTCAATACTAAATCCTATACCGGCATAGGTCGTATCATAATTTAGGTTGGTCAATGACCATGGGAGACGTTGAGCTTTCACGAATAAGGCAAGAGATAGCCACCACCTTTTTTCACAATCCATTGACTCTGAAAGAGTCTTTTCTTCTATAAATTGAGTCGTTATCCTTGATTGTGCCCCAAACGCTTTTACATAATTGTGCAAATTAAACGCTTCGTTAGATGTAATTTCCTCTTTTAATGATTCCCATCCGTTGGGTATAAAGATAATTACGGTGAAATTAGGATAGTTCTCACTAATTTTTTTGAGAATTCGCAGACTTTAGACGCTAACACACGGGCATCTTGCTGAGCGTCATTGCATTTAATCCATCTATTCTTATCATTGGGCGATGGAATATCCAGAGGGGTGGAATAAGCGTTCTCAAACCCAGGATATGGTTGGATATAATCGTTATACCTTGGATTGCATGATTGGTTTAGTTTCAAAAGAAAGCGATGAAGCCGTTCGGAATAAGATATAGGACAAATCACGCCTAAATATATTGGGTAATTGTGCCCTTCTCCAAGAATCCTCTCTAAAGGTTGCCCCAAAGAGAGACCTCTCATGGGATTGGAGTCTTCCAAAAGTGATTCACCCATCTTGTCGACGAACAATAATTTTGGCTCTGACAATCTTTTCCCACTCCAAATTTCTCTTTTTGTGAGGGTGAATTTTGGTTCTACGCTTTCAGGATCATATATCCCTCCGAATGCACTGTTATTGCCAAGAGTGAAGTTGCATTCATTAGAAATATTAGAAATTCCGATTGGGATATTCCAACTTAATCGATTTCCACCAAATATCATATTTTCCCAATTGGAAATTTTCGAATCAAACTCTTTATTTCTTAAACCATCTATGTATTTGCGAACAATGTTTTGCTTTTGAACTTTGTCATAGTTGTCTTCTCTAATAAAATAAATCGTGGGGGAAAATGATGTGAGTAAAAATACATCTCCTTCTTTATGGAAAAGATTGACTCTTACCCCTTCAAAGCCCTTACCCGCAAACCTACGTTTACTATCCCAAATAATTCGCTTGCTATATGAGGGCTGCAAGTTTGGCTTCAATGAAGTTATCCCGAATATAACAGCCTTGGTCAAGAGATTTTTTAAGATGCTATTGGAAAGTGGGAAAGCGGGCATTTGAACTTGTTCAATAGTATCAGGTGACGATATTTTGAACGAGTCCGTTAATTGAGACAATGTTCCTAAGGCATATAATTGATTTCCACTAGGTGTGCAAACGATGTGATAATTTTGTAAAATTTCTTTCAGATTGTTTAATACCTCTGCATCGAGCCGAGTTGTATCTATTTGATAATAGAACTTTGGAATTTGGAGTGGATAGAGATTGAATTTGAGCTTGGAGTTAAACAGGGTTCCCGTATTCAGAAGAACTGGAGAAACCGTGGTCCCCAACGAAATCGTCTGATTTTTAATATTCTCGATGATGGTGCGTTTATCTAAATCATCATAGAAGCAGTTCTCCATTATCGAAAGCATCACTTCATCAAAACCTGCTGACGGAACAAAAAAAGCATCTCTTTTATTATTGCGAGCTTCTATTATCAAATCCCTTACTGATTCTGGAATATAGTTGCCATATCCAATCCAAAACAATTTTCCACTTCCTGGTTGAGAAAATGCGTTCTTTAATGCAGACATCAATGATTTATCACGGCCGCTATATCCCAATACTACTAAAGTATTGGTTGAAAGATGAGATTGTAGACACTTTTGAAAACTCTCTACTTGGTTATCGAGTTCTCTTGATGAGTTTTTTAAACTAGAAAACTTATAATCCCCATGCAATGCAACATATAGAAGGTCGGCAGAAGTAGGTCTAGAATATATAAGATCTGCCGTGTCTATGTTTATATTTACACACGAGACATCAACCTTGTGGGCTGCTCTTTCAACTAGGCCGTCAAAATTGGTGCTCCAGATGGAGGATACCCTTCCAAAACGAAAAAGTTCGATTAGAAGTTTATATCCTATTGCAGGTTTGGCATTTCTTGATAATTGAGCGAAGTATTCTCTTCTGTCTGATTCTAACGGATATGCTATCTCTACATAGCGTTCATACTCGGAGGAATCTCCCAATGGAGGAAATTCACCAGTACTGTCTAACCAACGTTGAATTGTGTTTTGAACTGATTCTTGACGAACATCAAAAATAGGGGCAATTACCTTGTTGCGAGAGGAATATATGGCCTTTTTCCAATCCCATATACACTGCTGCGCAGAAGGTAATCCCGAGGATATTGAGCATCCAGCACCAAGCAGAAAAGCATGCTTTCCGCTCAATGTCAACTTAAATGATCTCAAAAATGCGTCAAATGGCAAATATAATTCATTGTCGTTTTCCATACAAACTGCATTGTGTTATGGGACAATCAAGTCCGAAAGATTACTGTATTGCGCATCGTATCGTTCCTCTTTTACGTCGAATGGCTTACGTTGGCAGTCAAGAGCCGAGGAGTCCAATTCGTTATGAGTATCAATATCCAATAGCGCATAGAGATAGACTATCTCTGTGTCTGGAATGGGCTTTTTTATGTTGGTAGTAGATAGGAAGAAGTCTTCCGGAATTCTGTCTTTGGGAACAAAACGCACTGATTCTCGAAGTACAAAGAGATGTTGACCGGTTTGGTGTCGTTTATGAAATAGAACAGAGCCAATATTAGTGGCATTTGCCAAAATATCCATTCCATCGGGTGTGTATTTAATTGGCACCGCAACTTTCCCTAATTCCATAAATTTGAGTGATCGAGAATCGTAATTCTCCATCATAACCATAATCACGCCACGCTTCTTGATTCCAGTAAATGATACGTTTATAGTGGCTACCGGAGGTGGCAATAGTGGACGTGGGTCGGTACCAAGGTCGCATTCAATCACGGTGAATGACTCGCTGAGTTGGGCGAGAAGCTTTGCATTTTCCGCCTCAAATTCCGGCAGGTTGCGCAGGGCAAGTGCTATGATTCCCTTGTCTTCATATGGGGCGAATACTTTGCCAAGAATGTCGCGGAAATGGGTCTCAATATATTCGCGGCTGTCAACTCCGGATTTGGCACGCATGGCATAGAAGTCATAGCGGTGGCTGAGTTCCTTGCGGATTTTGTCGCGGAAGATATTGCGAACCTTAATTTGCCATTGCTTTTTCTTGAAAACATTATTACGAGCATAGAGCGATACGACGTAAAGGAAGTTTACATCGTAGTGAGTGATAAGCAATGTGTCTCGGTCGAATAGGCGATTCTTGTACTGCTGCGAAACGCGCGTGTCGGGCTTATGCTTGGTCACCTCGATGGGTGTCTCGTTGTAGTCGAGGCTTTCCGGAATAGTCGCAGATATGAAAAAGTTGGGAAGCACGTTGTAACCCTCCGTCAATTCGTCACGCAGACATATGTCTGACTCATTCTGGTCGGGATTGGCGTCCTCGCCAAACCAAAGGTTGAGATTCCATTGAATTACATTCCGGGCGTAGGTGTATTGCTTAGCCACCGACTCCGGGCCTATCCGGTTCTTTTGCTTGTAGTATTTCGAGTCGCCGATATAGAATGTTTGCTTGCCTGGTTCAACCGTAGTCAGCGAATCCCATAGGAATATATGGTCAACCTCTTTGCCGTCTTCCTGCTTTTTGTTAAGCTTGTCTGGGAACTTGTTGTCGCCGATAAGGTCGTCAATGATGGCCTCGAATACGATGTTGAAATTCTTGGCAAGCAGAAACTCGTTGAACTGAGCATTTATCTTGACCTGTCGCGACTGGTCAAAGAATGCAAAGCACAATTCCCAAAGCTGAAGAGCCTTGTCAGAAAAGTACTTGTATTTTATCTGCCTTAGACGGCGCACCCCGAAGCCGGGATCTACGGTGCCGTCCTCCCGCTTGTGGGCGAGATAACGCTCAAACCGCTTTCCGGTGATAAGCTCATAGTTCACGTTCCACTGAATCGGGAATCCGTATCCCTCATGGATATGGTTGAGGATGGAATAGAAGATTACGAGCAGTTCTTCGTCAAAGTTAATTTGCCGTTTCTTCGTCAAGGGGTCAATATAAATCGGTTCGTTATTCTGGACAATAACCTGACTCTTGGTGATTGTCTGTGACCAGTTTATCTTGTTGAAACCGCGGCGGTTGTTCTTGACAATGAACATGAACCAATCGCGGTTTTGGCGGTTGAACTCGATAAGCGAGAGGATGATGTCGAGGAATGTGTTGCTTGTGCGCCGCTTCCCTTTGCCGATTTTGATGGCATTCTGCTGGCGGATGATTGTTCGATCTTTGTTGAGTCTGATGCAGTTGTCGCGATAGACGGCTATGGCACGATAAATCCAAACCGACAGTCCATAGATGAACTGCCGCTGGCCTTGTGTCAGCTTGTTAGACGATTCTGTGAGTTCTATAATGTCCTCCGGCCTCAAACCCTCGACGCCAAAGACGTTGTCGTGCTGGTCGATTACAACCTTGGGAAGAATGAACACCGGTGTACCCTTGGTAGCATAGTAATAGTAGCCCACGTAGTTCACGGAGGCAACACCGTCTACAACGTCGAGTTCGTCAACGTTGGGAAATAGCTCCTTTATGCGTTCAAACGGGTACGGATGTCCTTCTACAAGCAGTTTCATTCACTGATTTGCTCAAAACTAATGCCGAAAACTGCGGCAAATTCTTGTATTTTTTCAAGTCGTTGTTTTCCCCACTGGGTAGAAACAACAAACTTTACATTATCTCCATTGGTGACAATAGGAAGATTTTCAAAGAAACGGCGGTCACGCTTGCTATCATTGATATGATCTTCTTTCCATTTATCAAGTGATTCAGTAGGTAGGAAAATAGCTTTACCTCTGATTATTTTACCGGCATCAACCATTTTTTGAAAAGTCATTCCAGGTTGATTTGCGATTGCTTTACTCATTTCAAGAAAAGCCTCGCCGATACCATAGTTACCTTTGCCGTTAACGGAGTACTTCAATCGTTTTCCACTTGTAGAACTTTCATCATCCTCGTTGTCATATTCCTCAACGGCAGATTCAAAAGGGACGTTAAACGATTCTGCAAGTTCCTTTACCTGCGGAATAGATTCTTTATGCCATTGATTGCTCACAACGAAGGCCTGTCCATCCTCCATGACGATTGGTATTTTATTCCACCGATTCTCCTTTATATATGTTTCAGGATTATCAATGGCCTTGACAACATCATCCCGATCTGCGAAGATGGTTCCGACAGTTTGTTTAATCGCATCAAATGTCATACGTTTCGCGGCCTCATTTAAAATTTCAAACACCGCTTGCGTTATTGTCAGCATCTTACGGCCATTAACGGTCAAGCCATATATCTGATCTAAGGCATCTTCCTCATTAACCATAATCGGTTTAAGACCAAGGTTGATAAGGAAGCGTTCCACGCGGCTCTCGTCTGGATCTCCTTCCTCATTGAAGTAGGAGGCGAAAGTCATTGTTTCACCGTTCTCATCCTTGAAGAAGGGTTCGTCGAAACCGAAGTCTTTGAACACATCGGTGTATAGATAGAAGATGACCTTCGATAGGAAACGCTTGGCAGTAATTGTGCCGTCGGCGGTTTTGGCGAAGAAGTAGCCGAGTTTCTTATCCTCCTGCTGAATTTCACCGCCTTCAATATGCTCGTTGATGGCAGTGACAAACTGCCACCAGTCGTAGCGGTTACCGTTGCTGAACTGTATGCCATAGCCTTGTTCTGAGTGGTCTTTGATTTTGATATATTCCCAATCCCAACGGCGTTTGAAAGCCGAGTCAATCGGGAAGAGCGACTGGTCGGATGTGTTCATCGTCGCCCAGATATAGAGATTGTTGGGCAACAGAAGTTTCTCGCCGCGCTTCACCATACCCACCACATCGTGACCGCCCTCATACATGGTGTTGATTTGGTCTGCCTTAGCGATGTTGAGTTTTGCAAGCACAGCTTTCAATTCCTGGGCGAGGTCTTTGTCGGCCACTATGGGATAATCAGAAAATCAGGGCTGGCGCATGAGATTTAACTATCCTTAAAGACTTTGTACAGATATTCAGTGCTCCACATACATTTTTTGCGTCTTCGTTTAAGGCTGAGTTTATCGTTCTGCTTTTTAAGCATTTCCAATGCATACTTGCGCATCGCTGAAAAATTGACAGCGCCATTCTTGGCGCGTACGCGGCACATATCTTCCCGAAACGTCACGTCGAGATGCCAGTGCAGTTTGTTCTCGATACCCCAGTGCGCACGAATACGCATCGCATAGTAAGAAGCCTCATCTTTCTCCACGCTGCTGAGATAGTAGATTGTTTCACGCGAGCGGGCACCGTTCTCAGTACGCTCACGCTCCATCTTTATGATACGTTTAAGACCGGGCCACTTCTCGTACATTCCCTCCTGTTCCAAAAGTGTCGTATCCATAATTGAACAGGTTCTCTTCTCAACTCTTCCGTGCCCCTTTTCCTCGGTTGTGTATACCGATAATGGAGTAGTCCTACTAAAGATACTTTCCGTCAAGCTCTTGAGTATCGGCTGATTGTCTTTAAGCGCCATCAGATAGTCGCCGCCCTGGAGCATGATCTGTTCTGCGATATTACGGTGGGTCCCCATTGCGTCGACTGAAACCAATGCCCCTGTAAGCCATAAAGAGGACAATACGGACGGCAGAACCGTAAGTTCGTTGGTCTTGCCATCCACCGGCTTTTCGGCAACGCAGATTTCTGTTTCAGATACCCACGCATTGAGGATATACAGTCCGTGGCATCCGGGACTCCTGGGATTTTCACCCCGCAGTTTCTTACCGTCAATGATGACCTGATTGCCGCACAGGGATTCGATTATGTGGCCTCGGCAGCAATCAAGACTTGCCCGGAGCTGAGCGGGATTGACAGACTCTACAACACGAAGTATCGTGTCACCACACGGGACGCCGTTGCTAAGCTTCAGCAATCCGGCGGCCTTGAATTCTTCCTCTCGGTCTGTAACCATATCCGATATGTCGTCACAGTCCTCACAATCACACAACACGCCGATGAGTGCCATTCGGAGCACATCCTCGAGCTCATGTTTAACCTTGCCCAAGTCACGCGGGTCTTTTACTTTGCTGAAAATTTCTATTTGCATACCTCTAATATATCCATTTTCAGCAATATATGCAATATCTGAAAGTTTATTTCACATAATCAGGTGAATTTTTGACTGAATTTGAGTTAAATCTCATGCGCCAGCCCTGTCAGAAAATCCCGATCCATTGCGGTCAAGCAGCTGGAAGATGTCGCCGAATATCTGCGCGCAGTTGCCACGGTTTATCTCTTCTATGACGAGGAACACCGGCTGAGGCTCCTCCTTGGTCTGCTCCTCCCACGCCTTGATGTAGGCTTGGAGAAACGCTTGGAAAACATAGTGGTAGACAATGCGGTCTTCCTCGATGATTTTGCCTTGAATGTCGCGTATGGGCTGGCCTTGGATGCCATAGATGGGCACCTTTATGGTTATGGGCTTATACGACCCCACAAACGACGCATAGTCAGTGTCGGGATGGAATGTCGTGCGAAAAGTGGGATATTTTGCACTTGCCTTGTTTATTTTGTGTGACTTACCAGTGCCCGGTGCTCCAAAGTAGATTACTTGCAGGGGAAGGTCTTTTAATGGGGTATCTATTTGCGGAGCATCTAATTCTTCCGGTTCTGAAGTAATCATCACAGCGGCTGGAGATACTTGTACCTGTTCAGCGTTATAGAATGTCACTGCAAATTTGACGTTCTCTCCTTCTCCAACACGTTCGAGGCACACGACATCTCCTTCTTCGACTTCAAAAGCCTTGAATAGCGGACCTAGTCCAGGAATGCGCTTTTCTTTGTTGGAATTGGCGAAGAATACGAAACGGTAATCGTACTCCTGCTGAGGAATCATAGGATTTTTCTTTGAAACAGTTGGAGCTGTGAAATTAACCTCAATGACACTGCCATTCTCAATATGGGTGTTATTGAAGAATTTCTCATAATCGAAATCGTTCGGCATACGGATGTAGACCTCATGGGTCTTTGTCTGCCCGACTTCCGCTTGAGTAAGTTTCTTGTAGAATCGTGAAGTGCTCATTTGAGGTATGGTTTAATTGCAGTGGCTATTTGTTTGGCCATAAGAGGCGGAACAGCATTGCCGACTTGCATGTAAGTTTTCAAATATGCTCCCATGAAGAGATAGTCATCCGGGAAAGACTGTATCCTTGCTGCTTCTCGCGGTGTAATCGTGCGAACTTGGAATGGGTGTATATGTGATAGACAATCCATTCTTAAATGTGCGGTAATGGTGCGACACGGCTTATCAGCTATAAGTTTGTAGTACTTGTCTTTGAAACAGTGATTGCGATGCGAGTAAGGCATTATATCCTTAATCTTTTCATCTGTGGCATCATCGCCTTGTTCAAGACGTTCAAATATCTGATAATTAGTGTCTGAAGCATACCGAGCCTTGTGGTTGAATACAAAAGGAATGGTACGTCCGCAGTTAATCTCAGTGAGATATTCATTGTCTGTGCCCGTGTACTCATTAATATCAATCTTTTTGCCTGTTGCTTCATCATCAACATTTGTCAGTCCCTTTATTCGCGGAGACTCCAGTGGACGGATAAATTCTAATGCTTCTCGAAGAGCGTGGAATCTATCAGTCATTGAAGATTCTATGGTTTTGTATATACTTGCCGGAGTTATATTGAAATGCTCCGCTATATCACTACGAATGGCAATGTAAATGAGGCGTTCACGACTTTGAGCCACACCAAAGTTCTGAGAATTCAATAGCTGATAGTCGGCAATGTAATGAACCTCCTCTCCTTTCACATTTACTCTGATGTTGTTGTAATCCGAAATGACTTGGTCTGCCACTTTCAGCATGCCGCGCACATTCTCCATTACCACAAACTTAGGCGCGAATTTAGTCACTGCCTCAATAAAATACTTGTAAAGGAGATTGCGTGGATCATCGATCACCTTATGGTGCTGATTGGCAGAACTGAATCCCTGACATGGAGGACCACCGACTACTATATCGACATCTTCAGGTATGGAGAAATCATCTAAAACTTGACGGATGTCCCCCATAATCACCCTTTCTGATGAAAGCTCAGGATGGTTGTATTTATAAGTTTCGCAACATACATCTTGAATGTCATTGGCAAGAACGACCTGATATCCAGCTTCAATAAAACCTAAGCTTAGGCCCCCAGCTCCGCAAAAAAGGTCAACGATAGTCGGCTTATCCGATTTCTTGGACTGCAATTTCTTTCGCGCGGCGTTGTGGATTTTCTGTATAACAATTTGCGCATCATTATCAGACAATGCGAACGCTGTGCAGTTAATGAGTTTCGCAAAGGCATCCTTGCCGACTGTTTTTGCCAATAGTTTTATATCGGCTTCGGTAGAAATAAAACCTATATTACGCCATTCTGAAATAACGGAGTTGTTAATCTGCACTTGCGGTAAAGAGAGACGTTCTTTCTGAACGTAGCACTCTATGAGCCGGATGTATAATCTGACTTTCTCAACAAAAAACTCCTTATCAGTCTTTGTTTTAACCGAGGATATTGGAATGTTTATCATTTCTTTCCGAGGAGTTTCTTTAATGATTTAGCTACTTTATATGCAAAAAGCGGGGGCACAGCATTGCCAATCTGCTTAAACTGCTGTGTCATAGCCCCAAAGAATCTAAAATCATCCGGGAAAGACTGTAGCCTTGCGGCTTCTCTTACTGAGATTGAACGTCCTTGTGAAAAATCCGGATGAATAAACTGATTGCCGTCTTTACAAAGATGAGCTATTATTGTTCTTGCAGGGACATCCCAAAACTGAACAACATAGCTGTTCCCAAAAACGCGCTGTTTCGCGTGTTGAAGGTCTGGTCGTTGACGAAGAAGTTCTTCAAAAGTCCAATGGTTGCGAGCCATTTCCTGATACCTTTCTGTATCGGTAGGATTCTGAGTCCTGCACACATGGTCATAAAGCAGATTCTCATCGTTTTTAACCCAAGAAATAAACTCATTGTTCGTAGAATATGAAAACGGTATTGACTTTGACTTATGCCCTTGGGGTATCGAGGGCAAATCGCCTATGGCTTCTTTTACAGAGATGAATTTCTTAAGTTTCTTCTTGTCTCCCTCGGTAGCATCGGGGAGATAATGGGTTTTCTTAAGACTGTCATACAACTCATCGGGAGTTATACTCAAGTCTTTTCTTACGCCCATGATGATTATTCTCCTCCGCACTTGGGGCACACCATATTCAGCCATGTTGAACTCCAATCTGCTTGGTTCAACAAGATTGTAGTGTTTGCCAAGTTCGGCAAACACTTTATCAATGATGGGCTCATTGTTCACGTTTGCTGAAAGTATTCCGGTAACATTCTCAAATACGAAGAATTTGGGAAGGAATTCATTCAGTATTTTCACATAGTGCTCAAAAAGGAAATTCCTTGGATCCTTTTTCATCCCATTGTAATCTCTCGCACGTCCGGCGGAAGAATATGCTTGACATGGAGGACCGCCTATTATAAGGTCGACAGTTGCATCGCCAACGGCTTCCTTTAATTGAGACATGACATCATCATTCGTAATATCTTGATGAATGACAGATTTTGTAATATCATTTTCGGAATAGCCGTAATAACGCATCCGTTCTTTCAGGGTCTCACAGCAGAATTTATCTATTTCCACGTGGGCAAGAGCCGTGTATCCGAGTTTGTAGAATCCCTCAGATAAGCCACCGCAACCAGCGAATAAGTCGATGAAGGTGTAGTTCGGTCTCGCCATCTTCAAAAACAAGGAACCTCCGTGTAGGCAGACAGGCGACCAAGCCTTTTATACGACTACACGGAAGTCCTCTAATATGTTGAATATAAGTTGTTACTTACATTGATTGGTCTATTTGTCTGCGCAAGCGCGTATTAGATTGCAAAGTTACGAAATTTTTCTGATACTTTGGCTATCCTCGGCAAAGATAGTGACAGACATGGGCAAGATTTAGACTCATCTAGCTTAAATTTTCTTATCGCTGTATGGTGTGCTTGGTTCTGCGGCTATTGAAGCACTACTGGGCGTGGATTCATAAGCGCTTGGCTTACGTTCAGTTCTGACTATTGCATGATATAGCCGTTCAAGAGTTTCCTCCCGTTTTGCTTTTGTCTTGATGTCGCACTCCCATACGCGTATCACTTTCCATCCGGCGAGGCGGAGATCGACACTGTTTGCATAGTCGCGAGCTATGTTCATGGCTATTTTGTGCCGCCAGAAGTCAACGTTGGTTTTAGGCAACTGGTAATATTTGCAACCCTCATGACCATGCCAGAAGCAACCGTCGATGAAAACAACCGTCTTGTATTTCTTCAGCACAATGTCAGGCGACCCAGGTAGCTTGCGGTTGTTGACACGATAGCGCAGACCTCGGGAGAAAAGATACTTCCGCACAATCATTTCCGGTTTAGTATTCTTTCCCTTGATAGCCGCCATACAACGGCTGCGCTGCTCCGGTGTCATCACATCAGCCATTATTCCTTACGACAAATTGAATTTCATTTGTCTGAACGAAGTATGGATTTTTGGAGAAGTTGATGAATAGTCTTTTATTCCAGATTTCCTCCCATAAAAGTTGGCTGACAATAATTTCATCAAAGTATGAAATTTTGACACCTCCACGATACTCGGTGTCTTTCTCTTTTTTAATTCTATCCTCTTGATTCGCTTTGTCAAAGATGTATGAACAAATACCTTTGAATGAAAAGAATTCATTCTCACGCATATATTCTCGGATAATTTCAGAAATCTCCTCTTCCGAATAGTTCATCTGAAGCTCTTCACTTGAATATTTTACAATCATATTGGATGTTTTATTGTATGAAATCAAAATTACAAATAAAATTCCAGCTACACAAGAGGCTGACCGCTAAAACGGTAACTCTATACGGGCAAAAGTAAGATTTGTCGGTGTAGAATTGGTTTGGGTTCAAAGTTCTATGGTCGGGATGTCTATTTGTTGATTAAGCAGTGCGTACCACGGAAATAAGTTGTACTACATTGTGAGTTGTGTGCCGGATTGTTGGTTGTCGATGTGGTCGTAGCGGGATTGCTTGCCGACTTCCCATTCGCGGTTGGCGGAGTTGGGGGATGAGGTGTCGCGGGGCATGAGACGGGTGAGGACGGTGCTTTGATGCGAGGTGAAGGCTTTGGATTGTTCCGGGTTGTAATCGGATTGGCGCGGAGGGAGAGAGAGGCTTCCGGATGATTTGGCGGTCAGCTCCTTGATGCGGTTGGTCAGCTCGGTAGCGTTTTCATGGGTTATGCGCAGGATTGCGAGTTGACGAAGATAACCGTTTGCGGCTTCGCCTTGTAGTTTTGCATGGCAGTGCAATTCATCGGCTGTCATCGGATATGTCGCCGAGAACCCATCAGTAGAGACTACGCGGATTGCTCTACCGCCCTCGCGCATCTTGATAATGTTGACGCTTCCTATTCTTGAACTGATGGCGCTTACCGGATATTTCTGCAATACGGATTCAAATATCTCGGTTGAAAACATGGTGGCGGCAATACGTATAGCCACATCTTCCCTTTCACTTTCGGGCGAATTGAAGTACCATGCCGATTGACGTGGTGACATCTTGCGAGTATGCTCTGAGCCGTCGAACAAACGTATTGTCATTTCGCCGTCCACGCCGGATTTCCTAACCTCCATTGCAAACAGGTCGCGGTAAATATCAAGCGGACTCGCATTGCGCTCCTGTTTCTGCGCGAAGTCAATCAGTTCAGACAACTTCATCACCTTACTGCCGTCAAAGGCTATCTTCCGGTTATGGTCAACTATGCCGTAGCTACGGATTTCACCATTGCGGTCCTTCTGGAAATGAATGTCTATACCGAATTTGGTTTTGAGAATGTCGAGCATATCCGACAGATGCCGTTGTTCTTCCTGCGATAGCGTCTTGCCGTTTGAAGCCTTGATTTTACGGATGTCGGGGTTGACTTTACGGCGCACGTATTTTTTCTTCTGACCTTTGTGACCCTTGACATTTTCGACATTTTGAACTTTTCCATCAACTATTTCAGCCTTGTATTTCCTGATAATCGCACGGAGTTGTTTAGCACGTTCCTTCCGGGTGTCGTTTTCTTGCGAAATATGCCTCTCTATCTCAGATAATGAGATTGTTGCAGCCTTGACACCTCCGCGAAAGAGCACATATCTATCCTCCACTCGCTCAAATTTATATCCATGTGAGCGGATTATATTGGCGAACTGCCCCTCAGTGAGATAGCCATAAGAGAACATCCGCTGAATGTCTCGCTTGATGTCCGACGATAGAATACGGTTGGCGGCAGCATTGAGTCGTGCATAGTCGTGATGGTCGGGTATCGGGAAGCCGTTCGGCTGTATGCGCGTGGAGAGTATATGCACGTGATGGTTGTCAGTGTCGTGGTGGTAGTACACAAAATACGGCTGTCTGCCATATCCGGCTTCCGCCATGAGTTGACGGGCAAAGTTGGTCAGCTCCTCGGCCGACATCGCCTGACCCTTTACAGAGGCGGCGATGTGGAACTGAAAGCGCGTGGTCTTGGTGTTGCCGTATGTCCTCGACCGCTCCTTGAGATATTTCTCAATCTCTCCGGCGCAGTCAAATCCGGCCTCATGCAACAGTTCCACCTTATGACGCATGGCACCATCGACATTCTCCATCACCATTAGCCGCGCCATGCCCTCGGCAACTTTACGTTCATTATATCCGGCACCGGGGAAGCCACCGCCGGATACCATGCCAAGTTTCTTGACTATCATAACCGCTCTTTGATTTGGTTAAGATGCTCCCAAATGGCTGAGAGATCATTTCGGAAGAAAACGAATGGTTGGATATCCGATACGGACAATCCGTAGGGAGACACTTTCATGCGCTCGTTAATCTGATGGGCGGTCTGATTGACATTTGTCCCGATTTTCTTCAGATGGCGCAGAATAGCGGTCAGTAACGCTGTTATCTCGGAATTGGCTGATGGTGACGTAAACTCTCTCTCATATTGCAGAGTGGCACAACGGATACAAGCACTTATGTTACCGTTGAAATGGCTGTTTGCTTTGGCACGGATTGCTCTGGCGGTCGCTTCATCCACGCGAAGCCGTATTATGATGTTCTTATTATTTGATGACATGATGTTATTATGCTTTGATGCTCTGATACGTTGATGTTATGATGATATTATGTTTTGAAGTCATAATGCCATCAAGACTGTATGTCTTGATGATTGTATCTCTTGATTTCATGGTCACATGATATTTTCATCCTTACAAAAGACTGCGAGTTTCGAGCGGGATTGACCCAACTCTGCGAGGTGGCAGGATTGCCGTTGTGGGAACAATCGGCATATCTTGCACAGCAAGATTTATACACCTAAGAAGTCTGACAGACTCGTTCTCACACCCCACTTGAATGGCCTCGTGAAAAATGTCAAAGTGTCGAAAATTTCAAGGGTCACATGACATTTTCGTGTAGCGTCCATGCTCCTCTTTTCTGAAAAGGGCAGAGTTTTTCAGGAACCGTTTTACCGTGGATTCAGACATCCCGAGTGACCGTCCGAGGTCGATGGCATCCGATGTCCGGAAGTCGTAAGGCAAAGCGTTCAACAATTCTAATTGCCGTTTGTCAAGATTGCCGGATAATGACACACGGATTACACGGTTTTCCATCTCACGGAAATACTCGACCAACTCAATAGCCGCCTCCGCGCTTTCGGTATCTATCATTGTTGCCGACTCTCCGGCGCAGATATTCTTCATTATCCGGATTATTAGACAGAAGCGTATGAGATAGGTCTCGAGTTTTCCGCACACGGCTTTCTCCGCTTCCGATTCGGTGGCAGAGTATATCGCGTTGTTAACATTATCTTTCCATTCGCACAGTCTCCTATGGGCTTCATGGGAGAAAGTCAATTCTGTTGGCTGTTCTTTTCCCTTGAAGTCAAAAGTAACGACTTTGCGGATTATCTGCTCCCATTTCTCCATGATTCCATCAGGCATACGGTCAGTGCCCCATGTAGGCATATCGATAATGTCGGGATAGACTTTCAGAAAGCGGGATGAAAAGCCATTGACAACACGCTCACCGCCGAATTGCTTTGCGAGACGTCCCGGTTGGGTACTGCCGATTATGGAGCAATACGGGTTCGGCAGAAATATATGCTCATCAGCAGATTTTCGGATATACTTGAATGGTGTGCCGCTGAACGCGCTGAGAAAATAGCTCTCATCCGAACTGTTGTAACGGTTGAAGTTGGCGAACAGGCTTTCAAGTTCATCGCTGTAAAGGATCACGCCCTGCGGATTGTCGCGCATGGCACCGATCAACGCCTCGATGGTCGCATCGACAACCACATGACACCTGCGCCTCGGTCGCTCCATATCCTCCGGCAAAGACAGTGCTGTACGTTCTTTCTGAGATTTGGACTCCCATTTCTTGTAGGCTTTGAGTTTAACGCAATACTCCCGGTCATACTCATGGTCGAGGTTGAGCAGAGGCGACAGGGCAAGCCTGAGCGGAGGAGTCTTGCCGCAACTCGGATAACCGACAAGTGCCACATACATAATATGTCGCTCAACCCATGTCGCCGAAAAGCGCACCGTCCAGCGGTTACCCATTGCAGCAGCGAAAGTAGTGAACATGGACGCAGATATGAAATTGACGTTGAAATGCTCATACTCAACCAACGCCTCCACGATATTACGTATAGTCATAGGAAACACGCTTAGAGGGAAAGAGGGTACTACCTTTTGCAGTTTGCTTTGAGGGATAACAGGCTCATCCTCATGCAACCCACAAGCCGGACGCAGTGGCATCCTGCGGTTTTGATAATAAGAAGCCATCACCATCCGGATTTGGGTTTGCGGCGCATGGTTGATTTCATCTCGGCAAGAATCTCGCCTGATGATTTGGAACCATCGCAGGCGTGCTGTTCCTGCCAAGCGATAAGTTCCGAAGGGCGGAATTCCAGCATCTTGCCTACTTTGTAGTGAGGCAGTATGCCATCGCGCACCATGTGATACACCGTCGATTTCTTACGTCGGAGAATCTTGCAAGCCTCGTCGATGCCAACAAGACGGTTGTCATGCTCGGACGGTTTCATGCCGATTGCCTCTTTCACGAGGGATTTCAGTCCCTCGATCTCATTAATCAGACTGCCTACCAGATGCGGGAGCGAGTCAAATGAAGGAATTGTATTTTCCATATTTTACGTTTTAGAATTTGTCGCAAAATTATGGGTATCGGCAATGGTGAACCGGTGAGGGAAACGGTTATTTTGCTGATTGGCAGAGTTTCACCGAAATTTAACAGATACTGAGTTTCTTGGCGAGAGGAAAAGGTGCCAGAGGCAGACGTGGCTCGACTTTAGGGAGAGTGAATGCACCCTCATCCGAAGAAAGTTTTTTGGCGATGGTACTTATCTCGACATCAGCGAGTTGCCACGGAAATTGTGATTTCAGAAATTCGGCCATCATGGTATTGGGTATTTTAAGCCGTTTGGCGATATTCCATCCGAAATGATACACGTCATGTGTGCGAAATTTTGAGATGCGGCGATTTACTGAGATTTGCGTTGTCGGCTCTCCGAGAATAAAGGCTTTCAGATTATTGTCAAGAGACATCAGTTCCTCATTGGCCAATACTCCGGCAAATGTTCCCAGAGTATAGGCTATCACTTCCTGCGCTTTGGGAGTGTCGAGCGGTGACACTCCCTCGGCTAAATTAATTACCGTTCCTTCTAATTGTTCGACTGCTTTATCCTTTCTGCGCTTGAATGATATAACACCCAATGGCTCACGTACAAGAGGGATGATAAAGAATTGTATGCCATACTCTACGGAAAGATAACATAGTGTGAACATAAGAAAAGTGGTGATTGAGGCGTTTACGGAAGTCGCCAGGGATGCTTCTTCCGATGAGAAACCTACAGATACAGCCTTACCCGCGATGCAGACAAGGGCTATTGTACGGATTGAATTCAAATGTGTATTCATGTGGATAAAATCTATTGTTTTATCCTGCAAAAGTATAATATGCCGATTGCTAAATACGAAATTTTGGACACAAATTTTATCCTGTAATGTCCTTTTTTAACAGTCGTATTGCTAACATGAACTAAAATGGAATAATATGGAAACCAATGGTTTATTATCGGGTAACTGTGTCACCGGATATAAGTCACAAGATGAGTAAACAGCAACCGTGGTCCACACTGAACCACGGTTGCCATTGATGATTTTATGTAAGTTTTATGCGACCAACTGTGTCGCGTTTGGTGGAGTCAACCAATCGGGCGTAAATTTGCGTCGTGGTCACGTTGGCATGATCGAGCATCTTGCTTACCGTATATATGTCAGTCCCGGCAGCGAGTTGGAGAGTGGCGAACGTATCTCGGAAACGGTGGAATGTTATACGTTTTGTGATACCCGCCGCTTTCAGCCATTTCTTCAGCGGTTCCTGCGTCATAGAGCGGTTGAATCCCTTGAAGACAATCCCCTTGTCCCGTTCGCCGCACAATGCCAGCATCTCCGGACTGAGAGGGTGGATTGATTCTTTCTGCGTCTTCTGAATACGGATGAACATAGCCATCTCTCCATCGGCATCCGGACGTATATCCTCCCACCGCAATTTGAGTATGTCGCTTATTCGCAATCCTGTCAGTATAGAGAACAGTGAGGCCGCTTTCAGTATAGGCTTCTCGCAGGGTGTGGCGGCAAGCAACTTCACTTCATCAGCCGTGAGAAAATTTTTCTTGACCTCCTCATATTCGATATCCT
Source organism: Muribaculum intestinale (assembly GCF_002201515.1). NCBI lineage: Bacteria > Pseudomonadati > Bacteroidota > Bacteroidia > Bacteroidales > Muribaculaceae > Muribaculum > Muribaculum intestinale. Next base: position 2,989,893 of record NZ_CP021421.1, read on the forward strand.
CAATGAAGTCGTTGAGATTTTCTTTAAGCAACCGTTCTTTGTATGCCTCTTTCAGCAGAGCGCGGAATGTTGACCAATATCCGGCGGCAGAATTGCGTGTGATGGTCAGTTTAGGGTGACGGAGCTGTTTGGCTGTCAGCAGATATTCACGGAATTTGTTGCACAACTCTATGGTGACATCGCCGAATGAGCATTTCCCCTTTACGAATCTCTCGAAGTGACGATAGACGATGAGCCACTTGTCATAATGCTTTTTCGCTTTCTCCTCAAAATACAGCAGAAAGTCGGCTTTCGGCTGTTCGCGGTCGAGGAAACCGAACTCATTGTTAATGACCGCCTCCTGACGGCGGCAGCGTATTATCTCGGCACGCATCAGTATCGAGTCGTTGTATTCACGCTGATATTTGTTGCGCGGATTTGCGAATATGTAGAATCCCAGGTACTCACGACGCGACATCTTCATTGTTCTTGGATTGCGTATCGCCGGGTAGTAGTCGAGGTACAGCGACAGGCGGTCGTTCTTTATCGGACGCTGGCGCAGGCTGACTTTGGAACAGGTTGATGGTAACATGGTTGTATTTCTTGTTTGTTGATTAATCGTTATACAAAACTATATAAAAGACTGATGGTGAAATGGTGATGATAGAATCACCTGTACCGCTCACCGATTTTTAACCAATCTTCGGTGGGGCGAACAGAGCATTGAGAGCCTTGCGGTCGATTCTCACATACCTGCCCTCATAACTTCTTGGAATGTCATGTGTCCGGACGTAATGGGAAATCTGGTCACGGGTCATGTTATACCGCGCCATCGCTTCCGGCATGGTGTAGTATTCCGGCTCCAACTCAGACTCAATTCCCATCGCCTTGTCAAACTGACGGCGCGAATAGAAAACCTTACATTTATCCTTACGCTTGCCAATCTTCCGCTCCGACACGAAACGATAGACAGCCTCTTTCGACATATTGAACTTGGCGCACACTTCTTCTACGGAATACCATTCTTCTGCTACCGTCTCAGTTGGCTGTTTATCGGCAAGAGCCTTGTCGATGTGTTTCCGACTCCAGAGTGTTTTGCCACGGACAACTGTTTTCGGAATGTTCCGCTCCTTTGCCATCTTGAAAAGCCACGAATTGCTTATGCCAAACTTTTCAAGAATCTCCTTGGTCGTATAAAACTCCTCAATGGGTTCAGCCACCATCTTCTCCCTCTTGATATATTCAGGAGGGTTCTCAAACATCTTGTCAATGCTTGCTCGGCTGATGAGAGTCTTACCTTTCAGGCGTATGCATGGTATGAGATTTGCTTCCAGATGATAATAGATAGTTCTAACACAAAGGCCTAGTAAAGCTGCACACTGACGTGGCGTCATATACTCATTATTACCCGACTGTTTAACTTTCTCAGTTTCCACTGCTTTTTCGTTGCATCGAGCAACATGTTCTTTACGTTTTTCCGCTTTATAAGCATGTTCGCTACATCGCTTACAACAGTACTTGGTGGAGCATTTGCGAGCAATGAACTCTTTACCGCACCAACCACAGATTTTTGAGATTTCGATTGTACTACTCATAGTTATTTCTGTTAAAACGGTTACTTTTTTGTGCAAGCGCGTGCAACTGTGTGCAAGCGTGTGCAACATCCTCCACTACCTCGGATGAGGTAGGTGGTGAACCCCGGAAACGGTACAATCGCGGTACAGGAAATCGCTAAAATCGACCAAAATGCACAAAAATCGGCAATTTTGACCAATAAAAAACGCCCCTGAAAAGAGGCGTTTCGTGTTATTTGCTAGCTAATTATGTGATTTTCAAGCGTTTATCTATTTTCCGATGCAGAACCGGGAAAATATTGAGGATAGAATCTGTGGTGTGGAAATAGTGCCGGTTATTTCGCCAAGAGATGTAAGGGTCTGTCGAAGATCCTGTGCGACAAATTCAGGAGGGATATTTGTATTTAGCCCGTCGATTACTCGGGATATTGAGTCGAGAGCATTTATTAATGACTGGTAGTGGCGGGCATTAGTAACTATTATATCGGAATTATTCAACATGTCAGTTGCGGCACATTTCATCAATACATCTTCAATGTCGCATCCTTCTCCTGTTTTGGCACTATAATGCGCATGATGCAATTCCATGCCGTTAATTTTGCAGAAATCCTTAATTCGTTGTTCGATTTCATCGGAGTTATATCGGTTTTGGCTTTGTTTGCCATTGGAATTCGTCTTGTTTTCTGGAATTTCAGATGACTCCTCCGTTGTAATGGCCGGTTGATTATTGTTTATATCGGTCTTATTCCATAGGAGCAGCAGGGTAGGATAGGGTTGCGAGGCGTTGTTCCGGTCGGATAATGTATCTTCTATTCGATGCCATGCCTCGCTAAGTGTCTCGGGGCGTGTTGAGTCTGCCACAAGGATTATTATAGAAGCATTACGAATGCGCTGAATAGAGCGGTTTATTCCCATTGCTTCGATAGTGTCGCTGGTATCGCGCAATCCGGCAGTATCTATGAAGCGGAATATCACTCCTCCTATTTCAGTCGTGTCTTCGATTGTATCGCGGGTCGTACCATGAATATCGCTTACAATTGCTCTATCATCATGGAGCAGGCGATTGAGCAGGGTTGATTTCCCAACGTTTGTAGCACCGACGATGGCGGTAGGTATTCCAGTGCGGAACGCTTGTCCACGATGAAATGTTCCGGCAAGGGTATTTACGGTATCTTTGACGGCTATAGCGATTTGCATCAGACGCTCCCTTGATGCAAATTCCACTTCTTGATCCGAGAAATCGAGTTCGAGTTCAAGCAATGAAGCCAAATCAAGCAGACTTTCTCTTAGATGTTCTATACGTTGTGAGAAGTCACCTTTCATTTGGCTTACAGCAAGTCGATGGGACGCTCTTGAAGTTGATGCGATAACGTCGGCAACTGCTTCTGCTTCAGCCAGGTCTATTTGCCCGGATGTAAAAGCGCGACGAGTGAATTCGCCGGCTTCAGCCATTCGGCAGCCGTTGGCAAGCAGCGCATTAAGCAATTCTCTTTGGATGTAAAGCGAGCCGTGTATAGAGAATTCCACAGTATCTTCTCCTGTAAAAGAACGTGGGCCTCTGAATATTGTTGCAACACCTTGGTCGAGTTTTTCGCCGTTGCTGTCGGTTATCCATCCAAGATGGGCTGTATGGCTGTCACATTGTTTAAGAGATTTACCAAGCCAAAGTCTATCGGCAATGTCGATGGCTTCCGGGCCGCTGATTCTTACTACTGCAATACCTCCTACACCTCCTGGGGTAGAAATTGCACATATCGTTGACATCTCGGTATTTTTAATGTGTAATTTGGGTTGATATTATTTTAGTACTGACCAATTGTGGAAACGGCATTGCGACTCGACTTCATTTTCAATATCGTCGGGGAGAGATGAGAAGAAATTATGGCCAGTTGCAGCCTCAACTTCATCAATTGATACTGCCGCCTGCTGCATGCCCCCTTTCACATAACCGTTGTTCATTATGAATCCTATACCACGCGGTGGACTGGCATAGGGCGATAGGATTACTTTAAAGAAACGTTTAGGCACTATTACATGGCTGTCGCCGATTGTTTCAGTCAGAGTGTCTGTAAGAATCGGGCCGCATATAATATAGATAGCACTGTCTACCTGAGCCCATGTGCGGCACTTAGTTTCGAGGCGTTTCCATGTGCCGGTATTGAGTTTCTTTACTTGAGGACATACATTGGTCATGTAGAATGATTCGCGCATTGCCGTCGGGCTCCATTTCATATCTCCGGCTGGAGCCATATGTCCGCGGTCGTATCCGGAATAGCTGTAATCCCAAGGGTCGGCGCATCCGTCTACGTTTTCATCGGTCACAAAGTTTTGAGCGCGGGGTTCTTCTCCAAGAGTCTCTTCACGTGTAAGTTCCCATGCAACCCAGTTGGGCACATGAGCACGACGATTATATGATATGGTCATGCCCGTATAGTATATTATTTCTTCGGGCAATTCCGGATTTGTAATAACGTACTCAAGGCTGTCATAACGGCTGGGACAATCTTTTTCGGCATTATACTCGTTGAATTTCCCGGACGACATTATTATGGCTATCGCGGCTAATGTAAGAAATCCAATCATCATGAGACGGGCATTTACGCTCAGCCTATTGTTGGCAGAGCGTTTTTTACGTCGTCTATTAGGTGTTCGTTGTTTTTGCGGCATAGCACTGCAAAGATACGGAGAATCCGTGACATTACGATGCTGACTCATAAAAAAGGCAGGGCTGGCGCATGAGATTTAACTCAAATTCAGTCAAAAATTCACCTGATTATGTGAAATAAACTTTCAGATATTGCATATATTGCTGAAAATGGATATATTAGAGGTATGCAAATAGAAATTTTCAGCAAAGTAAAAGACCCGCGTGACTTGGGCAAGGTTAAACATGAGCTCGAGGATGTGCTCCGAATGGCACTCATCGGCGTGTTGTGTGATTGTGAGGACTGTGACGACATATCGGATATGGTTACAGACCGAGAGGAAGAATTCAAGGCCGCCGGATTGCTGAAGCTTAGCAACGGCGTCCCGTGTGGTGACACGATACTTCGTGTTGTAGAGTCTGTCAATCCCGCTCAGCTCCGGGCAAGTCTTGATTGCTGCCGAGGCCACATAATCGAATCCCTGTGCGGCAATCAGGTCATCATTGACGGTAAGAAACTGCGGGGTGAAAATCCCAGGAGTCCCGGATGCCACGGACTGTATATCCTCAATGCGTGGGTATCTGAAACAGAAATCTGCGTTGCCGAAAAGCCGGTGGATGGCAAGACCAACGAACTTACGGTTCTGCCGTCCGTATTGTCCTCTTTATGGCTTACAGGGGCATTGGTTTCAGTCGACGCAATGGGGACCCACCGTAATATCGCAGAACAGATCATACTCCAGGGCGGCGACTATCTGATGGCGCTTAAAGACAATCAGCCGATACTCAAGGGCTTGACGGAAAGTATCTTTAGTCGCACTACTCCAATATCGGTATACACAACCGAGGAAAAGGGGCACGGAAGAGTTGAGAAGAGAACCTGTTCAATTATGGATACGACACTTTTGGAACAGGAGGGAATGTACGAGAAGTGGCCCGGTCTTAAACGTATCATAAAGATGGAGCGTGAGCGTACTGAGAACGGTGCCCGCTCGCGTGAAACAATCTACTATCTCAGCAGCGTGGAGAAAGATGAGGCTTCTTACTATGCGATGCGTATTCGTGCGCACTGGGGTATCGAGAACAAACTGCACTGGCATCTCGACGTGACGTTTCGGGAAGATATGTGCCGCGTACGCGCCAAGAATGGCGCTGTCAATTTTTCAGCGATGCGCAAGTATGCATTGGAAATGCTTAAAAAGCAGAACGATAAACTCAGCCTTAAACGAAGACGCAAAAAATGTATGTGGAGCACTGAATATCTGTACAAAGTCTTTAAGGATAGTTAAATCTCATGCGCCAGCCCTGTAAAAAAGGAGCTGCAGTTGACTTCATGGAAATCGACCGGCAGCTCACGGAAACGCTAATTGTAATGTACTATTAAGTAACAATATGCAAGGAGGAGAATGGCGTTGTCGGGTATTATCTCATTCTATATGAATCAACTGATTGGTTTGCCGTTTGTGCGTTCTTTTAAAATACCTGTGCGGTAGGCGTACAATAGTTCCATCAGTTCGTCAATCTGAGCTGACAATTCATGACCTTTATCGGTGTCTCTTACTCGCATACGATGATTGGTGAGTTCGACAATCTGTGTCGTACTCACGATATCAGTTCCGTTCTTTATGGCCTCTTCTGTAGAAGAGAAAGGCTCGTGCTGCACGAGTTGAAAGCCCCGGCTGTGGTATACCAGAGTGTAACCGGCGATTCCGGTTGTGTCGTGATATGCTTTTGCAAAGCCGCCGTCAATTACCATCAGTTTGCCGTTGGCGCGTATGGGCGTCTCACCTTTACTTATACGCACAGGCACATGGCCGTTGATTATATGTCGGTGTTCACCTTCGACATCAAACGAGTCGAGAATCATATCGCATACTTCTTCTTTGTTTCTCAACTCATAGTAGTTGCCTTTTTCTTCGCGATGTGTCTCCTTGTCACTAAGAAAATATCGTTCGAATGTCGCCATTTTTGATTTATCAAAAAGTGGAGAGTCAGGACCGCACCATAGATACCAGTAATAATCAATGGCGAAGTCTTTTTCGTCGGAATCGGTTTCTGCGTTGAAGGCCGCACGCATTGTCATGCCTATGTGGTTGAATAGGTCGCGACCCTTGTAACGCTTTCCGCCAATAGCAACTTCTTTAAGCGAACCGTCTGCATTCAACGGCATTGAGGCGTGAAACAACAGGTTGGAGTTGCATACCGTATACATGCAACCATTCAGGAGTATGCATTGTATGTGCTTTTTAAGTCGTTCGCTGATGATAAACGAGTGATGCAGTTTGTTTACCAGTTCCAACTCCTCGTCGGTCAGCCTGAATGGATTGGTAGGGTCGACAGTAGGAAATCGGTTGTCTTTTAGCTCATATTCTTTCCCGTCAAGAGTGAGCACACCACGTTGCATGTCAATCTTGTCAAGGAGTTTGCGGTTCTGCATGCCCCATTCCGGACGTTTGTCGGCAAGCTGTCCCTCAAGTTTAAACTGTATTATGGCAATGGCCTTGTGCATCTGGGCGAGCAGACGACGCGTCTTGTCATCATACAGGATGTCATCGTTATTCAGCTTTGGTGTGAAGTTGGCACATGGGTCGTCGGCGTATGTCTCCATTGCAAATGTAGCCAGTGGCACGAGGTTTATGCCGTAGCCGTCTTCAAGAGTCGCCATGTTGCCATAACGTAGCGACAGGCGCAATACATTGGCTATGCATGCATTGTTGCCGGCGGCAGCGCCCATCCATAGTGCATCGTGGTTGCCCCACTGCATGTCAAACCGTCCGTATTCGCAGAGTGTGTCCATGATTATATGTGCTCCAGGGCCTCGGTCGAATACGTCGCCGAGTATGTGTAGCTGGTCGATGCTGAGACGCTGGATGGTATTGCACATGGCCACGATAAAGGCATCGGCCTGTCCGGTGGATATGATTGTCTCTATGATTCGGTTGAAATATGCCTGCTTGTCATCGTCGGATGGAGATTCATGTAAAAGTTCCTCGATAATGTATGCAAATTCCTTGGGTAGGGCCTTTCTTACTTTTGAGCGAGTATATTTTGATGATACCGACTGAAGCACTCTTACCAGATGGTGAAGTGTGATGTTGTAGAAATTGTCAAGATCGGTCTCGTCTGCCTTAAGAAGTTCGAGTTTACGTTCAGGATAATATATGAGCGTACAAAGGCTTCGTATGGCATCGTCTCTCATGGCGGTGCCGTATATTTCCTTTACTTTACGCTTTATATTTCCTGAAGCGTTTTTCAGTATGTGCCGGAATGCCTCGTGCTCCCCGTGGATGTCGGCTATGAAATGTTCGGTTCCTTTTGGCAGGTTGAGGATGGCCTCAAGATTGATGATTTCTGTAGAGGCCGCACTTACATTCGGAAAATTGTTGGATAACAGTTCGAGCACACGAAGGTCGTTCTGTATCTTTTCAGGAGTATATGTAGGCGATGCTGGCGACATGTCGATTGGACTATGTTTTTTTATATTTGGTTACGGCTGAAAGGGTCAGTATGCAAATATATGATTTTGGCCCGGAGTTTCAAAATGAAAGCATTGTGCTTTCATATTTATTAACGTTTAGGGCCTGCTGTATGTTTGCGTCTCAAGATATGCCGGAAAGAGAAATGCAAGTCGTAGCATGTGTCATGCAATGGCGCCGGCAACCGGTATCTCATTCCCCATTGCGATGACATGGGTCAGGCCAAGGCTCCTGTCCATTATTATTATATCTGCGTCTTTATGTCTGGCGATGCTCCCCTTGCGGTCGTATACACCCATTATCATCGCCGGAGTCTCCGACACCATGCGTGCTACATCCTCAAGCGGTATCTCGGCTTCAAGGGCGGCGGTGCGTATCAGGCGATCCATTGTGGCGCAACTGCCTGCTATGGCTGAGCCGTCTTTCAGTTTGCACACCCCGTTTTCAATCATGATACGGTCATCAAACGAGCTCCCGTCGGTCGAGTCGGTGATTGCCAGCGAGTCAGTGACAAGGCACATGCGCCGGTATCCTTTGATTTTATGTATGAGCTTAAGTATTACAGGAGGCACATGGATACCGTCGGATATTACCTCCACATTTATGCCATCCATCAGGAATACCGATTCGACTGTACCCTCATGCTTGTAGATACCTTCTTTATGAGATGTGGTCATGGCATTATAAAAATGAGTAGCCAGAGTGTAGCCGTTCTCATATGCTGCTACAATCTCGCCATAGCCGGCACGTGTGTGGCCGAGGCCGGCTACTACACCCTTGCCTGTAGCAAATCGAGCGAAGTCGAGAGCCCCGGGCAACTCTGGAGCCGCATCCCAGCGTTTTATGCATGGAAAGTCTTCAATAATCCCGACATATTCCGAAGGATGGGGCAGACGTATGTTCTCGGGAATCTGGCCTCCGACCATCGACGGATGAAAATACGGACCTTCGAGATGCAGCCCTAAGACTCCGCTTCCGGGGTCGGATGCAAGCTCAGAGCATATGGCAGCCGCTTGGCGTATGGTGGATTCGGATGCCGAAGCAAGGGTGGGGAACAGCGACGTGGTACCGTGGCTACGGTGCACATCTATGACAGTGCGGAAAGCCTCGGAAGTGGCTTCCATAAAGTCGCGGCCCCCTCCTCCATGTATGTGCATGTCAATGCCTCCGGGCAACACGTATCCCCCCTCGGCATCAATGGCTTTGCCAATATTTTCGAATATGCGGCTGTGGGCATATATATCGTCAATTCTACCGTCGGCTATTACTACCGAACCGCCGTCGATCCAGCGTCCTCCCGGTATTAGAATCTTTCCGTTGTATATTTGAGTTGTCATTGTCAATATCTGTAAATCATGATTATGTCGGCCATCCCATGTTTATGATTATGAAATGTGGCTGATGCAGACAAAGGTACAACAAAATTTGAAATATCTATATATACTGCGCCGCCGATATCCTTGTCAAGGTATCGGCGGCGCAGTATATCTGTAAGGATTGTGATGAGTGTTATTGGAAATTCTTTTTCAGTATTTTCTTTGTGGAAAAAGAAATTTTTTCTACTACACGATAAGCATAACGAAGCGATTCAAGGAATAGGTTGGACGGAACATCGTTTTTCTTGTATGCCCTGAGGTGGTCGCGAAGTATACGTTTGTGGCTTTGAAATCCGGAGGAAGATGCCCCGCCTGTGCGCATGGTGACAAAGTCACGGGGTATATAGTGTGTGAAGATGCGGTTTATATAAATAAGTCTGAGCAGTTGCTCAAAGTCGGCGGCAACTTTAAAGTCGAGGTCAAACAGACCGAATCGTGTATATACCGACCTGCGGCAGTAGAACGATGGGTGGGCAGGCATGAATCCGAGTCGCATCTTCCATCGGCGGAATGGAGCCGACGAGTAATGGCGTACCGGTCTGGTCAAATCGGCCGGGTCGACATAGTGGATATCGGCATATACGGCATCGTATTGTTGGATACCGTCGGCAACAGTTGATAGTATATCGGTTGATGTATAGAAATCGTCGGAGTTGAGTATGCCGATTACATCTCCGGTTGCCATCATTATCCCCTTGTTCATGGCATCGTAGATGCCGCGGTCGCGCTCAGATATCCATTTTAGTTTTCCGCCATACCGCGGTTCGAGTTCTCTTACGATGTCGAGAGTGTTATCTGTTGACCCTCCGTCGATTATCAGATGTTCGAAGTCGGTGTAATCCTGAGACAATACGCTCTCCATAGTGTCACGAAGAGTCGCACCGCTATTCCACGTAGCGGTGATGATGGATATTTTCATAAAGTGATAAATTATTGTTTTATGAGAGAGGAAATTTCCAAATACAAATCAGTGTACTCCTGTATCATTTTCTCCCAAGAAAATTTTGAGGAATTCTGATATCCTAATGAAATTATTTTATTTCTGATGTCTGGATTCTT